>NZ_JBIUTF010000003.1:0-832411 GCF_044741745.1 Streptomyces sp. NPDC088116 | reverse complement strand
CTCTTTTGGGGTGTGTGCGGTTTTACTCGGGGGGCCCCTTGCGTTTCCCTGGCCGCCCCCCCCCCCCCCCGGCCCGCCCCCCCCCCCCCGGGCCCCCCGGGGCCCCCCCCCCCCCCCCACGGCGGGTGCCCGCTCACGCCGGGCGGTCCGTGACGTATCCGTGGCTCTTGTCGACCACGTTGCGCAGCGGCCGGCCCTCGGTTCTGCGGATCAGGTTGTCGAGGAACAGGTCGGCCAGGTCGGTGCGCCAGGTGGTCACCTCACCGGCGGTGTGCGGGGAGACGATGACACCGGGCAGGTCCCACAGCGGGGAGCCGACGGGCAGCGGTTCCTGGGCGAAGACGTCCAGGGCGGCACCCGCCAGCCGCCCCTCGGCGAGCTGGGCGACGAGCGCCTCCTCGTCCACCAGCGGCCCGCGCCCGACGTTGACCAGCCGGGCGCCCGGCTTCATCGCCGCCAGCACGGACGCGTCGACCATGCCCCGGGTCGCCGGGGTGAGGGGCGCGGCCAGCACCACGTAGTCCGCGTCGGCCAGGGCCGTACGGAGAGTGCCGGGGCCGTGCACCGTACCGAAGTCCGGGTCGTCCGCGGACGATTCGCGTCCCGCGCCGCGCACGCGCATGCCGACCGCGCGCAGCAGCCGGGCGACGGCCCGGCCGATCGGCCCGGTGCCCCAGACCAGGACGGTCCGGCCGCCGACGCGTTCGCTGTCGCGCGGCCGCCATTCGTGGCGCCGCTGGTGCTCCCAGGTGCCGGGCAGGTCCTTGGCCAGGGCGAGTATCAGGCCCAGGACGTATTCGGCGATCGGCTGGTCGTACACACCGCGCGAGTTGGTGAGGACGACGTCCGGGTTGTCGACCAGGGCGGGGAAGAGGAACGGTTCCACGCCGGCGGCGGCCACATGCACCCACCGGGGCGCCTTCGCCGGGTCGTCGGGCCAGGCGTCGGCGACCGCTTCGGTGAGCGGCCACCAGGCGAGGAGCGCGTCGGCGCCGGGGAGGAAGAGCGGCAGTTCCTCCTCCGTCGCGTACACCGTCTCGGCGAGCGCTTCGATCCGCCGGCTGTTGGCCGGCAGGTGGTTCTTGTGCAGGATGACCAGACGGCTAGCCACGGCTGCCGCCGTATGGGATGGCGAGGTACTTGTACTCCAGGAACTCCTCGATGCCGACCCGTCCCCCCTCCCGGCCGAGCCCGGACTGCTTGACACCGCCGAACGGCGCGGCGGGGTTGGAGACGAGGCCGGTGTTGACGCCGACCATGCCGGTCTCCAGCCGCTCGCCGACCCGCAGTGCCCGGTCCAGGTCGCGGGTGAACAGGTAGCCGACCAGGCCCCATTCGGTGTCGTTGGCGGCGGCCAGCACCTCGTCCTCGTCGTCGAAGGGGATGATGGCCGCGACCGGTCCGAAGATCTCGGTGCGCATCAGTTCCGAGTCGGCCCGCACGTCGGTCAGCACGGTGGGCGGGTAGAAGTGGCCGGGGCCCTCGGGGGTCTCGCCGCCGATCAGGACCTTGGCGCCGCGCCCCACGGCGTCGTGCACGAGCGCGTCGGCCTTGCCCCGGCCGGTGGCGTCGATCAACGGCCCGACGTCGGTGCCCGGTTCGGTGCCGGGGCCCACGCTGAGGGCGCCCATCCGTTCGGCGAGGCGGCCCGCGAACTCCCCGGCGACCGAGCGGTGGACGAACATCCGGTTGGCGGCGGTGCACGCCTCGCCCATGTTGCGCATCTTGGCGACCATCGCGCCGTCGAGCGCGGCATCGAGGTCGGCGTCGTCGAAGACGATGAAGGGGGCGTTGCCGCCCAGTTCCATCGAGGTGCGTACGACGGTGTCCGCGCACTGGGCGAGGAGGATCCGGCCGACCTGCGTGGAGCCGGTGAAGGAGAGTTTACGGATCTGTCCGCCGCGCAGCAGGGGCTCGACGACCCCGGCCGCGTCCGAGGTGGGAACGACGTTGAGCACCCCGGGCGGCAGCCCCGCCTCGGTCAGGATCCCGGTGAGCGCGAGGCTGGACAGCGGGGTCTGCGGGGCCGGTTTGAGGACCATGGTGCAGCCCGCCGCGACGGCGGGGCCGATCTTGCGGGTGCCCATCGCCAGCGGGAAGTTCCACGGGGTGATCAGCATGCAGGGACCGACGGGCTGGCGCATGACCAGGATGCGGTTGGCGCCGTCGGGGGTGGTGGACAGGCCGCCGTCGATGCGTACGGCCTCCTCGGAGAACCAGCGGAAGAACTCGGCCGCGTAACGGACCTCGCCCCGCGCCTCGGCCAGTGGCTTGCCCATCTCCAGCGTCATGAGCAGGGCGAGCTCTTCGGTCCGGTCCAGGATGATCTCGTACGCCCGGCGCAGGATCTCGCTGCGCTCGCGCGGCGCGGTGGCCGCCCAGCCGGGCTGGGCGGCGACGGCCGCGTCCAGCGCGAGCCGGCCGTCGGCGGGAGAGGCGTCGGCGACCTCGCACAGGACCTCGCCGGTGGCCGGATTGTCCACGGCCAGGGTCCGGCCGGACTCCGCGTCCTGCCACTTGCCCGCGATGAACAGCTGCTGGGGGACGTCGGTCAGCACGGTGGTCTCGGTGGTGCTCATGGGCGGATGCCTCCCGGCGGGTTCGGATCGAGGATGCGGGCCGGCTCTGCGGCGGGCGCACGGCGCGAAGTCCGGCGTGCGGCACGGCGTGCGGTACGGCGTACTGTCCGGCGCGTTGTACGGGTGCGCCGCGCCGGGTCGGCGGCGGGGTGCGATGAAGTTGAGGTGCCGCGCGGTGAGGTGCCGCGCGGTGAGGTGCCGCGCGGTGAGCCGTTCCGGCCGGCGGCCCGAGCCGCCGGCCGGGGGCGCTCAGGCCGCGCCGGTTCCCGTGCGCACCGCCGCCGACCAGGCACGCAGCCCGTCGTCGATGGCGGTCTCGTCGACGATCAGCGCCGGGATCATCCGCACGACATTGCCCCACGGGCCGCAGAGCAGCAGGAGCAGGCCCTCGTCGGCGGCGGCCTGCTGGACGCGGAGCGCCGTGGCCGCGTCGGGTTCGCCGTCCTCCGTGACGAACTCGCTGGCCAGCATGAGACCGAGGCCGCGAACGTCGCCGATGGCCGGGGTCTTGGCCGCGACGTCCTCCAGGCCCGAGCGCAGCCTCGCGCCCATGGCCGCGGCATTGGCGACCAGGCCCTCCTCCCTGACGACTTCCAGGGTGGCGACGGCGGCGGCGCAGGCGACGGCGTTGCCCCCGTACGTACCGCCCTGGGAGCCGGGGCGGGCCTTGTGCATCAGCTCCGCGGAAGCGGCGATGCCGGACAGCGGGAAGCCGCTGGCCAGGCCCTTGGCGGTGACCAGGATGTCGGGGCGCACGCCGAAGTGGTCATGGCCCCAGAACCGGCCGGTGCGGCCGACGCCGGTCTGGACCTCGTCGAGGATCAGCAGGATGCCGTGCCGGTCGGCCCGTTCCCGCAGCCCGGTGAGGAAGGCCGTGTTGGCGGGGACGTAACCGCCCTCGCCGAGGACCGGTTCCACGATGATCGCGGCCGTGTCGTCGGGGTCGGAGACGGTCTGGAGGAGCTGGTCGAACTCGCGCAGCGCGAAGCGGGTCGCGGTCTCCTCGTCCCAGCCGTAGTGGAAGGCGTTCGGGAAGGGGGTGATGACGACGCCGCCCATGAGTGGGCCGAAACCGGTGCGCACCTTGGTGCCCGAGGTGGTCATCGAGGCCGCCGCGACGGTTCGGCCGTGGAAGCCGCCCTGGCAGACGACGATGTTGGGGCGGCCGGTGGCGTGCCGGGCGAGGCGTACCGCGGCCTCGACCGCCTCACTGCCGGAGTTGGCGAAGAACAGGCTGTCCAGTCCTTCGGGGAGCACCTGGCCGAGGGAGTCGACCAGCCGCTGGAGGGGCTGGTGCATGACGGTGGTGTACTGCCCGTGGATGAGCGTCGCCACCTGCTCCTGCGCCGCGGCCACCACCTTGGGGTGGCAGTGACCGGTGCTGGTCACCCCGATACCGGCGGTGAAGTCCAGATACCGGCGGCCGTCCACCCCGTACAGATGGACGCCTTCGCCGCGTTCGGCGACGACGGGGGTCGCTTGGCGCAGATGCTCGGACAAAGCAGTCATCAGGGCTCTCCCACGCGTGAGGCGCTACGGACCGATCACTCTCACCGTGACGGGCGGGGGCGGTGGAGGGCAAGGGTCAGTCTGTTCTCGCCGTGGGCGGGGTCTGGACACTCTGTCCGGTCAGGGGCCCTTCCGGGACCGGGCCGGTTCCGGAAGGGCCCCTGACCGGACAGAGTGTCCACCAGGTGGCGTGCGACGCAGCACCGTCGCCCGGCACCTGGGAGCCGGAGCCGTTCCGCTGGCTCGGGGTGCGCGGACTGTATGTCGCCCACCGGCTGGCGGACCGCCACGAGGCCGGGGCAGGACCCGTACCTCGCCCATCGCCACCGTCGCCGATCTCATCGCGCGGCGGCCCTGACGCGGCCGCGCACACGGCCCTGGGCTCCTGGGTGCGGTACGGGACGCGGTACGGGACGCGCCTGAGCAGCACCATTACGCCCTTGCGCCCCACGCGATCGCTTGCCAGAGTGATCGCAAGAGTCAGACCGATCGGACCGCACGGACCGGCCGGTCTGTGCGGTCCGATCGTCCCGACGATCTTCGGGAGCCTGCCCACATGCCGTTCCTCTCGGTCGCCGACGTACTGCGGCTTCCCGTCATCGCGGCCGGCCTGCCCCGGGTCGAGGCCGGGGAGGACCAACTGGACCGCGCCGTCCGCTGGGTGCATGTCACCGAACTCCTCGACCCCGCCTCGTTCCTCGAAGGCGGCGAGCTGGTGCTGACCACCGGCATGCCGCAGCCGAGCGATCCCGCCCGGCTGCGCGGGTACGTCGACCAGCTGGCCGACGTGGGCGCGGCGGGGCTGGTCGTCGAGCTGGGCCGCCGGTATCAGCGGGCACCGGCGCAGCTCGTGGCGGCCTGCCGGGCCCGCGACCTGCCACTGATCGTGCTGTCCCGGGGCATCCGGTTCATCGAGGTCACCCAGACCGTCCACGCGCTGATCCTGGACGCCCAGGGCGAGTTGCTGCGCCGCTCCCAGGACGTGTACGAGATCTTCACGGCGCTGACGCTGCGCCGGGCCGACGCGGTGGAGCTCGTGCAGGCCGCCGCCGATCTGATCGGCCGCCCCGTGATCCTGGAGAACCTAGTGCACCACGTGGTGATCTGCTGCGGGGCGAGCCGCCGCGAGGGCAGCCTCCTCGAGGCGTGGGACCGCCGGTCGCGCGCCACCCCGACGCCGGACCGGGCCGGCGGCAGCGGGCCCGGGGGCTGGCTGGTGGCGCCGGTCGAGGAACAGGGCCGGCGCTGGGGCCGGCTGATCATGCTGCCCGACGTGGCCGGTCCGGTGACCGGGCCCGAGCCCACGATGGTGCTGCGGCGGGCCGCGACCGCCCTGACCCTGGCCAGGCTGACCGGTGACACCGCGTGGGACCGGCAGGCCCACCGCTCCGCGCTGCTCGGCCTGGTGGAGGGGCGCTACCGCAGCCAGACCGAGGCCCGTATCCGCACCGAGGCCCTGGGACTGCCGACGGTCGGCCATCGCCTCATCGGTGTGCTGGTCGCGTACCGGGGAGCGGTCTCCCGCGACGCCTCGCACCTCGCGGCCCTGGACGAACGGATCGCCGCCGAGCTGCGCAACTCCGGGACCCGGGCGCTGGTCGGCCGGCTGGCGCCGGGGCGGACCGGGGTCCTGCTGGCGCTGGCGCGTGCCAGTGCCTGGCAGCCGGTTGTGGAGGGGATCGGCCGGATCCTGTCGGAGGAACTCGGCGAGGGGGGAGCGCGAGCGGTCGTGTCGGTCGGCCCGGGGGTCGACGGACTGGACCAGGTGGCACGGTCGTTCGGCGAGGCGGGGCAGGTGGCGGACGCCATCGGTCCCGGCACGCCGAGGCGGGCCTTCTACACGCCCGCCGACATCGGGCTGCCGGAGCTGCTCTACGCGCTGCGCGACGACACCCGTGTCCAGCGGTACACGGAACAGCGGCTCGGCCGTCTCGTCGAGTACGACGAGCGGCACTCCGGCGGCATGCTGGCCACGCTGCGCAGCTATCTCGGCGCCGCCGGCAACAAGTCGATCGCGGCCAAGCACGCCGGGCTGTCACGGCAGGCGTTCTACCACCGGCTGCACACGATCGAGCGGCTGCTGGGATGCGATCTGGAATCCGGGGCGGAGCGCGCCGAGTTGCATGTGGCCATCACCGCCCTCGACGTCCTGGCGGAATCGGAGCCCGAGCGCTGAACGCAGCGCGACGGGCCACCGGCCACCGACGACGGGCCACCGGGCGGCGTGTGTACGGCGGCGAGGCGGCCGAGGCGCCGAGCGCGCCGCCGCCCGCCCGACGGGGCACCTCGCCGGACGGGCTACGGAGCGCTCACCCCTCGTCTCCCGCCGGTCCGGCGTCGACGGTGTGGTCGAACACGAACATGTGGCCGGGATAGTGCGTGATCACGTACTCGGCCTTCACCGGCGGCAGCACCAGCTGCGGGGTCACTCCGCAGGCCCAGAACACCGGCACGTCACCGGGTTCGACGACCGGGGACGGTCCGAAGTCCGGCCGTGCGAGATCGGTGATTCCCAGCGCCGCCGGATCGCCGATGTGCACCGGCGCGCCGTGCCCGGCCGGGTAGCGGGAGGTGATCTCGACGGCGCGCGGCACCAGCCGGGCGGGGATCGCCCGCATGCTGACCACCAGGGGCCCGGCCAGTCGCCCCGCGGGCCGTGTCGGCACGTTCGTGACGTATACCGGCGGCGCCGCGGACTCCTCGGCGTAGCGCACGGGGACGCCCGCCGCGCGCAGCGGCCCCTCGAAGGTGTGGCTGCATCCCAGCAGGAAGCCGACCGCGTCCTCGCGCCAGTACGCGGTGATGTCGTGCGGCTCGTCGGTCGGTTCGCCGTCGCGCCACACCCGGTAGCGGGGCAGGTCCGTACGGAGATCCGCCACCGTCTCGCCGAGGCGCACCGTCGGGTCTCCGGGTTCGGTGACGGCGATGACGGGGCACGGCTTCGGGTTGCGGGTGCAGTACAGCAGGAAGTCGAACGCGAGGTCCTGGGGGACGATCACGAGATTGGCCTGCTGATAGCCGTCGAGGAGGCCGGCCGTGGGCTCCGTCCACCGGCCGTCGGCCGCGAGGGCGCGCAGAGCGGCCGGGGTGGACGGCACGGATCGCGGCGACGACGGGGATCGCGGGGACGGCTCGTCCCCGGTGGACCGCGGCCCGCGCAGCTCCAGGGCCGTCACGCGAGTGCCTCCTGGCTGGATTCCTTGACGGTGCGCAGCGTCAGCAGGGCGATGACCACGGCCACCATCAGCAGGAAGCCCGGGGCGAGCAGGTTGCCGGTGGCGGAGATGAGCCAGGTGGCCAGGTAGGGGCTCAGGCCACCACCGACGATGGTGCCGATGTTGAAGCTGAACGAAAGCCCCGTGTACCGCACCCTGGTGGGGAACATCTCGGCGTAGGTCGGATATGTGACCGACTGGACGATCGGCATCGGCAGGGCCAGTACGACCATGGCCGCGACCGCGAGCGGGAAGCTCCCGAGGCCCATGACCAGCATGGCGGGGACGACCAGGACCGCGTACCCGGCGAAGCCGATGGTGATGAGCCTCTTCCGCCCCCATCGGTCGGAGAGCGCTCCGCAGAACGGCATCAGACACGCCACGAACAGGCTGATGCCGCCCATGATCCAGAAGGTGGAGGACTTGGGGTAGCCGAGATCGGTGGTCAGGTAGATGTTCATGAAGATCAGGCCGACCCAGTAGCCGCAGTTGGACCCGATGGCCAGCAGGGTCACCTTCACCACCGGACCGCGGTAGCGGGTGAGTACCTCGGTCAGCGGCGCCTTGGCCGTGGCCTGCTCCTTCTTCGTCGCGAGGAAGCTCTCGGAGTCCTCCAGGCGCTTACGGGCGAACAGTGCGAGGGCGACCAGGGGAAGCGACAGCAGGAAGGGGATGCGCCAGCCGTAGGCTTCGAGTTGGCTCTCGCTCAGTACGGTCGTGGTGATGCCCGCCACCAGCGCCGCCGCTCCCCCGCCGACGGCCACGCCGACGGGCGTGAAGGCCCCGAAGAATCCCCGCTTGCCGTGCGGCGCCGACTCGGCGAGATACGTGGCCGAACCGGTCACCTCACCGCCCGCGAAGAACCCTTGCGCCAGCCGTACGAGCAGCAGCGCCACGGGCGCGGCCACACCGATGGTGCCGGCCGTGGGCAGCAGCCCGACGGCCGCGGTGGCACTGCCCATTCCCACCACCGTGAGGATCAGTACCGGTTTACGGCCGACCCGGTCGCCGAGCCTGCCGAGGACGATGCCGCCGAGCGGCCGCATCAGGAACGCGCTGCCGAACACCGCCAGGGTGGCCAGCAGGGCGGCGGTGGGGTCGTCGCCGGGGAAGAAGTGCGGCCCGATGATGACGGCCAGGTAGCTGTAGACGCCGAACTCGTAGTACTCGATGGCGGTGCCGGCGGCCGCGGCCAGTGCCGCCCTGCGCGGCCGGCGCGCGTCGTCGGCCGGGCTCGTCGTGGTGTTTGTGCCGGTCGCCGCGTTCGCGGTGCCGGTGGAAGCCGTTGGTACGCTCGTCATGGGGGTCCTCCGGATCTGACATGTCCTATGGCTGGGATGTGCTGTCAGTCGTGCGGTCGTGCGGTTGTGGTCCGTACCGCGAACGGACGGGGCGTACGGCACGGGGGCCCGTGCGACGGCCATCAGCGGGACCAGTCCTCCTGCTGATGACCGTCGTCCTCCCGGCCCCCGGCCCTGCCGCTGACGGATCGTTCGGCGGTTGGGCGGTTCGGGAGCGGTGACGCGGGCGCGTCGGACGGAGAGGGTCCGGACCGTTCGGAGAGATCGGACGGTTCGGAGAGATCAGACGGCGAAGAGCTGGCTGATGTCGGCGAATGCCTTGAACTCCATCGCGTTGCCGGCCGGGTCGAGGAAGAACATCGTCCACTGCTCGCCCGGCTCACCCTGGAAACGGACATAGGGCTCGATCACGAACTGGGTGTCGACGGCGGTGAGTCGCTCGGCCAGCTTCTTGAACTCCGCGACGGGGAGCACCAGTCCGAAGTGCGGTACCGGCACCTGGTGGCCGTCGACGGGGTTGGTCCCGGCGATGCCGTCCCGCGGGGTTTCCGACGGGCCGTCACCGACCTGGTGGGTGACGACCTGGTGGCCGCCGAAGTTCCAGTCGATCCACTTCGTGTCCGAGCGGCCCTCGCTGAAGCCGAGCACCTTGCCGTAGAACTCCCGGGCGGCGTCGATGTCGTCGACGGGGACGGCCAGATGGAACGGGACGAGAGCGGTGTTCTGAGCGGTCATGGCGTTCTCCTTGACTCTTGCTTGATGACTCTTGCGTGATGACTCTTGCGTGACGTGGCTGTTGCTCGACCCGGCTGTTGCTCGGGTGTTGATCACTCGAAGGGGCGGACGGTCGAATCGTGGTGGGCTACGGGGGCTGGTTCGGGCGGGCTTCTCCTTTCAGTACACGGGCGCGAGTCGCAACTCGTCCCCGGGCAGGGCCTGCCCGACGAGGTCGATGTCGGCGTCCGTGACGACCCCGATGACGGGGTAGCCACCGGTGACCGGATGGTCGGCGAGGAACACGATCGGTTCGCCCGAGGGCGGCACCTGGATGGCGCCGTGCATGGTCCCCTCACTGGCCAGGTCGACCGAGCCGATGGCCAGTGGCGGGCCGGTCAGACGGGCGCCCACCCGGTCGCACTGAGCGGAGATCCGCCAGGGCGTGCTGGTCAGTGCGTGCCGGTCGGCGGCGCTGAACAGTTCGTGCCGGGGGCCCCAGCGGAACCGGACGGTGACCGGACCTCCACTGGGGACGACGCTGAACGCCAACTCCAGTGGGACGGCCGGGACTTGGCGCGCGGGCCCGATTCCGTACACCGTCCCGGCGCCGACCGGGTCGGGCCCGAGCCCGGTGAGGGAGTCGCGCGAGGCCGACCCCAGCACCCGGTCCGTCACGATCCCGCCGGAGACGGCCAGATAGGTACGGCAGCCGGCCCAGGGACGTCCGATCGCGAGCACGGATCCGGCGCGCAGATGGATGAGCGTCGCGTCGTCGGCCGCCACTCCGTCCACCGTCACCGGCACCGGTGCCCCGGTGATCGCGACGTACCGGGACGCCGACAGGGTCACCGCCAGGCCGCCGAGGGTCACTTCGAGGGCCGGGGTGTTCTCCGGGTTGCCGGCCAGCCGGTTGGCGAGGCGGAAACTGCGCCCGTCGGTGGGGCCCGACGCCGGGACGCCCAGATGCGCGAGACCCGGCCGGCCCAGGTCCTGGACGCTGGTGGCGATCCCCGCTTCGAGGACGGTCAGTGTCGCGGGGGCGGTGCCCGGGACCGTACCGGAACCGGAGTCGCCGCCGGGGGCCGTGGCCGTAGCGGTCCGGGAGTCACCGCGGCCGGTTCCGGCGGGCGTCGCGGGGCTCCGGCGGGATTCGAGGGCCGTGTTCATGACGCGACCGCCTCGAAGACGACCCGGTCGCCGACGGCGAGCCGGTTGGGCGGTTCGGCCTCCACGTCCCACAACCGGGCCGTGGTGACGCCGATCTGGTGCCAGCCTCCGGGAGTCCCTCCGGGGTAGACGACCGTCTGGTTCCCGGCGATCGCCACCACTCCGGCGGCCACCCTGGGACGGGGGCTGGGCAGCCGGGGCAGCCGCAGGCTTTCCGGTACGCCGTCCAGATAGGCGAATCCAGGGGCGAACCCGAAGAACCCGACCGCGTGTTCGCCTCCGGTGTGCCGACGCGCGATCTCGTCCGGGGTCAGGCCGACGCGTTCGGCGACCGCCGCCAGGTCAGCGCCCTCGTAGCGGACGGGAATCACGACCGTACGTCCGGCGGCCGGCTGGTCTCCCCGCCCGCCGACCTCGTCGAGTACGGCGTCCAGTTCGGCGGCGAGCCGCCCCATACCGGCGAGGGTCTCCGCGACCACCAGGACGGTCGTGGCGGCGGGCACGATCTCCCGCAGCCCCGACGCCCAGGACCGTGCGCGGATCGCCGTGGCCACCTCCGCGGGGCGCCGGCCGGCGCACTCGATCAGCCAGCCCCGGTCGCCCGCCCGCCTCAGGAACGGCTCGGCGGGGCTCACGACCGTACCTCCGACCGCTCGGTGGCCAGGACCCCGGGCAGGGCCTCGGGCGTGCTCACCGTGATCCCGCCCGAGCCCAGACTCGCCCGTACGGCGGCGGTGATGGCGACCGCGCCGGGAGTGTCGCTGTGCACGCACAACGCCGACACGTCCCCGTCGTCCGGAGCTATCCGTACGGTCCGGCCGCTCACCGAGGTCACCGTGCCCGACTCCGCCATCCGCAGCGCGCGCCGCGCCGCTTCGGCGGGATCGGTGACGAGGGCGCCCGGCGCGGACCGGGGTACCAACAGCCCTTCGTCGGTGTAGCCCCGGTCGATGAACCCCTCGGCCAGCGGACGGCAGCCGGCCTTGACTGCGTGCTCCCACAGGACCGTGCGCGGCTGGCAGAGCAGCGGCAGATCACGGTCGTACAGGGTGACCGCTTCGACGATCGCCGCCGCGTGTCCGGTGTGGTGGGCCGCCGCGTTGTAGAGCGCGCCGTGTGCCTTCACATAGCTGACGCGACTGCCCGCCAGGCGCGCGAATATCTCCAACGCCCCGATCTGGTAGAGGAGTTCGTTGACCAGCGTGGCCGTCGGTACGTCGATGAAGCGCCTGCCGAAGCCGGCCAGGTCACGGTAGGAGACCTGGGCGCCGATCGCCACGCCCCGGGCGGCGCTCGCCTCGCAGGTGCGGCGCAGGATGTCGGGGTCGCCGGCGTGGAACCCGCAGGCGACATTGGCGGCCGTGACCTGGTCGAGCAGGTCCCCCTCGTCGGCCGGCCCCCAGACCCCGAATCCCTCGCCCACATCCGTGTTGATCGCGAGCGCGGTCACCGGGCCGACTCCGCCCAATAGGCCTGAATCGCGGTGGAGCTGTTCTCCCACGCCGCGTGCAGGCCCTGCTGCCCGCCGTCGATGTGCGCGACGATCTGCCGGGCGAGTTCCTCCGCGTCACCGTCGGCCAGCGCCTGGACCATCGCGGCGTGCTCCCGCTGCACGCGTTCGTACGCCGAGGTGCCGTGCACGTAGAACCGTGAATACGGCTCCAGGCGGTGGTACATCCCCGAGATGATCTCGTAGCGCAGGGGCAGCCGGGACAGCCGGTACATGTCGAGATGGAACGCGAGATTCGTCCGCGACCAGGAATCCGCCTCGGTTTCGGCGACGCGCTCCATTTCGGTGGCCATGGAGTCGAAACGGCCGATGTCCCGCCGGGACACCCGTTCGGTGACATGCTCGGCGAAGCTCGGTTCGACCAGTCGGCGCAGGTTGTAGATCTCGTCGATCTCATCCAGATCCAACGCCGTCACAAAGGTGCCGCGCCCCGGTGTCGAACGCAGCAGACCTTCGCTGGCGAGTGTGCGCATGGCTTCCCTGAGAGGGATCCGGCTCACTCCGAATCGGTCGGCGAGTTCATCCTGGACAAGGCGGTGGCCAGGCGGATAAACGCCCTCCACAATCAGGCGGCGCAGTTCTCCGGTGAGAGCGTCGGCGCCCTGGGCGTCACCGCGGAAACCTCTGACTTCACGACTCATATACCGTGTATACAGTGGATGCGGGGAAGTTGGAAAGAGTGTCGACCAAGGGACATCCGGGTTTTACCCGACGGAAATCAGCGGGGGTGCGCCGCCAGGAGTCGCGGCGCCCGACGGCTTACGCCCGACACCCACCAGAGCGCCCTGCCGGACGGCTCCGCAGTCCGCGATGAACGTATTGGGGCCATGATGGGTGGGGCGGGGCGTAACGACTTTCCTCCGAGGAGGCGAGCGACATGGGCAGGCCCGACCACTACGAGCTGGTTTTCGTTCATACCGCCGCATCGACGGCCACCTCGGAGGACACGGACGTCGTAGCGGTGCACCGTACGAGCCGCAGAGGCCCTGGCGGGCACCCGCTGTACGCGGACGACACGGGCATCGTCGTGGCGGAGATCAGCGATCGGCACGAAGTACGGATGATCGCCAGCGGTGGCCACCAGGACCCGTCGACATCGGTGCGGGCGCATCCCGTCTGAACGCGTCCCGTCGGCTCCCGAGGGTGCCTTTCCGGTGAGCCGCCGCGTGGCCACCCGTACGGCTCAGGCGCGGCCCGCGCACCGGAGCCGCCCGCCGTTCTCCCGGATCCGTCCCCGCCCGGGAGTGTGTTTCAGTGCGCTCCCAGCCGCAGCATCACCTTGCCGCTGCCGCTCGCGGGGTCCGCGGCGACCGCCAGTGCCTCGCCCGCCCGGTCGAGGTCGAAGCGGTGGCTGATGACCGCGGACACATCGAGGCCATCGCGCATCGCCCGCAGCGCGTCGTCGATCTCCTCGACGAAGCGGTACGAGCCGATCCAGGTGATCTCCCTGGTCACGAGGTCCCCCAGGGCCGCGGGGACGGCAGTGCCGGGCAGGTTTCCGACCTGGACGAGCGTGCCCCCGCGGGCGGTCGCCCGCAGGACCGGCCCGAGAGCGGCCGGAGCACCCGACGCCTCGAAGACCAGCTCGACGTCCTGCGGGAGAGCCGTCCCCTCGGAGATGTCGAGCGTTTCGTCCGCCCCCATGGACCGGGCGACGCGGAGCGACGCCGCGGAGATGTCCGAGGCGATCACCGCGGCGGCCCCCCGGTGTTTCGCGGCCGCCACGACCAGGGAGCCGATCGGACCGGCGCCGTTGACCAGCACGGTCCTGCCGCGCAGGTCTCCGGCGCGGTGCACGGCGTGCATGGCCACGGCGAGGGGCTCGGCGAGAGCGCCGTGTTCGGTGCTCACTCCCTCGGGAAGCGGCCGGATCTGAGCCGCGCGGACCACCCGGTACTCGCTGAACCCGCCGTCGGTGTGCGGGTCGAAGGCGGCCGACCCGAAGTACCGGATGCGCGGGTGGAGGTTCGTACGGCCGGCGATCCGCTCGGGCAGGCGGCCGTCACCGACCAGCTCGGCCGGATGGACGGTCACCGGCAGGCCGTCCGCCAGGCCGCTGACGCCCGCGCCGGTCCCGGCGATCCGGCCGGCGACCTCGTGTCCCAGCACCAGCGGATGTGTGAGCGCGGCGGTGCCGGACGCCGCGTGTTTCCAGTAGGCGACGTCCGATCCGCAGACGCCGCCCCACTCCATGGCGAGCAGGACTTCCCCCTCGCCCGGTACCGGATCGGGGCGCTCGTCGATCCGCAGATCGCCGGGGCCGTGCACGACGACCGCTCTCATATCGCGTCCTCCAGTCGGACGAGGTCACGCCCACGGGTCTCGGGAGCGAGAACCGCGGACACCAGGGTGATGAGTGAGTAGACGACGAGCATCGCCGCGATCGGCCACCAGCTGTCGGTGACGGCGGTGAGGGTCGCCGCGAGCACCGGGCCGATGGCGGTGGCGAGGATGCCGCCGATCTCCTTGGCCAGTGCGAGCTGGGTGAAGCGGGTGCGGGAGCCGAACAGTTCGGCCATCGTGACGCTCTCCAGCGAGAACAGGCCGAGGACACCGACGTTGAGGCCGAGGATCATGCCGAGCATGAGGGCGGCCGTGCTCCCGGAGGTTATGAGCAGCATCATCGGGAACGCGAAGGCGATGGTCAGCAGCGTGAGCCCGATGTATATCGGGCGGCGGCCGTAGCGGTCACCGAGCAGACCGATCAGCGGCACGGTGACAAAGCCCAGCAGCGAGCCGTAGAGGATGGCGTCGGTCGGGATCGACCGGCCGGCGTCCAGCGTGGTGGCGATATAGCCGACGAGGAACGTCTGCACCAGACCCGAGTTTCCGGCCTGCCCGAACCGCAGGCCGAGAGCGAGGAAGAACGCCTTGCCCTTGCGCTGCCGGATCCCGGCCTCCAGGACGCTCTCGTGCTTCTTTGCCAGGGACGACTCGACCTCGCTGCGGGACATGGCGACGCCGTCCACCACGTCTGGCCGCTCCTCGAACACCGGGCTCTCCTTCAGGTTCCGGCGCAGCCAGACCGCGAAGATCATGAGCCCGAAGCTCAGCAGGAACGGCAGGCGCCAGCCCCACTCGATCAGCTGCTCGTCGCTGAGAGTGGCGAGCAGGATCGCCCACAGCCCCGACGCGGCCAGCGTGCCGGAGTTGGTCCCGAGCGAGACCAGCGACGAGACCAGGCCGCGACGCTTCGTGGGGGCGTACTCGGCGAGCATGACGGTCGCCCCGGCGATCTCCGCGCCGGCGCCGAAGCCCTGGACGAGCCGCAGGGCGACCAGCAGGATCGGGGCGAGGATGCCGATCGTCGCGTAGGTCGGCAGCGCTCCGATCAGCGTGGTCGACACACCCATCAGCAGGATGGTCAGGAACAGGACCTTCTTGCGCCCGATCCGGTCGCCCATCCGGCCGAAGTAGACGGCGCCGGCGAGCCGGGCGACGTATCCCACGCCGTAGGTCGCCATGGCGGCGATCAGCCCGATCGCCGGGCTGACATCGGGGAAGAAGACCTTGTTGAAGACGATGGCGGCCGCCAGTGAGTACAGCTGGAAGTCCATGAACTCCATCGCCGTACCGAGCCAGCCGGACACGGCGGCTCTGGTGAGGTCGCGCGTCGTCCTCTGCGCGGGGCCCGCGGGCTCCGTTCGCGTGCTGTCCGTCATCATGAACTCCGTTGTTCGTGAACAGGGGTTGTGAACAGGGGGCGTGCACAAGTTTCGTGAAACAGGTTCCGTGAACGGGTAAGGGTCAGAGCTCGACGCGGCCGGCCTTCAGCGCGGGAAGGCGGGCGGCGACGGCGGAGACGAGCGTGCCGTCCTGCGCCAGGTCCGCCGCGCCGAGCACCCGGAGCAGCCGGCGGACCGTGTCCCCGGGGTCCGGGGCCTCGCTCCAGCAGGCGGCCAGCGCCGGGGCCGCGGGGTCCGTCGTACCGAGGCACTGGCCGCCGTCCTCGCCGGGGCGGGTGGCGTTCACCCAGCCCGCGAGGGCGAGGGCGAGCACCGGGGTACCGGTGCCGGCCGCGCGCAGCGAGCGCAGCGCGCCGAACCACCGCTCCGGGATCTTCAGCGAGCCGTCGGAGCCGATCTGGCGGAGCAGGTGCCGCATCCCGGGGTTGCCGAACCGCTCGATCAGGTCGGCCGCGTAGCCCGCCGGATCGGGACCGCCGGCGGGCAGGGTCGGCGCGACCTCGGCACAGAGGTCCCGGACCAGCCGTTCGCCCCAGCCGGTCGCCAGGACATCGGCGACGCTCGCGCGGCCCGCCGCCGCGCCGAGGTAGGCCAGGGCGGAGTGGGAACCGTTGAGCAGCCGCAGCTTCGTGAGCTGGTACGGCACGACATCGGGAACGAACAGGGCACCGTCGAGTTCCCACGGCGGTCGCGGTCCGGCGAAGGAGTCCTCCAGGACCCACTGCCGGTACGGTTCGCCGACGACCGGGACGGTGTCGCGCACACCGAGTGCGGCGCGGGCCGTCTCCCGGTCCGTGCCGGTCGTCGCGGGCACGATCCGGTCGACGATCGTCGCGGGGAAGGCGACCGCCTGGGCCATCCAGTCCAGGACGGCCTGCCGGTCGGGCCAGGGCGACGCCGCCACGAAGCCGCGCACGACCGTTTCGAGCGCCGCGCCGTTGGCCGCCATGTTGTCGCAGGACACGACGCTGAGCGGAGCGCCGCCGGAGCGCATCCGCGCGGCCAGCCCCGCGGCGATCCGCCCCACGACCGTGGTGCGGTCCGCGGCCTGTCCCGCCGCGAGGTCCGCGGCGATCCCGGGCGCCGCGGTGTCGAGCCGGCCGGTGTCGGGACGGCGGTGGTATCCCTTCTCGGTGATCGTCAGTGTCAGTGTCGTGACGTCGGGAGAGGCGAGCAGTTCATCGACCCGCGCGGCGTCCGCGCGCATTCCCAGGGCCTCGACGACCGACCCGACCACGCGGGTGGCGGCGCCCGCCGGGTGCCGCTCGGTCAGTGAGTAGAGGCAGTCCTGGGCGCGCAACGCCTCCATCGTCCCGGTGGAGCGCGGGGCCACGGCGGCGATTCCCCACGGTTCGCCGGAACGGGCGGCGGCGTTCTCCGTGTAGATCGCCTGGTGCGCCCGGTGGAACGCGCCGAGGCCGAAGTGCACGACCCGGGGGCGCAGTTCCCCGGGGGCCACGGCCGGGCGCAGCCGAGGCGCGATCCGCTCCAGCGTGGCGGCGTTCAGCTCAGGCATGGTCACCGCGCTCACCAGTCGTGCACGGAGCCGTCGAGGCGCCGTGCGACGGGCAGGTAGCGAGCCTCGTAGGGGAAGCGTGCGGCGGCCTTCTCGTCGTACTCGACATCGAGGCCGGGCTTCTCCGAGGGGTGCAGCATGCCGTCGGCGAAGGTCACCCCGCTGCGGAAGACCTCGGCGGTCTCCTCCGCGTGCCCCATGTACTCCTGGATGCCGAAGTTCGGGACCGTGATGTCGATGTGCACCGCGGCGGCCATGCTGACCGGCGAGAGGTCCGTGGCTCCGTGCGAGCCGGTCCGTACCTGGTAGAGCGCGGCCAGGTCGAAGATCCGGCGCAGGTGGGTGATTCCTCCGGCGTGGGCGACGGTCGTGCGCACGTAGTCGATGAGCTGTTCGGTGATGAGGTGCTGTACGTCCCAGATCGAGGTCAGCACCTCCCCCACCGCGATCGGTGTGGTCGTGTGCTGCCGGATGAGCCGGAACGCCTCCTGGTTCTCGGCCGGTGTCGGGTCCTCCATCCAGAAGAGCCGGGAGTCCTCGACCCGCTTGCCGAAGCGGGCGGCCTCGATCGGGGTGAGCCGGTGGTGGACGTCGTGCAGCAGGTGGAAGCCGAAGCCGAAGCGCTCGCGGACGGCCTCGAGGTAGGTCGGGGCGAAGTCGAGGTACGCCTCGGTGTCCCAGGGCTGTTCGTCGGGCAGCGAGGTCGCGGCCGGTTCGTAGACCTTGCCCTTGCGGACCCCGTAGGTGCCGCCGACGTCCGGGACGGCGGCCTGGGCGCGCACGGCCTTGTAACCGAGTCCGAGGTACCGCTCGACATCGTCGAGCAGGGCGGGGACGTCCGTGCCGCTGGCGTGCGAGTAGACCATGACGCCGTCGCGTGAGCGACCGCCGAGCAGCTGGTAGACGGGCAGGCCGGCGACCTTGCCCTTGATGTCCCACAGGGCCGTGTCCACGGCGGAGATCGCGGTCATGGTGACCGGACCGCGGCGCCAGTACGCGCCTCGGTAGAGGTACTGCCACATGTCCTCGATGCGCGCCGGGTCCTTGCCGATGAGCAGGGGCACGAGGTGATCCTTCAGGTAGCTCGCGACGGCGAGCTCGCGGCCGTTCAGCGTCGCGTCACCGAGGCCCGTCACGCCGTCCGACGTCGTGATGCGCAGGGTGACGAAGGTCCTCCCGGGGGAGGCCACGAACACCTCGACGCGTTCGATCTCGCTCACAGGTTCCACTCCTTCGGACGGTCCGCACCACGGTCGGCGAGGTGGTGCGCGCAAGGGCTGCCACTGATCGAACAGCACTGGTATACAAGCATCGGTCGGGCAGCAATGCAATACTGGTGTTACATCGGAGGGCACCCGCATGACAGGGTGGTTCCCTCTTCATGTCAGGTGGTCACGCGTCAGGCGCGCCTCCGCATCCCCCCGGGGGCCGTACGGTGGCACCGAAAGCTTCCTGACGCACCGTCAATTACTGTGCACACCCACGCCCGTGCCTCGTTCTGCGGTGTGCGGGGCAGGGGTGTCCGAGGGAAATCCGGATGCGTACCGATGCCGTCACCGCCCGATACGATGAACGCATGGCCCGATCGAACCGGCAGCGGACCAGCCGCCACGCCGTCTACACGACGCTGCGACGCAAGGTCCTGACCCTTGAGCTCCCTCCGGGTACCGCGCTGTCCGAGAACGAACTCGCGGCCTCTCTCGGGGTGAGCCGTACGCCGGTCCGGGAGAGCTTGATCCTGCTGTCCGAGGAGGGCCTGGTCCAGGTCTTTCCGCAGGTCGGTTCATTCGTCTCGCGCGTGGACCCGGCCAAGGTCGCCGACGCGCAGTTCCTGCGGGAGGCCGTCGAGCTGGCCTCGCTCGACGACCTTCCCGCCGACCTCGACCCCGAACTGATCAACGAGCTACGGCGCAACCTCGGGGAACAGCAGCGGCCCGGCCTCGCTCTCGAGGAGTTCTTCGAGCTGGACGAGGCCTTCCACCAGGCCATCCTGCGACTGAGCGGGCACGGCAGCGCCTGGGCGACCGTGGTCTCGGCCAAAGGGCATCTCGACCGTGCGCGCCGGCTCGGCCTCTACGACACGGCCTCGCCGGAAGGCTTCGCCGCCCAGCACGTCGAGATCCTCGACGCGGTGCTCGGCGGCGACGTCTCCCTGGCCCGCGCGGCCATGCGCACCCATCTGCGGGCGGTGTTCGACGACGTCGAACGCATCCGGGCGCGCTCGCCCGAGCTGTTCGCGACGGACTCCGGGACGGTTCCGGTACGGCGCAACATCGTCGTCTGGGAGTAGGCGCGCACCGGCGCTCCCGCCGGCCCTCCGGGCCGGCCCGGACAGGACCTCCTGGGATCCGTCGGCGTGAAAATCGGACCTCGTGGATCCCTCGGTGGGCTTCGCCGGAGACCGCCGTGAGATGTCCGGCCACCGCCATGCCGTCGTACGGGAGGAGCGGCCCGTCGTCAGCGGCGCGTCAGCCGCACCACCGTACTCGTCGGCTCCTGCGCGGGCAGCCGTAGCGGCAGGCCGTGTGCGAGCAGGGTCGCGGCGTGGTGTTCGGCGCCGGTGGCGTCGTCGACGTACACCTCCGTGGGGGAGAGGCCGGCCAGGCGCAGCGCACGGTCCTGGCCCCAGGCGATGACCACGACGCGGTCGCCCGTCCGGTACTGGACGGCGTCCTTGAGCCGGAACTGCTCGCCGAACTGCACCACCGGCCGGATCTCCTTGTAGAGACTCACCAGCTCTCGCGCCTGGGCGAGTTCGGGTTCGGTCCAGCGTGAGAGGTCGCCGCCGATGCCGAGTGCGCCCGCCATGGCGACGTGGAAGCGGTAGCGGAGCGGGGTGCGGCGGCGAGTGTGCGGGTTGGGGCTGTCGGTGATCCAGGCCGACATGGTCCGGGCCGGGTAGATCTGGCTGTATCCGTACTGGATGGCGATCCGGTCGTTCGCGTCGGTGTTGTCGGAGATCCAGATCTGGTCGGTGCGGGCCAGCATGCCCAGGTCGGCGCGGCCGCCGCCACCCGCGCAGCCCTCGATGCGCAGGCCCGGGTGTGTACGGCGCAGCCGGTCGATGACCGCGTACACACCCCGCGTGTGGTCGGTCCACAGACGTTCGGCGTCAGGGTGGCCGGGCCAGCCGGCCTCCGTGAGCGCCCGGTTCATGTCCCACTTGAGGTAGTCGATGTCGTACGTGGCGACCAGCCGGTCGAGCCACGTGAAGGCCCACTCGGTGACATCGGTGCGGGCGAAGTTGAGGACGAGCTGGTGGCGCAGCTCGGTCCGGCGGCGGTGCGGCATGTGCAGCACCCAGTCGGGGTGCTCGCGGTACAGATCACTGTCCGGGTTCGTCATCTCCGGCTCCACCCACAGGCCGAAGCGCATGCCGTGCCGCCGCACCTCGTCGGCCAACGGGCCGAGCCCGCAGGGGAATCGCTCGGGGTTCGGCTGCCAGTCGCCGAGCCCGGCCCGGTCGCTGACGCGCCGCCCGAACCAGCCGTCGTCCACCACGAACAGCTCGACACCGAGGTCGGCGGCCCGTGCCGCGAGGGCGCTCTGGCCCTCGAGGGTGACGTCCCAGCCGGTCGCTTCCCAGCTGTTGTAGATGACCGGCCGCACCTCGTCGGGCAGCGGCAGCACATGCGCGGCGACGTACCGGTGCCAGCCGCGACTTGTGGCCCCGAACCCCCCGCGGCTGAACTGCCCGGCGAACACCGGGGTTTCATGGCTCTCGCCGGGCTGAAGCCGCCAGGTGAGACCGTCGTGCCCGGCGCCACCGGTCACCGTGAAGGGTCCGCCCGCGTGGTCGCGCTGCGCCGTGATCCGCCAGCTCCCCGACCAGGCCAGCGCCATGCTCCACACCTCGCCGTGATCCTCGTCCGCGTCGCCCGCGTCGACCATCAGCCAGGGGTTCGCGTGATGCCCCGAGACACCGCGCCGGCTCGTGAACACCGTCTCGGCGTAGGGGGCTTCGGTGCGGCGAAGCTGCGTCTCGCCCGACCACTCGCCGACCGTGTGGCTCAGCCGGATGCCCGAGGCGGCGGGCACGGACCAGCCGGCGGAGTCGCAGCGCAGGATCCCGATCGGCGCGTCGCCCTCCTCAGGAGTGCCCAAGTGCCGTAGCGTCAGGGACCGTTCGATGACATCACTGTCCTCGTGCACCGCGTAGTGCAGTGTGCAGCCGAGCGGGTAATGGCGGTCCCGCAGCTTTACGTCGAGCCGGCCGCCGTTGATCGCGTGGCCCTCGTAGGCCCACTCGACGCCGCGCGTCCCGTCCGCGTACCGCACGAGCAGCGACGGCACGCCGAACCGTGCTCCGCCCTCTACGGCCAACTCCTCACCGCCCGTCGAGGCGAAGCTGCTGGTCACTCCGTCGTGCGTGGGCAGAGCCGCGGCCTGGCCGAGTGCGAGGGGCGCTCCCCAGTGCACATGCCGTGGGCTGTCGTCCGCGCCGACGCGCAGGGCGTACGAGGAGGCGGGGGTCGTGAGCAGGAACGTGCGACTGGGATCGTCGAAGGACACCTGAGACATGAGCCGGAGCCTAGATCCGAACTCCCTGAATTTAAATATTGACGAAGGAAATTATCGCCCCTATGTTTCCCCCATGTTGCTGAACCGAGCGAAACTGCTCGCGTCTCCGGCGGCCAACACGGTGTTCACCACAGTGCTCACCCGTGGCCCGGTCGTCCGCCCGGAGATCGCCCGGATCACCGGCCTCTCCTCCGCCGCCGTCACCAAGGCGGTCAAGCCGATGATCGAAGCCGGATACCTGGAGGAACTACCGCAGGGCCCACGAACCGTGGAGGGTGCCGGGCGTCCCGCATACCCCCTCACGGTCCGGGCCGACCGGGAGTTCTTCGTGGGCGTCAAGGTCACAGCCGATGAATTGATCGGTGTGGTGACCGACTTGAGGGCGCAGATAGTCCGTACCGCTCACCGGATACCGGTGAGCGACCGGTCCGTCGCACAGGTGGTCCGCGACATCGCCGTACTCGTCGCGAAGATGACCCCGGCCCACGCCGAGCGGACCCACCACATCGGCCTGTCCGTCTCCGGCGACGTGGACCGGCCCGGCGGCGTCGTGCGCTACTCGCCGTTCCTCGGCTGGCGGGACGTCCACTTGGCCGAACTGGTCGCCACGGCAACGGGGTTGGCGGTCACGGTCGAAAACGACGTCAAAGCCCTCACCGTTGCCGAGCAATGGTTCGGCCAGGGCGTGGGTGCCGACTCCTTCGCGCTGGCCACGGTCGGCGTCGGCATCGGCTGCGCGCTCGTCGTCAACGGTCGCCTGATCGCCGGGGGTTACGGGGTGGCCGGCGAGATCGGCCATATCCCGGTGGCCGCCGGCGAGGGGCCCACGTGTCACTGCGGTGCCCGTGGCTGCGTCGAGGCGATCGCCTCGGAGGAGGCGATCGTCGCCCGCGCCCGGCTCGCGGCCGGCGAGCCGGACCTCGACATGGCCGGGGCCATCGATCGCGCCCACGGCGGGGACGCTGCCGTGCAGGCCGTGTTCGACGAGGCGGGCAAGGCCATCGGGCTCGGCCTTGCCGCCATGGTCAACGTGGTCGGCCCCGAGCGTGTCGTGGTCTCCGGCGAGGGCGTGGCCGCGTACGACCTCTTCGAGGAGCAGATCCGCGCCGCCTTCACCACTCAGGTGTTCGGGGCCGCCGCCCGCTGCCCGCTCGTCGTGCGCCCGCTGCCCTGGGAGGAATGGGCACGCGGGGCCGCCGCCGTCAGTATCCAGTCACTCTTCGCCGCGTGAACCCACGCGGGCGCCTGAGCTCTCGCACGTCTCCGTTCCCCGGAAGGACCCTGTCATGACTGCCGGTTCCGCCCTGTCCCGCCGGGGATTCCTCGGCACGTCCCTGCTGTTCGTCGCGGGTGCCGCCGTCGGCTGCTCCAGCAACCCGCAGGAAACCGCCTCCGCCAAGGGCGCCAAGGTCACGCTCACGCAGTGGTACCACCAGTACGGCGAGGAGGGTACCCAGGCCGCGGTCAAGCGGTACGCGCAGGAGTTCACCAGCGCCCACCCGGACATCGCGGTCAACGTGGTGTGGGGCGCCGACACCTCCCAGTACGAGACCAAGCTGAACGCCGCCCTGCTCGGCGCCGACGCACCCGATGTCTTCGAACTCGGTGACTTCCGCGCCGAGATGGCCCGCAAGGGGCAGCTCGAACCTCTCGACGACGTGTACGGCTCCGCCAAGGGGGGCTTCAACAAGGCGGACCTCGACTACCTCACCGTCGACGGCAAGCTCTACGGAATGAAGACCATCGACGACATCATGATGCTCTTCTACCGCAAGTCGATGCTCAAGAAGGCGGGCGTCAGTGTGCCCGCCACCTTCGCGGAACTCGCCGACACCGCGAAGAAGTTGACGGACGGCGACGTGAAGGGCCTGTTCATGGGCAACGACGGCATCGGCGACAGCCCGTACCTCCTCGCCTGGTCCCAGGGCAAGGACCTCATCGCGGGCGACCAGGTCGTCTATGCCGACGCCGCGAAGTCCATCGGCGGCCTGCGCGATCTGCACGCCGACAAGTCGATCCTGCTCGGCTTCACCACCGACTGGTACGACGCGGGGGCGTTCACCCAGGGCGCCACCGCCATGCAGTGGTGCGGCCTGTGGGCGCTGCCCGGCGTCCAGAAGGCGCTCGGCGACGACTTCGGGGTCGCGCCCTGGCCCGCGTACGACTCCTCCGGAAAGCCCGTCTCCAGGCTCGGCGGCTGGACGCAGGCCGTCAACGCCAAGAGCAAGCACGTCGCAGAGGCCAAGAAGTACCTCCAGTGGCTGTGGATCAAGCAGGCCGACATCCAGATCGACTGGGCCGTCACGTACGGCTTCCACGTGCCGCCGCAGACCGCGGTCGCCGCGAAGACACCGGAGCTGAGCAGGGGCGCGGCGAAGGACAGCGTCGCCATCGGGACCACGTACGGCATCTCCTTCCCGGCCGAGTGGACGCAGGCGATGCAGGCCGAGTTCATAGCCGCGGCCGCCGACATCGCCAAGGGGTCGGCGCCGGAGACGACCCTGAGGAAGGCGCAGTCCAAGGCGCAGTCCGACCTCGACAAGCAGATGGGCTGAGCGTCATGAGCGCCACCGGCACCACTCCCTTGCAGCGGAGTGCCGCCCGCCCGGCGCCCGCCACGGCGCCGCGCCGCCGGCGGCTGACAGAGCGGCACTCGAAGGCCCTTGCCTTCGTCGTCCTCACCGCCCCGATGCTGATCGGTCTCGGCGTCTTCCGTTACGTGGCCATCGGCTGGAGCTTCCTCCTCAGCTTCAGTCAGGCCCGCCGCACCATCTCCCTGGGGAACTGGGTCGGCCTCGACAACTACCAACAGCTCCTGAGCGACGAGCGGTTCCGGGACTCGCTCACCATGATCGTGCTGTTCACGGCGATGATCGTGCCGATCACCTTCGCCGGGGCCCTGGGCCTGGCCGTCCTGGTCAACCGGGTACGGCGCGGCCGGGCCTTCTTCCGTACGGCATTCCTGCTGCCGGCGGCCGTCAGTTACGTCGCCGCCGCGATGATCTGGAAGATGGCTTTGTTCAGCGGGGTGCCGTCCGGCCTCGCCAACACCCTCGGCGCGCTGTTCGGCGTTGACGCCACGCCCTGGATCCAGACGCAGAGCCCGCCCCTGTACTGGATCGTGCTCGTCACGCTGCGCCTGTGGCTTCAAGTCGGCCTCTACATGATCCTGTTCATCGCGGGGCTCCAGTCCATTCCGCGGCACCTGTACGAAGCCGCGGACCTCGACGGCGCCGGTGCCTGGCGCACGTTCCGCAGTATCACCTTCCCCATGCTGCGCAACACGTCGGTCGCGATCCTGCTGCTGATGCTCATCGCCGCGCTACAGGCCTTCGACGAGTTCTACGCGATCTTCTCCACGGGCGCCTCCCTCGGCAGCGAGCCGGTGCGTACGCCACTGATGCACCTGTACGGCGTCGCCCTCCAGGACCAGGACTACGGTGTCGGCTCAGCCGGGGCCTTCCTGCTCACCCTCCTGATCGTGCTGGTCACGCTCCTCCAGGGCCGGATCCTCGGGTTCGCCCGCGACAAGGACTGAACCCATGAACCGTTATCGAGGCGGCGTCCTCGGCTCCGCCGTCACGTACGTCGTGCTGTGCCTGCTGGCCGTGGTCTTCCTGATCCCCTTCTACGTGCTGCTGCGCAACGCCTTCATGACGACGCCGGAGGTGACCGCGCCGGACTGGCACTGGCTGCCCTCCTCCTTCAGCCTGGACAACCTCACGTCGCTGTTCGACAACCCAGAGCGGCCGTTCGGCCGGTCGCTGGTCAACTCGCTGCTGATAGCGGTTGTTTCGGCGCCGGTGTCCACGCTGCTCGCCTCGATGGCCGGGTACGCGCTGGCCCGCATACACGTGCCGGGGCGAGCGGTCGTCCTCTCGCTCATCGTCGGCACGCTGATGATCCCGCAGGCCGTCACGTTCCTGCCGACCTTCGTCGTGGTCGGCTCGATGGACGGGGTCAACACGATGTGGGGCCTGATCGCGCCCGGCCTGTTCAACGCGTTCGCGGTCATTCTCTTCCGCAGCTTCTACCTGTCGTTCCCCGCCGAGATCGAGGAGGCGGGCCGTCTGGACGGCCTCAGCTACCTCGGCGTATACCGGCGTGTCATCCTGCCCAACTCGGTCACGATGATCGCTTCCCTGGGAGCGCTGTCCTTCATCGAGGCGTGGAACTCCTTCCTGTGGCCGCTCATGATCGGCCAGGACCCCGCCAGCTGGACCGTACAGATCGCCCTGTCCAGCTTCCTCACCTCCCAGACCGTCAATCTGCCCGAGCTGTTCGCGGGCACGGCCGTAGCGATCCTGCCGCTCGTGATCATGTTCCTGGTCGCCCAGCGCCACATCGTCCAGGGCATCGCAATGTCCGGTCTCAAGTCCTGAACTTCCTTCCGCCGGAGGTATTTCCCTTGACCAGATCGACCCGTCGCGCCGCGATGATCGCCGCCTGCACCCTGCCCCTCGCCCTGACCCTGTCCACCGGCGCCGCCGAGGCCAAGACCCCGTACGTCAAGCCCTTCATGGGCTGGAGCAGTTGGAGCGTGGAGTCGTCCTCGCGCGACGGCTACGGCACGCGCTGGCTGAACGAAGGCAACATCAAGAACGCCGCCGACTCCCTCAGCGGCAAGCTCTCCTCCGCCGGCTACAAGAACCTCAACATCGACGCCGGCTGGAACTTCGACTACGACTGGAACTTCCACACCGACGCCAACGGCATCCCCGACGCCGACAAGGACCGCTTCCCCAGCGGTATGCCGGCGCTCTCCGACTACGTCCACGGCAAGGGCCTCAAGCTCGGCCTGTACGGTGCCGCAGGCCTTGAGCAGGAGGTCTACAACAAGAACGCGCCGATCCTCGGAACGAATTGTCATGCGCAGGACATCGCGGTGAAGCCGCTGACGCCGACCAACAAGTGGGGCGGCAACTGGAAGATCGACTACAGCAACCCGTGCGCCCAGGACTACTTCGACTCCATCGTCGCCCGCTATGCCTCCTGGGGCGTCGACTTCATCAAGATCGACGGTGTGACGGTCGACAACGTCGCCGACATGAAGGCCTGGTCCACCGCCATTGACCACAGCGGCCGCAGGATGTGGCTGACCGCGAGCGCCTGGCCCGTGGACATCGCCGCGGCGGACGGCCTGAAGCCGCACGTGAACGGCGTCCGCATCGACACCGACATCGAGTGCTACTGCGCGACCACCAGTACCTGGACCAGCTCCGTCGACGACCGCTGGAACAACCTGCCCAACTGGCTCGACAAGGTCGACGCCCCCGGCTACCTGGCCGACCTCGACGCCATGCCGGTCAACAACAACACAGGCAGCGGCCTCCAGGACGGCATCAACGACACCGAACGGCAGAGCGTCATGACCTTCTGGTCGATGGCCTCCTCCCCGCTCTACGTCGGCGGCGACCTCTGGTTCCTCGACGAGAAGGCCAAGGCCATCCTCACCAACCCCGAGGTCATCGCCGTCGACCAGGCCGCCGTCCTGCCCCGCCAGATCCGCTCCGGCGACACCCAGGTGTGGACCAAGCGCGTCGGCAAGGACACCTACCTCGCGGTCTACAACCTCGGCTCCAAGGCCACCGACATCACTGTCGACCTGAAGGACCTGGGCGTGCGCGGCCCGCAGCGGCTGCGCGATGCCGTCGCGCGCGAGAACCTCGGCACCTTCAAGCGCACCTGGACCGCCACGTCCGTGCCCGCCCACGGCTCCCGGCTGATCAAGCTGTCCTAGGGCCTGTTGCGAAAGTCCCGCCTGGCCTGCGACGCCCGGCACGCGCGCTCGCTGTGTTGTCGGCGTCGTCCGAGTACGTCCGGTCCATCGACGATGCCGATCCTCCGCCCTGCGAGCACACGCACCGGACGCCGCAGGCCCCGCCCTTTGGGCGGACGGCGCCATTTTCGCAACCCGCCCCGCCCCGTCCTCAAGTCGCCTCTGGCGAAGTCCCGTTCCGTGGGCGGGACTTCGCCGGACCACGGAAGGATTCGCACATGAGCACCAGCCCGTCCCGCCGCACAGTCCTCGGCCTCGGCGCCACCCTCGCACTGAGTGCCCTGCCCACCTTCACCGCCCACGCCGCACCCCACCGCCCCGCCACCTCCCCGCTCGTCCCCGCCGACGAGGCGACGGCACTGTGGTACCCCGAGCCGGCGGACGAGGACCTCCTCATCGAGCAGGGCCTGCCGCTGGGCAACGGCCGCCTCGGCACGCTCGTCGGCGGCGATCCCGCGCGCGAACTGCTCCATGTGACCGAGGCCTCGCTGTGGACCGGCGGAGCCAACACCACTCTCGACAACGACGGTCAATTCCCCTACGGCCGCGACGACTTCGGCAGCATGACGCTCCTCGCCCGCGCCACCCTGATCGTGCCAGGACACGACCGTGCCGCCGTGCGCGACTACCGCCGCACCCTCGACCTGAGCAACGGCCTGGTCACCACGGAGTACAGACGCGGCAAGGTGCACTACCACCGGGAGATGTTCGTCAGCGCCGCCGACGACGCCGTTGTCATCAGACTCGGCCAGAACGGCGGCGGCACCCTCACCGGAAGCCTCGCCCTGTCCGGCACCCACGGCGAGACGACCACCGCGGACACCGCCCGCCACCTCGCCTCCTTCTCCGCCTCCTTCGACAACGACCTACGCTACGCGGCCGCCGTCGCCGCCACCGCGGGCCGGGGCGGCGGCACCGTGACCGCCGCCGGATCCCGGGTCATCTTCACCGACTGCGCCGAGGTCGTGATCGTGATCAGCGGCGGCACGGACTACGCCCCCGACCACACCACTGGATTCCGCGACCCGGCCGCGAACCCCCTGCGCCTCGCCGAGACCAAGGTCATCGCGGCGGCGGCGAGTTCAGGAATCGCGCTGCGCGACACCCATGTCGCCGACTACCGCTCCCGCTACGACCGCTTCTCGCTCGACCTCGGCTCCTCCACCGTGCGCCAGCGCAGGCTCGACACCTGGTCCCGGCTCACCGCGCGCGCCGCCGACGGTTCCGCTCCGGATCCCGAGCTGGAGGCGAGCTACCTGCAGTTCGCCCGCTACCTGACCATATGCGGCTCGCGCGACGGGCTTCCCATGGGCCTGCAGGGGCTGTGGCTGGAGGGCAACACCCCGGACTGGATGGGCGACTTCCACACGGACGTCAACATCCAGATGAACTACTGGTTCCCCGACCGGGCCGGCCTCGGCGACGCCTTCCCCGCGTTCGCCGACTACTGCCTCGCTCAGCTGCCCGCCTGGAACAAGGTCACCCAGGAGCGGTTCCAGGACTCCCGCAACCGCTACCGCAACACCTCCGGCAAGGTAGCCGGCTGGACGGTCGCCTTCTCCACCAACCCGTACGGCGGCCTCGGCTGGTGGTGGCATCCGGCCGGCAACGCCTGGCTGTGCGAATCCCTCTACGAACACTACGAGTTCACTCAGGACGCGGCCTATCTCGCACGTATCCATCCACTGCTCAAGGGCGCCTGCCAGTTCTGGCAGGCGCGCCTGCTCACCACGGAGGTAGACGGCCGCGAGGTCCTGATCGACGACCACGACTGGTCGCCCGAGCACGGCCCGCAGGACGCCCGTGGCATCACGTACACGCAGGAACTCCTGTGGTCCCTCTTCGGGCACTACGAGCAGGCGTGCCGCATTCTTGCCCGCGATGGCGAACACGCCGCTGTTGTACGGGAGTTGCGTGACCGCCTCTATCTCCCGCGGGTCAGCCCGAAGACCGGCCGGCTGGAGGAGTGGATGAGCGAGGACGACCTCGGCGAGGAGACCCACCGTCATCTCTCCCCGCTCATCAACCTGTTCCCCGGCGACCGCATCCGCCCCGACGCCGACGACCCCGGCACCCTCAATGGAGCCACGGCTCTGCTCACCGCACGCGGCATGGAGAGCTACGGCTGGGCGTGTGCCTGGCGGGCGGCGTGCTGGGCACGGCTCAAGAACGGCGACAAGGCGTATCAGTTGATCCTGACGAACCTGCGGCCGTGGGCGGGCGGCGACACCGGCACGGCCATGAACTTCTTCGACATGTACCGAGTCTCCGACACCCGCGCGATCTTCCAGATCGACGCCAACCTCGGGACTCCCGCCGCCATGCTGGAGATGCTCGTCTACTCCCGACCCGGTCACATCGAACTTCTGCCGGCTCTCCCCGATGCCTGGGCCGCGTCCGGCTCGATCGAGGGCGCGGGAGTGCGCGGCGGGTTCACCGTCGACCTGGTCTGGAAGCGCGGCCGGGTCCGCCGCGCGACGCTGCACAGCGTCGGAGGCCGCGAGGTCACCGTCACCGCCGGCGGCCGCAGCACGACGGTGCGCCCGGAGCCCGGCGAGTCCGTGGCGCTGACGGAGCTCGTGGGCTGAGGGGATGGAACCACGCGCGGACGCGGGACCGCCGCAGGCAGGGTGTTCCGCGTCCGCGTTGTCTCCCGCCCCAGTCCCTGAGCCATGCGCACGCCCGCATGGGCACCAGGAGTGCACGAGCAGGGCGCGCGAGCGGAACAAGAACGACACGAACCGAGCGGAGGCAGAAGGTGTCCATGTCCCTCGATCAGCCGCACCGACCGATGAGTTGTCGCCGACCCCACAGATGCGTACGAATCATGCTCGGAGCGCTCCTCGTGCTCGCCCTGGCCGCCGTGCCGGTCCGCACCGCAAGCGCGGCCCCACCGGCGTCGCACGGGCCGGGCACCCGGGTGAGCGCCTGGGCTCCCAGCATGACGGCCGGCGGACCGTCCTTCGCCGACCGGACCATCCGGATGGTCGTGCACAGCAGCGTCGCGGGTTCGGACATCCGGATCACCCTCTCGAACCGATACAGCCCCGAGCCGCTCGACGTCGCAACCGTCCACGTGGCCCTCCAGGCGAGCGGCGGCGAGGCGAAGCCCGGCACGGCCCGCACCGTCACCTTCGGCGAGTCCGGCGATGTCACGATTCCGGCCGGGGACGAGGCCGTCAGCGACACCGTCCCGATCGCGGTCGAAGCCGAACAGAACCTGCTCGTCAGCCTCTACCTGCCAGGCGTCACCGGCATGTCGACCTGGCACTCGGACGCCTTCGACACGACCTATACGGCCCCGGGCGACCACACGGGGGACGACAGCGCGGCCGGGTTCGCCACCACCACGACGTCCTGGTACTACCTGGCGGGTCTCGACGTCCTGTCCCCGAAGGCGAAGGGCACCGTCGTCGCTTTCGGTGACTCCATCACCGATGGCTACCACTCCTCGACCGGCACCTACACCCGGTGGCCGGACTTCCTCGGCCGTCGACTCGCGGCCGAGCCGCACCCGCGGCGTCTCGGCGTCGTCAACGCGGGAATCGGCGGAAACCGCGTGCTCACCGATGTCCCCCACCTGTGGCAGGGCGTCAGCGCCCTGAAACGCTTCCGCCACGATGCCCTCGGCCGGCCGGGTGTCACGAACGTGATCCTCTTCGAGGGCATCAACGACATCGGCAACAACGCCGGGCCCGACGGGGCATCACTGACCGCCCAGGATCTGATCGACGGCTATCGCGCCCTGATCGCTCAGGCGCACGCCGCCGGCGTCCGCGTCATCGGTGCGACTCTGATGCCCGACAAGGGCAACGGCTACTACACGCCCGCCGCCGAGGCGATCCGGCAGCGTGTCAACGACTGGATCCGCACCAATGGCGCCTACGACGGCGTCATCGACTTCGACCGCGCCATGAGCGACCCCGCGGACCCTTCGGCCCTCAACCCCGCCTACGATTCGGGCGACCACATCCACCCGAACGACGCGGGTATGAAGGCCATGTCCGAGGCCGTCGATCTCCGCCTGCTGCGGCACTGAAGCGGGGCGGGCCGGTCACGCCAAGGGCGCCTGGAGCGAGGTGATGTCCCGCTCGATCATGGTTCAAACCGGTTCACACGCGGGCGTGTTCAGCGGGCCGCCCGAGGTCGAGGAGTTCCTCGTAGAAGCCTCCGAAGCCGCGCCGCCGGTCCACGAGGTGGACTTCCAGGATCCAGTGGCAGTCGCGTCCGGCCCGGTCCGCGCGTCGCATCGGCCGGTCGCTGCCGGGGGCGATGTACGACTCGATCTCGTCACCGTTGATCTTCTCGTGCGGGAACTCTCCCACCAGGTGCCCGGCATGCGGACCGCCGAACTCCCAGCCGGCCTCGCCGGTCAGCCGGACGACCTCCGCGAAGAGTTGTTCCCCGGTGATGCCGGGGTGGGACTCGAAGTAGTCCCGCCCCGCCGCGAAGACCGACGGCAGGTCGTCGCGCAGCCGGTGCTTGACGGGGTCGTCGCCCAGGACGAACGTACGGCCGAAGTCGGCCTCCCACTCCTCGAATAGCGGACCGAAGTCGCAGAAGACGATGTCGTCGTCGCCGATGATCCGGTCCGGCGGATTGCGCCGGTACGGCTCCAGTGTGTTCGGCCCGGACCGGACGATCCGCTTGTGCCAGAAACGCTTCACACCGAACATCTCGTTCGCCAGATCACGGATGCTGTCGCTCACCACCCGTTCACCCAGGCCCGCCGCGATCAGTCCGCGGTCCCGCATCTCGGAGAACAGCTCTTCGGCCTTGGCCTGGGCATCCAGCAACCGTGCCGCGCGTGTCGGTTCGTCGTTCATGTGATCGACGCTAAGAGACACCCTCTCTCCGAGCAAGCCGGACAAGATGCGTGATCACGCCTCTCAGCGGCACGCGGAAACCACCGACGGCCCGTAGAAGCCGGCGTCGGCACCATCGGGATGGTCGTCCCGGGCTGCCCCGCGTCAGTCGCGGGGCAGCAGTGTTCCCAGCGGTCCGAGATCCAGGTTGAGGTCTTCCATGCTGAGCCCGTGCTGTTCGCAGAGTTCATTCATGCGTTCGTCGAGCAGCATGAGTGTGGTGCCGATCCGGTCGACCTGCTCGTCGGTGAGGTCGCCCTGTTCCACCCTGCGGATCGCCTGCCGTTCCATGAGCTGACGCAGGAGTTCCACGACGGTGAGGACCAGGGCGACCAGGTCGCGTCCCATCCGATCGCGGTCGACGTCGATCCGCGTGGTGGTCACAGGGTCGATGCGCGTACTGGTCACAGGGGTCCTCCGTCCGCCCAGGGGGCGGGAACTCGTTCGCTCACCGAGGAGAGCAGGGCGTGCAACGACAGCCTGACCAGGGGGACCTCGGCGATCGCGATGACCAGGTCACCGCTCACCACCACGCCGGTCGCCAGTACGCGGTCCAGGAGATCCACGAGGGGAACCCCGATGGGACCGGTCAGCGGCTCGGGGGTGGCCCACGGCGTGGGCTCATGCGTCGTCATCTCACACCTCGCCGACGAAGGAGTAGGGCACCCACGGTCCGGACATCTCGATGTCGGCGCCGGTCGAGCGGCGAAGCTCCCGGACCCTACGGGCGACGTCGCCGGTCCGGCTCTCGTCCACCAGATACGTTGCGTTGAGTACTTGCGTTCTGCCCGGCCCCAGCAGCTCCTGACCGTGTGTACGCAGACGCCGGGACGCGGCGGCCACGGTTCGCAGTGCCGAGTCCACGGTCTCGGCGGTGCGCAGTGCCTCGTCGTGGCGCTGTTCGCGCCGCTTCTGGATGCCCCGCTTACGGTCCAGATAGGCGCGGCCGTCGCCGCAGGAGGGCCGGCCGCGACCGGCTGTCGCGGGCGCGAGCGAGGCGGCGGGCGGTGAAGTGACGGGCGGTGTCGTGGAGTTCGGTGGTGCCGTGGGCGTCGGCGTGGTGGGCGCGTACACCTTCACCCCCCACTCGACGCGTCCTTCGATACGGCGCAGTGCGCTGTGGAAGCGGTCCGCGTCCCGCCGAAGGGCCTGTCCGGCTCGCTCGTCGCTGCGGTAGAGCGTGGCCAGTGGAACGGGGATCGTGGGCCCGCGGGTGGCGGTGGCGGCGACCACTTCGTGGTGGGCACGGGCGCAGCGCTCCAATTCCCTTCGGTCCGAGAGGCGTTCGCGCCAGGCGTCCTCACTGAAGTGCGCCGCCTCCACATGCTGCACGACGGCCGTGAGCGCGCCGAACGGCAGTGGCCGCACCGGGGAGTTCGCCGCGAGTCCGGGGAGGAGCGCGAGGGTGCCGTGGTCGATGTGCCGGCAGACCGCGAACACGTAGGTCGCGGTGTGTTCCTGGAGGGCGGGACCGGGGTTGCTCATGTCCCTCGTCCCTCCTTGGCGGGGGTCGGGGACGGGGCCTGTTCGAGGCTGGACTCAAGGGCTTCCAGGCGTGCGCGGAGTTCGTCGTTCTCGTCCTGGAGCGCGCTGCGGGCGGCGCGTGAGCTGAGCGCCGGATCGGTCTCCCACCAGTCGATGCCGGCCTTCTTGGCCGTGTCCACCGACGCGACGAACAGGCGCAGCCGGATGGTCAGCAGTTCGATGTCGAGCAGGTCGATCTTGATGTCGCCGGCGATGACGACGCCCTTGTCCAGGACGCGTTCGAGAATGTCGGCGAGGTTGGTGGTGCTCGAACTGTGGACGGGTGCGTCACCGTATCTGAAGTCGACGTCGGTCACCGGGTCTCTTCCTCTTCGTCTTCCTCTTCTTCCTCGTCCTCATCCAGCTCGTCGTCCTCGTCCTCGTCCTCGTCCTCCCACTCCCCGTCCTCGTCTTCTTCCTCTTCCTCCTCGGCCCGTGCCGCCTCTTCCTCCTCCACCACCTCTTCGTGGGTGCGGACGACCTCGCCGTCGCGGATCTCGCCGCGCCACGCGTCTTCGGGCTCTTCATCGGTGAGCGTGACGTAACGCTGGAAGTGCTTGAGGTCCAGACGCAGACGCCGTCCCTGTGCGCGCCACAGGTTTCCGGTCTTCTCGAAGAAGCCGGACGGGTAGTACTCGACGACGAGGACGATCCGGGTCAGGGCCGGTGCCAGCTCGTGGAAGCTGACCACTCCCCGGGTCGTGGCCTGGGCGCCTTCCGAGGTCCATACGATGCGCTCGTCCGGTACCTGTTCCTGGACCGTCGCCTTGAAAGAACGGGTCGAGAAGGCGACCTTGACCTTCCAGTCGCTCTCCACCTCATCGCTCGGCGACACATCGCGTACGCCTTTGGTGAAGCTGCTGAACTTGTCGTACTGCGTCCAGTGGTCGTAGACCGTACGGAGCGGCACTCCCACATCGAGCACTTCGATGATGCTCGTCACCTTGGTGTCGCCGGGCTTGCGTCCCCCGCCGCCACCGAGGGCCTCTTTGGCCTTGCCCACGACGCCGTCCTTCACTCCCTTCGCCTTCTCCGAGACGAATGCCTTCACCGGCGATTCGCCCTGGAGGAGACGGGAACCGATCGCGGGGAGCTGCCCACCGTTCTCCGCGATGCCGGTGAGCTGACCGGTGACGTCGGTCAGTTTGTCGGCGGCCCTCTCGGCCAGTCGCTCCACCTGGGCGCCGAGAAAGCCCGTGATCTCCTCGCGCACCCGCCCGAGAGCCGAATCGCCCGCGTCGGAGGCGTCCTCTGTTGTCCTGGTCATGTCCGATTACCTCCGGCGATCGCCGCGCGTGGGAGTTCTCTTGGCCGCCTTCTTCGACGACGAAGCCGCCTTCTTCCCAGCCGGCTTCTTCGCCGGGGCCGACTTCCTGGCAGCCGGCTTCTTGGCAGGAGCCGCCTTCTTCGTGGCCGGCTTCCTGGCAGGGGCCGTCTTCTTCCCGGCCGCCTTCTTGGCAGGAGGAGCCTTCTTGGCAGGAGCCGTCTTCTTCGCCGGAGCAGCCTTCTTCGCGGCTGTCTTTTTCGCAGCCGACTTCTTGGCGGGAGGCGCCGGCTTCTTCGCGGAATCGGCCCGCTTGGAGGCGGCTGCCCTCCTGGCCCTGTTCCGGCCGGCGGAGGAAGCCTTCTTGGCCGCCGCCCCGTCGGGCTTCTGCCGCCCGGAGGAGGCCGGCCTGCCGGGTTCGCGGGCTCCTCTGCGACGGTGCCTGGGCGGCTCCGGTTCCGGTTCCTCTTCCTCTTCCTCCTCCTCAGGCTCTTCGTCGTACTCCTCCTCGTACTCCTCCTCCGGCTCCTCCTCGTACTCGCCCTCGTACTCGTCCTCCTCCTCGTACTCCTCTTCCGGCTCTTCGTCCTTGGCACCGAGGCTGAGCGTGCGGTCGCTGATCGCGTCGGCGAGAGAGCCCAGATTCCGGTTGGCGACGGCCGTCAGCGCGCTACGGGCCGCTTCGAGGCCCTCGGTACGCAACTGCTCCTGGAGTTCGGCGACCTGCGGGACCTGGCCGAGTCGACGTACTCCCTCTGCGACCAGTTGCCGCGGTTCGAGGCCGAAGCGCCTGCCCGCCAAGTAGGTCACGGCGGTCAGAGCGAGCCGCCCCTTCTTCGTACGCCCCAGCACGTAACCGGCCGCGACCGCGGCGGCCAGCGTTACCTTGGTTTCGTCTTCCATCAGTGCACCACCTTCGATCGATCGCGTGGCCCGGCTCCCGTTTCGTCCAGTCGGTCCAGCAGCCGTTCCTCTTCTTCCTCGAATTCCTCGAGGCTGAGATTTCCTTCTTCGAACTCCTGGTTGAGCGCCGCAAGTTGGGCACGGATCAGGGCCGGATCATGGATCTGACGGTCGGCCGCGTCCATGAGCTGCTCGGCGATCCACGACACTCCGTGGACCGGGGCCAACGGGAAGAGGAGGAGCCCGCTGATCAGACCCATGTCACGCTCCCGCGCCCGTGAGCGGGCCGTCGGCCCCGACGAAGCTGTAGCAGGGCAGCGGTCCCGCGAGACGCAGTTCCACCCGGTCCTGGCGGGCCGCGGCGAAGTCCCGCGCCGCGGCCCGGAACCGGCCCTCGGCCGCTCTGCCGACAAGGAAGGACGTGTTGAGCGCGCACCCCGGAACCTCGGGCCCCGTGGCGACCGCGTCGGCCAGAGGCGTCAACTCCCGTACGGCGGACTGCCCCGCCTCCGCCGCCCTGCGCGAGAGCGCCGTGACCACCGCCTCGCCCAGGCGGAGATTCGCCTCGTAACCGGGACGTCGCCGTGCCGCTTCATGCAGCCTTCGGATGTTCTGGTCCTCCCGCACGAGATGTGCCAGCGCGTCGGACGGCGGGAACGCTTTGACGTTCACCTCGACGCGCCCGTCGAGCCGTTCCAGAGCGGCGAGATGACGGTGCTCGGCGGCGAGTAACTGGGCACGCACCGCCGCCTCGTCCGGTGCGACCGTGCCGAAGCGCATCGGCAGAGTCGGCCCGCTGCCGGTGAGGCGCAGCAGCAGATCCTGATGGGCGAGCAGGTCACGGCGTCGGGCACGCAGCTTCGGCGGAACGTCACTGACCACCGCCCCCACCCGGCCCTCCACAAGGAAGCGCAGAGGCAGCGGCGGACTCCCCACACCGGCGAGGCCCTTCGGGGTGCGGTGCTCCGCCCGGACGATCGCGTAGACGTACAGTCCGTTGTCCGTCATCGGTCAGCCCTCCGCGGAGCGGCGGCGCGCGCCGGAACGGACGGGCGCACGACGTCGCGGCCTGCTCTCCTCGTACTCCTCGGAGTCCTCGTCGGAGTCCTCGCCGCCGCCGACCGCGTGGCGCACCTTGTCGCCCACCGACTCGGCAGCCTTCTTCACCTTGCGCTTGCCGACGGCCTTGGCGGCCCCGCCGCCGAACAGTTCGGGCACCGTCGTACTGCGCGAATCATGTTCCAGATCCAGTCGGTTGCACGCCTCGGCGAACCGGAGATACGTGTCCACACTCGCCACGACGATCCGGGCGTCGATCTTGATGATCTCGATGCCGACCAGGGAGATCCTGATGAACACATCGATCACCATGCCCCGGTCAAGGATCAGTTCCAGCACGTCGTACAACGTGCCGGCGCGTGGTACGCACGCGACGACCTCGTCGGAGTAGGTGGTCGTTCTCATGGGCGCGTCCTCTCATCAGCTGGCCGGCTCACCGCGCTCACTCGTCGGCGGCGCCTCTTCGGTAGCGGCGGACCCTGCGGTACTCCAGGAGTTCGCCGTCCTGATCGATGTGCACCTCGTACGAAGCGAGCAGGCTCGTGGTGTCCGGAATCCGGGCGACCTCCAGCACGTCCACGACGACGCACCAGCCGTCCTCGGTGCGTCGTAGACCCGACACACCTTCCGTGCAGTGGTTGATCAGGCTCTCCAGCCGCTCACGCGCGGCACGCGCGGCGCCTTCCGGCCCCCGCGCGGGCGAGGCACGGCGTCGAGTCGCTGTTGACGTGGAACCGGACCGCGTCCGACGTTGTTCTGCCATACGGCAAGTCTCATCGCTGGCTCGCACACCGCATCTCCAGCGAATGCGTCGCAGCGGCCCGTGTGTTGGGCGGCGACGTCACACTGTGAGTTCCCGTACGTCCCCGCACCCTCGGAATCGCGTCTCCCCACGGCGGAAATCACCTGTCCGCACGGCGCGATGACGACTTCGCACGGCGGGAAGGGGACCGGGCACGGGCGGACCACCACACGTACACGCCCGACCAGGGGCATTGCGCCGACAGGGGGACCCGGACCACCGCTGCCGCTCACCCGGGCAGCACAATCATGGCTCTGTGATCGCCACACCGGTGACGGAGACATTCACCTCGACCACGTCCGCATCCGCGACGCGACACACAGCGCGCGCCACACTCTCCCGGACCTGGGACGCGGCCTGCGCGATCGCGGTGCCGTACTCGACGACCACGGTCAGGTCCACGACGGCGCGTCTTCCACCGCCTCGTTTCATGTGGACGGGATGGGCGTGCCCTTCCCATGCCTTGACGCGGGCCCTCTCCCCGGTACGCCGCAGGGAGACGGAGTCGAGGTGGTGGATCGCGGGCACCTTTCCGGCCGCCGCCGCCACGATGTTCCGCAGCAGATCATCCGTGAGGGGCGCACTTGGCCTGTTCGGCGCGGCATGCGTGGAACGGGCGGCGTGCGCGTGCAGTGTCGCCTCCGCCAGTGCCCGGTCCTTACCGGCCAGAGGCTTGTACATGCCCGTGTGCGCGTCCTCGAGCACCGTCAACGCACCTCCTGGTGAGCGAGACGACTCAGGCTCGCGGCCCGGCCTGCTATCTCTCGACCAGTTGTCGTTCCACCTTGCCCCGCTCCTCGTCGTGACGCCATTCGGGTGAGCGCCCGGGACTGATCACGCGGGGTTTCTCAGGGTGAGTCCGCGTGGCTTCCGGGCGGATGCCACCGTCGGGAAAGGGGGCATGGGCCGGCTGGGGGCTCCCTATGCTGGCCGCATGATCGATCTGCCGCTCTCCGCGCTGGAAGTCGCCATGGTCCAGGCCGGTTCCCGGGCCTTGGAGACGCTACGTGACACGGCCGAGTTCGCCCGGCGTCTCGACGCCCTCGGCTACCGACGGCTCTGGTACGCCGAGCACCACCACTCCCCCGCCATCGGCGCGTTCCCACCCGTCGTCCTGACCGCTCACGCGGCCGCGTCGACATCGGCCGTCCGCCTGGGCTCCGGAGGCGTACTCGCCCCCAACCACTCCCCGCTCATGCTGGCGGAGCAGTTCGGCACACTCGCCGCACTGCACCCCGACCGGATCGACCTGGGCATCGGCCGCGGTCCGGGCACCTTCGACGAGGCGACCGCGCGGGCCCTGCGGCGCGGGCCGGAACCGATGACGGACGACGAGTACCGGGAGAACATCGTCTCGACGCTCCGGCTCCTCGTGGACGAGGTCGCGCTCGGCCCGCTTCCGGAGCCGTGGCTGCTGTCCTCCAGCACGGCCGGCGCCGCGCTCGCCGCGGAACTCGGCCTGCCCATGGCTTTCGCCCACCACATCCGCCCCGACCACACCCTGGCCGCGCTCGACCACTACCGGGCGCGTTTCTCCCCGTCGCGCTGGTGTGAGCGCGCCCGCGTACTGATCTGCGTGGAGACCGTGTGCGCCGAGACGCATGAGGAAGCCGAGCGGCTGGCCGGCCCGATGAATGTCGTCAAGGCCGGGCTCCTCCAGGGACGGAGCGACATCCCGTTCCCCACGCCCGCGGAGGCATCCACCCACCCGTTCACCGAGCGGGAGCGGCACACGCTGGCGGGTTTCCGGGCCCATCAGGCGTACGGAACGCCCGAGACCGTAGAGCGACGCCTCACCGAACTGGCGACGGCGACCGGCGCGGACGAACTGATGCTGGTGACGCCCGTCTACGCGTTGGCCGACCGCGTGCGCTCGTACGAACTCGTCAAGCGGCGTACCGTCCGGCCGGCCGACGCGGGCGCCACACTCTGAGCGGCCTCAGCCCCCGAAGGGACCGGGGTCGGGGGTCGCCCTCAGCTGTTCGATGACGCTGTCGAGATGGGCTCGGGCGGCCGCCTCCGCGGCCTGCGGGTCCCCGGCCACGATGGCGTCGATGATCGAAAGGTGCTGTGGCAGCGACTGCGTCGGGCGGCCGGGGCGCAGCGCGAGGCGGAACTGGTAGCGGACCATCTGCCCGTTCAGCCGTTCGAGCAGCGACCCGGCCACGTGCTGGCCGCTGATCTGGGCGACGAGGTCGTGAAGCCGGCGGTTCAGGGCGGAGTACGTCTCCAGCTCGCCGTTGGCGACGGCCTCGCGCATCGCCGCGCCGATCTCCCGCAGCGTCGCGTGGTGCTCGGCCGTCGCCAGTCCGGCCGCGCGGCGTGCGCACAGCCCCTCCAGGGCGGCTCGGCATTCGGTGATCTGAACGGCGTCCTCGACCGAGATCACCCGCACCCGCGCACCGCGACGCGGGATCAGCTCGACGAGCCCTTCCGCCGCGAGTTCCTGCAGAGCTTCACGGACCGAGCTGCGGGTGACCTGAAAGGTCTCCGACAGCTCCTGTTCGACCAGCCGCTGACCTGGCACCATGTCCCCTGCCGCGAGAGCCTGACGGACCCCCTGGAATACCGCGCTGCGCCCCGCTTGCCCGGTGGCCCGGTTCTGCGCCACTCCTACCGCCTTGGTCAGTTCGACGACATTCGATCGTGAGGCAGTCTAACCGCGTCGATCTCTCTGCCGACGACACTGCCGACGATGCTGCCGATGACACCCAAAACTTCTTCGTCAAAAATATTGTCAGCAATTTCATCGACGGTTAGCTTGTCTGCAACACAACACCCGAAGGGGAGGCGACGATGCAACCCACGAGGCTCAGGACCGGTGGTCCGGATCCGCGGCCGCGCGGCGGCCGGCAGCGGATTCCCTGCTGGTTCCTGCGCGGCGGTACGTCGCGGGGGCCCTTCTTCCGGGCCGCGGACCTGCCGTCGGAACGAGCCGCGCGCGACGCCGTGCTGCTGGCCGTCATGGGGTCGCCCGACCCGCGCCAGATCGACGGACTGGGCGGCGCGAATCCCCTCACCAGCAAGGTCGGGATCGTCGGGCCCAGCAGCCGGGCCGATGTGGACCTCGAATTCCGGTTCGCACAGCTGCGACCGGACAGCGACCTCGTGGACACCACCGCCAACTGCGGCAACATGCTGGCTGCCGTCGTGCCCTTCGCCGTCGAATCCGGGCTGCTGGTACCGGACGGGGACACGACCACGGCCCGGGTGCTGACCCTCAACACCGGTCTGGTCGCCGAGATCACCGTGCGCACCCCGCAGGACGCGTCCGGCCGTTACGTCGAGTACGGCGGCGACACACGCATCGACGGTGTCCCGGGGACGGCGGCACCGGTCGAGATCGACTTCCTGGACACCGCCGGCTCCGTGTGCGCGAGTCTGCTGCCGACAGGTGATGTCCGGGACCGCGTCGACGTCCCGGGCGTCGGATCCCTTGAGGTCACCTGCATCGACAACGGCATGCCGCTGGTCCTCGTCAACGCCTCGGACCTCGGCCGCACCGGCCGGGAGTCCGTCTCCGCGCTCAACTCCGACCGGCAGCTCAAGGACCGCCTCGAAGCCCTGCGCCTCGTCTGCGGCGAGCTGATGGGCCTGGGGGACGTGACGGAGAAGAACTATCCGAAGATGACGCTCGTGTCCGAGCCCGAGCGTGGCGGCACGATCAGCACCCGCAGTTTCATCCCGCACGTCTGCCACGAGTCGATCGGGGTGCTGGCCGCCGTCACCGTGGCCACCGCCTGTGTCCTCAAGGGCACGGTCGCCCACGCCCTGACCACCAGTACGGACGCCACGGACAGCGCGGACATCAGCGTCTCCGTGGAACACCCGGCCGGCGAGTTCACCGTCGAACTCGGCCTGGACCCGGCCGACCGCCAGCGTGTCACGCGCTCGGCGCTCCTGCGGACGGCCCGGCTGATCATGGCCGGTGAGGTCCTGATCCCGGGCCGTGTCCGGCACTTCGAGGAAGGACCGCAATGATCATCGACTGTCACGGCCACTACACCACCGCGCCCCCGGCGCTCGGCGCGTGGCGCGAACGGCAGATCGCCGGGCTCACCGCGCCGGAAGCCGCCCCGGCCCGCGCCGACCTGCGGATCAGCGACGACGAACTGCGGGAGAGCATCGAGACGAACCAGTTGCGGCTGATGACCGAACGCGGCATCGACATGACGGTCTTCTCCCCGCGGGCGTCCTTCATGGCGCACCACGTCGGCGACTTCCGCACCTCCGCGCAGTGGGCCGCCATCTGCAACGAACTCTGCTTCCGCGTCAGTCGGCTCTACCCGGAGCGGTTCGCGCCCGCCGCGATGCTCCCGCAGTCGCCGGGTGCCGACCCGGCGACCTGCATCCCGGAACTCACCCGCTGCGTCGAGGAGTACGGAGCCGTCGCGGTGAACCTCAACCCCGACCCGTCGGGCGGGCACTGGAGCGCGCCGCCGTTGACCGACCGCTTCTGGTACCCGCTCTACGAGAAGCTGGTCGAGTACGACATCCCGGCGATGGTCCACGTCAGCACCAGCGTCAACCCGGCTTTCCACACCACCGGCGCGCATTACCTGAACGCCGACACCACGGCGTTCATGCAACTCGTACAGGGCGACCTGTTCGCCGACTTCCCCACCCTGCGCCTGATCATCCCGCACGGCGGTGGCGCCGTCCCGTACCACTGGGGCCGGTTCCGCGGTCTGGCGATGGCGCTGGGAAAGCCGCCCCTGGAGGAACACGTACTGGGCAACGTCTTCTTCGACACCTGCGTGTACCACCAGCCGGGAATCGACCTCCTCCTCGACGTGGTGCCGCACCGGAACATCCTCTTCGCCTCGGAGATGATCGGCGCCGTCCGCGACATCGATCCGCGGACCGGCCACCACTTCGACGACACCCGCCGCTACACCGAGGCCGCCGGGCTCTCCGTGACGGAACTCGCCGGCATCCACGAACACAACGCCCGCACCGTCTACCCACGCCTGGACACCCTGCTGACCGAGCAGGGACGCTGACCCGCGGAAGGAACAGCACGACCATGTACGAACTCGGAGTCGTCCACCGCACCGTCAACCGCCCGCCCCGCCCGGACGTCGAGGCGCTCGCGCCGTTCGGCGTCAGCACCATCCATGAGGCGCTGGGCCGTACCGGCCTCATGCGTCCCTACATCCGGCCCGTCTACCCGGGCGCCAGGTTCTGCGGCACCGCTGTCACCGTACTCCTCCAGCCGGGCGACAACTGGATGCTGCACGTGGCGGCGGAGCAGCTGAGGCCGGGTGACGTCCTCGTCGCCGCCTGCACCACGGAGTGCGAGGACGGATTCTTCGGTGACCTGCTGGCCACCTCGATTCGCGCGCAGGGCGCCGTCGGTCTGGTCATCGACGGTGGCTGCCGTGACGCCGACACCCTCCGGGAGATGGACTTCCCCGTGTTCAGCCGCGCGGTCAGCTCCAAGGGCACCGTGAAGGCCACCCTCGGATCGGTCAACATCCCCGTCGTGTGCGCCAATGCCCTGGTGCGTCCCGGCGATGTGGTCGCCGCGGACTCCGACGGTGTGGTCGTCGTGCCGGCGGAGCGGCTGACGGCGGTCACCGAGGCGGCGCGGCGCAGGGAGGCCAACGAGGCCGACAAAAGGCGGAGGTTCGCCGCGGGGGAACTCGGCCTGGACATGTACGGGATGCGCGAACCGCTCGAAGCCGCCGGGCTCCGATACCTCGACTGACCGACACACCTACACAGCGGAACAACACACGTACGCGCCTCAACACACCTGCCCGACCCGACGGGTCACACAGCGGTCCCGGCCGCCGACGAACCCGTCCCCGCCGCCGGCCGTACCGGCCACTGCCCCGGCAGTCCGCCCCACCGTGCGCGGGTGCGACGCCAAGGACCGACGGACGACCGGTCCACGGCACACCTCGTCCACCACCCCTCGGACCCCACGGCACACCTCGTCCGCCACCCATCGGACCCCCACCGCACGCCCGCCGAACGCCCCGTCGAATGAGCCGCTCTCCCCGCCGCTCCCGGTCCGGCACACGCCGGACGGCAGCCGCCCGAACGTCTTCGGCCCCCCGGACCGCGGACGCCCCCAGAGGAGATTCACATGAGCGCACCCTCGCCCAAGAGCCCGGACTGGCTGGACTGGTGTCCTGACCCGTCCGAGCCCGCCTTCGAACTTCCGCCGGGCACCGTCGACTCCCACTGTCATGTGTTCGGCCCGCAGGCCGAGTTCCCCTTCGCTCCCGAGCGGAAGTACACCCCCTGCGACGGTGGCAAGGAGCAGCTCTTCGCGCTCCGCGACCACCTCGGTATCAGCCGCAACGTCATCGTGCAGGCCACCTGCCACGGTGCGGACAACAGCGCCATGGTCGATGCCCTGCATGCCGCGGACGGCAGGGCCCGGGGTGTGGCGACCGTACGTCCGGACGTGTCGGACGCCGAACTGCGCGCACTGGACGCGGCGGGAGTGCGCGGTGTGCGCTTCAACTTCCTGCGCCGCCTGGTCAACACCGCCTCCGAGGAGGATCTGACCGCCGTCGCCAACAAGGTCGCGTCCCTCGGCTGGCATGTCGTCCTCTACTTCGAGAGCGACGATCTCCCGGAGCTGGAACGCTTCTTCGGCTCGTTGCCCACGCCACTCGTGGTGGACCACATGGGACGGCCGGACGTGACACAACCGGTGGGAGGACCGCGGTTCACCCGCTTCCTGCGCTTCGCCGAGCGCAACGACGTGTGGGTGAAGGCGACCTGCCCCGAACGTCTCAGTGTCACCGGACCTCCCGCGCTCGAAGGGCAGCGGCACGCCTACACCGACGTGGTGCCCTACGCCCGGCGCGTCGTGGAGGAATTCCCCGACCGTGTGCTGTGGGGCACCGACTGGCCGCACCCCAACCTCACCGGCCACATGCCCGACGACGGCCTGCTGGTCGACCACGTACCGCACGTGGCGGTCACCGCGGAACAACAGCGCAAGCTGCTCGTCGACAACCCGATGAGCCTCTACTGGCCCGGCGAAGGCGTCTGAGCCTCTTCCCGTACCGCTTCTTCGAAAAGAGCCTTCCATGCAGCACCCGAATGCGGTGAACCGGCTGGACAGACTGCCCATTTCACGGTTCCACAAGATCACCCTGCTGGGGGTCGCGTTCGCCTATTTCTTCGAGTTCGCGGACATCAACAGCTTCGCGACCACCGCCCCCAAGCTCATCGGCTTGTGGGGCGTCACGGTCGACCAGGTCGCGTATGTCACCTCGCTGTCCTTCGTCGGCATGTTCATCGGCTCGGTGGTCGCCGGCGCCATCGCCGACCGGTGGGGGCGCAAGAAGACACTGATCCGCACCACCCTGTTCTTCGGATTCTTCTCCTTCGCCGCGACCTTCTCCTGGGACATCGTCTCCCTGGGCGTCTTCCGGGTCCTCACCTCGGCCGGCCTCGCCGCGATGACCGTGGTGGCGGTCATCTACATCAGCGAGATCTACCCGTCCGCCGTACGCGGCAAGTTCCAGGCGTACGCCATCGTCATCGGCATCTGCGGCACGCCCGCCACCAACCTCATCGCCAGTGTGGTCGTCCCGATCAACGACTGGTCGTGGCGGCTGGTGTATCTCTGGGGCGCCCTCGGCATCCTGCTCGTCTTCTTCACACGCCACCTCAAGGAATCCCCTCGCTGGCACGAGAGCAGGGGCGACTTCGCCGCGGCGGAGGCGGTCCTCACGGAGATCGAGACCCAGGTGGCGGCCGAGAAGGGCCCACTCCCCGAGCCGGCCCCGCCGGTCGACGAGGAACGGCCCACCAAGGCCCCGCTACGCCTCCTCATGCAGCGGAAGTACCTCGCGCCCACCCTCCTGCTCACGGTCCTGTGGGTGACCCAGACCATCGGATTCTTCGGCTACTCCAGCTGGGCACCCACCCTGCTGGCGAAGGAAGGGTTCAGCGTCGAGAAGTCGGTGTTCTACGTGGCGCTCACCACGGTCGGCGCACCGCTCGGCTCGTATCTCGCCGCCCTGGTGACCGACCGTTTCGAGCGCAAGTGGTGCCTGGTCGCCTTCGGCACGGTCATCGCGCTCTGCGGCCTCCTGTACGGGCTCACCTTCAACCCCGTACTGATCATTGTCTTCGGTTTCCTCGTCAACCTCTTCGAACGCGGCTACACCGCGCTCGCCTACGCCTACTCCCCCGAGCTCTTCGACACCCGCAGCCGCGCGCTGGGAACGGGTATCTCCTACGGGCTCGGCAGGCTGTCGAACGCCGCGGGCCCGCTGATCATCGCCGCCCTGTACAACCGGAGCGGTTACCAGAGCGTCTTCTACTTCATCGCGGGCAGTTGGATCCTGGGCGCGGTCGCCCTGGCGATCTTCGGCCCCAGAACCCGCCTCGCGCGTCAGGCCGCGCGGACACCGGACCGCGCGCCCGCCTGACCTCCGACCGCGCTGGGCGAGGCGCAGCCGATCCGCCGGACAGGCCCTGAGGGCGCGCCATCAGCGGGACCGGCGGGCGTTGAGCCGGGCGGCCTGGCGCGTCAGGTGGTCGCGCTCGGCGAGGTTGGGCGCCTTTCGGGCCGCCTCGGCGTACAGCCGCGCCGCCGTCGCCAGGTCGCCGTCGCGCTCGTGGAGGTACGCCGCCACCGCGGCGCGGCGGGGCACGGAGTCCCCCTTGTTCGACAAGCTTGGGAAGGCGTCGTCCAGCGCCGCGAGCGCCGCCAGGCCGGCGCGCGGTCCGTCTGCCTCGCCGACGGCCACCGCGCGGTTGAGCCGGACGACCGGGCTGTCGGTCAGGCGCGCGAGTTCGTCGTACCACTCGACGATCTGCGTCCAGTCGGTCTCCTCGGCGGTGGGCGCGTCGGCGTGGAGTGCGGCGATGGCGGCCTGGGCCTGGAACTCGCCCAGCCGGTCGCGGGCGAGGGCCGCCTGAAGGATCTCGACGCCCTCGGCGATCGACTCGGTGTCCCACCGGCCGCGGTCCTGCTCGGCGAGCGGCACCAGGCTGCCGTCGGGCGTGGTCCGGGCGGCGCGCCGGGCGTGGTGGAGCAGCATGAGGGCGAGCAGCCCCGCCACCTCGGGGTGGTGGATCGCGGCCGCGAGCTGCCGGGTGAGCCGGATGGCCTCGGCGGCGAGGTCGACGTCGCCGGAGTAGCCCTCGTTGAAGACCAGGTAGAGGACGCGCAGCACGGTGGCGACGTCGCCGGGCCGGTCGAACCGTATGCCGGAGACGGTGCGCTTGGCCCGGCTGATGCGCTGCGCCATGGTCGCCTCGGGCACCAGGTAGGCCTGGGCGATCTGGCGGGTGGTCAGCCCGCCGACGGCGCGCAGCGTGAGCGCGACCGCGGACGACGGTGTCAACGACGGGTGGGCGCACAGGAAGTAGAGCTGGAGTGTGTCGTCCACCGTGGGCGCGGGCCCGCGCGCCGGCTCCTCCTCGACGAGGTCCTCACGCCGGCGGCGGGCGGCGTCCGCCCGGGTCGCGTCGAGGAACCGGCGCCAGGCCACGGTGACCAGCCAGCCCTTCGGGTCCCGCGGCGGTTCGGCCGGCCAGACGCGGACCGCCTCGAGCAGCGCCTCCTGCACGGCGTCCTCGGCCGCCGCGAAGTCGGCTCCGCGGCGGACAAGGATCCCGAGCACGCTCGGTGTGAGGCTCCGGAGCAGGATCTCGTTCACCTCGGGGTCACTCCGTGACGGTGGGGTGCGCCCCCAGGAACGGGCGCAGCTCGAGCCACTCGTGGATCGGCTTCCCGCCGGCTCCAGGGGCGGCCGACAGCTCCCCGGCCAGCTCGACGGCGCGCTCGTGGCTGTCGACGTCGATCACCATCCAGCCGGCGATGACGTCCTTGGTCTCGGCGAACGGTCCGTCGGTGACCGGCGGGCGGCCCTCGCCGTCGTAGCGGACGAACATCCCCTCGGGGGCGAGCGCCTGACTGTCGACGAACTCTCCGGTCGCCTCGAGCCGGGCCGCGAAGTCGTTCATGTACCGCACGTGGTCCGAGATCTCCTCCGGCGTCCACCGGTCCATGGGTACGTCGTTCACCGCGGCCGGGGCGCCACGGTAGTGCTTGAGCAGCAGGTACTTGGCCATGGTGCTTCTCCTCAGTGCTGGTGCGACCCATTCTGGTCGCATTCACAGCGGGGACGGAGCCGGCCTCGGGTTCTCGACATCACCGCGCGAGTTTTTGGAACCGGTGCCGACCTGCCGACGGTAACGGGCCCGGGACCGCGATCACCCCACTCAAGGCTACGGGTTCCCATACGCATGACAGACAGACGTGTTAGTTATAAGCTATAACTAACACGACGGCGATTAACTCTACGGTTCGACGGGCCGGCTTCAGTGCGGCCGGCCCCTCCGCAGGTCAGCGCCGCGTGACCGCCGACCGGGTCACCCCGGTCGATCCGCCACCGACCCGTCGCTATCACCGCCGCGGCCTGACTCCCAAGGAGAACTCCGCCATGACGAAGCCCGCCACCCCCGCCCACCGCCACACCGGCACCGGCACCGGCACCGGCACCGGCACCGAGGCAGCTCAGCCGGTCATCGCCACCGAGGTCGTGCTGCCCGGCGTGGTGGATCCGGCCGGACTGCGGTTGCGCCACCGCCCGTTGCCGGCCCCGGAAAGCGGCCAGGCGCTGGTCCGGGTCGAGGCCACCGGGATCTCGTTCGCCGAACAGGGGATGCGGCGCGGCCGCTACCCCGGCCAGCCCGCGTTCCCGTTCGTACCCGGCTATGACCTGGTCGGCACCGTCGACGCCGTCGGTGACGCCGCCGACATGGCGCTGACAGGACGACGCGTCGCCGTGGCCACCAAGACCGGCGGATGGACGAGCCACGCCCTCGTCCCGGTCGCCGACCTGGTGCCGGTGCCCGCCGGCCTGGACCCGGCCGAGGCCGAGACCGTGGTCGTCAACGGCATCACCGCCCACCAGATGCTGCACCGCGTCGCCCGGGTCGCGTCCGGGCAGACGATCCTGGTCCATGGCGCCAACGGCGGTGTCGGCACCATCCTGGTGCAACTGGCCCGCCATCACGGCGTCCACGTCATCGGCACCGCGGCCCCGCGCCACCACAGCGCGCTGCGCGACCTCGGTGTCACCCCGCTGGACTACCACGACCCCGACCTGTCCACGCGGGTCGGCGAGCTGGCCCCCGACGGCGTCGACGCCGTATTCGACCATCTGGGGCTGACCAGCGCACGCGCGTCGTTCCACCTGCTCAGTCGGGGCGGCGCGCTGGTGGTCTACGGCACCGCCGCCCGGCTCGACGACACCAACGCCATGGTTCCGATGTTCCTCGGCCTGCTGGCACGCGTCTACGCCTGGAACCTGCTGCCCAACCACCGCAGCGCCGCCTTCTACAACTTCTGGGGCGGCCGCACCATCAGGCCCCGCCGATTCCGCCGCCACCAGCACCACGATCTCGGCGTCGTACTCGACCTGCTCGCCTCCGGCGCCATCACCGCCCAGATCGCGGCACGGTTCCCCCTCACCGAGGTCGGCGCGGCCATGGAACTCGCCGAATCCCGCACCGTCCGCGGCAAGGTCGTCCTGCATCCGTAACGGCCCCGGCCCAACAGGATCACGTCCGGCCTTCCGCTGTCGCGAGTGCTACCAGGTGACGGGGAGTTCGTGCATTCCGTAGATGACTGCGTCGTATTTGAACGGGAGTTGCTCCAGGTCCGTCGCCACGCGCAGGGTGGGAATGCGACGGAAGAGGGTCGGGTAGATCACCTGGAGTTCCATCCTGGCGAGAGGCTGCCCGACACAGTGATGGGTACCGGCGCCGAAAGCCTGGTGGTGGCGGGCGTCACGGGTGATGTCCAGCCGGTCGGGGGCGGGGAAGACGGAAGGGTCCCGGTTGGCCAGTTCGCCGAGCAGGATCACACCCTCGCCGGCGCGAATGGTCCGGCCGGCGATCCGGATGTCCTCCAGTGCGGTCCGGCGGCGCCCGAGGTGCACGATGGAGAGGTAGCGCAGCAGTTCTTCCACCGCCGCGCCGATCACCTTGGGATCGTCCGTCTCACGTATGAGGGCGAGTTGTTCCGGGTGCTGGAGCAGGAGCAGTGTGCCCAGGCTGATCATGTTCGCGGTGGTCTCGTGGCCGCCGAGCAGCAGCAGCACACCCATGGCGACGGCCTCGCGGCGGGTCAGTTCACCGGCCTTGATCTGCTCGCCGAGTTTGGAGAGGAGATCGTCGCCGGGCTCGACGAGCTTCTCGCCGACCAGGTGGTCGAGGTAGTCGGCGAGGATGGTGTGAGCGGCCTTCCGCTGCTCGGGGGTGGCGACGGCGGAGACGATGGTCTTGCTGTTGGTCTGGAAGAACTCGTGGTCCTCGTAGGGCACCCCGAGCAGCTCCGAGATCACCAGGGACGGCAGGGGCAACGCGAGCGCCTGGACCAGGTCGGCGGGTTTCGGACCGGCGAGCATGCGGTCGATGAAGGTGTCCACCATCTTCTGCACGGCCGGGCGCATCGCCTCGACGCGTCTGATGGTGAAGACACCGCTGACCATGCGGCGCAGCCGGGCGTGTTCCGGGTCGTCGAGTCCGACGAAACTCAGGTCGGTTCCCCCTTCGCCCCGGTGGGCGACCGGGCTGGGGAAGCCGGGGTTGGAGAAGTCCGCGCTCAGCCGGGCGTCGGAGAGCAGTGCCTTCTGCTCGGCGTGGGTGGTCACCACCCAGGGTGTGCTGTCGCCCCAGGAGCGGACCTTGGTCAGCGGACCGTACCGGGCCAGACCACGCAGTTCGGGTGACGGATCGAAGGGGCAGGCCGCGGAACGCGGTGGGGGGAAGTCGGGGATCTCGGCGTCGGCCGTAGCGGGGGTGGGCATTGTCATCCTCCGTTGATCGGCGGGAACGGGGCGGAAGCGTGCCTCCCCGCTGCCGGTGCTCGCGCGATGCCGGTCGGCCGCTCGGCCGCCGACCGCAGCCGATCGCGAAGCACGTTCCCGGGTGCGCTCACGAGACCTCGTCGAGCTGGATGGCGGCGGCGGGGCACACGCTCGCGGACTCCCGGACGGCCGTGTACCGCTCCTCGGGCGGTTCGGCGTCGAGGAGGACGACGACGCCGTCCTCGTCCCGCTGATCGAACACCTCCGGTGCGATCAGCACGCACTGCCCGGCGCCGCAGCACTTCTCTTCATCCACAGTGATCTTCATGGTCGGTTCGGCTCCAGGTCGTGGTGAGGGGAGACGGGTGCGGTGAGCAGACCGACGATCGCGTCGGTCAGCGCGTCGGCGGTGCGCTCCCACGAGGAGTGCAGCAAGGCGGTGCCCTCGGCCAGGGCGCGTTCCCGCTCCGCGCAGGTGTGGACGATCAAATGACGGGCCATGGCTCCGCGTTCGACCCGCACCGGGGCGGGTACCGCTTCGAGGAGCCGACCGAGGCCGTCGAGGGTCTGCCGCAGGGGCTCCCTGGTGAGGGCCTCGTCGGTGGTCATCGCGCGCATCAGCGGGTCGGTCATGACCTGCACGGCGAAGCGGGCGTACCAGGACGGGATGCCGAGCGAGCCGAGATGTTCCGGCACGGGGCGCACCAGGCAGCCGACCCAGTCCCGTAGGTCGTGGCTGTCGCCGATCTCGTCCAGATGCCGCTGCCGGATCCGTTCGACCTTCTCGCTGTGCTTGCTCATGACGGCGCGTACGAGGCCCGCCTTGGCGCCGAAGTGGTAGCTGACGGCGGTGACGTTGCCCTGCCCCGCCGCCTCGCCGATCTGGCGGTTCGACACCGCGATCAGTCCGTGTTCGGCGAAGAGTCGTTCCGCGGCCGACATGATCGCCTCGCGGGTCTCGGCGACGCGGTCGGCCCGAGCGGTCCTGTCGCTCACCAGGTCACCGGCAGTTCACGCAGCGGGGTGGTGAGCAGGCCCTCGTGGCGGCGCAGGTCGTGGGTGCCGACGGCGAGATCGAGTGTGGGCAGCCGACGCAGCAGGACGGTGAGCACGGCCTGCAACTCGGTGCGGGCCAGCGGCTGTCCGAGGCAGGAGTGAGACCCGGCGCCGAAGGTGAGGTGGGGATTGGGAGAGCGGCCGAGGTCCATGTCGGCCGCTCCCTCCCAGGCGCTCTCGTCGCGGTTGGCCGCGGCCATGCTGCACACCACGGTGGTGCCGCGCGGCACCACACCGCCGGAGAGTTCGGTGTCCTCGTGCACGTACCGGAGCATGCCGAAGCCGCTGCCGTTCGGGTCGAACCGCAGTACCTCCTCCACCGCCTTGCGGGTCAGTGACGGGTCGGCCAGCAAGCGCTCCCAGCGCCGGCGGTCGGACAGCAGGTGCGCCGTCATCATCGAGATGAAGCCCGCTGTGGTCTCATGACCGGCGAGCAGGAGCGCCTGCCCCGTGGCCACCAGCCCGGCCTCGGACATCGGTTCGCCCTCCGCGTCCGCGCCGTCCATGAGAAGGCTGAGGAGGTCGTCCCCGGGTTCCGTGCGCTTGCCGTCGATCAGATGCGCCATGTAATCGGCGAAGTCCTGATGCGCCGCCTCCGTCTCGGCACGCGTGTACCGGGTCATGTTCAAGAAGGTGTCGGACCAGCTCTTGAACCGGTCCCGGTCGCACTCCGGCACGCCCAGCATGGTGCAGATGACGAACACCGGAAGCGGGAAGGCCAGATGCGTCACCAGGTCCGCCGGCCGGCCGTGTTCCAGCATCTCGTCGATGAGCTGGTCGGTCATGGCCTCCATGCTCGGCCGCAGTGCCGACATCCGCTTGGCCGTGAACCACTTGCCGACCATGCGCCGCCAGCGGTCATGGCCCTCGGCGTTGAGCGCCTGCGCCATCGGGCTGTTGAAGATGTCCGCCGCGTCACCGGCCGACACCCGGGCCGCGTCGGGCAAGGCCAGCCCCTCGCGACTCAGACGCGGGTCGGAGAGCGCCGTCCGCACGTCCTCGTAACGCGTCAGCAGCGCCGCCTCGTCACCACTCGGCAGCGTCACCCGCGCCACCGGACACCTCTGCCGAAGCTCCGCCCACTGCGGCGGCGGCTCCAGCGCCGCGGCAGGGACGATCGGGTAGCTCATCGTCTCCGTGCTTTGGGCTTCGGTCACTTGTGGCCTCCTCGGATCGTGTCGGCGGGCAGAGTCAACCTCAGCCCACATGGTAAGTCAACCGACTGATTTAAGTCGCGCTCGCCTGAACGCGACGGGCGGTCGAGAGGAACCGTCCCTCCCGGTCGCTCGTCCTCAACAACCAGGCAAGTCCATGCCCTTGGGGCGAGTCGGAGTCGAGGCGGATCATGAAAATGCGGACCTGGCTGCTGGGGGCGCCGGCCGTCGGCATGGGCCGGCCGGCCTGGCAGGTCATCGCCGACCTGACGGACGACGACGTGGTCGCGAGGCGGCAGTCGGTCTCGTGCGAGGAAGCGATGCGCTTCGCCGACCAGAGCGGGTTGCCGGCCGGAGCGTCCGAGGCGAAGTGCGAGGTCATGGGAGCACAGGACACGCGGTACGACGTCAGGTTCCGGATCTCCCGCGCCCGCCTCGGCACATGGCTGACTTCGGCCTGTCCCGACATGAAGATGACATCGGACTGCTCCGGCCCCCCGGAGACCGTCGACGCCTGCGGCAACCTGACCCTGGACCCTTATGCCGACGGCGGCGCGGTGGCGTTCGACCTGACCGTGGAGTACGAGGAGGGGGCCACCGCCCTCGTCCACTTCCAGCCCTTCAGCACGTGAACTCCCTCGCCGCGCCCGCCCCCCCGGACACCGGGGCCTGATGACCCTGCGAGCCGGGGCCGTGGCCTCCTGATCCGCTGTGACCTTGCGTTTTCCCCCTCCTCGGCGCGGATCCCGTGTCTCATGTCACCTTCCGGAACAGGGGCGGGGGCGACCAAGGGGTTGGCTACGCCCTAGGCTGGCGGGTGCAGCTGGTTCGCCCTGTCCGCCAGGCAGGCGCGTCGTAAGAGGGAACCCGGTGGGAATCCGGGACTGCCCCGCAGCGGTGAGCGGGAACGACCGCCGTCATACGCACTGGATCCGGCCTCGGATCCGGGAAGCGACGGCCAGTAGGAATCTGCCTCGGCAGATGTGCCCGCGAGTCCGAAGACCTGCCCGTTGCCCGTACGTGACCGATCGCGTACGGATATCCCGGTGACCTCGTGGGCGGGTCGGCGTACATACCAGACGGACGAGCGCGCCCCAGGCGTGACATGGGTCCGTCGGGTTCGTCACCCCTTCGCGCTCGCGTCCCGTCTCCGGGATCTCAAGGAGTCATCTCGCGAAGGAGATTTCCGTGACAGCGAAGTCCGCGGCCGCGGCAGCACGGGCCACCGTGTACGGCTACCCCCGCCAGGGCCCGAACCGGGAACTGAAGAAGTCCATCGAGGGTTATTGGAAGGGCCGCGTCACCGCCCAGGCCCTCCGGGAGACGGCGGCAGACCTGCGCCGGGCCAACTGGCAGCAGTTGGTGGACGCCGGCGTCCACGAGGTGCCGACCGGCGACTTCTCGTACTACGACCATGTCCTGGACACCAGCGTCATGGTCGGTGCCGTACCCGAGCGACACCGTGACGCGGTCACGGCCGGCGCACTCGACGGCTACTTCGCGATGGCCCGCGGCACCCAGGACGTGGCGCCGCTGGAGATGACCAAGTGGTTCGACACCAACTACCACTACCTCGTCCCGGAGCTGGGCCCCGACACCGTCTTCACCGCCGACTCCGCCAAGCAGGTCGCCGAGCTGACGGAGGCCATCACGCTCGGGCACACGGCCCGCCCGGTCCTCGTCGGCCCCGTCACCTATCTTCTGCTCGCCAAGCCCGCCCCCGGCGTGGCGGCCGATTTCGAACCGCTGACCCTGCTGGACCGGCTGCTGCCCGTCTACGCCGAGGTCCTCGCGGACCTGCGTGCCACCGGCGCCGAGTGGGTCCAGCTCGACGAGCCCGCGCTCGTCCAGGACCGCACGCGCGCCGAGTTGAACACCGCCGCCCGCGCCTACCGTGAACTCGGCGGCCTGACCGACCGTCCGAAGCTGCTCGTCGCCTCCTACTTCGACCGTCTCGGCGAGGCCCTTCCCGTCCTGGCGAAGGCACCGGTCGAGGGCCTGGCGCTCGACTTCACCGAGGCGGCCGCCGCCAACCTCGAAGACCTCGCCGCCGTCGGCGGACTGCCCGGCAAGCGCCTCGTCGCGGGCGTCGTCAACGGCCGCAACATCTGGATCAACAACTTCGAGAAGTCCCTGTCCACTCTGGGGACGCTCCTCGGTCTGGCCGACCGGGTCGACGTGGCGGCCTCCTGCTCGCTCCTGCACGTACCGCTCGACACCGCGGCCGAGCGGGACATCGACCCGCAGATCCTGCGCTGGCTCGCCTTCGCCCGGCAGAAGACCACCGAAATCGTCACCCTGGCCAAGGGACTGGCCCAGGGAACCGGAGCCATCACCGCGGAGATCGCCGCCAACCGCGCCGATCTCGTCTCCCGCGCCAACTCCGCGATCACCCATGATCCGGCCGTACGGGCCAGGACCTCAGCCGTCACCGACGCCGACGGCCGTCGCTCCCAGCCGTACACCGAGCGTGCCGCCGCCCAGCGCGCCCACCTCAAGCTGCCGCTGCTGCCGACGACCACCATCGGCTCGTTCCCGCAGACCGCTGAACTGCGCACGGCCCGCGCGGACTTGCGCGCGGGGCGGATCGACACCACGGGGTACGAACAGCGCATCGAGGACGAGATCCGCGAGGTCATCTCCTTCCAGGAGAGGACCGGGATCGACGTCCTGGTGCACGGCGAACCCGAACGCAACGACATGGTGCAGTACTTCGCCGAACAGCTCACCGGCTACCTCGCCACCCAGCACGGCTGGGTGCAGTCGTACGGCACCCGCTACGTCCGCCCGCCCGTCCTGGCCGGCGACATCTCCCGCCCCGAACCGATGACGGTGCGCTGGACCTCGTACGCCCAGTCGCTCACCGACCGCCCCGTCAAGGGCATGCTCACCGGGCCCGTCACCATGCTTGCCTGGTCCTTCGTCCGCGACGACCAGCCCCTCGGCGACACCGCCCGCCAAGTCGCCCTCGCTCTGCGCGACGAGGTCAACGACCTTGAGACCAGCGGCACTTCGGTGATCCAGGTCGATGAACCCGCCCTGCGCGAAACACTGCCGCTGCGCGCCGCCGACCGCGCCGCGTACCTGGACTGGGCAACCGAGTCGTTCCGCCTCACCACCAGCGGCGTACGCCCGGACACCCAGATCCACACCCACATGTGCTACGCCGAGTTCGGCGACATCGTCCAGGCCATCGACGACCTCGACGCCGACGTCATCAGCCTGGAGGCGGCCCGCTCCCACATGCAGGTCGCACGCGAACTCGCCGCACACGGTTACCCCCGCGAGGCCGGACCCGGCGTGTACGACATCCACTCCCCGCGCGTACCCGACGCGGACGAGGCAGCCGCGCTGCTCCGCAAGGGACTGGAGGCCATTCCCGCCGAACGGCTGTGGGTCAATCCCGACTGCGGTCTGAAGACCCGCGGCTGGCCCGAGACCAAGGCGTCCCTGGAGAACCTGGTCACAGCCGCCCGCACCGTCCGCACGGAACTGCCCGCCTGACCCGTCGGGGGGGGGGGGGGGGGGGGGGCCCGCGCCCCCCCCCCCCCCCCCCCGCCCCCTCACCGCGGTGCCGGCCCGTGATCCAGACGGACGAGGGATCATCGGAGGAAGGGACAGAAACAGGCCTGGCGATGACTTCGGCGCCGACGGCCAGTCGTCAATGGGGGAACAGTCGTCAGTGGGGGGAGAGGGAAGGAGATCCGCCATGCCGGCACAAGGACCCGCAAAGGGACCCACGACCGAACTCGACACCCGCTACAGCTCCGCGCTCAATCCCCGCCCGGGTGCCGCGAACGCCACCGCCACCGAGTGGGCCGAGGCCCAGCGGCAGCTGAGGGCCGCCGAGATCTTCTGGGTGTCCACCGTGCGGCCCGACGGCCGGCTGCATGTCACTCCCGTGATCGCAGCCTGGCACGACGGCGTGCTGTACTTCTCCACCGGCAAGACGGAACAGAAGGCCAAGAACCTCGCTCATGGCGCGCACTGCGCACTGACCACCGGGCGGAACTCGCTCACCGAAGGGCTCGACCTCATCGTGGAGGGCGAGGCGGAGCCGGTTGCCGATCCGGGCGTACTGGAGGAGGTGGTCGCGGCGTACGAGTCGAAGTACGGGCCGCACATCACCTCGCCGGAGGGCACCTTCCACGGGATCGGGGACGCGTTCCGGAAGGGGGACGTGACGGTCTTCGCGGTGGCCCCGGCCACGGCGTACGGCTTCGGCCGGGACGACGGCGTGTACACCCATACGCGGTGGGCGTTCTGAGACGGGCGGACGCAAGCCAACCTGCGGTTACGCTCCGCGTCCGTCCGTGCCTGTCCGTGGCGATAGGATCGTACGATGGCATGTGGGCAACGATCACAGGACCCGGTGCGGTCCGTCTCCAGCGGCTCCGGTGGACACGCCGGCTACCTGGTCACCGGATACGCCGAAGCCCGGCAGGCCCTCCGCGACCCGCGGCTCTCCAAGGACACCGCCGCGTTCTTCGCCGGCAAAGCGTCCTCACGCCGTCTGCACCCCGTGGTGGCGCGGACCATGCTGGCCTGTGATCCACCCCAGCACACGCGCCTTCGCCGGCTGGTGACCAACGCGTTCACCACCGGTGCGGCGGACCGGTTGCGTCCCTACGTCGGTCAGGTGACCGACGCCCTGCTGGATCGATGGCCCGACGGCGGCGAGGTCGACCTCGTCGCCGACCTCGCCGTACCCCTGCCGGTCATCGTGATCTGCGAACTGCTCGGAGTACCGGAGGCCGACCGGTCCGAGGTCCGGCGCTGGTCCGCCGAGCTGTTCGCCGCCGGAAAACCCGATCTGATCGACGCGGCCTCGCACGCCATGGCGGACTACATGACGAGCCTCGTCGCCGCCAAGCGCCGCCACCCCGGCGACGCTCTTCTCGACCGCCTGATCTCGGCCCGCGACGGCGCGGACCAGCTGAGCGAGGACGAACTCGTCTCCCTCGCGGTGCTCCTCCTCGTCGCGGGACACGAGACCACCACCCATTTCATCGGCAACGCCGTCCTGGCTCTGCTCCAGCACCCCACCGAGCTTGCACTCCTGCGCGACAACCCCGACCGCGTCCCGGCGGCGCTGGACGAATTGCTCCGCTTCGAGTCACCCGTCAGCACGGCCACCTTCCGCTACACCACGGAGGCCATCACTCTCGGCAGTACGCCGGTCCCCGCCGGCGTACCCGTACAGATCGCGATCGGCGCCGCCAACCGCGACCCGGAACGTCTCCCGTCACCGGACCGGCTCGACCTGAGCCGGGACGCCACCGGCCACCTCGCCTTCGGCCACGGCATTCACCGATGCCTCGGCGCGCCTCTGGCCAAGGCCGAAGCCGAGATCGCTCTACGCGCGATCCTGACGCGCTTCCCCGCCCTCAGGCTCGCCGTACCGTCCGATCAGCTCCAGTGGCGGCACACACGCCTGATGCGTGGCCTGGCGTCTCTTCCACTCCTTGTCGCCCGCTGATCCCCCACCCGCCGCTGAACCCATGTCCGAGACGCTGTTCGACAAAGCGGAGAGGCCCCCTCGGGGATCGATTCCCCCTTCGAGGGCATCCGGTCCCCCTTCGAGGGCATCCGGTAGGCCATGACTCCCAGATCGGCAACGAAACGCGCACAAGGACAGGCCGAACGCGCGGCGAACAGCACCGCGGTCGCGGCGGGAGCCCGCGCGGGCTTCGTCGCCCGCGGGGTCATCTACATGCTGATCGGCGTCCTCTCCCTGCGGATCGCCTTCTCCGGTGGCGGCGGAGGCGGGCAGGCGGATCGCGGCGGAGCGGTCGCCGAAATCGCCCACAAGCCGTTCGGCACCGTCCTGCTGTACCTGCTCGGGACAGCACTCGCCGGGATGGCCCTGTGGCGGCTGTCCGAAGCGGCCTTCGGCCAGGCGGGTCCCGACGGCCGGAAGGCGAGCAAGAGGGCGATGGCCGCAGGCCGTTTCGTCTTCTACGGATTTGTCTCGTACTCCGTGCTGTCCTACGCGGCCGGGGACGAAGGCAGCGGCAGCGGCAGCTCCGACAAGAGTTCCCAGGACGTCACCGCAAGGGCGCTGGACTGGCCCGGCGGGCAGTGGATCGTCGGAATCGTCGGCGTGGCGGTGGCCGCCGCCGGTGTGTGGATCGCCGTCAGGGCGCTCATGCGCAAGTTCCACAAGCACCTGACGATGTCCGAGATGTCGAAGAACGCGCGTAAGGCCGTCGACTGCGTCGGGGTCTTCGGCGGTACGGCACGTGGCGCCGTCTTCGCCGTCGCGGGCGCCTTCGCCCTCACGGCAGCCGTCCAGCACGAGCCCGGCAGGGCGAAGGGCATGGACGACACCCTGCGCGCTTTCACCGGCACTCCGGCCGGGCCCTGGCTGCTGGTGCTGACGGCGCTCGGCCTGATGGCCTTCGGGGTCTTCTCCTGGGCCAACGCCCGCTGGCGCAAGGTCTAGGTGCCTCGCGTCCCGGCCAAGCGGCACGTCGTACGCCGTGCCACTTGGCCGGGTTCGGCCGATACGAAGATGCTGATCAACCTGTTCCCAACGCGGCGGAGCCCTTACCGGGCACACGCGACTCCCCTGTGCGGTGCGTGCCCTCCATGACGCTCAGCTCCTGGGTCCCGACGACAGACAGCAGTTCCAGCTGCTCGGCTCCCGGGCTTCCGGGCGGGGCGGTGAACCACAGCAGGCGTTGCCGTCCGTCCTCGCTGAGGAGGTTGTGGCAGTCGAGTTCGATGACGCCGAGCATCGGGTGGACGATCCTCTTGTGGTCCGTGCGGCGCACCGCGACGTCGTGGGTGTCCCAGAGCGCTGCGAACTCCTGGCTTCGGCGGCGTAGCACGGCGACCATCTTCGTGACCTCCGCGTCCCGGCCGCGCCGGGCGGCGGCTGCCTGGAGGTCGGCCACGAACACCCGGGAGTGGTGCGGGTGGTCCTCGGGCGGGTAGATCTCGCGCGCCTGCGGGTCGGTGAACCAGCGGTACACCAAGCTCGCCGCCGGGCCGCGGTGTGCCGGGGACTTGCCGAGCAGGGTCAGGGCCAGGTCGTTCTCCACCAGGGTTTCGTGCAGGTCGGTGATGACGCGCGCGGGGGTGTTGGACAGCCGGTCCAGGAGTCCGAGGAGCGCGGGCTGCACGTGTGCCGATGGTCCGTGCGCCGACGGGGGGACCAGCCGTTCGGCCAGGTGGAACAGGTGGTCGCGCTCGTCGCCGTTCAGGCGCAGGGCTCGGGCGAGCGCGGCCAGGGTCTGGGCCGAGGGCTGCACGCCGTTCTTCGCGCTGCCGCGTTCCAGCTCGGTGTAGTAGTCGGCTGACAGCCCTGCCAGCTGCGCGACTTCCTCGCGGCGCAGCCCGGGGACGCGCCGGCGCGGGCCTTGGGGGAGACCGACCTCCGCGGGGCGGATGCGGTCGCGGCGTGTCCTGAGGAAGGCACCGAGTTCTGGAAGGTTCACCACTCCATGGTCGCTCGTAGGCCAGAGCGCAGCCAGGGGGTGGCATCCCCCGGGTAGACGCAGCCCTGGCCCGGGATGGAAGACCGGCCGATCGTGGAGGACGCAGCAGGGCAACGGCAAGGCCGCGGCCCGACGCCCATCCATCACAGGAGTCAGCCATGCCCATCCCCACTTCCCCCGACGGGACCGCTGCCTCGGCCCGGCCCCCCGCCTCACCCCGTGTCGCGATCGTCACCGGCGGCTCGCGCGGCATCGGCCGCCGGACCGTCGGCAGGCTGGCCGCCGACGGGTACGCCGTCGTGGTCGGCTATGCCGGCAACCAGGACGAGGCCGAAGCAGCCGTGAAGGAGGCTGTCACCGGCGGTGGGCGGGCGATCGCAGTGCGCGCGGACGTCGCCGACGAACGCGCGGTCGCGGCCTTGTTCGACAAGGCCGAAGGAGAGTTCGGCGGCGTCGATGTCGTCGTGCACGCGGCCGGGCGGATGCACCTGGCTCCGATCGCCGAGCTGGACCTGGCCGTCCTGGACGATCTGCACCGCACCAACATCCGCGGCACGTTCGTCGTCGTCCAGCAGGCCGCCCGTCGCGTGCGCCCCGGCGGCGCGATCGTGACGTTCTCCACGTCCGTGGTGGGGCTGGCCTTCCCGGGCTACGGCGCGTACGCCGCCGGCAAGGGCGCGGTCGAGGCGCTGACTCTGATCCTGGCCCGGGAACTGCGGGGCCGGGACGTCACGGCCAACACCGTCGCGCCCGGCCCCACGGCCACCGACCTGTTCCTGGACGGCAAGGACGAGGAGACCATCGCCCGCCTGGCCGCCCAGCCCCCGCTGGAGCGCCTCGGTACCCCGGCCGACATCGCCGAGGTCGTCGCGTTCCTGGCCTCCCCGGCCGGCCACTGGATCAACGGACAGGTCATCCGCGCCAACGGCGGAATCGTCTGAACCGCCCGCGGCCACCCCATCGAGCGAAGTCGTCTCCGCGGTCGCCGACCGCCTCCGCGCCGACTTCTTCCGCCGCATCGGACTGGGCAGCCCGCTCACCGCAGGCGGCTCCCTGTAACGCCCCACCGAGAGAAGGAACAACCAGCCATGCCTTTCGCGAACTTCAAGGTCCCCGAGAAGACCCTCACCCCGAAGCAGAAGGAGGAGATCGTCACCCGCACCACTGAGCTGTATGTCGAGATCTACGGCGAGCGCGCCCGCGACACCACCATGGTTCTGGTCGAAGAGGTCCCCGACGGCGGCTGGGGCATCTGCGGCAACGTGCTGACTCTGGCCATGCTCGGCGAGGCGACACCGACGGACACCAGCGGCGCCTGACCGCACCGGCCGTCATTCGGCCGGGACCCGCTGGAACAAGGCGGAGCCGCGCACGCCTCGCCCCGTGATCTCGTCCTATGCCGTGCCACTTGGCCGGGTTCGATCGATACTGGAAGGGGGCGGCAAACCGCCGCGCCGGACCCCTACAGGGAGCTGACGATGCATCGGACGAGTCGGCGTGAGGTCGGCGCACGTACCGCCTGCCCTCGCTCCGAAGCGCCGCGTATCGCCAAGATCAAAAAGCGTGCGCATGCCCTCTGACCTGCAAACGCCGGTCAGAGGGCACAGCCGCTGACTACTCAGGAGGCACCCCTTGAAGATGTTGATCAATGTGCCGGAGACCGTGGTGGCCGATGCCCTGCGGGGTCTGGCCTCGGCGCATCCCGGGTTGTCCGTCGACGTGGACAACCGTGTGGTGGTACGGAAGGACGCCCCCGTCGCCGGGAAGGTGGGGCTGGTCTCCGGGGGCGGGTCCGGGCATGAGCCGTTGCACGGTGGCTTCGTCGGGCCCGGGATGCTCTCGGCCGCCTGTCCCGGTGAGGTTTTCACCTCTCCTGTCCCGGACCAGATGGTGCGCGCCGCGGCCGCCGTCGACAGTGGGGCCGGGGTGCTGTTCATCGTCAAGAACTACACGGGCGACGTCCTGAACTTCGACATGGCCGCCGAGCTGGCCGAGGACGAAGGCATTCAGGTCGCGAAAGTGCTGGTCAACGACGATGTCGCGGTGACCGACAGCCTGTATACGGCGGGGCGGCGCGGTACGGGTGCGACGTTGTTCGTCGAGAAGCTGGCAGGCGCCGCGGCCGAGGAGGGGGCTCCGCTGGAGCGGGTCGAGGCGATCGGGCGGCAGGTGAACGAGAACGCGCGGAGTTTCGGTGTGGCCCTGACCGCCGTCAGTACGCCCGCCAAGGGCAGCCCCACCTTCGATCTGCCCGAGGGGGAGCTGGAGCTGGGCATCGGGATCCATGGCGAGCCCGGCCGTGAGCGGCGCGCGATGATGACCTCGCGCGAGATCGCCGACTTCGCCGTCCACGCGGTGCTGGAGGATCTGCGTCCCTCGGGGCCGGTGATCGCGCTGGTGAACGGCATGGGCGGGACGCCGCTGCTGGAGCTGTACGGATTCAACGCCGAGGTGCAGCGCGTGCTGGCGGAACGGAAGGTTCCGGTGGCCCGGACGCTCGTCGGCAACTATGTGACCTCGCTCGACATGGCAGGCTGTTCGGTGACTCTGTGCCAGGTCGACGAGGAACTGCTGCGGCTGTGGGACGCGCCGGTGGAGACCGCCGCGCTCCGTTGGGGCCGCTGAGAACGGCAGGGACGGGTAGGGGCGACAGAGACGGCAGGGATGTCAGGGGCAGCGCAGACGGCGGGGAACGACCCGAGGGGCGAGGAGATCACGTGATCGATCAGAATGCCGGCCGGATGCTCGACGCCGATTTCTTCCGCCGCTGGCTGACGGCCATGGCCGCCGCCGTGGAGCGGGAGGCGGACCGCCTCACGGAACTGGACTCGGCCATCGGCGACGCCGACCACGGCAGCAATCTCCAGCGTGGTTTCCGGGCCGTCTCCGCGACGCTGGCGAAGGAGCCGCCCGCCGGCCCCGGCGCCGTACTGTCCTTCGCGGGACGGCAGCTGATCTCCACGGTGGGCGGTGCGTCCGGGCCGCTGTACGGGACGCTCCTGCGCCGTACGGGCAAGGCACTCGGCGACTCCGCCGAGGTCACCCCCGCGCAACTGACCGAGGCACTGCGCACCGGCGTGGCGGCGGTGGCACAGCTGGGCGGGGCGAAGGCCGGGGACAAGACGATGCTGGACGCGCTGGAGCCGGCGGTCGAGGCGCTCGGTACGTCGTTCGCGGCGGCGGCCGAGGCGGCGGACCAGGGCGCGCTGGCGACCGTACCGCTCCAGGCGCGCAAGGGCAGGGCGAGCTATCTGGGCGAGCGGAGCATCGGGCACCAGGATCCGGGCGCCACGTCCGCCGCCCTGCTGATGTCGACCCTCGCGGCGACGGCGGAGGAGGCCTGACATGAGCATCGAGGCGCCGGTCGGCATCGTTCTCGTGTCGCACAGCCGGGCGGTGGCCACGGCCGTCGCCGCCCTGGCACAGGGGTTGACGGGCAGCGCCACCATCGCCCCGGTGGCACCGGCCGGCGGCACCCAGGACGGCGGGCTCGGCACCAGTTCCGAGCTCATCTCGACGGCGGCAGCGGCGGTGAACCGCGGCGAGGGCGTCGCCATTCTGGTGGATCTCGGCAGCGCCGTACTGACCGTCAAGACGCTGCTGGCCGAGGGGGACGAACTGCCGGACAACACGCGGCTGGTGGACGCCCCCTTCGTGGAGGGCGCCGTGGCGGCGGTGGTCACGGCCTCCGCGGGTGGAGACCTGGACGCGGTGGTGGCCGCGGCGTCGGAGGCGTACCAGTACCGCAAGGTGTGACGCCGGATCCGCATGACACGACATGTGGCGTCGTCCCGCGAAAGTGTGACGCCGGACCGGGCCCGCGCGCCCGTACGATCCGTGCCGTCTCCGGCAGGAGCCGCGTCAACAACGGGACACTCCCGCGTGGGGATTCGCCGAAAACGGCGCGGAGTCGTCGTGATCCGGGCATCGTGCCGCAGGAATACTGAACCGGCGTGAATCGGTGGCGGCGCCGGCACCGGCGCCCGCGGCAGCAGGGGCCCGGAGGGACAAACGCATGGTGGATTCGGCAGGCGCGGAGATCGGCACGCCGGGCGCGGACGAGCCGTACCACTCCCCTGGCCGCCAGGGACGCCACGCGGTGGTCATCGGCGGAAGTATCGCGGCGCTGCTGGCCGCACGTGCGCTCAGCACCCACGCCGGCCGTGTGACCGTCGTCGAGCGCGACCGCTTCCCGGACGGGCCGGTGACGCGGGCGGGTGTTCCGCAGAGCCACCACATCCACGTCCTGCTGGAGGGCGGGCAGAAGGCCCTGGAGGAGTTGCTCCCCGGGGCCGTCGCCGAGTTGCGTGAGCACGGCGCGCCCCGGGTCGGCATGCCGAGGGACATGGTGCAGTGGCAGAACCGGCGCTTCTACCGGCGTACCGCCGCCACGGCCCATCTCCTCACCGGCTCCCGCCCCCTGCTGGAGTGGCTGGTACGGCGCCGGGTGCTGGCCGATCCGAGGATCACGGCGGTGGACGGTACCGAGGTCGTCGGGCTGCTGGGCGACTCCAGGCGGGTCCGGGGCGTACGGCTGCGCGAGCGCGGGGCGCGGACCCGTCACGACGTACGGTCGCTGACCGCCGACCTGGTCGTGGACGCCTCCGGGCGAAGCTCGCGGGCCCCCGGCTGGCTGGCCGCGATCGGCGCCGAACCACCTCATGAGGAAACCCTCGACACGGGACTCGCCTACGCGACCCGTCTCTACGGCAATGTGCGGAGCGACGAGGGGACGGACTGCGTCGGCTACTACTTCGTGCCGGGCCACGACGAGCCTCGCGGTGCGGTCGCCCTGCCCATCGAGGGCGGCCGGTATCTCGTCACGCTCTCGGGGCTGCGCGGCAGCGAACCCCCCTCGGACGGGGCCGCGTTCACCGATTTCGCCACCCGGCTCCCCCATCCGGTGCTGCACGACTGGCTGTTGAGGGCCGAGCCCGAGTCGCCCGTGCACGCGTTCCGCGCGACGGCCAACGTCCGTCGCCGGTACGACCGTCCGGGCCGTCGTCCGGCCGGTTTCCTCGCCACCGGTGACGCGCTGTGCGCCTTCAACCCGGTGTACGGGCAGGGCATCGCGGTCGCCGCGCTGAGCGCGCTCGCGCTGCGCGACGCGCTGGCCGGCCACCGCCGTACGCCCACGACCCACCGTGTGCAGCTCGCCCTGTTCAAGGCCTCGCAGCAGGCCTGGGACATCGTGTCCGGGGCGGACAGGGATCTGCCGGGAGCGCGGGGCGACGCGGCCAGGACCCGGGCGGTGGACCGTCCGGCGGCCTGGTACATGGCGCGGGTGATCGAACGTGCCCCCGGTGATCCGGTGGTCGGAGCCGCGTTCCTTGCCGCGTGCGCGCTGACGGCGCCGGTCAGCGCGCTCTTCGCACCGGATGTCGTCCGTGCGGTGCTGTTCGGGCCGGTCCTGCCGGCACCGACGGAGCCGCCGATGAGGCCGGAGAGCACCACGCTCACGGCCCGCTGAGCCGTCGGCCGCACAGTCCTCCGCGTCACCGCTGTCCCGGATTCACCATCGCTGCCCCGGCTCCGTGGCGTCGTCCGACCCGTGGCGTAACGCGCCCGCCGTCTTGCTGATCCCCGGCTCCGGGCACACGCTCGTCCTGGGGGCCTCGAAGGAGCGGCACATGACGACGGACAGGGAAGCCGGGCAGTCGGGGACGCGGCCGGACACCGACGGCCCGGGGCCGCGCTGTCTCGTCACCGGTGCCACGGGCTACATCGGCGGCCGGCTGGTGCCCGAGCTGCTGGACGCGGGCCACAGGGTGCGCGCGCTCGCCCGGACGCCGGAGAAACTGCGCGATCACCCCTGGGTCGGCCGCGCCGAGGTCGTACGCGGCGATGTCACCGATGCCAGGTCGGTCGGCGCGGCCATGGCCGGAGTCGATGTGGCGTACTACCTGGTGCACGCGCTGGGCACCGGCCGGGATTTCGCGGCCACGGACCGCCGGGCGGCCCGGATCTTCGCCGAGCAGGCGAAGGCGGCGGGCGTCCGGCGCATCGTCTATCTGGGCGGCCTCACTCCGGAGGGGGTACCGGAACACCGGCTCTCACCACACCTTCGCTCACGTACCGAGGTCGGCCGTATCCTCCTCGGCTCGGGGGTTCCGACCGTGGTGCTGAGGGCGGCGGTCATCATCGGCTCGGGCTCCGCCTCCTTCGAAATGCTGCGCTACCTCACGGAGCGCCTTCCGGTGATGGTGACGCCGAGCTGGGTGCGTACGTCCATCCAGCCGATCGCGGTACGGGACGTGCTCAGGTATCTCGTCGGCTGTGCCGGGCTGCCCGAGGAGATCGACCGGGCCTTCGACATCGGCGGACCGGAGGTGCTGACGTACCGCGACATGATGCAGCGCTACGCGGCGGTGGCCGGGCTGCCGCGGCGGCTCATCCTTCCGGTGCCGGTCCTGACGCCGCGCCTGTCCAGCCACTGGGTCGGCCTGGTGACTCCGGTTCCGCGCTCGATCGCCCGGCCGCTGGCGGAGTCGCTGCGCCATGAGGTCATCTGCCGCGAACGGAACATCGCGCGGTACATCCCCGATCCGCCGGACGGCCCGGTCTCGTTCGACCACGCGGTGGAACTGGCGCTGCGGCGCATCCAGGACGCCGAGGTGACCACCCGCTGGTCGTCCGCCTCGGTGCCCGGCGCGCCCAGCGACCCCCTGCCCACCGACCCTGACTGGGCCGGCGGCAGTCTCTACACCGACCATCGCGAACTGACGGTGAACGCGTCACGCGAGTCGCTGTGGCGCGTCATCGAGGGCATCGGCGGCGACAACGGCTGGTACTCCTTCCCCCCGGCCTGGGCGGTACGGGGATGGCTCGACCGGCTGGTCGGCGGCGTCGGGCTGCGCCGGGGAAGACGGGACGCGCAGCGGCTGCGGGTCGGTGACTCGCTGGACTTCTGGCGGGTGGAGGAGATCGAGCCCGGCAGGCTGCTGCGGCTGCGCGCGGAGATGCGGCTTCCGGGGCTCGCCTGGCTGGAGCTGCGGGCGGACGGGGTCGGCGAGGACCAGGAAGGCGACGGGGCCGGGGACGGCGCGGGCCCGGGTGACGGGGGCTCCGACGACCGGAGGCCGGACGGCGGAGGGCGGAGCGTATTGCGGCAGCGGGCGGTGTTTCATCCGCAAGGGCTGCTGGGGCACGCGTACTGGTGGAGCGTCTCGCCGTTCCACGCGGTGGTGTTCGGCGGGATGGCACGCAATATCGCGCAGGCGGCCGGATCCACCGCGGCCAAGCCCTCGCGGGCCTGACCTGCCCTGTGTCCTCACCTGACCCGCGTCCCGACCTGACCCGCGTCCCGACCTGACCCGCGTCCCGACCTGACCCGCGTCCCGACCTGACCCGCGTCCCGACCTGACCCGCGTCTCACCTGACCGCCCGCAACCGGCCTGGCTGCGGGCGGGCTCAGCGCCTCGGTGCCTCCCGTACGGGTGCCGCTCCCTCTCCGCCTCCACCGCTCACAGCGGGGTGGCGGCCTTCAGGACGAGGAGGAGCGTGACCGCCGCGTTCGCCGACGACAGGGCGGAGCCGAGAGTTCCGGCCGCCGCCGTCCAGGCGGCCAGGCCCACCGCGGTGAAGACCGGCGGCCAGCTGACGGCCGACGGCGCGGGCCCCAGCAGGGCGGCCACCCGGCGCGGCACCGGACCTGGCCCCGGCGCGGCGAAACCGGCCAGCGTCGGCGTGGGCGTGCCCCGGGAGACGAGCGCGGCCTTGCCGATGGCGCGCGCCACGACCGTACGCTCGCCGGTCACCCGGGCCGCCTCCTCGTCCGCCCAGCGCTCGGTCGTGTACGCCACCGCCGAGCGCAGCGGACGCAGCAGCGGATTGGCACGCGCGGCGAGCCGTACGGCCAGCAGGAACCGGTGGTGCTGCCCATGGAGATGCGCGTGTTCGTGCGCGATCAGGGCCTCCCGCTCCTGGGTGCCCAGGCACGCGAGCATGGCCGTCGACACCACGATCCGTCCGCGCGCCCCGGCACCGGGTCCGGAACCGGGCAGAGGTCCGGAGCCGGGCAGGGCGTAGGCGTACGGGGCGGTGTCGGTCAGCACGGCGAGTTCGCCGTCGGGCAGTCCCGCCAGCGCGTGGTGCGCGCGGCGGCGCACCCGGCGGTGACGCCCGGCGGCCGTGGCGCAGCCCACGGCGACCGCGGAGAGGGCGACTATGGCCACCTTTCCGGCGACCTCGTCGTACGGAACCGCCTCCCGTACCTCGGGGTCCGACCAGCCGTCGGGCAGCGGGTTGCCCGGCAGTTGCGCGGTACCGACCACCACCAGCAGTCCCAGACAGAGGGTGCTGCAGACCGCCAGGACGCAGGCCAGCGCCGACAGCAGCCGGGTGGCGATACGGGGATGGAGATGCTGCTCCGCCAGGCGGGCGATGGGCAGCGCGGTCAGCGGCAGTACGAGCGGCAGAAAGACGAACACGCCCACCGCGTCAGCCCTCCGTCCTGTCCGAGCCGTCTTCGTCCAAGTCGTCGGACCCGCCCGCGACATCGGACCTGCCCGGGTCGCCGGGCGCGTCCAAAACGTCGGTCCCGTCTTCGGGCAGCCCGAGCAGATCGCGCAGCAGCCGCTCGTCGTCCGGGGAGAGAGTGGTGACGAACCGGGCCAGTACGGCCTCGCGGTCCGCCTCCCCGTCCAGCACCTTGCGCATCCGCAGGGCGGCGAGCCCCGCCTCGTCGGACGACGCGCGCCATTCGAAGGAGCGGCCTGCCCGTTCCCTGGTGACCGCCCGCTTCGCCTGGAGCCGGGTCAGGATGGTCATCACCGTCGTGTACGCGAGACCGCCGCCGAGGCGTTCCTGCACCCAGGCGGCCGTGACGGGGCCCGGCGCCTGGCTCAGCGCGGCGAGGACCTGGGCCTCCAGTTCGCCCTGGCCGCGCCGGCGGGGGCGCTCGTCCGGACTGCCGTGAACCCTCACGATGTGTCCCTCACGGTGTGTCTCCCTCCAGCCGTGCCGCCTCAGCACGGGGCAGCCGTACATGCTACTGAGCCCGGCCTCCCCCGCGCTCGTTCCGCCGCCTCACCAGCACCCTTCCCTCCACCTTCTACAGTGTTGTAGATTTTGTTTGCGATCATCGATTCGGTTCAGCTCAGGAGGAGCAGCGTGGGAGTTTCCCTGTCCAAAGGCGGCAATGTCTCGCTCAGCAAGGAGGCACCTGGACTGACGGCTGTCCTTGTCGGCCTCGGCTGGGACGTCCGGACGACGACCGGCACCGACTACGACCTCGACGCCAGCGCCCTGCTCTGTGACGAGTCCGGCAAGGTCGGCTCGGACCGGCACTTCGTCTTCTACAACAACCTCACCAGCCCGGACGGCTCGGTTGAGCACACCGGCGACAACCTCACGGGCGAGGGCGAGGGCGACGACGAGGTCGTCAAGGTGAATCTGGCGGGCGTGCCGGCCGAGGTCGCCAAGATCGTCTTCCCGGTCTCGATCCATGACGCCGAGAACCGCGGCCAGAGCTTCGGCCAGGTGCGCAACGCCTATATCCGTGTGGTCAACCAGGCCGGCGGCGCCGAACTGGCCCGCTACGACCTGAGCGAGGACGCGGCCACCGAGACCGCAATGGTCTTCGGGGAGCTGTACCGCAACGGCGCGGAGTGGAAGTTCCGCGCGGTCGGCCAGGGATACGCCGCCGGACTCGCGGGGATCGCGTCGGACTTCGGCGTCGGGGTCTGACGCCGGACCGGAAACGGAACCCGAACCGGAACCAGCAGGGCACCGGAACCAGCAGGGGCACAGGACGCCGGCCGAGCGTCCTGTGCCCCTTTCGCCGTCCCCGAGGGCTCGTACACAGCGGGAGAGATCCCGCCCGCTCGCCCGTGAGGACCGCTCAACCGCGAGAGGGCGCCGTGCCCTTCGGTTCCGGCAGGGGCGTCTCGGGCGCCTCGGGCGTCTCGGACACCTCGGACGACGCCGGGTCGCCCACGGCCGGTGCCGCGGACGCGGAAGCCGTACCGGAACCGGACGCGGGAGCGGAGGCGGACCGCCGGAGGATCCGCCGGGCCAGGGGCTCGGTCCAGCGGGCGGCCAGCGGGCCGAGGATCACCAGTATGAGGACGTACGCGGTGGCCAGCGGCCCGATCCGCGGCTCCACACCGACCGCCAGACCGGCGATGACGATGGAGAACTCGCCGCGCGCCACCAGCGTGCCGCCGGTACGCCAGCGGCCGGCCGTCCTGACTCCGGCCCGTTTCGCCGCGTACCAGCCGGTGCCGATCTTCGTCAGGGTGGTGACGGCGGCCAGGATGAGGGCCGGTACCAGGACCGGCGGAATGGCGGCCGGATCGGTGCTCAGGCCGAAGAAGACGAAGAAGACGGCGGCGAACAGGTCGCGCAACGGGGCGAGCAGGTTGTGCGCGCCCTCGGCGACCTCGCCCGAGAGCGCGATACCGACGAGGAACGCGCCGACGGCCGCGGAGACCTGGAGTTCCTGGGCCACTCCGGCGACCAGGACCGTGAGGCCGAGGACGACGAGGAGCAGCATCTCCGGGTTGTCGGAGGAGACCGCGCGGCTGATCAGCCGGCCGTGGCGCAGGGCCAGGTAGAGGACCGCGCCGACCGTACCGAGCGAGATCAGCAGCGTGAGGCTGCCGCCCGCCAGGCTGAGGCCGGCGAGCAGGGCCGTGAGCAGTGGCAGATAGACCGCCATGGCGAGGTCTTCGATGACCAGAACACCGAGGATGACCGGCGTTTCACGGTTGCCGAGCCGTCCGAGGTCACCGAGGACCTTGGCGATCACACCGGAGGAGGAGATCCAGGTGACACCGGCCAGGGCCACCGCGGCGACCGGCCCCCAGCCCAGGATCAGCGCGGCGGCGGCGCCCGGCACGGCGTTCAGTACGAAGTCGACGATGCCGGAGGGGTACTGGGTCTTGAGGTTCGTGACGAGTTCGGATGCGCTGTATTCCAGCCCCAGCAGGAGCAGCAGCAGAATGACGCCGATCTCGGCGCCGGTGGCGATGAACTCCTCACTGGCGTTGAGCGGAATCAAGCCGCCATGTCCGAAGGCGAGCCCGGCGAGCAGGTAGAGCGGAATGGCGGAGAAACCCACTCGACCGGCAAGCCGGCCGAGTATCCCGAGGCCCAGGATGATGGCCCCGAGTTCGATGAGCAGTGCGGTGGTCTCGTGCACGGGACCCTTATCCTCCGGTGATCAGTTCGGCGACGGCGTCCACGCCCTCCCGGGTACCCACGACGACGAGGGTGTCTCCCAGGGCGAAGCGGAAGTCCGGGGTGGGCGAGGGGAATGCGTCGGTGCGGCGCAGGACGGCGACGATGGAGGCGCCGGTGCGGCTGCGCACCTGGGTGGCGCCCAGCGTCCTGCCCACGTACGGGGACCGCTTGGTGACCGGGATGTGCTCGGTGAGCAGATCGATCTCAAGATGCTGGTGCAGATGCGCGACGGGGTCGGGCGTCAGGAGCTTGGAGAGGGCGGTCGCCTCGTGCGGGTCGAGGGCCGCGGCCTCCTTGCAGTTGTCGTCGTCCTCGGGATCGTGAAAGGCGAGAATGCGCCGCCCGTCCTGGTGCACGACGACCGACAGATGCTTTCCCGCCTCGGTGTTGAGGTCGTAGCGGGTGCCGACCCCGGGCAGGGTGGTCTTGCTGACGTGAGCTGTGGGCTCCATAGGAACGGCTCCATGCGGGCGTGGCGTGAGGGAATGCGGGCATGAGGGCCCCTGGGCGCGCGGCAGGCCGGACGCGCCGCCCACCGCCGGACAGGGATTCTGCGTCACGCGCCGCGGGGCAGCACCGGTAAGGGCACCCGCGACGGGACTGACGCCGCGTCAGTCGGCCGCGCGCGGGGAATCGACAGGGGTGCGCGCATAGGAACCGCCCCCTCAGACCCGCGTATTCGGCCGACCGCCCAGCATCTCTGTAATGAGTGCCCCATCGCTCAAGAGAGCGCTGGTCACTCGCACACCATTTTAACGTAAAATAAAATGTGCTATTTGTCGTTTATGAGATGAAGACGGTCATTCAATCTGTCGTGGTCCGGCCTTGGTCAGGGGCAGACCACCGGCCCCGGTCGGGATCGAAGCGGTGTCCGGCCGCCCCCGCCAGCACCAGTCCGCCCGCGATGAGCAGCCCGTGGCCGATGACGATGCCCAGGGCGAGTCCACCGAGCGCGACCACCAGCATGAGCCAGGTCGTGCCGTGCCGGTACTCGCGTGGGCGGCACGGGAGCCCGTGCTCGAAGGCGTGGGCGAAACGCGGGTCGTCCTGGCGCAGTTGCTCGGCCAGGTCACCGAGCCGTCGGTCCTCGTCGGCCGCCATGGCGTTCCTCCCCGCGCGGTCGGTCGCGTACGCGTGGGCCCTCACCCGGCGTCCCTGCCCCTCGGCCCCGCGTCCCGCCGCGCCGGTGTCCACGCTGGTTGCCGCGCCTCCACGATCACCCGGCGCGGCGCCCGGCCGCCATCGGCGTCAGCACCCAGATCCGGGGGTGCCCGACATGCAGACGCGGCCGGCGTCGCCCAGGGGGAAGGACGAGTGTGGGGGCGATTGTCGTATCGCTCACCGCGGGCGGGCGATAGTGGGGGCGTCGTCCACGGCGAGGAGGCCCTGTTCCGTGTCCCTGTTCTGGCGGATCTTTCTGCTCAACGCCGCCGTGCTGTTCGCGGCCACCGCGCTGCTGCTGCTCGGCCCCGTCACCGTCTCCGCACCGGTACTGCTCACCGAAGCGCTGATCATGGTTCTGGGGCTGGTGGCCATGCTCGTCGCCAACGCCGCGCTGCTGCGGATCGGGCTCGCTCCGCTGCAACGGCTCACCCGGGCCATGACCACGACCGACCTGCTGCGCCCCGGTCGTCGGCCCGCGGTGTCGGGACATGGTGAGATCGCCGGCCTGATCATGACGTTCAACACCATGCTCGACCGGCTGGAGGCCGAACGGGCGGCCAGCAGTGGTCTGGCGCTCCGGGCCCAGGAGGCGGAACGGCGCAGGATCGCGCAGGAGTTGCACGACGAGGTGGGCCAGACCCTCACCGCGGTCCTGCTGGAGTTGAAGCGGGTCGCCGACCGGGCACCCGCACCGCTCAGGGCCGAGTTGCGCCACGTACAGGAGACGACGCGGGACAGCCTGGACGAGATCCGCCGGATCGCCCGTCGGCTCCGCCCCGGTGTCCTGGAGGAACTGGGCCTGGTCAGCGCCCTCAAGGCACTGACCAACGAGATCACCACGCACACCGGGCTGTCCGTCCGGCTCGGCTTCGACGCCACGCTGCCGCCGCTGGGACAGGATGTCGAACTGGTCCTGTACCGGGTCGCCCAGGAGGGTCTCACCAATATCGTCCGCCACGCGGACGCGCGGCGGGCCGAACTCGCGCTTGAACACACGCCCGTGGGTGTGGAGTTGTTCCTCGGCGACGACGGCCGGGGCATCGGTACGGCGCCGGAGGGCGCGGGCATCCGCGGGATGCGGGAACGCGCCCTGCTCATCGGCGCCGAGGTCTCCGTGGGGCGCGGTCCCGGGCGCGGCGGCGGGACCCACATACGACTGCGCGTGCCGATCGGCGACGAGAACCAGAGGAGCGACTGACCATGGCCGAGACGGCAAAGACCCGCATTCTCCTGGCGGACGATCACGCCCTGGTCCGCCGGGGAGTCCGGCTGATCCTCGACAACGAACCGGACCTGACGGTCGTCGCCGAGGCGGGCGACGGCGCCGAGGCCGTCGGGATGGCCCGTGCCCACCGGCCCGACCTGGCGATCCTGGACATCGCGATGCCGCGTATGACCGGCCTTCAGGCGGCACGCGAACTCTCCCGGATCCAGCCGGAGACGCGCATCCTGATGCTCACGATGTACGACAACGAGCAGTATTTCTTCGAGGCGTTGAAGTCCGGGGCGAGTGGCTACGTTCTCAAATCCGTTGCCGACCGCGACCTGTTGGAGGCATGCCGGGCGGCGATGCGCGACGAACCGTTCCTCTACCCCGGGGCGGTGACGGCCCTGATCCGGAACTATCTCGACCGGGTACGGCAGGGCGACAGCATCCCGGACAACGCCGTCACGCCGCGCGAGGAGGAGATCCTGAAGCTGGTGGCCGAGGGACACACCTCGAAGGAGATCGCCGGCATCCTGCTCATCAGCGCCAAGACCGTCGAGCGCCATCGCGCCAACCTCTTGCAGAAACTCGGGCTGCGGGACCGTCTCGAGCTCACCCGTTACGCGATCAGGGCAGGTCTTGTCGAGCCGTAGGGCGTGTCCACGAAGTGCGCCCGCGGGAAAGCCCTCTGGCCGCGATATACGCACCGTAAGAGTCCGGGCGCCCCGTGTTGGGCATGGAGTCGGTGGCACCCGTGCGAACCCGCGCACGAGTGCCGCGCACAAAACACCGCACCAACACGAGCGGAACGAGGCGAGACATGAACCCGGGCAACAGCTGGGAGTTCACCGACGACCGCGGCCAGCTGGCCGTGTCACCACACCACCCGACCCGGGTGGTGGCCTACATACAGGCGGGCGCGACGCTGTGGGACCACGGTCTGCGTCCACTGGGAATCTTCGGTTCCCACCATGACGGGGACGCCCCCGACCCGGCGAAGGCGGGCGAGCTTCCCCTCGCCGGCCTGCGTACCTTCGGCGCGGGCGGCGCTCTGGACCTCGATGCTCTCTACGCGGCCGAGCCGGATCTGGTGGTCGCCGTCAGCTACGGCGGCGGGCAGGTGTACGGCATCGACCCGGAGGCGGCCAAGCATCTGGAGGAGCAGCTGCCCGTCGTCGTCCTCGATGTGGGCAAGGAGCGGTCGCTCGACGGCATCAGGGACCGGTTCACGGCGCTGGCCGCCTCTCTGCGTTCGCCTCGCCGGCCGACCGCGACGGAACTGGAGCGTGCTCAGGCCCGGTTGCGTACGTCGGCGGCGCGGCCCGACGCGCCCCGGGTACTGGCTCTTTCGGCGGCCGGACCGGACACCGTGCATCTGGCCCGGCCCCTGAACTGGCCGGATCTGCGGGCGCTCGGCGAGCTGGGGGTGGGACTGATCGATCCCGAGGCGGGATCCGGGTCCAACTGGCGTACGGTCGAATGGTCCGAGGCCGCCGCCTTCGAACCGGACATCGTGCTCACCGACGTCCGCGCGAACGCGACGCCTCGCGAGCAGCTCCAGGGCAACGCGCACTGGCGTGCCATCGAGGAGCGGGCGCGGTTCGTGGCGTGGAATCCGGAGACCCCGGGCAGTCACCACGCGCACGCCCGGTACTTCGACACCGTCGCGGACGCCATCGACGGAGTCGTGGCGGACAACCAGGCGCCATAGCCGGGAGCGCGGGGGCGCAGGAGCGGATGCAGTGGCGGTGGCGCAGGCGGCGGTCTGCTTCACCGGGAGGCTCCGCGTGGGCGCAGCCGTACGCTCGCCCGTCCCGCGCCACGCAGCATGGTCCCGGCCTGTGCGAGCGTCTCCCCCTTCGGCCCCGGAGGGGAAGGACCCGAAACGGAAGCTCTCCGGCCGCGCGGCCGGAGAGCACGCCACGCATTCCGCATTCCTGTTGACGCACCGCGCCCGAGCGCCTTGCATGTGCGGCGCCTCTCTCACCTCAGCCGCCTTAGCCGCCTTAGACAGGCTCAGCAGGCTCAGCAGGCTCAGCAGGCTCAGCAGGCGAGGATCGCTTGAACGGTCTTGCCCCCGCCCGGAGTTCCGAGCACGGAGAACCGGCGCGAGAGTTCGCGGACCATCGCGATGCCCCTGCCGCCCTCGGACAGGATGTCCGCCTGACGCAGCCGTGGCTGTACGGGGCTGCGGTCGTGTACCTCGACGGTCACCCGTCCGCTCACCACGCTCAGTTGCAGCCGGCAACAGCCGCGTCCATGGCGGGTGGCGTTGGTGACCAGTTCGGAGACGACCAGCGTCGCGTCCTCCACCTGGTCCGCGGGCACCCGTTCACCGCAGCCGCGGTTGAGGTAGGCGGCCGTCAAATGCCTCGCCCAGCGGGCGGACGTCTCCGACCGGGGCAGGATGTACGTGGCCCGTGCGGAACGCCGCCGGGCGTGCCCATACGCACGCATGGAAATCACTCCCTCCGTCAAGGACCGGCACCCGCTCCGGACGGGCCTGCCGTCGGATGGTTCCTGTACAAGGTTCCCGCACAGCGACCGGTCCGTCCGCTGTCTTCTGCTGGTGCCCGGTTATGTGATCGGCAATCGTGTGTCATGGCCTCTGCCTCACAGTGTGAGACGAGCCGGCGCGAGACCGTGGCTTCTGTCCGGCGACGCCACTCGACTCACGAAGGCCAGGAAGGCCAAGAAGGCCACGAAGACACAGTCCGGCGCCGGACGCGCCCTCAGCGCCTTCCGCGCAGCTTGCCGAGCAGCTGACGGGCCTGGGCACGCTTCCTCGGATCGGCGGAGGCCCGCCGTACCTGCTCCGTCACACGTCGCCCCTGCGGGCCGCGGGCGAACTGCTTGATGCGCTCGATCATTCCGGGCATGTCATCTCCTGCGCTTCGAGAGCCAAGGCGGTCTTCACCCGCCTACCCAGGGATGGCCGGGCAACGCCTGGCTCAGGCGGCTCAGGACCTGGTCAACGGCCGGGCACCCCCGAATGGCGCAACAATTCATACGATCAGACCGACGGCTCATTCGATCGGACCGGCAGCGTCACTCCAAAGCTCCGGCGTGTCACTCCACACCGGCACCCCGGCCCTCTCCGCACGGCGCCCCGTTCCTCTCCACACGGTGCTCGAACCGACCGGGCCGGGCGCGCCCCCACCCCCCGGCCCACGAATGGCGACGCGATCTGCCCGCGCCCAGACTTGACCGCATGTCGGGCAAACGAAGCGCGGGCCTTCTCCTGTACCGGGTCACGGACAGGGGCGCCGACGTGCTTCTCGGGCACATGGGCGGGCCGTTCTGGTCGGGCCGTGACGCCGGTGCCTGGTCGATTCCCAAAGGGGAGTACGGCCCGGAGGAGCGGCCGGAGGCCGCCGCCCGCCGGGAGTTCCAGGAGGAGCTGGGTCTGGCGCCGCCGGAGGGACCGTGGACCCCGCTCGGCGATTCGCGCCGAGGCGGCAAGACGGTCACGGTCTGGGCCGTCGAGGGAGATCTCGACCCGGCACAGGCGGTGCCCGGCACCTTCACCATGGAATGGCCGAGGGGGTCGGGAGTCCTGCGCGAGTTCCCCGAGCTCGACCGGTTCGTCTGGTTCCCGCTGGAAGACGCCGTGGAGCCGCTGGTGGTGGGGCAACGGGTGTTCCTCGAACGGCTGGGCCGGTGCATACGCGACGGCCACCGGACGTCACCGCCCAGCCGCTGACGTCGGTCCCGAAAACCCTCTCCCCGTGCCCTCGCCTGCCCCCGGAGCCGCTCAGTCCCGCCGTCCAGCCCAGGAAAGGCATCTCCCCCGTGCACCCTCGCACCCCCGCTTGCATCGCCGTCGGTACCGCGATGCTGGCCGCTGTCGTCGTACTCCCGGCCCTGACCGACCCCCCGAAAGCCCCGCCCACCGCGGCGCCGCCCCTCGACGCGTCGCCCGCCGAGCCGGCGCCCACCGGGTTTCCGCCGGTCTCCCTGCCACCGGACACGGATGGCGCGGCAGGTCCGCCCGCCGGAAGGGAGCAGCCGGCCAAGCGCACGGTGTCCCCCGAGTCCGGCGAGTCCGGCGAGTCCGCGAAGCTCGCCGACTCGGTCGAGGAGAGCCCGGTCACCGCGGCGGCGCTGCTCGCCAAGGCCGGCCGCTGCGAGCAGATCTCGAAGGGCGGCTATCGCGCCGACGACGACAGTCCCGCCTCGATCCCCGTCTGCGACGCGAAGGGTGCCGTGTTCTGGAAGGCCGATCTGGACATCGACTGCGACGGTCAGGTCACGGCGCGGTGCAACAGCCGGTCCGATCCCTTTTTCCAGCCCACGACCGCCTATACACGGTCCGACGGCCACCCGCTCAATGCCGAGGAACTGCCGTACATCGTCGTGCCGACTCCGAGCCGGATCTGGAACTACCGCTCGTCCGGCATCCGGGGCGGCTCGGTCGCGGCCGTCATCCACGGTGACAGGGTTCAGTACGCCGTCGTCGGCGACACCGGACCGCCCGGGATCATCGGAGAGGCGTCGTACGCCGCGGCCCGCGGGCTGGGGATCCTCACCGACCCCGCGGGCGGCGGTGCGAGTTCGGGGGTGACGTACGTCCTCTTCAAGAACTCCAGGATCTCCCCCATCGAAGACCGCCGGTCCACGGCCCGGGTCGGCACCGAACTGGCGAAGAGGTTCCTCGAGGAGAACTGAACAGGCGGGGGCCGGCTCTCGGGCCGGTCCCCCGCCGCCGCCTGCGTGATCGACCGGAGGGGCCTGAACCATCCGGACAGGGACTAGACAATGCTGTCGGAGATCTCCGACTGCTCACGAGCGTTGCCGTACGCCTGCGGCGTGCTGTACGAGCCACGGGCCAGGTACCACCACACGGTCGCCAGGATCAGCACCACGGCCAGGGCGATCACCGCGTAGTTCATCGAGTCGACGGTCACCGGGTTCGACTGGGGCAGGCAGAAGAGCACGGTCACCAGAGCCACCCACACCACGGCGATCCAGCCGATCGGCTTGCTCCAGCGGCCCAGGCTCCACGGTCCCGGCTGGAAGCGGCCGCCGGCGCGCAGCTTCAGGTAGATGGGGATGGCGTACGCCGGAGTGATACCGATGACATTGATGGCCGTCACCGCGCCGTACGCCGTCGCGGAGTACAGGGACGGCAGGGCCAGCAGGCCCGCGACGATCACCGACAGCCAGACCGCGGGAACCGGTGTCTGGGTACGGCTGCTGACGCGCCGCCACAGCGCGGAGCCCGGCAGGGCGTTGTCCCGGCTGAAGGCGAACACCATCCGGCTGGCCGCGGCGACCTCCGCGTTGCCACAGAACAGCTGGGCCACGATCACGAGCAGCAGCAGCGCCGTGGCCCCGCTGGTGCCGAGAGCGTCGATGAAGATCTGCGCGGGCGGCACGCCGGTGGCGCTGTTCTGCGCGCCCGCGTAGTCCTGGATCGCGAAGGTGAGGCCGACCAGCAGGGCGAAGCCGGCGATCCAGGAGACCCAGATGGCCCGGACGATGCCGCGCGCGGCCGTGACGGACGCGTTCGAGGTCTCCTCCGAGAGGTGCGCCGAGGCGTCGTAACCGCAGAAGGTGTACTGCGCGAGCAGCAGGCCGATGGCCGCCACATAGAGCGGGTTCTGCCAGCCGGTGTCATTGACGAACTCGGTGAAGACGAACGAGGGCGACTGGTGGTGATCGGGGAAGACAGCCAGGGCACCGACGATGACGGCCACACCGATCAGATGCCACCACACACTGATCGAGTTGAGCACACTGACCAGCCTCACGCCGAACAGGTTCAACACGGCGTGCAGCAGCAGGACGCACATGAAAATGACGAAGGTCGAGCCGGGGGTGGGCTCGAAGCCGAACCGGAGATTCAGGAAGGCCCCGGTGAACAGGGCCGCGCCGTAGTCGATGCCGGCGATCGCGCCCAGCAGTCCCAGCAGGTTGAGCCAGCCGGTGTACCAGCCCCATTTGCGCCCACCCAGCCGGTCGGCCATGTAGTAAAGGGCGCCGGAGGTCGGGTAGGCGCTCGTGACCTCGGCCAGCGCCATGCCGACGCAGAGTACGAACAGGCCGACGCCCACCCAGCCCCAGAGCATCACGGAGGGGCCGCCGGTGCCCATGCCGAAGCCGTACAGGGTCATGCATCCGGAGAGGACGGAGATGACCGAGAAGCTGATGGCGAAGTTGCCGAAGCCTCCCATGCGGCGGGCGAGGACCGGCTGGTAGCCCAGCTCACGCAGCCTTTGCTCTTCGTCCTTCTGTGGCCCGGGATCGGGCTTCGACCAGACCGGTGGGGAGACGGACATGGCGGTACCTCCGGTAGAGAACCAATACGGGGACGGAAAGTGGTGCGGTTCACGGGAATTCAGGTGACACAGGGTGCGCGCGGCGAGGAGGGCCGGCTCACGCCTTGTGGTCGGCAGTGCGGGTGGCCCGTGGTCCGGGCGCCGCGCGAGAGGGCGAGGCAGCGGGACGCGGAGCAGCGGGCCGACAGGGCCACTCAGCGGGACGCCCCCCTCCGCCCCTTCCTCCGCTCGTCGCGGACGCTCAGACAGCGGGTTCGGGCACGGAGGAACACCTCCTCGGCCTGTGCGGCGTCGCCGGGGCTGCGCGTCCGGTATGTCCACGGCACGGTGGCGTAGAACGGATCCAGCGCTTCGAACACCCGGGCCGCTTCGGCGAATCGGAGCGATCCCCACAGGGCGTGCGCCAGATGGTTGAGGTCGAGCAGGGAGGCCTCCGGGAGAGCCGTCCGGTCGAACCACAGCCCCAGGGCCCGCAGGGCGTCGCGCGTGGCGTCCTCCGTCACCCAGTGAAGGTCGAGCGCCTTCTCGTGTCCGTTCTCCCGGCGGTAGCGCTCCACCCTGACGAACAGCGGCAGAACGTGCAGCGCCGAGCCCACCGGCGCCGAAGAGGCAGCCCACTGAACGAAATTGAACGCTTCGGACACCGATCCGTCGGCCCGTCGCGCGTACACGAACTGGAGCATGCGGTGGTAGGCCTCGCGGTTGCCCGGATCCCGCTTGTCGACCTCGCCCAGCAGGGCCCAGGGGCCGGGGAACAGCATCGGTCCCGGCGGAGGCAGCCGGTGTTCCTCCAGCCGCTGCCGGTCGTCGAGTTGGGCCAGCGCGAGCAGACACACCCAGGGCACGGGGTCGTCGGGCGCCTGGCGTGCGGCGTCACCACACGCCTCCCATGCCCGCTGCCACAGTTCCTGGGTGCGCTCGTGACCTTCGCGGTGGGCCCGCAGGGCGCGTTCCACCATCACCCGGGTGTGCATCACGACCGCGGCGACGCTCCTGGGCTCCTCGGCACGCCACGCCTGTACGGCGTCGGAGCCGGCGGCCACGGTCGCCAGTACCTGGGTCCGCTGGGTCCACAGCGTCCAGTTGCCCGTCCCGGCGAGGAGATCACGCATCGAGAGCCAGCGTCCGGTGCGCAGATCCTGTACCGCGGCGCGCAACTCATGGTCGTGGCCCGCCGGGTGATAGACCGGGCGGGAGCGTTCGGCCGCCATCAGCTCGGCTCCGTCCGCGCGTGCGACGACCGGGCGCAACCGGAGTTGCACCCGGGCGAAGACATGGTCGTCATAGATCCTCTAGGACGGTGAGGGTGAGGTGATCCGGTTTGTCACGCAGGCACCGGCCTGCCGTGCCCACGGACAAGGACGAACTGGTCGAGGGCACCCTGTCGCTGCTCGGCGATCAGTGTAGGGGCCTGAACAGCCAGGCTCGAACACTTTGCTGATCTTTCGCAACTCTCTGTTGATCAAATAGCGTTACGCAACGAACCGGTCACGGACTCACCCATCCTTTCAGGGAGGAACCGGACGACACCCTCCGTCATCCAGCGTTCGCAGACCGCTCCGAGAGCCCTTGACGCCCGACCTCACCTGCACCACGCTTTCGCACAACGATCACAACGATCACCCACCCCACGACCGAACGGCCGCGACAGACCCACGACAGCCCCCTTGCGACCGACTCCTCGCGACCGGCTCTGTGACCGACCCCTCGCGACCGACTCTGCGACGAAGAACGGGACATGCCGCCTGCCCAGCACACGCAACAAGCACCGGCCGGCCGGCCGGTGCTCGCCATCGACCAGGGCACCTCGTCCACCAAGGCACTCGTCATCTGTCCCGAACGCGGGGTGATCGGCACGGGTACGGCCCCGGCGCCTCCCCGGTACGGCGCCGACGGACTGGTGGAGGTCGATCCGGCCGTCCTGCTCGCCTCCGTACTCGACGCCGGACGCCAGGCAGTCGCCGACGCCGGAGAACCCGTCGCGGCCGTCGGCCTCGCCAACCAGGGCGAAACCGTGCTCGCCTGGGATCGCGCCACCGGTGTTCCGCTCACCGAGGCGATCGGGTGGCAGGACCGGCGCGCCGAGCCGCTCTGCGCCGGCCTCGCCCCGTACGGCGAGCGGTTGAGGCAGCTGACCGGGCTGCCCGTCGACCCGTACTTCGCCGCGCCCAAGATGGCGTTCGTCCGGCGCGAGCTGACCCGCGCGGGCGTGGTCACCACCAGCGACTCCTGGCTGGTCCACCGGCTGACCGGCGGCGCGTTCGTCACCGACGCCGCGACCGCGGGACGCACCCAGTTACTGGACCTCGACCGGGTCGACTGGTCACCGACGGCCCTGGAGATCTTCGGACTGTCCGACGAGGAGCTGCCCCGCATCGTCGACTCGGCGGGCCCGGTCGGCACCACCACCGCCTTCGGCGGCGAGATCCCGCTGACCGGACTGCTCGTCGACCAGCAGTCCGCGCTGTTCGCGCAGGACATGACCGAACCGGGATCGGCCAAGTGCACCTACGGTACGGGGGCGTTCCTGCTCGCCCGGACCGGCGGCCGGCCGCGCCGGGGAACGAGCGGACTGGTCAGCTGTGTCGCCTGGCGGCTCGGCGGACGTACGAGCTACTGCCTCGACGGGCAGGTCTACGCGGCGGCTTCGGCCGTACGCTGGCTCACCGGTCTCGGGGTGATCGCCGGGGCCGCCGATCTCGACCGGGTCGGCTCGTCCGTACCGGACAGCGGTGGGGTCACGTTCGTCCCGGCACTGGCCGGACTGGCCGCGCCCTGGTGGCGCACCGATCTGCGCGGCTCGATGACCGGCCTGGGGCTGGACACCGGCGCCGGGCATCTGGTGCGCGCACTGGTCGAGGGCATCGCCGCCCAGGTCGTGGAGCTGGCCGACGCGGTGGCGACCGATCTCGGCTCGCCACTGACCGGCCTGCGGGTCGACGGCGGGCTGACCCGCTCGGCGCTGCTGATGCAGACCCAGGCCGATCTGCTGCAACGCCCCGTGGAGGTATCGGCGTTGCCCGACGCCACCGCGCTGGGCGTGGGCGCCCTCGCGCGTCTCGGGCTCGCCCCGGAGCTGACGACGGCGCGGGTGATCCCGGAGTGGAAGCCCTCCGCGGTCTACGAACCACGGATCGGCGCGGCCGAGGCGGCCGACCGTCTGGGCGTCTTCCGCTCCGCGGTGGCCACGCTGCTCGACCGTACTCCCCCGCCCACCCCCGGGTGTTGAGAGCGGCCCCGAGGCCGGAGCGCACCGGGCCCGGAACCGCTCGGCGATCCCCCGCCTGAAACCCGGACCTGAAGCCGGACCCGAAGCCGGACTTGGACCTGAACCTGGAGCACCATGACTGTCACGACCTCGGGCCCCCTGCCGGGCGAGGTGTACGACGTCGTCGTCATCGGCGCCGGAGTGGTCGGTACGGCCATCGCCCGCGAGCTGACCCGCTACCCGCTGCGTGTCGGGCTGGTGGAGGCGTCCGACGACGTCGGCGACGGTACCTCGAAGGCCAACACGGCGATCCTGCACACCGGTTTCGACGCCGTGCCCGGTTCGCTGGAGTCCCGGCTGGTACGCGAGGGGCAGCGGCGGCTGTCGGCCTACGCGGAGCGCAGCGGCATCCCGGTCGAACCGCTCGGCGCCCTGCTCGTCGCCTGGGACGACGAACAACTGGCCGCCCTGCCGAGGCTGGTGGCCAAGGCCGAGCGCAACGAGTATCACGAGACGCGCGTCATCGGCCCCGACGAGCTGTACGCCCGCGAGCCGTGTCTGGGCCCCGGCGCGCTGGGCGCGCTCGACGTCCCCGGCGAGAGCATCATCTGTCCGTGGACGACGACACTCGCGTACGCCACCCAGGCCGTACGGGAAGGGACCGCTCTGCATCTCAACTGCCGGGTTAAGAGCGTCACCAGCGGATCGCCCCATGAACTGGCCACCACACGCGGCCCGTTGCGTACGCACACGCTCATCAACGCGGCGGGTCTGTACGCCGACGAGATCGACCGCGCGCTCGGCCACGCCGACTTCACGATGACTCCGCGACGCGGGCAGCTCATGGTCTTCGACAAGCTCGCCCGTGACCTGGTGCGGCACATCCTGCTGCCGGTGCCCACCGCGCTCGGCAAGGGCGTACTGGTGGCACCGACGGTGTACGGCAATGTGCTGCTCGGCCCGACCGCCGAGGACCTGGACGACAAGGAAGCCACCGGCTCCTCCGCCGAAGGACTCGCCTTCCTCCGCGAGAAGGGCGCGCGGATCATGCCGGACCTGCTGGAGGAGGAGGTCACCGCCGTCTACGCCGGGCTGCGCGCCGCCACCGAGGACGACGACTACCGGATCCGCTGCCATCCCGGGCAGCGGTACGTCACGGTGGGCGGGATCCGTTCCACCGGACTGACCGCGTCGATGGCGATCGCCGCCCATGTCGTGGAGCTGCTGGCCGCCGCGGGCCAGGATCCCGGGACACCGCGGGAACTCGCCCCCGTGACGATGCCGAACATCGGGGAGGCGTTCCCCCGTCCCTATCAGCGCGCCGACCTGATCGCGTCGGATCCCGAGTACGGACGGATCGTGTGCCACTGCGAACGCGTCTCGCGCGGGGAGATCCGCGACGCCCTCGCCGGCACCGTCCCGCCCGGCTCGCTCGACGGGCTGCGGCGCCGTACCCGCGCGCGGGGCGGCCGGTGCCAGGGCTTCTACTGCGGAGCCGCCGTACGCGCGCTGTTCGCTCCCGACGGCGACGAACCATCCCTGCGGCCGGAGGTCGGACCATGAACGCGACAACGAACCCGGGCGGACCGCCGGCCGCCCCCGAGCCCGGCCGGCGACGGCGTACGGTCGATGTGCTGGTGATCGGCGCGGGTCCGGCGGGCCTCGCCGCGGCCGCCCGGCTGTCCGCCGCGGGCGCCGGTACGGTCGAAGTCGTCGACCGCGAGGAGCAGGCCGGGGGCGCCCCGCGGTACTGCTACCACTCCGGGTTCGGGCTGCGCGAGCTGCGGCGGCCGATGAGCGGCCCCGCGTACGCCCGCCACTGGTGCGACCTGGCGACCGGGGCCGGAGCGGTCCTGCGCACGGGGGTCTGCGTCACCGGCTGGGCGGAGCGCCACGGGCCCGCGGACCCGCTCGGTCACGAGAACGCACCCGGGCGCATGGGCGGATCCGGTCGCCGGGACGCGCCCACCGGCCCGAACCGGCTCGCGGTGGACACCACCGCCCCGGACGGCCTGGAGCGCCTCACGGCCGGGGCGGTCGTCCTCGCCACCGGTGCGCGCGAACGCCCGCGCGGCGCACGGCTGGTACCGGGCACCCGGCCGGCCGGTGTGTTCACCACCGGCGAGCTCCAGCAGTCCGTCCATCAGCACCATCGGCGGATCGGTCGGCGGGCCGTGGTCGTCGGCGCCGAGCCCGTCAGCTACTCCGCCGTACGCACCCTGCGCGCCGCGGGGGTCGAGGTCGCCGCGATGATCACCGACCAGCCGCGCCACCAGGCCTCCTGGGCATCGGAGCTCGACGCCCGGCTGCACCGCCGGATCCCTCTCCTCACCGGTACGACAGTCGCCGAACTGCTCGGCCGGGGCCGTCTTCGCGGTGTCGCGCTCCGGCACACCGACGGCAGGACGACGACCGTCGCCTGCGACACGGTCGTCTTCACCGGTGACTGGATCCCCGACCACGAACTGGCCAGGCGGGGCGGGATCGCCCTGGACCGGGGCACCCGGGGCCCGGCGGTCGACACCTCGTTCCGTACGGCCGCGCCCGGGGTCTTCGCCGTGGGCAACCTGCTGCACGCCGTCGAGCCCGCCGGCACCGCCGTCCGGGAGGGCCGGCTCGTCGCGGGCCCGGTGCTCCGGTATCTGACGGACGGCACATGGCCGGGCGGACAGGTGCCGGTGGAGGTGGCCGCGCCGCTGCGCTGGGTCGCGCCGAACCGTATCGACCCGCACGGCCCGCGGCCGCCCCTGGGCCGGTTCACGCTGCGTACGGCGGAACCGACGGGCCGGCTGTCGGTCCTGGTCGTCAGCCAGGGCGGGCGGGTTCTGCACCGGGAGCGGCTGCGCCGGGGAGCGGTACCCAACCGGCCGCTGTACGCCTCCGCCGACTGGATCGACCGGGCCGACCCCGGCGGAGGGCCTGTCATGATCACCCTCGGCTGAGCTGCCCCTGCCTCCGGCGGGTGGCCCCCGCCCTGTGCTTCCCGCCGGAGAAAAGAGTGGCCCCACCGGCGAAGGGGGGGGTGCGCCGGTGGGGCCGAGGAGCTCGAACGGCGGGGGGGAAGGCCGTGAGCTCAGCTCAGAAAGGCGTGTGCCCGCTCCCTCGCGGGTTATGCGCATCGAATTCGTTCTTCTTTTTTCTTCTCCGCTCTCCCCGCCTCAGGCGTCCCGCTTCCCTCTGCGGTGAACGGTAAGTGACCGGCTCCGGTCCGGCGGCCGAGGGCCCGGCGACGGTTCGCCGATCCGGTTTTTCCCGTGCGGTGATGGGCGTCGGCCGTTGGAACGTCGTTCACGCGCAGGCCACGCCGAGTGCCAAACATCAAGAAGTAGCCAGGGGGCCGTCCCCCGGCGCGCTTGCTGATGCGCTCGCACTCGGGAGACCGCCCCATGACACGGATACGCTCCGCAGCCAACGCCGTCGACCGTCGCTCCTTCCTCGCCGCGACCGGAGCGGTCGGCGTTTCGGCGGGGATCGGACTGGCGCTCGGCGCGGGTGGTGGCACGGAGGAGGCCTCGGCCGCACCCGGGAAGCCCGCCGCGCCCGCGGTGCCGGGGCCCCGTACCTCCGCCTCACCCACCCGCACCGTTCCCGCCCGTACGACGCTGGATTCGGTCGCCACACCACTCGACGAGTCCGCCGCTTTCCGGCGGCTCGGTGACGGCCCCGGCTGGGACTTGGTCGTACGGGACGAGCTCGCCTCCGGCAAGTCCGGCCGCGCCGAGCGCCGTACCGTGCTCAGCTCGTTCGTCCAGCTCACCGATCTGCATCTGACCGATGTCCAGCACCCGGTGCGCACCGAGTACATGCGCTCGCAGAAGGTTTCGGCGTGGCGGCCGCAGGAGGCGCTCACCGTGCAGGGCGCGGTGGCCCTGGTCGAGCAGATCAACGCGCTGACGCAGGGGCCCGCGACCGGAGCTCCGCTGTCGTTCGCCGTGACGACGGGGGACAACACCGACAACAACTCCCGGGCGGAACTCGACTGGTTCCTCACGGTGATGAACGGTGGCCGGTTCTCCCCCAACACCGGAGACACCCGGCAGTACGAAGGCCCGCAGAATTCCGGCGAACGGCTCTACTGGCACCCGGAGGACGGCCGCCGGGACACCGACAAGGAGCTGGGCTTTCCCCGTATCGACGGGTTCCTCGCCGCCACGATCCGCTCCGTGAACAGTCCGGGACTGCGGATACCGTGGTACTCGACCGCGGGCAACCACGACGGCCTGGCCAGCGGCGCCATCGCCGACAGGTCCGGCTTCCTCGCGGAGTTCGCCGTGGGGTCACGGAAGTTGTACGACGTTCCGGACGCCGACGCGACGCGGCTGATGGAGATCATCTCGAAGGGCGGCGACCCGACCGGGACGGCGCTGGTCGAGTTGCTGCGCGACTCGAAGCGCCGGATGCGCTCCATCACCCCCGACCCGAGCCGGGCACCCTTCACCCCGCGCGAGTACCTGAACGCGCACCTCGACCCGAAGCGGGCGGGGAACGGACCGGCCGGTCACGGCTACACCGCGGCCAATCTCGACGGCGACACGCTCTACTACACCTTCCCCATGGGGGAGAACGTCACCGGCATCAGTCTCGACACCACCGACCGCGCGGGGCACTTCACCGGCTCACTCGACACCACCCAGCTGAAGTGGCTGGAGCGGACGCTCAAAGAACTCCGGGACGGATACGTCGTCGTCTTCAGCCACCACAACAGCTGGACGATGACCAACACCCACCCCGATCCCGCCCACCCCGGCGAGGCCCGGCACAACGGCGACGAGGTCCTCGCCCTGCTCAAGCAGCACCGCAATGTGCTGGCCTGGGTCAACGGGCACAGCCACCGCAACTCCGTCCTCGCGCACGACACCTTCTGGGAGATCTCCACCGCCTCCCACATCGACTTCCCGCACCTGGCCCGGGTCATCGAGATCGCCGACAACGGGGACGGCACGCTGTCCCTGTTCACCACGCTGATCGAGTCGTCGGCGCCGCACCGCACCGACTTCGAGGATCTCTCGCAGACCGGCCTGGCCGCGCTCTACCGGGAGTTGGCGCTCAACGCGCCGGGCGCCACCACCAAGCCGGCGGGCAAGGCGGCCGACCGCAACACCGAATTGCTGCTCAAGCGCTGATCAGGCGCTGGAGTCCGGGACCGTACAGATCCGCCAGCCGCTCGGGCGTGGCCCGCGCGCTCGCGCCCGTGCGTCGCAGGCTGAGCGTGGCTCCCAGGCCCAGGAGCTGGCCGGCGATCAACTCGGCCCGCAGGGTGCGCTCCTGACCGGTCAGGAGCGCGGCGAGCCGCTGGATGATCTGCTCGCCGAAGCGTTCGCGCAGCAGGGTGCGTTCGTCGTCGTCGCCCAGCGAGAACACCACACGCAGCAGTGGATCTCCCTGCTGCTCGCGGCGGCTGCGCACCAGGGTCAGCACCAGGTGCCTGCCCAGCCCGTCCAGGGGCGCGGCGAAGAGCCGGTCGGCCGCGGGGCCGAAGTCGGCGATGGTGTTGAACAGCCCTTCCTTGGTGGCGAAGTGCTTGACGATCAGTGAGGCGCTCACTCCGGCGTCGGCCGCGATGCCCCGCAGGGTCACCTCGGCGTAGGGGCGGAAGGCGAACGCGCGGCGCGCGGCGAGCAGAATCGCGTCACGGCCGGTACCCGGGTCCGTGGGAGCCGCCGTTTTCTCGGTTGCCTGCCCGTTCATACGCCTTCCCGCCCGTTCCCCGGTCGTCCTGCCCGCACAGGTCTCTTCATGGGTCTTCCCGCTCCTTCATACGTCTCCGCGCCCGTCTCCCTGCCCGTTCACGCGCCCTCCTGGGCGAGCGTCCGGTCCGGCTCGGTCTCACCGGCACTCCGGCGCCGCTGACGTGGCAGACACAGCGTGACAGCAAGGGCGAGCACCGCCGCACCACCCGCGATGAGGAAGACCAGCAGGTAGGCGTGGAGCGTCGGGGCCGTACGACCGCCTGCCTCGAAGGTGACATTGGCGAGAACGGCCGCGACGGCCGCGCTGCAGAAGGCCTGCCCGACCGACCGCATCAGGGTGTTGAGTCCGTTGGCCGCGCCGGTCTCACCGACCGGCACCGCGCTCATCACGAGCGCGGGCAGCGCCGAGTAGGCGATGGCCGTCCCCGCGGCGACGACGGTCGCGCCGAGGATGATCGTCCACAGCTGATGGCTGGTGAAGAAACGCACCACATAGCCGACGGCCAGGATGGCGGAGGCGAGCGCCAGGGTGGTCCTGGGGCCGTGTACGGCGGAGATCCGGGCGGACACGGGCGACAGGGCGACCATCGTGAGACCGCCGGGCAGCAGGCACAGCCCGCTGACGACGATGGACGCGCCCAGGCCGTAACCGGTGCTCGTGGGCTCCTGCACCATCTGGGCGGTGGACAGGGAGTTGGCGTAGAAGGCAAAGCCGATCAGCAGGGCGGCGATGTTCGTCAGCAGCACCGCGGGCCGCGCGGAGACCCGCAGGTCGACCATGGGGGTGCTGGCGCGCAACTCGTAGCGGCCCCAGAGCAGTCCGATCACCACGGCGAGGACGGGCAGCCCGAGGGTGCCCGCGGACGTCCAGCCCCAGTCGCCGCCCTGGGTGACCGCCAGCAGCAGACAGACCAGAGCCGCGGACAGGCCGAGCGCGCCCAGGGCGTCGAAGCGGCCGCGCGAGCGCAGGGGCGACTCGGGGACGCAGAGCAGTACGAGCACGATGTCGAGCAGGCCGAGCCCGGCCGACGCCCAGAACATGGTGTGCCAGTCATAGTGCTCGACGACCAGGGCGGCGACGGGCAGTCCGACGGCCGCGCCGATGCCCAGGGTCGAGCTCATCAGCGCGACCGAGGGCAGCACACGGTCCGGCTGGAGTTCGTCGCGCATGATGCTGATGCCCAGCGGCACGACGGCGAGCGCGGCGCCCTGGAGCGCGCGGCCCGTGATGAGCACGCCGATGTGGGAGCTGACGGCGCACAGCACGGAGCCGGCGACCAGCACCGCGAGGGAGGCGAGGAGCACCCTGCGCTTGCCGTACATGTCGCCGACCCGTCCCAGTACGGGGGTGCAGACGGCCCCGGTCAGCAGCGTGATGGTGACCAGCCAGCTGGCGGCGGTGGGGGTGGCTCCGGTGAGCGCCGGGACATGCGGCAGAAGGGGGACGACCAGCGTCTGCATGACGGCCACGACCACACCGCAGAAGGCCAGGACGGCGACCAGGAATCGGGGGTGCGGGGCCTCGGTGGGCTGGGATATCGCTCCGGTCATCTCGCTCCGTACGGGGTGGGGCGCGGCAGGGGTGCACAGCTGTTCACCGCCAGGGTAAACGCTTGTGCACCCCGGAGCCAGGCCGGGATGCCGGTGGGACCCGGCACACTGTTCTCGGCGGTCGCGGTCCCGTTTCCGCCGACGACCGCGGTGGGAGGCACGTATGGGTCTGCAGATCAGCGCGACCAATCCGGAGCAGCCGGCGGTGCTTCTGGATCTGCCGTGGAACGCCCCGCTCGACCGGTGGCCCGAGGAGTGCCTTGTCGCGCTCCCGCGCGGTATCTCGCGCCATGTGGTGCGCTTCGCGTCCGCAGGACCCGAGGTGGTGGCGGTGAAGGAGATCTCCGAGCGGGGCGCGGTGCGCGAGTTCGGACTGCTGCGCGACCTGCACCGGCTCGGGATCCCGGCCGTCGACCCGGTGGCGGTGGTGACCGGGCGGGTGGACACCGAGGGCGCTCCGCTGGAGCCGGCTCTGATCACACGGCACCTCAAGGGGTCCCTGCCGTACCGCTCGATGTTCGAGTCCACGATGCGTACCGGTACCGTGAAGCGGCTGATGGACGCGCTGGCCGTGCTGCTCGTGCGGCTGCACCTCGCCGGGTTCGCCTGGGGCGACTGCTCGCTGTCCAACGCGCTCTTCCGGCGGGACGCGGGGGCGTACGCCGCGTATCTGGTGGACGCCGAGACGGGGCAGATCCAGCCGAATCTGAGCCAGGGGCAGCGCGACTACGACATCGAACTGGCCCGGGTGAACATCGCCGGGGAGCTGATGGACCTGGAGGCCTCGGGCGCCCTGCATCCTTCGGTGGATCCGGTCCCGTTCGGTGCGGCGATCGTCCGGCGCTACGAGGATCTGTGGCACGAGCTGACCCGCGAGTCGGTGTATCCGGTGGACAAGCGGCACTACATCGACCGCCGGATCCGCCGCCTCAACGACCTGGGCTTCGACGTGGCGGAGATGCAGATCGAGCGCTCCCCGGCGGGCGGCACGGTGACGTTCCTGCCGAAGGTGGTGGACGCGGGCCATCACCAGCGGCAGCTGCTGCGGCTGACCGGCCTGGACGCCGAGGAGAACCAGGCCCGGCGCCTGCTCAACGACCTGGAGAGCTGGATGGCCGGCGAGGAGGACTACGCTCCCGGCGATCCGCTGGGGGCCAGGCCAGAGGTACTGGCACACCGCTGGGTGCGCGATGTCTTCCGGCCGACCGTACGGACCGTACCGCGCGAGCTGCGTGGCGAGATGGACGCGGCGCAGATCTACCACGAGGTACTGGAGCACCGCTGGTATCTGTCGGAGAGGGCGGGCCACGACATCGGTCTGGAGGCGACGATCGAGGACTATCTCGCCCATGTGCTGCCGCACTCGGCGAGCGCGACGACAGGGGCGGCGACGGACACGACGGGCGACCTCTCCCCTTGAGAGCCCGCGCGCACGCGCGGTTTGTCCGACGGATGCGCGCCTCCTTACGGGCCACGGGGTACGGGTCCCTCCCCCGCAGGTCTACGCGCCCGTGATCACTGCAACGCGCGTACCACCGCGGCGAAGACCGCCGGCATCCGGGCCGCGGCCGGGACGATCAGACGGGCGCCCGCCGCACGCCCGCTGACCCGCAACAGCCCTTCCGTCAGCAGCCGGTGGCGCCGGGACAGACTCCGCCAGCGCCCTTCGTAGTCCTGCGGCCGTCCCGCCCGCAGACACCGCACGGCCGCCTCGGCCGACGCCAGCGCGAGGGCGACGCCCTCGCCCGTCAGCGCGTCGACGTACCCGGCCGCGTCGCCCACCAGCAGCACCCGGCCCGCCGTGCGCCGGCGCACCCGCTGCCGCAGCGGGCCGGCCCCGCGCACGGAGTTCGCGGGCGGGCCGTCCAGCCGGGACAGCAACTGGGGGAAAGCGGCGAGATGTTCGTCGTAACCGCGCTTCACACCGCTCAGCACGGCCACTCCCACCAGGTCGTCGGCCACCGGTGTCACATAGGCCTCGCCGCCCTCCGCCGCCGACGACCAGTGCACCTCCACGAAGTCCGTCCACGGCTTGACGTGGTAATGCCTGCGCTGTCCGTAGCGCCGGGGCCCGCGATCGGGCAGGCCGAGCCCGAGACCCTGCCGTACGGGCGAGTGCAGTCCGTCGGCGGCCACCAGCCAGCGAGCCCGCAGCCCGCCCGCGCGCACCGAGTCCGCGCACTGCTCCACCTCGCCGACCCGGCCGGTGACGACCTTGACGCCGGTCTCGTCGGCCCGTCGCGCCAGGGCCGCGTGCAGTTCCGTGCGCCGCACACCGAGCCCCGGTCCGTGCTCGAACGGGGCCTCGGCGCTGCGGGATTCGCGTACGTACCGGATGCCGCGCAGCGGGTGGCCCGGCGGCATGTCCAGTCCGAGCGCGGTCAACGCGCGTACGCCGCTGGGCATCAGTCCTTCGCCGCAGGCCTTGTCCACCGGGGTGGTGCGCGGTTCGATCACGACGGTTTCCAGGCCGGCCAGCGTGGCATGGACCGCCGTGGCCAGTCCGGCGGGCCCGCCTCCCGCCACCAGCAGATCGATCATGCGCGCGCGCCCGCGGCGGCCAGGTCCAGCGCACGGTTCTCGCACCGTATCCGGACGGTCAGCAGTGCCGCGTTCAGTACGGTGAACACCAGCGCGGTCAGCCAGGCGCCGTGCACGAGGGGCAGGGCGACGCCCTCGGCCACCACCGCCACGTAGTTGGGGTGGCGCAGCAGGCGGTAGGGACCGCCGGTCACCAGCGCGAGGCCGGGCACGACCAGCACCCGGGTGTTCCAGCGTGGTCCCAGCGTACGGATGCACCACCAGCGCAGCCCTTGCGCGGCCAGCACGACGGCGAACATCGTCCAGCCGGTCACCGGCACGAAGGGCCGGTCGGCCGCCCGTACTTCGGCCAGGCAGCCCAGCAGCAGTCCGGTGTGCAGCAGGACCATCGCCGGATAGTGCCCCCGCCCCCGCTCGACGGCGCCGCGCTCCGTGCTCCAGCGCGTGTTGCGGCGGGCGACGACGAGTTCGGCGACGCGTTCGGCTGCGACGGCCAGGATCAGCACCGGGTACCAGATCATGCCTTCACCTCCCTCTCTACCAGCGGGCTCTCTACCAGCGGAGCAGGACGAGTTCGGAGCAGAAACCGGGCCCCATGGCGAGCAGCAGTCCCGCCGTGCCGGCCGGTGGCCGCCGCTCGGCCAGCGTGTCGCGCAGGACATGGAGCACGGACGAGGAGGACAGATTCCCCACGGCCGCCAGCGAGCGCCAGGTGACGTCGAGCGCCCCGTCGGGCAGCGCGAGGGCCTCCTCGACGGCCTCCAGCACCTTCGGCCCGCCGGGATGACAGACCCATGCGGTGATGTCCTCGCGTGCGAGGCCGTGGCCGGCGAGAAAGCCGTCGACGTCCGCGGCGAGGTTCTTGCGTACGAGTTCCGGGACGCACGCGTCCAGGACGATACGGAAGCCGGAGCCGGTGATGTCCCACCCCATCACCTGCTCGGTGTCCGGGTAGAGATGGCTGCGGGTGTCGACGACGACGGGCCCGGTGGCCGGGCGCCGGGCGCCGCAGGCGACGACGGCTCCCGCGCCGTCCCCGAAGAGCGCGGTGGCGACCATGTTGGCCGGCGAGATGTCGTCGCGCTGGAAGGTCAGCGAGCACAGTTCGACCGAGAGCAGGACGGCCACGCCGTCCGGCCGTCCCAGCAGGAAGTCGTGCAGACGCGCGATTCCCGCCACTCCGGCGACACACCCCAGGCCGAAGACCGGTACGCGCTTGACGTCGGGGCGCAGACCGAGCCGTCCCACGAGGCGCGCGTCCACGGACGGCGCGGCGATGCCCGTCACCGAGGTGAACATCAGCAGGTCGACATCGCGTGGGGACAGCTCGGCCGCGTCCAGGGCACCCGCGACGGCCTCGGCGCCCAGCGGTACGGCCGCCGCGATGAAGGCGTCGTTGACCGCGCCGAAGTCCTTGAGTTCGTCGTACCCGTCGAGCGGCAGTGTCATATGACGCGTGGACACACGCGCGCTTCGGTGCAGCCGGTCGAGCACCCGGCGGTCGGATCCTTCGGGCAGACAGGCCTTCGCGATCATGTCCGTGATGTCGTGTTGGGTGTGCTGATGCGGAGCCAGGGCTCCGTGGACGGCTGCGATGCGGGTCATCTGCGGTCCGAGGTCGGGGGCGACTGACGTGCAATCCCTCCCCCCGCACCACGACGCCACACACGAAGTCCCCTGTACGGCCCCGTGCCGACGCGGGGCGGCGGGCCGGCACCAGGTACCCGGACGGGTGCGGCCACGACGCACCCGTCCGGTGGTGGTGTGACACCTACGATGGGCTCGTGGACGCCATCGACCGGGCAGGGACCAGCCACCGCGAGCCACTCGCCCGTACGCCCGGCGCACCTGACGGGGCATCCGGACCGCGGCCGCGAGGGGCGGCAACGGCCCTGCTGGGGGCGTGCCATCCGGTACCCACGGTCGCGGTGACCCTGCTGACCGCGGGCCTCGCGGTGGCCGCCGGGCAGGACACGACGGGGTGCGTGCTCGCCACGGTGGCCGTACTGGCCGGGCAGTTGTCGATCGGCTGGAGCAACGACGCCATCGACGCGGCACGCGACGCGGCGGTGGGGCGGAGCGCCAAGCCGGTCGTGGGCGGGGCCGTGAGCGCGCGGACCGTACGGACCTCGGCCCTGGTGGCGCTGGCGCTGTGCGTCCCGCTGTCCCTCGCGTACGGTTTCCTCGCCGGCGCGGTTCATCTGGTGGGCGTGGCGGCGGCCTGGACGTACAACGTACGGCTCAAGTCGACCGTGCTGTCCTGGCTGCCGTACGCGATCGGGTTCGCCTCCCTGCCCGCCTTCGTGACGCTCGGTCTGCCGGGGCAGCCCCGGCCCGTCTGGTGGGTCGTGACGGCGGCGGCGCTGGTGGGGGTCGGCGCGCATCTCGGCAATGTGCTGCCGGACATCGGGGCCGATCTGGCCACGGGCGTACGTGGCTGGCCGCAGCGGCTGGGGCCGACGGCGGTACGGCTGCTGCTGCCGGCCCCGCTGGTGGCGGCCACGCTCCTGCTGGCTCTCGGCCGGCCCGGCACACTCGGGGCGTTCGCCGTGGCCCTGGCGCTGATCGCGGCGGCGGGCGGATCGCTGATGGGCCGTCGCCGGCCGAGAGTGCCGTTCCTCGCGGCGGTCCTCGTGGCGGGCGTCGATGTCGCGCTGCTGCTGTGGCAGGGAGCGGCGCTCACCTGAGCCGGTGTCGGTTCCGGACGTCGACGCACGACTGATCCCGTTCCCGGCGGGCACTCGGCGAACAACGGCAAGGTCATCGCGTCCAGCCGTGGCCGGCCGTCGAATTCGCAAGGAGTGGACAGATGTTGGGTTTCGCGGCAGCAGCGCTCTTCGCCATCGCATTCATCATCAACGCCGGCGACACAGCGGTCGACACCCTCTTCGCGCCGACGAGCCTGATGCTCCTCGGTCTGGCCCTGCTCGCGCTGCATATGGCGGGCGTCGGCGCCGGCTGGGCGCCGCGGGGCCGTCGACGCTGACCCGGGCACCCCGTGAGCGCCGGCCCGTGGCTCACGGGGTGCCGGCCGCTCAGCCGGTGCCGGTGCCGGTGAGATGGGTACGCAGGAAATCGAGCGTGAGCCGCCACGCCTGGGCGGCGGCTTCGGCGTGGTACGCCTCGGGGCGGCTGTCGTTGAAGAAGGCGTGGCCCGCGCCCGGGTAGAGGTGGAACGTCGGGACGATGCCGGACTGGGCCTGGATCGTCTTCCCCAGTTCTTCGAGGCTCGCCGGCGGCACGGTGGGGTCCTGCTCGCCGTAGTGGCCGAGGATCTCCGCCTCGAGGTGCGAGAAGTCGGGGATGCCGTCCTGGTTGACGCCGTAGAACGGGACGGCCGCGCGGACCCGCCGGTCCTTGGCCGCGAGACTCAGGACGAATCCGCCGCCCATGCAGAAGCCGACGGCTCCGACCGTGTAGCCGTCCGTCTCGGGGCGCCCCAGCAGATGGCCGACCGCGCCGGAGAGCAGTTCGACGCCCCGCGCGGTGGGCAGTTCGCGCATCATGCGCAGTGCCTCGTCGGTGTCGTGGGCGACCTGGCCGCCGTACAGGTCGGGGGCGAGCACGACGAAGCCGGCCCGCGCGAAACGGTCGGCGACATCCTTGATGTGGGCGGTCAGGCCCCACCATTCCTGGATGAGGATGATGCCGGGGCCGTGCCCGGAGGGGGGTACGGCGAGGTAGCCGTACGCGGTGGTGCCGGCGCTCGGGAACGAGACGTTCTGGAGAGTGGGCCCGTTGGCCATGGGGATGCTCCCGGTTGGTGATCGGTGATACCGAAATCGTATGAAGGTAGATGCCTAGAGTCCGGATGCCTCTCCGGGGCCCGCCGACCGGCTGCCACGGGTGGCCGCCGGGCTTCCGCCGCCCCTTGATCATGTGCCTTCGCAAGGCGCGTCGAGGCTAGCCGCGGAACGCGACGGCCGGACTCTCTCCGGCCACTTCACGACCGCAACACAATCCCCCGGACGGGTGAACGCCCCCCTCCCGAGTGATTCGAACGCGCCATGACGACTTGGCTGCCCCGGCCTGCGGGGCCGAAGGGCTTCCTCGAATCTCTGTCCGACGATTCGTCCTCCGCTCCCCGTGACGCGCCGTTGATCAGGTCGGTTGTCCGAGCACCTGTCCCCGTCGTCGTCAGCCCAGGAGGATTTGTGTTCCCTGTTCCCACTCTCGTCGGCGCCCCCGGCGGATCTCGCGCGTTCGAGTGCGGTGGTGAAGCCCCCACGGCGGGCGGGCGCCGCGTTGACGCCGAGGGGGGTGCGGCGTGAAGCCGTTCCGTTTCGGCCCGAAACCGTACGTACAGAACTCACCGCCCGAGCAACTGCTCTTCGGAGGCCGCCTCAAGGGATCCTGGGGCTGGACCGTCCATGAAGGCGCGCGTCTTCGGACCTCGTTCTGGACGATCCTGCGCCAGATCCCCCGTCTCACCGGCCACACGCTGTCCCTGGCCTGGCGGGCCGACCGCCCCGCGTTGATCGTCGTGGCGGTCGCGCAGCTCGGCCAGGCCGCGGCGACCGCCTTCGGGCTGCTCGCCACCAACCAGGTCCTGGTCAGTCTCTTCACCTCGGGGCCCACCGCCGACCGCATCGCCGAGGCACTGCCGTCCCTGCTCTGGGTCGGCGGCGCCGGCGCGCTGGCGGCCACGCTGCGCGCCGTCTCCTTCGGCGGCACCGGCCGGCTGGAGCCGAAGGTGGAGCGGATCGCCGCGCTGACCATGCTCACCCCCGTGATCCGGGTGGAGATGGAGCATCTGGAACAGCCGGACTTCCACAAGATCCTCGACTCCGGCCAGCACGGCCAGACCGCGGCCCGCAGGCTGATCCAGCACACGCTGGGCATCGTGGACGCGCTGATGGCTCTGATCGCGGTCAGCGGGGTGCTCGCCGTCCTGCATCCGGTCCTGCTGCCCCTGCTGATCGCCGTCGTGATCCCCAAGGCGTGGGGCACTATCCGGGCCGCCCGCCGTACCTACGAATCGGTCCAGGTGTGGATCGAACACGTACGGCAGCAGAGCGAGTTGCGCCGGCTGCTGATCTCGCAGAAGGCCGGACCGGAACTCCGGGTGCACGGCGCCGGGCCCTTCCTGCTGGAGCAGTTCGACCGGATGGGTGTCGAGGCGTCCGAGGAGCAGACGCGGCTGGCCCACCGGGAGGCGGGCACGGACCTGGCAACCTCGGCGCTGTCCGGGCTGACGGCGGCGGTGACCTACGGGCTTCTGGCCTGGCTGCTCACCCATGGCCATATGCCGCTGGCGTCCGGCGCCACGGCGGCGCTGGCACTGACCAACGGCACGGCGGGACTGCGCCGTATGGTCTCCCACATCCACCACCTCTACGAGCAGTCACTGTTCATGACGGATCTGATCAAGGCGGCGGACGAGGCCCGTCTGCGCGCCATTCCCACCGGGGGCACGCCGGTGCCGGGGCCACCCGCGCTGATCGAGTTCGACCGGGTCTCTTTCACCTATCCCGGCCGGGAGACGCCGGCCCTCGACGCCGTGTCCCTGACCATTCGGCGGGGCCAGATCGTGGCTCTGGTCGGGGTCAACGGCAGCGGGAAGACCACCCTCAGCAAGCTGCTCGCCGGGCTGTACCTGCCTTCCGAGGGGCAGGTCCGCTGGGACGGCACCGATGTGCGCGACCTGGACCGTGACCAGGTCTTCGACCAGGTGGCGCTGGTGCTCCAGGACTACCAGCGGTGGCCGTTCACGGCCCGCGCCAATGTCGCCATCAGCCGACCGTCCCAGATCCATGACTCCGCACGCCTGACGGCGGCGGCCGCCCTCGCGGACGCGCACGCGGTGGTCGGTGAACTCCCGCGCGGCTGGGACACCTTGTGCGAGAAGGGGTACGAGGGCGGGGTGGACCTGTCGGGCGGGCAGTGGCAGCGACTGGCGCTGGCCCGCGCGTACTACCGGCGGGCCGCCGTCCTGATCTGCGACGAACCGACGAGCAGCATGGATCCGGCGGCCGAGATCGCCGCGTTCCAGCAGATCCGCGACCTCGCGGGCGACGGGCAGACGGTCATCCTCGTCACACACCGGCTGCACAGCGTCCGTTCGGCCGATGTGATCTATGTCCTGGACAGCGGGCGGCTGGTGGAAGCGGGCGACTTCACGTCACTGATGGCCGACGGCCACCAAGGTCCGGGCCTGTTCCGGGAGTTGTTCACGCTTCAGTCCGAGCAGTACCGCACCGGTGGGCCTGCCGTGCCGGCCCAGAGCGGCCCCGCGATGGCGGACGAAGCCGCTCCCGGGGGTACGGGATGATCCCACGCGGCCTCTGATCCGGCCGGCCCGGACATGATGGCGGGGCGGTGGCCGTCGGCCACCGCCCCGCCATCATGTCCGGGTGTCCCCGGTCAGCTCTTCTCGCTGTTCCGTTGCTCCTTCTTGAACGCCCAGGCCATATCCGGCTCCAGCGCGAAGCGGAAGATCCGCTGGAACGGTGGCGTGCACAGCACGGTGACGATCACTGCGGCGACGACCGTGACGAAGACCGCCCCCTGCGGCTGGTGCAGCCAGCCGGCGTCGTACCAGTCCCAGATGCCCGCGCTCTTGGCGAGGAATCCGTGCAGCAGGTAGCCGCAGAGCGTGCCCGCGCCCAGAGCCGTGAACCACATCCGGCGGCCCGGGACCCAGGCGTAGAAACAGGCGGTCAGGACGAGCGAGCAGCCGAAGAGCGCGAGCGTCATCACGGCCCCGGCCCACCAGGGCGCTCCCAATTCCTGCGCGCTGTCACGGTGGAAGAACCACGCCATGTTCATCCGTGTGACCGCCCAGTAGGCGAAGACGGCGGTGGCGGCGAAGACCGGCACGGCCAGGATGCGTACTTCCTTGCGGCGGACGAGTTGGAAGTGCTCGGGCTTCATCCGCAGACCGAGCACGAAGAACGGCAGGAACTGCAGCACTCGCTGGAGATCGAGGTCGTCACCGATGTCCGGCGAGATGGTGGCGAGCATCGCGATCGCCAGCGACAACGGCACGGGCCATCGGACCAGCCGCCAGATCGGCGCCGTCATCCGCCACACGAAGAGAGCGAGCAGGAACCAGGTGAGGTACCACGGGTCGAGCAGGCTGATCTCCATGGACGGGTCGTCGCCGGCCCACCGGTTGAAGAGGCTGTAGGCGACCTCGAACACGATGTACGGCACGGCGATGCCGGTGATCAGACGGCGTACCCGGTCGGGCCGGAAGTCGAAACTGCGCGAGAAGTAGCCGGAGATGATGATGAATGCCGGCATGTGGAAGGTGTAGACGACGATGTAGAGCGCCGAGACCGCTCTGCTGCCGTCCCGCAGCGGCTCCCACGCGTGTCCCATCGCGACCAGGACGATCGCCAGATACTTCGCGTTGTCGAAGAAGGCGTCCCGCTTCTTGGCCGGCGGCGCGGCGGGCCGCGCTTCCGCCTCCGCCGTCCCGCGGGCCGAGGCGGTTCGTACCGCCGGATCGGTCATCTGCGTCACAGGGCCTCCCAGCGGAAACCCGGATCGGCGAGAACGCCTCTTTGCAGAGTTGTGGGGGGAAACAGCAGAGCAAACATTCAAGGCACCCTAACGAGGATTCCCGCCCTCCGTTCACCCGGGTGTCACGGACCGGCCATGCGCCGGTCGCGGCACTAGGATCGCCCGCGTCGCCGTACCAAGGTGTCGCACCAAGGTGAGGAGGTCCGTTGCACACCGTCGCCATCCCCCTGTTCGATCCTTCCGCGGGCCAAGGCGTACGTCAGTTCACCGAACTGGGCCTGGCCCTGCTGTTGTCGACTCTCATCGGCGCCGAGCGGTCGACCCAGCAGAAGAGCGCGGGGCTGCGGACCCATACGCTGGTCGGCGTCGGCAGCGCGCTCTTCATGGTGGTGTCGCAGCACGGCTTCAACGCGGTGCTCGGGCTGGAGAACGTCTCCTTCGACCCCTCCCGTGTCGCCGCGCAGATCGTCTCCGGCATCGGCTTCATCGGTGGTGGTCTCATTTTCGTACGGCGCGATGCCGTACGTGGTCTCACCACCGCCGCCACCGTCTGGCTGACCTGTGCCATCGGCATGGCGTGCGGCGGCGGTCTGCCGCTCCTCGCCATCGGCGCCACTCTCGTGCACTTCCTCGTCATCCAGGGCTACCCCTGGGTGACCCGGCGGTTTCCCTCCTTCACCAGCGCCGAGCAGGCGCGGCTCCATCTCAGCTACCACATCGGCACGGGCGCGCTGCCACGGATCCTGGAGTACGTGACGGGCAAGGGATTCCAGGTGCTGCGGATCCGGGTGGACCGAGCGGGCCGGACGGCGGACGGTGTCGAGGAGGAAGCGGAGCTGGGAGATGCCCGGACCGCCCTGGTGTACGTGGACATCGAAGGCACCGCAAGCGTGTATCAACTGGTCGCGGAGATCGCCGAGTTCGAGGAAGTGCTGAGCGTCTCGTCCCTCAGGTCCGAGATGGCGGACTGATCCTTCGTACCGGACCTGAGGGGCGAGACGTTCGGTTGATCCGCCACACCGGCCCCCCGCCCGGGAAGCCCTGTATGCCGAGAAACTCCGTCTATGCCGTGAGAAGTCCCGTCGCGAGCCGTTCGATCCGGGCCTGCCAGGCGGCCAGCGCCGCGTCCGCGTCGAAGTCCTCCGGATCCTCCGGGCCGGTCTGGGTGAGGAAGAGCCGGGCGCCGTGGCCGGTTCCCTGCGCCAGTTCCCAGCGGACCGTCCCCTCGGACCGCCAGACGTACGTGAGCGACGTGGACGCCCACACCTCGGTGACGGGGCCCGCCGGGGCCCTGTCCGTGGTGAACCCGTCCGGGACGGGCAGGCCCGCCACCGGCTCGATCCCCGCCGACAGTGCCGCCCAGACCGTCTCGGCGGGCCGCACCAGCTGGCGCTCGAAGCGGATCCGCTTGGTGCCGTCGGCCGTTTCGACGGTGCCCCGGCCGAGACCGAACCGCTCGGCGTAGGACTCGTGCAGCTCCCCCGCGTCGGGCTGGGCGTCGACGGGTCTGCCGTCGAGCAGCCGGCTGAGCGCGCCGACGCAGAGGTGCCAGCCGGAGGCGAAGCTCGCCGCACCCGCCCGGTCGCCGAACGTATGAACGAGGGTGAGCAGTGAGCCGTCACCGTCGGGAGTGATGGACCAGCTCAGATGATCAGTGCCCCAGGTGAAGGCGAAGAGCCGGGGCTTGTCGACGTCGGTGACGGTACCGGTCATGCCCGGTCCGCTGTCGCCGGGAAAGTGGAAACCCATCGAGCCGCCCGGAGTGAGCTCCACGGTGACCTCGGAGGGAAACCAGTGCCCGAGAGCGGCGGGGTCGGCGATCGCGGCCCAGACCGTCTCGGGCGGGTGCGCGAGCCGGCGCTCCATCCGCAGGGCGGTCCGGCCGTCTGTGGTGGTCAGGCTGTCGTCGTGCGGGTTCATGTTCATGAGGAGTCGTTCTCCATGGCGTCGAGATGCCGTTCGAGCGCGTCGAGCGCGCCGGACCACAGATGCCGGTAGTGGGCGAGCCAGGCGTCGAGTTCCGCGAGGGGCTCGGGCCGCAGCTCGTACCAGCGGCGCTGAGCCTCCTGCCGGACCCCCACGAGTCCGGCCTCGCGCAGCACCCGTAGATGCTTCGAGGTGCCGGGCTGGCTGAGACCGAGGCTCTCCGTGAGCTCACCGACCGTGTGCGGGCGCTCAAGCAGGAGATCGAGGATCCTCCGCCGGTTCGGCTCCGCGAGGACGTCGAACGGTATGGGCATGCCTCGAACATACCTCATTGGCTATATAACCGCACAGGGATTCTGAACATATCCGACATCTCCGATGTTCACGGATCATGGTCGACCGTTCCCACGCGTGCACATTTCCGCCATTCGACAGAATAGGGATGCCGCAAAACTGTCCGGAACCACATCGTGACAGCGCGTCAGTCGAGCATTCATAGTTGTAAGTTCGGGCGACCGAAAGTCGATCTCCACTCCCCTCACGCGTCACCTGGCGGATTCACCCCGCGGCACCGCGCAACGCCACCGCAAAAGAAATGCGGCCCAGGCCACCCGGCCCCACAGAACGGCGCAAGGAGAGCGGCCGTGCATGACGAATTCCTGTGCCATGTCACCGCGTACGGATTCTGCGGCGGACAGCGCATCGGTGTCCCCCTGGGCACGTATCGCGCCCCCACTCTGGCACTTGCGCTGTGGTGGTTACGAGATCGCGCGACCTGGATCGCGGAACGACTCGACCCCACTCCCGAAAGCCGTCACTTTCCGGCCGAGGCGCTCGCCCCGGTGGCGCACAGCGTGCCGGACGTACCGACGACGCTCAGGAACTGGCGGGACGACGTCAACCATCAGGACATGGTCGCGGAGCATCTGGCCGCGGGCCGTCTCCTGCGCGTCGCCACCCGCGACGACACCACGGAATACGAACTGCTCGCGGAATCGGTGGACGCACTGCGTATGGACCGGGCGCTTCCGGTTCTGCTCACTCCGGCGGAAAGGCCGGAAAACCATCGCCGTGAGCGTTCTCTCGCCGCTTCGACACTGGCCGCGGCGCACGAGTACCGAAGAAACTCCGACAACTCCGGTCGGTTGACCGCGAGTCACGATCCACTCGGGGACACCTTGCGGTTCGGCCGGCTGTACGGCTGAAACCCGCCCGCCGGTCATTAGAACTCAGCTCGATTCGCGGGGCTTTCCCCGGAGCGATTTCATCCGGCCTCGTCCCCGTTCAGCAAGGAGCGCAGCACCCGCTCGTCCTGGTCGCCGAGCTGGGAGACGAACCGGGCGAGGACCGCGCTCCGGTCCTCGCCCTTCGCCAGTTCCGAGTGCGTACGGCGGGCGGTCAGCCCCGGGGCGTCCTCGGTCGGGGTGTACGCGTAGCCGCGTCCGGCCCTGACGCGGGTGACGCTGCCCTTGCCGTACAAGCGCGAGCCGCCGACCTCGTCGGCCGGCACTGGAGCGAACCGCCCCGCGGCCGATGAGTCCCGGGCCTCGCGGGCGTCTACCTCTCGAGGCCCCCGCGAGAGCTCGCGAGGCCGGAGGACGGCCGGCCAGACCGGCCGACGGACCGACGGACCGACGGACCGACGGACCGACGAAAGGACACGATCATGCTCGGCAACAGCAAGGCGTTCAGCGGATTCGCCGTGGACGACATCGAGAAGGCCAAGCACTTCTACACCCAGACGCTGGGGCTGGACGTCGCCGAGGAGCACGGCATGCTCCACCTGCGGGTCGCCGGTGGCACTCCCGTGCTCGTCTATCCCAAGCCCGGCCACACACCGGCGTCGTTCACGGTCCTCAACTTCCCCGTGGACGACATCGACGCGGCGGTCGACGAGCTGACCGGCCGGGGTGTGCGCTTCGAGCGCTACCCCGGCATGGACGCGGACGACAAGGGCATCTTCCGCGCGGCCGGTCCGTACATCGCGTGGTTCACGGACCCGGCGGGCAACACCTTCTCGGTGCTTCAGGAGCGGTGAAGCACACTCCCGAGTCCCCGTGCGCTCAGAGCTTGAGATGCATGATGTGCAGCCCGACATAGCCCTTCACCGGGTGCAGGAAGCCCTCGGGCAGCGTGCCCAGGATCTCGAATCCCAGGGATTGGTACAGCTTCACCGCGTACTCATTGGTCTCGACGACGGCATTGAACTGCATCGCGCGGAAGCCCGCCGTGCGGGCCCAGTCGATCGAGTACTCACAGAGCGCTCTGCCCACGCCGCGCCCCGAACGCGCCGGGTCGACCATGTAGCTGGCGCCCGCGACATGCCCGCCGTTACCCATGTGGTTCCGGTTCATCTTGGCCGTACCCAGAATCGCGCCGGTGTCGTCGACGGCGACGACGGTGCGGTTCGGCGCCTTCATCAGCCACCAGTCGCGGCCCTCGGTCTCGCCGAGGTCTACCGGATAGGTGAATGTCTCACCGTCGGCGACGATGCGGTGGAAGAACGGCCAGATGGCGGGCCAGTCCTCGGTGGTGGCTTCCCTGATCAACATACGGTCAGAATGCCGGTCCGGTCCGGGCGACCGCCAGCGGTTTACCGGCGGGCAAGGTGACTCCGTACCAGAGTTCCGGCGGGTACTGTCCTGAAAACAAGGGGTATCCACGACCATCAGATGACACAGGCATCACTCGGCGGATAAGAGGCGAAATCGCTCATGTTCGAAGCTGACGACATTCGGGAATGGCGGGGCCACGATGTGGTCGACGCCGGAAATCGGAAGATCGGCTCGCTGGAAGCCGTATACGTCGATACCGCGACGGACTCGCCGTCGTTCGCCACGGTCACCATCGGCCTTCCCACCAAACGACGTCTGATCTTTGTCCCGCTGACCGACGCCACGGTCGGACCGGGCTATCTGAAGGTCGCCTGGGACAAGAAACTGGCCAAGGAATCCCCGTCCATCGACATCGACGGGGAGCTGCTCGCCGAGGACGAGCCGCAGATCTTCTCGCACTACGGACTGCCGTACGCGACCGGCGCGAACGGCGAGCGCCGGCTCGGCCGCCGCTGAGGAGCCGGGCGCCGTCCTGGCCCGGCCCGCCCCGCGGGTCCGCCACCGGAAGTCGGCCGGGTGCGTGCCTCCCGGTGGCGGACGGGGTTCCGTACGGTGCGACAGCGCTCAGATCTTCGCCGCGATGACGGGGGCCAGCCGGTCCGCGATGGCGAGGTGACCGAGGTCGTTGGGGTGGACGGAGTCCGTCAGACCACCGTCGGGGATCCAGCCGTCGGTGTTGACGAAGAAGACGTTCCGGTCGCCCGCGTCGGCGCGTGCCTGGACGGCGGCCTGCGTCTGGGGGACGAACCGCCCCCGGAAGGTCTGCAGGGCGAAGATCGCCGCGTTGGGGTACTTGGCACGGACCGTGCCCAGAAAAGCGGTGTAGGCGGCCTGGAATTCGGGCGTGTGGACCCCGTGGCCGACGTCGTTGGTACCGAGGTTGATGACGACGGCGCTCGCCTGGTACCGGGAGAAGTCCCAGGAGGGCGAGCCATCGGCCGCACCGAGGCGGGTGAAGCGCTCGCTGAGCCCCGCACAGCCGTCCGCGGTCTCGACCAGGCAGGCGCCGCCCTGGGCGATCTGGGTGTGTTCGACGCCCAGTTTCTCGGCGGCCAGCCAGCCGTACGCGGTGAGAGCGAGCTTGGTGCTGGTGGTGCCGGCGGTGATGGAGTCGCCGATGAACTCGATCACCTTCTTCGAGGAGGTCTGCGGCGCCAGGGTCGAGGCTCCGGAGTCGAGGACGAGGCCGCCGAAGACGGAGTCGCCCGTGTAGGAGCCGGCGACCTGCCGGTAGGAGACGACAAGAGTGTGGTTCCCCGCGGCCAGCTTGGCCGGCGTCAGGTCCACCGTGCCTTTGACGTTCTTGTAGTTGACGAACTCCTTGCCGTCGATGGCGGCCCAGAACTCCACCGCGTTGCGCTGCTTCAGTTTGACGGTCGTGCCGCTGAAGCGGGTCCGCAGGTAGGCACCGGTCCAGTGCGAGGCGTAGGGCGCCGAGGAGGTGTTCCAGCGGCCGACGTACGTGATGTTCGGGTCGGACGGACTGCCGTCACCGGCCGCCGTGACGGCCGGCGGTGCGGCGGCTGACGACGATGCCGCGACGGACGGCGGTGCGGCCAGGATCCCGGCGAGGAACGCGGCCACGGCGAGCACGGTCCACAAAGGTCTGTTCACGTGCGCGAAGACGGGCATGCGGGTGCCTCTTCTCTTCATCTTCGGTGAATCGTGGGAGGAACCGAAGGTAAGCGCTTTCTCGCAGAAAATAGGCGATCCGCCGACCGATGAGAAGAGGCGGCGCCCCGGCAGCGCCCGTATCCGGCCTGCGGTCCGGGCACCCATCCGGGGGCCGCTCAGGGAGCAGGGCGCGCACCGGGGTAGTAGACGACATATGACCCGAAAGCGTTTCGGCACGCCGGAAGCCGGCCGGCGGTTCCTGAGCCTGTACCGCGGGATCGCCGACTCTCCCGCCGTACTCGCCTGGAACCGCGGCCGTGAGATGGAGCTGATGCATCGGGCCATGAGCTTCGCCGCGCTCGGCTTCCTGACCCTGGTGCCGCTGCTGATCCTGGTCGCCGCGGCCGACCCGGCGAGCGGCCAGGGGTTCGCCCGCTGGCTGGGGCAGGGGCTGGGGGTGTCGGCGTCGTCCCAGGGGGAGATCCAGCAGCTGTTCGGCAGGCCGGGACAGGCACTGCAACGTACGACGGCGTTCGGTCTCGCGGCCCTCGCCGTGTTCGGTCTGACGTTCGGGGCTGCCGTACAGACCGGTTACGAGCGGGTCTGGGAACTGCCGACGGCCCGCTGGCACACCATGTGGCGGCACGTCCTCTGGCTGGCCGTCCTCGTCTTCTTTCTCGTCGCCTTCGTCAACACGTCGATCACATCCGACTCCGTCGTCGACACGGCGCTCGTGACGGTGGGCGATCTGATCGGGACGCTCCTCTTCTTCTGGTGGTCCCAGCGCATGCTGCTCGCCGGGCGGGTCCGCTGGCGGGCGCTCTTCCCCGGCTCCGTCGCGATCGCCCTCGGCCTGCTCGGGCTGCGGATCTTCTCCCGGGTGGTCTTCTCACCGCTGATCGCCTCGAACGCGGTGACGTACGGCCCGTTCGGGACGGTACTGGTCATCCAGTCCTGGCTGGTCGGAGTCGGCTTCGTCGTCTACGGGGGCGCGCTGGTGGGCCGTCTCTTCCACGAACACCGGATGCACCGGCGGCTGCAGCGCGAGATCGAGGAGGCCGCCGAGGCCGAGCGGGCCGAACAGCCCGGAGCAGCCTCCGGGACCGGCGAAACCGTGGAGGAGCCGGGCGCCTGACGTGTACGGGCGGGTCGGGCGTCGTCCGGGACCGGAACGCCGCGCGGGGCGTGTCGCGCGGAAGGCGACGCGCCCCGGGTGGCCACCGGCACTTCACCGGCGGATCAACGGGTGACGACCGTCAGAGGTCGAACTCGCTCGGCGCGATGCCGACGGCGAAGCAGGCCTCGCGGACCACGGCCTGCTCCGACTTGTCGAAGTCGCCGTCGGCGCCGCCGATGACGATGCCGATCTGGATGACGGCGCGTGCCTCCGTGGGCTTCTTGGCGACCTTGCCGATGGTCTGAAGGACGCCGACCTTGCCGAAGTCGAAGTCGGTCGTCAGCTTCTGGCAGTAGTCGTTGAACCGCGTATGGAGGTCGTCGGCGGGGAAGTTCTGGAGGACGTCGTTGGTCATGATCAGCGAGGCGACGCGCTGGCGCTCCGACGGATCGATGGAACCGTCGGCCGCGGCGACCAGGGCGCACATGGCCATGCTGGCGTCACGGAAGGCGCCGCTCTTGAGGTCGTTCTTCTTCGAGTTGAGCTGCGTCTGCATCGACGCGGCGGAATCCTTGATGCGGTCCCACAGGGCCACGGTGAGTCTCCTCGGAGGATGGTGTGCTGCCGGACGTACGGGTCCGTACGTCCGGCCTCGGTGGGCGCTACAGGTGCGGCGCGACGGCCGGCATGAGGTCCTGGAAGGTGCGCCCGTCGGCGGGGGATCCGATGGCGGCCATCTCCCAGCCGGCGCCGGTGCGGGACACCTTGGCCATGATCTGGGCGGTGTGCCGGCCACCGCCGGTGAGCGTGTAGCGGGCCAGTTCCTGGCCGTTGGTCTCGTCGACGAGCCGGCAGAAGGCGTTGTCGACCTCTTCGAAGGTCTGGCCGGTGAACGAGTTCACCGTGAAGACGATCTGGTCGATGTGGACGGGGACGCGCTGGAGGTCCACGACGATCGATTCGTCGTCACCGCCTTCTCCCGCGCCGCCCACGCGGTTGTCACCGGTGTGCCGCACCGAGCCGTCGTCGCTGGTCAGATGCTGGAAGAAGACGACATCGACGGCCTCCTTGCCGGCGAAGAGCAGTGCCGAGGCGTCCAGGTCGATCTCGCGGGAGGTCATCCTGGCGAGGAAGCCCTTGCGCGCGGCTTTCCAGCCGAGTCCCATGCGGATGACGGTGAGTTCACCTCCGCCGGACTTGGTGAGACTGATCTGCTGGCCCTTGGAGAGATTGACGCTCATCGTGGCTCCTGGAAGGAAGGTTGTGCCTGCACGGCGTGAATGCGGGTGCCCGGCTCAGGTCCCGGGGCGGGTGGAACGGACAGGGATACGGGGAATCGGGCCGCGGAATACGGGTGTCAGACGTTGACGCCGTAGTCGGAGGCGATACCGGCCAGCCCGGAGGCGTATCCCTGGCCGATGGCGCGGAACTTCCACTCGGTCCCGTCGCGGTACAGCTCGCCGAAGACCATCGCGGTCTCCGTCGAGGCGTCCTCGCTGAGGTCGTAGCGGGCGAGTTCGGCGCCGCCGGCCTGGTTGACCACACGGATGTAGGCGTTACGGACCTGGCCGAAGCTCTGGCCACGGGATTCGGCGTCGTGGATCGAGACCGGGAAGACGACCTTGGTGATCTCGGCGGGTACGGCGGCCAGGTTCACCTTCACGGTTTCGTCGTCGCCCTCGCCCGCACCCGTGAGGTTGTCGCCGGTGTGCTCGACCGAACCGTCCGGGTCGGCGAGGTTGTTGTAGAAGACGAAGTGCCGGTCGGATACGACCTTTCCGGAGCCGTCGCACAACAGGGCGCTGGCGTCCAGATCATGATCGGCTCCGGTGGTCGTACGCACATCCCAGCCGAGGCCGACCACAACCGCCGTCAGACCAGGAGCCTCCTTGCTCAGCGAGACGTTGCCGCCCTTCGCGAGGCTCACACCCATGTTGCTTCCCTTCGTCCGTCCCATGAATCCGGGCGCGCCGGACGTCCCGGCGCCGCGTGATGCCGTGTGGCACGCTCAAATCTACAACACTGTAGAAACTGGCCGGGGCAAGATGCGCGATGCGCGAGAGGAACGGCTGGTTACCGCGCACGCACCGTCTCCTCCACGAGCGGGCGGACCGTGACGCGGCGCTCTCCGGCTTCGTTTCGGCCCTGTCGCCGCACGACGACGAGGTGCCGCGCTCACCGACCGAAGGCGCCGACGGGTCCGGGACCCCCGGCCCGTTCTACATACCTGTAGAGCCAGTAGAGTCTACGCGTCGTACAGAACGACGACCGGGCAGAACGAGGGCCGGCGTGAGCGGTGGGCGACCTCCGGGCGGCGGGCCGGACAACGGGGCGGAGGACGCAGCGTGGGCAGGGAATCCAGGGCGCGACGAGGCCAGGCGGCGAGCGACGGCCGCGGTGGCCGGCGGACCAGGCTGACCCGGCGCGGCCGCATAGTCGTCTGGGCCGGCGCGATCCTGGCCCTGACCCTCGTCGGTGTGTCCGGGACAGCGGCATGGCTCTACCAGGACCTCGACGGGAATATCCACTCCGCGGACATCGACAACAAGATCGGCGGCGGCCGGCCGGTCAATCTGAGCCCGGGGTCCAAGAACATCCTCGTCGTGGGCTCCGACTCGCGTGAGGGCGCCAACGCGAAGTACGGCAAGGACCTGGCCACCATGCAGTCGGACACGCTGATGGTCATGCATGTGGCCGCCGACCGGAAATGGGCCACGGTCGTCTCGCTCCCCCGCGACTCCTGGGTGAACATCCCGGCCTGCGACCGGGGCGACGGCAGCACATCCGACCCGCACCAGTTCAAGATCAACGAGTCGTTCGCGATAGGCGGTACGAGCGGCGAGGTCTCCGGCGCCGCCACCTGCACCATCAAGACGGTGGAGCGGAACACCGGACTGCGGATCGACCACTTCATGTCGGTCGATTTCCAGGGTTTCAAGGGCATGGTCAACGCGCTGGACGGGATCAAGGTCTGCCCCGAGGCGCCGATCCACGACAAGAAGGCCCGCCTCGACCTGGACGCCGGCTGCCAGACGGTCAAGGACGAGCAGGCCCTGGGGTACGTACGTACGCGCTACAGCCTCGGCGACAGTTCCGACCTGGGCCGGATCGGACGGCAGCAGGAGTTCATGGAAGCCCTGGCCGCCAAGGCCCAGCAGAAGCTGGCCAGCCCGAACGCGCTGTACGGATTCCTGGACTCCGCCACCAAGTCGCTGACCACGGACAGGGCCCTCGCCGGGATCAAGCCCCTCTCCGGCCTCGCCTCCGAGGTCAAGGGAATCCCCCGCGACCGCCTGACGTTCCTGACGGTGCCGAACTACTCGCGCCAGGCCGACGTGCCCAGCGACCAGGCCAACGTCGTATGGCAGTATCCCCAGGCCGCCGACCTGTTCACCTCCCTGGCGAAGGACAAGGAGGTCGACAAGGAGAAGCTGGAGGCCGCTTCCGAGAACCCGGTCCACGCCCGTACCGTGCGCGTCCAGGTCCTCAACGGCACCAGCACCCGGGGGCGGGCCGCGAAGGTCGCGGACACACTCCGTACCGCCGGATTCACGGTCACGAACGTCGGCAACGCCCCCGAGGCCACGAAGCGGACCACGGTCGGCTATCCGCAGGGCCTGGGAGCGTCGGCCGAGGTGCTGGCGTCCCGGCTGCCGGGCAGCTCCGCGCGGCAGGACGCGGGAGCCGCACCGGGTGTGGTCACACTGACCGTGGGAACAGACTTCGAGGGGGTCCGATGACCTCCCGGCGCCCCTGGATGTGAGGTGGGGCACCGGGTCCGTGATGCCCGGTGACCGCCCCGCGAGGATCGGCGGACATCGGCCGTTGACACCACATTGCTTTGCTTTGCTATTCCTTTACTATTGGCGGACGGGCTTCCCGCCCCGTGCCGACACGGACGGTCCGCCCCGTTTCGACCGTCCGATCCGAGAACCCGACACCTGATCCGAGAAGGAGCTGCGGTCCCGCAATGGGTGAGCCTCCCAGTACGAGCCGTGCCATACCCGTCCCCTCGAACCACGGGACGGGGGTGGCACGGTGACCGAAGTGCTTCTGCTGCTCCTCGCCCTCGCGCTCACCCTCGCCTGTGCGGTGTTCGTCGCGGCCGAGTTCTCCCTGACCACCATCGAGCGCGGGGAACTCGAACGTGCCGCCGCGGCCGGTGAGCGGGGCGCCGCCGGTGCCTTGGAGGCGGCCAAGCGGCTGACCTTCCAGCTCTCCGGGGCCCAGTTGGGCATCACGGTGACCTCGCTGGTCATCGGCATGCTCGCCGAGCCCTCGCTGGCCGTGCTGCTGCGCGGTCCGCTGGTGGCCACCGGTCTGCCGGACGGCGCGGTGCCCACCGTGGCCACCCTGCTCGGCGTCGCCCTCTCCACGGTGGTGCTGATGGTGATCGGTGAGCTGGTCCCCAAGAACTGGGCGATCTCCAGCCCGCTCGCCGTCGCGAAGGTCGTGGCGGGTCCGCAGCGCGGCTTCACCGCCGCCTTCGCCCCGCTGATCCGGCACCTGAACAACACCGCCAACCGCCTCGTACGCCGGTTCGGCCTGGAACCCGCCGAGGAGCTGGCCTCCGCCCGTACCCCCGAGGAACTGGTCGCGCTGGCGCGGCACTCCGCGCGGGAGGGCGCCATCGAGCAGGACTCCGCGGAGCTGTTCGTACGGACGCTCCACCTGGCCGAGCTGACGGCGGAGAACGTCATGACGCCCCGCGTGGACGTCCGGGCCCTGGAGGCCCACGCCACCGCCACGGACGCCGCCAATCTGACCCTGGCCACCGGGCTGTCGCTCTTTCCCGTCTACCGCGACAGCCTGGACGAGGTGATCGGCACCATCCACATCCGCGACGTTCTCGCCCTGGACGAGACGAAGCGGGACCGGACGCTCGTCACGGAACTGGCGAGCAGCCCCCTGCTCGTCCCCGACTCGCTGCCGGTGGACCGGCTGCTGCGGCGCCTGCGCGCCTCGCGGACGATGGCCGTGGTCATCGACGAATACGGCGGCACCGCCGGCGTCGCCACCGTGGAGGACATCGTCGAGGAGGTCGTCGGAGAGGTACGCGACGAACACGATCCGGACGAGACCCCCGACCTCGCGCCCGGCGAACCGGCCGTGGACGGCCGCCTCGTCTGGGAGGCGGACGGCGGTATCCGTCTCGACCAGCTCGAGGAGATCGGCTTCAACGCCCCGGAGGGGCCCTACGAGACGCTCGCCGGGCTGCTCGCGACGCGGCTGGGACGGCTGCCCGTGCTCAAGGACCGGCTCGACGTGGACGGCTGGCAGTTCGCCGTACTGCATGTCGAACATCACCGTGCCGACCGGGTGCGGATCACCGCGCCCGCCCCGGCCGCACAGCTCATGGAGGACGCCCGATGACCGGCCTGCAGCTCGCCATCGGCGCGCTCACCCTGCTCACCAACGCGTTCTTCGTCGGCGCCGAGTTCGCTCTCATCTCCGTACGGCGCAGCCAGATCGAGCCTCAGGCGATCAAGGGCAGCCGCCGGGCGAAGAGCACCCTGTGGGGTCTGGAGCACCTGTCCGCGGCCATGGCCACCGCGCAGCTCGGCATCACCATCTCCTCGCTGGTGCTGGGCGCCGTGGCGGAACCGGCCATCGCCCATCTGCTGGAGCCGCCCTTCGAGGCGATCGGCGTACCGGAAGCGCTGATCCACCCGATCGCGTTCGTGATCGCGCTGACGCTGGCGACGTATCTGCACATGCTGATCGGCGAGATGGTGCCGAAGAACATCGCGCTGGCCGCACCCGCGCCCACCGCGCTCGCGCTGGCGCCCGCCCTGATCGGGCTGACCCGGGCACTGCGCCCGGTGATCTTCGGGATCAACGCGTTCGCCAACAGCATCCTGCGGCTGCTGAAGGTCGAACCCAAGGACGAGGTCGCCTCGGTCTTCACCGACGACGAACTCGCGCGCCTGGTCAAGGACTCCAGCGAGGCCGGGCTGCTGGATCCGGCGGACGGCGAGCGGCTGCGGGACGCCCTGGAGCTGGGCACGCGCCCGGTGGGTGAGGTGATGGTCCCGCTCAACCGGACGATCACCGTCGACCACCAGGTCACCCCGCAGCAGTTGGAGCGTGCCGCCACGTCCTGCGGATTCTCCCGGCTGCCGGTCACCGGACCGGACAACACGATCCTCGGCTATCTGCACATCAAGGACGCCCTGGGGGTCGCCGAGCGCACCCGGCCGTTCCCTCGCAGCGCGCTGCACGTGGTGATCCGGGTCGAGATCGACACCCCACTCGACGACACCATGACGGCGATGCGCTCCGGCGGTACGCATCTCGCGGCCGTCACGGGCGACAAGGGGACGGTCATCGGCTTCGTCACGATGGAAGACGTCCTGGAGGAACTCGTCGGCCCCGCCGCCGGCGCACAGACCGCCGCCTAGCCAAGTGGCGGAGGAGCGGCCGGCGCCCCGCCCCGGGCACCGGCCGCTCACCTCTGTCCGTGGCCGTCCTCGCACCGGCTCCCCGCGGATGCCCCGCCACGTCGGACGGGCGTCAGGGTTTGCGAGCGACGCCCACGTAGCAGGCGGCGACCTCGTTGGTGACGCTCTCGCTGCCGTCACCGGGGTCGGGGCGCCACTCGTGCGAGGGAACGATCCCCGGAGGGAACAACTCCCAGCCCTCGAAGAAGCGTGCGATCTCGTCGTGGGTGCGGGCCTGGGCCAGGGTGCCGGCGGTGCGGTACGTGTCGATGAGACGGGTGATGCCCTCGGGGTCGAACTCCGCGGTGACATGGGCGATCGCGAGCGTGCTGCCGGACGGGAGCGCGTCCTTGAGGAGTTCGACGATGTCGTGGGCGCGGTGGTCGCCGGTGACGAAATGCAGCAGCGCGTTGAGGCTCAGGGCGATCGGCCGTGCGAAGTCGAGCGTCCCGCCCAACTCCTCGGCGGCCAGCAGGGCTTCGGGTTCGGTGACATCGGCGTGGACATATGCCGTGCGCCCCTCGGGACGGCTCTGGAGCAGCGCGCGGGCGTGGGCCAGGACGATCGGGTCGTTGTCGGTGTAGACGACGCGCGCCCGCGGGTCCTCCGTCTGGGCGACCTCGTGGAGGTTCGGTGAGGTGGGGATGCCGGTCCCGATGTCGAGGAACTGGCTCATGCCCTCGCGGGCGAGGAAACGGACGGAGCGGTGCATGAAGCGCCGGTTGATGGCGGCGGTGGCCAGGAGGGAGGGGAAGGCCGCCCGCGCGCGGGCCGCGGCCTCGCGGTCGGCGGGGAAGTTGGTGGTCCCGCCCAGGTAGTAGTCGTACATGCGCGCCGAATGCGCCCGGTCCAACTCCAGATCCACCGCGCCGTTGTCCGCCACCGTACGACCCCCGTCTTCCGTGCCGGCCGATGGCCGGCTCATTCCCGGACACTCATTCCCGGACGACAGTCGGCAACTGCCCATCAAGGGATACGGACAACCGTACGAGATGGATCAACTCCGCCTGCCGGTGGGCCCGATGGGGATGGAAAGACCGGACGGGAGCGCGGCTCACAGCACTTCACCGGAGGAATGCGTAATCATATGATGACTGTCAGCGAAAAATCCCGAGGGTGTCCTGCACACTGGGGGCAGTCATCGGGTTGGCCGACAGGTGAGAGGACAGACCTCTCGCACCGACGCCCTCCGCCGTGGAGCGGCGCGGTGCCCAGTGAACGGGGCGTTTGTGCGAGTCGATCAGTCAGGCCCGGTCCGGCCGGTCCCTGCCGGGCCCGGAACGCCCGGCACGGCAGGACCGACCGGACAGGACCCGACCGCGGTGGTCCGGTGCACCACTGAGGGGAGCGGCTTCTGATGCCCCCTGCCACCAACGGCGCCCAGGACGTGGGCGACCGTGGCTTACCACACTCCCCCGATCTCCCCGAGCGGCGGCTGGCGTTGACCTTCGACGCTTTTGACGCGCGACACCACACCCTGTGGCTGCGTTACGCGCACACCCAGGTCGGCGGCCGGGCCGCCGCCGAGACCGTGGTGGACACCACCTGCGCCCGCCTGCTGGAGCACTGGCCGCATGTCCTGGCCCAGGAATCGGTCGCCCGGTACGCGTGGGCAATCCTCAAGGAGGAGGTGGCGCGGTGGCTGTACGAACACGATCTCCAGCCGGTCCTGGTCGACACCGCCGCCTTCCACGCGGCCATCCGTAAACTCCTCTTGTACGAGACGCGGGACCAATTCGCCGTCCTGCAAGGCGAGATCGGGCTGTACGCGGCCATCGACCGGCTCCCGGAGCGGCAGTACGACGTGATCGTGCTGCGCTATGTTCTGCACGTCCCGGACGAGGATGTCGCCGCATACATGGGCATCGAGGTCGCCACGGTCCGCTCGCATGTACGGCACGCCAGGCGAAGGCTGGCCAAGGACCTGGACGTACGAGGCACCGAGACGGGAGAGTAGACCGTGCGCCGCACCGACAAACCCGCGCCCATAGACATGCTGCTGGAGGACGCGGAGGTCCTCGCCGACACCTATGACGACACCGACACCGAAGCCTCCCGCAGGCGCAACGCGGCACGGCGGGCCGCGGCCGAGGAAGCGCGTCCCGGGGGTGAGGGCGGCGAGAGCGGCACGGAGGCCGTACCGCGCGGCCACCCCTCCGCCCACGAACAGGCCGCTCACGACCTGAACCTCGCGGTCGCCCTGGTCATCAACGCGCCCGAGGCGGCGGCCAGTCTGGCCCGTCTGGTCGACCATGACTGTATCGACCCCGAGGGCGCCGTCGTCTTCGCCGCCCTTCTTCATCTGACCGGCCACAGGGACGCGGCCCAGTTCTGGTGGCAGTTCGCCGCGGGCGGTGGCAACCGGACCGCCGCCTTCTGTCTGTTCCTCGCCCACCAGCAACGCGCCGAGTTCAGGGACGCCGCGTACTGGCGCGGCCAGTCCCGTCATCTGTCCCGGCCCGGCCGTACCCAGGCACCGCCCACGCTGTCGGCCCTGTCCTCGCTGCTGCCGGAATCGGTACGGCACGAACTGCTCAGCCAGTGCCGGCAAGGCCGTCGCCCCACACTGCCCGCCCCGCTGGAGGCCGTCATCAACCGGCTGCGCGTCGACAGTGCCGACGAGGACTTCGGTGAGGTGCCTCAACCGGACATCAGCCTGACCACCGACCTCGGCGGTTCCGAGGAGTGACGTCCGGTTCCCGGTAGGCGGGCGGGACGCTTGAGGCATACGGCCCGGGGCTCCGCTCCGCCTCCCCTTATGCCGGTTCCAGATGGCGCGAAACTCCGGTATGGGCATTTGATGGATCAAAGCGTGCGCCCGTATGGCGCACGGTGAGGATCACGGTGTGTGCCCATCCGTGGAGTTCGGCAAAGGGAGCCGCGCCATGTCTCTTGATTCCCACCCCTCAGCCGAGGACCAGCTCGCCGACCGTCCGCATGCGCCCGTCACCGGCCGTGCCGACGCCGAGAGGCCCGCCCGGGACCCCGGCGCCGAACCGATACGGACGCTGCTCTGGACCGCGGCGACCGTCCGGCCGCTGGAGGAGGTCGCCGCGTTGGTGAGTCTGCTGAAACGGACCGGAGAGGTCCCCAGCCCCGGCGACGAGGCGCTGCGGGCCGCCGCCGTGTCCCGTCCCGTGGCGGAGGTCAGGCAACTGGTCGCGCTGCTGGCCGAGGCTCCGCACGAGGTCGACGAGGCCGACACGACTCTCCGGGCCGCGGCCGTCGGGCGGCCGATCGAGGACGTGGCACAGCTCGTGACGATCCTCGGCAGTGACGAGAGCGACGGGCCGCCCACGAGCCGCTCCGAGACCCGCTCCCAGGCCCACTCCGGAGTCCGCTCCGGAGTCCGCTCCGAAGCGCTGTCGAACGCGCGGAGCGATCAGGACGGTGCGGCAGGCGCGGTCCGTCACGGCGGTTCGAAGCCGGCCGGCGGGCGGGCCCCCGAGCCGGGTGTCCCGGCCCGGCACCTGGCCGAAGGCCCCCGTATCACGGCGGGACTCGCCGCTCTGGCCTGTGCCGAGACCGCAAACCGCGACGCCTCCCCCGCCGTACGGTCCGCACTGCGCCGGCCCGCGGCGATCATGCTGCTGTCCTGCGGCATGATCCATCTGCCGACGGACTTCACGGCACTGCGCTCCGGCGGCCTCTCGGACATGCTCGCCCTGGCCTTCACCGGTCTCTGTCTGATCCTCGGTGTCTGGCTGGCCGTTCAGGACACGGTCCGGATCTGGGCGGCGAGCGGCGCGACGGCCGTGGGGATCATCACCGCTCACTCGCTGTCGGGCGCCGGTGGCCTCCATCTGCCGGCGAGCGGCGTGGGCGATTCCTTCGCCTGGGCGAAGGTGTCGGCGGTGGCCTGCGCCGTGCTCACCTCCGTACTCGCCGGTGCGGTCCTGATGCGTCGTGAGAAGGCGGCCGAAGTGGCCAACGACGGCTGAGAGTCCCGGCTCCCGGCTCCTGGCTCCCGGGCCCCGGCAGCGACGCCGCGCCACCGCCGGGGCGCGGCGTCGCTGCGGCTCACGGTTTCACGGGGCACCTCGGCCGATCCACTCATACGGGGGTGGCTTGCATGAACGCTCGCAGAAGCGGGAGCGGGAGCGAGAGCGAGAGCGAGAGCAGCGACAGAAGCGAGATCCGGCGCTTCAGCTGTCCGGTGGCCGCGGGAGTGTTCGCCGTCGGCATGGCAGGCACGACCCTGCCCACTCCGCTGTACGGGCTCTACCGGGAGCAACTCGGCTTCTCCGAGCTGATGGTGACGGTGGTGTTCGCCGTCTATGCCCTCGGGGTGATCGCCGTACTGCTGCTGGCGGGCAACGCCTCCGACGAGGTGGGGCGGCGGCCGGTGCTGCTCTGCGCGCTGGGGCTGTCCGCGGCCAGCGCCCTGTGCTTCCTGTTCGAGGGCGGTCTTCCGGCGCTGTTCGCCGGCCGGTTGCTGTCGGGGTTCGCCGCCGGGCTGTTCAGCGGCGCCGCCACCGCGGCGGTGATGGAGCTGGCCGCACCGGGACATGAGGCGCGTGCGGGGCTCGCCGCCACGGCGGCGAACATGGGCGGCCTCGGCTGCGGCCCGCTGCTGGCCGGACTGCTCGCCCAGTACGCGCCGTGGCCGCTGCGGTTGCCCTTCCTCGTACATCTCGCGCTGGTGGCGGTGGCGTCCGTACTGACCTGGTTCCTCCCCGAGACCGTCAAGGACCCGAAACGGCGGCCTCGTCCGCACCCCGCCGGACTGACGGTGCCGCCCGGGGTCCGTGGCGTGTTCGTGCCGTCGGCGCTCGCCGCGTTCGCCGGATTCGCGCTGCTGGGGCTGTTCACCGCGGTGGCGCCGGCCTTCGTGGCGCAGAGCCTCGATGTGCCCAACCTCGCCGTCTCGGGCGCGGTCGTCTTCTCCGCGTTCCTCGCCTCCACGGTCGGACAGGCGCTGATGGGGCGTCTGGGGGTACGCCGGGCGCTCCCGGGCGGCTGCCTGGTCCTGGTGGTCGGCCTGGTGCTGGTGGGTGCCTCCCTGGCGGTGGAGTGGCCGGCGCTGCTCGTGGCGGGCGCGCTGTGCGGCGGGCTCGGCCAGGGACTGGCCTTCCGCGCCGCCATGACCGCCGTCGGCGGCGCGGCTCCGCCCGAGCACCGGGGCGGCACGATCTCCGCGCTCTTCGTCGTCGCCTACACCGGAATCTCGTTGCCGGTCGTCGGCGTCGGCGCGCTGACTCTCCTGCTGGGACTGCGGGGCGCGGGAGTGACGTTCACGGTCTGTGTGACGGTGCTCGCGGCAAGCGTCGGACTGTACGTACTGCGGCGCTCTCCGGCGGTGAACTGACCCGCGGAGCCCCTGCCGGGCACGCCTCGCCCGCCGTACGGGAGTCGCCGCCCCCTGCCTACGGGAGCGGCTCTAGGGGAGCCCCGCCGCGGGGATCTCCTCACCCCGCGGCACCGGCCCCGGAGGGGTGCCGTCCCCGAACGGCCGTCCGCCCAGCTCCTCGCGGTGGTGCGGGCTCAGAAAGCCGGACAGGTCCGGGCCTAGGGGCACGACGCCGGTCGGGTTGATGCCGGTGTGGACCTTGTAGTAGTGCCGCTTGATGTGGTCGAAGTCGACCGTGTCGCCGAAGCCGGGGGTCTGGTAGAGGTCCCTGGTGTAGGCCCACAGAACCCGGTCCTCGGTCAGCTTCGACCGGTTGCACTTGAAGTGTCCGTGGTAGACGGCGTCGAAGCGCACGAGCGTGGTGAACAGCCGGATGTCGGCCTCCGTGATGGTGTCCCCCACCAGGTAGCGACGGTCGGCCAACCGCTCGGACACCAGGTCGAGACGGCGGAACACATCGCGGTAGGCGTCCTCGTACTCGCTCTGCCGTGTGGCGAATCCGGCCCGGTACACACCGTTGTTGATGTCGCGGTAGACGCCCTCCATGACCTCGTCGATCTCGTCCCGCAGAGCCTCGGGATACAGGTCGGGCGCCCCGGTCCGGTGCAGCGCCGTCCATTGGGTCGCGAGGTCCAGCGTGATCCGCTGGAAGTCGTTGGTCACCAGCTTCCCGCTGGGTACGTCCACGATCGCGGGCACGCTGACCCCGCCCGGATAGTCCGTCTCCCGGGCGTCGTACGCCTCGCTGAGAAAGCGGATGCCCAGGACGGGGTCCCGGCCGTCCGGATCGAGGGTGAAGCGCCAACTGCGGTCGTCCTGGATCGGGTCGGCGACCGCGACCGGGAGCGCGTCCTCCAGGCCGAGCAGCCGCCGTGAGACGAGGGCGCGGCTCGCCCAGGGGCAGGCGCGGCTGACGACGAGCCGGTAACGGCCGGCCTCGGCCGGCCAGCCGTCCCTGCCGTCGGCGGTGACGCGGTCCGCGAAATGGCTCCTCGACCGCTTGAAGGGTTTCCTGCCGAACTCCGTATTGCCTTCTGTGGTGCGCTGCGCGGAGTTGCTCATCGCGGTCCCCTTTCCTCAGGTGCGATCTCTCTTACGATGCGCTGTCGGCGTTTCGTGCGTCGATGCCCCGGTGTGGCGCGTGCGAGCCTTCCCTGTCCGACGGGTTGTCCGCCCCGCTCCTTCAGGGTGGTGGTGTCCGCGCCGCACGCTTCCGGTCCCGGCGACCGGCCGCCACGTCGGCCAGCGCGACCAGCAGCGCCACCACCACGAACGCCACCGCCACGACCAGCCCGTGGTCGTACGCCGTCGCCCAGCCGTCGCCCGGCACCTGGGCGAAGAAGACCGACCCCACCGCGGCGATACCGACCGCGGACCCCACCCGCTGTCCCGTCTGAAGCGTGCCGCCGGCGCTGCCGGCCATGGGTACCGGCACCTCGGAGAGCGTCAGGGTCTGGTTCGGCGCGATGACGAGTCCGCTGCCCAGTCCCGCCACGAGCAGTGGCGCCGCCATCGCCCACCCGGCGCCGCGTCCCGGCACCAGGTGCACGGCGAGCGCGGTGGCCGCCAGGCCGACGGCCACCATGGTCAGCCCGACGGCGACCAACGGCCGGCCGAAGCGGCTGACCAGCCGTCCGCCGATCCCCGCGGCCGCGCCGGAGCCCAGGGCGAACGGGGTGATGGCCAGTCCCGACTCCAGGGCGGTGTAGTGCAGTCCGCTCTGGAGATAGAGCGTGCTGATGAAGAAGATCGAGGTGAACCCGGCGAAGTACAGCAGGATCAGCAGACAGCCCAGCCAGAAGGCGCGGACCCGGAAGAGGGACATGTCCAGCACCGGCTGGGTGCCGCCCGGCCGGCACCGTGACTCCCACTTCACGAAGCCGGCCAGCAGCAGGGCAGCGACCACCAGCAGCAGCCACTTCTCGTCGCCGTGCCATTCCTGCTGCTGTACGAAGGGCAGCAGCAGCGCCAGTACTCCGCCGCCGAGCAGCAGCACGCCGAACGGGTCGAGGTCGCGGATCCGGACATGACCGGCCGACGGGGTGTCCGGCAGCAGCCGGCGGGCCAGCAGCAGACAGACGATGCCCAGCGGCAGGTTGACGTAGAACACCCATCGCCAGCCTTCCCGCGCCCCGGCCGCCTCGATGAGCAGTCCGCCCAGCAGCGGCCCGACTGCGGTCGAGACACCGACCACCGTGCCGAACATGCCGAACGCCCGGCCGCGCTCCCGGCCGGAGAACATCTGCTGGATCAGCGCGGAGATCTGTGGCGCGACCATGCCGCCGGCGAGGCCCTGCACCAGCCGGGCGACCACCAGCCAGACGCTGGACTGGGCGGCTCCGCAGGCCGCGGAGGAGAGGGTGAACAGAGCGAGCCCCGCCATGAACACCACGCGCCGGCCACGGGCGTCGCCCAGCCGCCCGGCGGGGATCAGGAACAGACCGAAGGCGAGCGCGTATCCGGACAGCACCCACTGGAGGTCGGCCTCCGAGGTGCGCAGCCCCGTTCGGATGGAGGGCAGCGCGACATTGACGATGGAGACGTCCAGCAGCGTCATGAACCCCGCCACCAGACATACCGCCAGCGCCTTCCAGCGCCGCGGGTCCGGCTGCGCGGGGGTGTCCTCGCCGCTCCCCCGCCCGTTGTGTCCGGCCATGATGCGCACCCTAGTTCGCGCGCCCCGATCCCTCACCTGGAGCGTGCCGACCGGCGGAGGGGATTGATCACCGGGGCCCGGACCGGGCCGGAACCGAACGCGGGCCCGCGCGTACGTACGCGCGGGCCCGTGCCCAGTGTGCTACCCGTCAGTCACATCGGACCGTACGGGTCACTTGACGTTGATCGCGGTCCAGGCCGCGCCGACCGCCTTGTACTGGGTGCTGGTCGTGCCGTACAGGGCGCCCGCCGCGCTGAGCGTCGCCGTGCGCGCCTTCGCGTAGTTGGTGCTGGACGTCATGTACGTGGTGAGCGCCTTGTACCAGATCTTCGTGGCCGCGTCCCGGCCGATGCCGGTGACCGTGGAGCCGTCGGACGTGGGGCTGTTGTAGCTCACGCCGTTGATGGTCTTCGCGCCGCTGCCCTCGGACAGCAGGTAGAAGAAGTGGTTGGCCGGGCCCGAGGAGTAGTGGACGTCGAGGTTGCCCAGGGTGGAGGACCAGTAGTCCTTCGAGCCGCCGTCCTTGCTCGGCTTGTCCTGGTAGCGCAGCGGACTTCCGTCACCGTTGATGTCGATCTTCTCGCCGATGAGGTAGTCGCCCGGGTCGCTCGGGGTGGCGGAGTAGAACTCGACCGCGGTGGCGAAGATGTCGGAGGTCGCCTCGTTGAGACCGCCGGACTCACCGCTGTAGGTCAGGTTGGCGGTGGCGGAGGTGACGCCGTGGCTCATCTCGTGCGCGGCCACGTCCAGCGAGGTGAGCGGGTTGGCGTTGCCGGAGCCGTCGCCGTATGTCATGCAGAAGCAGCTGTCGTCCCAGAACGCGTTCACATAGCTGTTGCCGTAGTGGACGCGGGAGTAGGACGCGACGCCGTTGTTCTTGATGCCGTTGCGGCCGAGCACGTTCTTGTAGAAGTCCCAGGTCTCCGCCGCGCCGTAGTGCGCGTCCACGCCCGCGCTCTGGCGGCCACCGCCCCACACGTCGTCGGCGTCGGTGAAGAGCGTGCCGGTGCCGGAGGTCTTCTGGTTCAGGTCGTACGTCTTGTGGTTGCCGCGGCCGCTGTCGGTGAGGCTGTAGGTGCTGCCGCTCTTGGTGGTGCCGAGCGTCACCTTGCCGTTGTAGTCGCCGGTGCCGGTGCCGGTCTCGATGGCCTCGTCGCGGAACAGCTCCTTGCCGGTGGCCGCGTCGGTGACGACGTGCAGCTCGCTCGGCGTGCCGTCGGGCTGGACGCCCTTGACGACGGTCTCCCAGGCCAGTACGGGCGTACCGGTGGCCGCCCAGATCACCTTGCGCGGGGCGGTGTCGGCCGCCGCTCCGGCGGTCTTCTCGGCCGAAGCCGCCTTCAGCGCGGTCTTCTTCGCGCCGGCCGGGCTGACCGCGGCGTCGGTGGAGGCCACGGATATTCGGGCCGTGGTCGCCTTGGTGACACTGGCCTTGCCTGCCGGGGCCCGGTGGACGACCAGGTCTCCGCCGAGCACGGGCAGGCCCGCGTAGGTCCGCTCGTACCGGGTGTGCACCGTGCCGTCGGCGTCCTTGATGACGTCCCGGACGACCAGCTTCTCCTGCGCGCCCAGCCCGAGGGACCTGGCCTCGCTCGCGGTGTCCGCCTGCGCGGACTTGATGGCGTCGACGCGCTGCTCGGGCGTGAACGCCACGGCGGTGGCGCCCTTCTCGCGGGCGGTGTCGGGCGCGGCGCTGGCCGGTCCCGACTGGACGCCGACGACCACCATGGCGGCGGAGGCGACCAGCGCGGCGACACGGGCGGTGTTCTTCCTGGGGGTGGAAGCTACGAGTCTCACTCAGTCTCCAAGAGTGTCGGGCCGCCCGGCGAGCGGCTCCGTGTGGGGAGGGGTGGCCTTGGGGGTGCCACCACCTGAGCGTGCTGAGCTGTGCGGGTGTCAAAAAGCGGACCCGTCACGCTTGTCTACGCGCGAAGAGCCGTCCAGAGAGTTGCATCGAACGGTCTGATTCGAATAGGCCGGAAACCAGAATTTGACCTTGTGTTGCCCTTTTGATAACGGCATACAGTCATCAAACGGTCGTAGCGGAAGGGGACTTGAAAACCCCGCGCGGGCACCGGTGCGCGTACCGGACGTGCGCCGCAGGATACGGGCCCACATCGCAGAGGGCCCCGGCACATGCCGGGGCCCTCCACCGTCGCCGCGCAGGAGACGCTGTCCGAAGAGAGCTATTCGAAGAGAGCTACTCGAAGAGATCGGAGTACGCGCCGAGAGCCAGCGCGATGTCCGCCTGTGCCCAGAAGCGGTGGTACGTGAAGCTCGGAGCCGCTCCACCGTTCAAGTAGGCCTCGACCTTGGACCAGGCCGGGTCGCTCTCGTAGAAGGACCGGATCGACGCGAAGGTGGAAGCGGAGTCGATCCTGTCCCCGTTGGGCATGGCGCCGCTCCAGCCGCTCGGGACATAGACCGGGTCGTCGAACCGGCTGTAGTCGGCGCGGGTTTCGGGGACCGCGATGCCCAGGGCGTCCTGGTGGTGGTCCCACATGCCGTCGAGCAGCGCCTTGGCGGTGCTCTTGGCGGCGGCGTGGCCGGACTTCGCCGCGTAGTACGAGAGCGTCTTGGCGTAGGCGGCGGCCACTCCCACGTCGTCGGTGTAGTCGGCGACGGTGACATGCAGTCCGGTGTTGGCGCCGGGGGTGGTCGCGTTCCAGGTGTCGGGCTTGCCGGACCACTGGAGGGTCGACGGGATCCGGTAGGTGCCGTCCGGGTTGACGGTGGTCTTGGACAGCGCCCAGGTGACCCACTTGTCCAGCACCGCCTTGGCTGCGGAGTCACCCGTCCTGTTGTAGTACTCCGCCACCCGCTCCATCGACCACGCCTGGAAGCCGAACCACTGGTTGGACGGCGGGTCGTGGTAGACGGGCGCCTCGTCGTAGTACATGCCGTAGAACGTCGAGGTGCCGGCCGGAGGCTGGGCGTAGCGCCCCTGCCAGCTGTTGGTGGCGCCGCCCGCGATGCCGCCCTCGGAGGACTGGAGCCAGCGGTAGAACTCCACCTGCCGCTTGAGACTGGTGCTCCAGTCCTGCTGGCCGGTGGCGGACTTGGGCTTGAGGTCGGCGTACGAGCTCAGGGCCCAGGCGGCCATCGGGTTCTGGTAGCCGCTGTGGGCGAAGCTGGAGCCGATGCGCCAGGCCCAGCCGGCCGAGGTGTCGGTGGCGCCGCCCCAGGCGTAGTACCAGGAGAGCAGGTAGTGCGAACTGTTCTTGCCGCTGCCCGCCGCGCAGGCGCTCTCGCCCACACAGTTGCCGATCTTCTTGAAGTACTTGTCGTACATGGCATAGCGGAGGTAGTCGCCCATCTTCGCCGCCTTGGCGACATTGGCCGACACCTGGCTGCCCTTGCCCTGCTCCTTGGCCCATTCCGAGGCCCAGTAGGCGGCCTGCACGACCCGGGCGTCGGCGTCCGGAGCGTTGGTGAACTTCCACTGCTTGGCGTAGGCGGCGTCCCCGGTGAACAGGTCGAGGTAGCCGTTCTTGCCGCCGTACTTGAAGGCGTCGCAGGTGGGCTGGGTGACCGTCTCCCAGACGGATTCCTGTGCCCCGCGCTGGAAGGTGTTGATGTACGAGGGGCCCGTGTCGGCCGGTCCGGCCTCGCACTTGCCGGGCGCGTTGCCGAAGCCGTAGACGTTGTCGACGTCCTGGATCCAGTGCATGCCGTAGATGTCGTCGGTGCCGTACGCGCTCTTCAGCTCGCCCGCGATCGGATCGTTCCCGACCGGCACATTGCTGTTGAGCTGCGAGGGGTACTGGGAGGGCTGGTCCCATTCCGGCGCGTAGGTGGCGGGTTTCGACGCCGTGTAGAAGCTGTTCGTGGGCTGGTCGGCGTGGGTGGGGATCATGTACTTCTCCATGATGTCCCACGCGCCGTTGAACTTGGCCCAGTCGCCGGTGACCTTGCCGTACATGGCCTGGAGCCAGATCAGATAGCTGTACGCCTCGGACGTCGTCTCGTGCCCCTGGTCGGGCGCCTCGACGATCAGTGTCTCCACGGAGTGGTACGGGATTCCCTCCGGCGAGAAGTAGCCGGCGGCCGGGTCGGTGATCTTGCCGTACAGCTCCAGGAACCGGGCGTCGTAACCGGCGCTCGCCGCCAGCTGGGTGACGGTGACATCGGCCTTGGCCTGTCCCGGCGCGGTCGCGGTGAAGGTGGCGGCGCCGGTGCCGGTGGCCGCGGCGGCGACGGTCACCTGCTGGGCGGTGTCCCAGTTGGCGGTGGTGAACGTGAGGCTTGCGCCGGAGGCGACGGTCAGAGCGGTGTTGCCCGCGGTGCGGGCGACGGTGACGGTCACCGCGGCGCTCGGCCGGGCGGAGAGCTTGACCCCGAACGTACCGGTTTTGCCCTGCTGCACGCCGAGTTGGGCGGGGGTGGCGACCAGCGAGGGACCGGTGGCGACCCGCACGCCGACCGGCGTGGACTCGGCGGAGGCGCCCTGGCCGTCGTACGCCTTGGCGTAGAGCGAGAGGTCACCGGCCGGGACGTTCGCGTAGTCGAAGGTGTACGGGGACGTGGTGTCGGTGCCGAGCAGCGTGGTGTCGCTGTAGAACTCGACCTTGGTGACACCCGCGCCGTCGGCGGCGACCGCGGTGGCGGCCATCGGGATGGTGCCGCCCGCGCTGAACACCGCGCCGGGGGCCGGGGCGGTCAGCACGGTCAGGGGCGGCTGGTGCGCTCCGGTGCAGGTCACCCCGTTGACGGCGAAGGCCGTGGGCGCGGTGTTGGCGCCGCTGTAGGTGAAGTTGGCGCCCGTGGTGGCCGCCGCGCCGGGCGCGATCTTCCCGTTGTGGGCCGCGTTCTTGACGGTGACAGTCTTCCCCGACTGTGTCCAGACGCCGTTCCAGCCGCTGGTGAGGGTCTGGTTGCCGGCGTAACCGTAGGTGAGCGTCCAGCCGTCGAGGGCGTCCGCACCCCGGTTGGTGACCGTGAGGTCGGCCGTGAAGCCGGAGCCCCAGTCGTTCGTCTTGTAGCCGACGCCGCACTGGACCGCGGCGGCGTGCGCGGGAGTTCCGTTGACCGCGGTCAGACCCAGCGGCAGCGACAGGGCGGCCGCCAGCGCGGTCAGCAGCCGCCGCACTCCACGCCGCCGGCGCGGCCTGGTGATCGGCGGCGGCGCCCCTGGTGGGGATCCTCGTGAGACGAGCATGGGGTGGTCCTCCTCGCGGTCCGGTGCGGGTGTGTGGGGGGTACGAACCAGTGGGAGCGCTCCCAAGCGTCGAGCGGGACCGCGAGGGTGTCAAGACTTTGAACACGACCCACGTCCGGGCGAGTTCGCGAGTAAAAGAAGTCAACTGGACTGTTGACTCATGCCACTTCGGCGCTACCGTCGAACAGAACCAGTGGGAGCGCTTCCATCAGTCATACGCCGTGTCAGGCGGCGTATCGGCCATCGAGGAGTCGCTCCATGCGACCACCACCGCGCCTGCGTGCGCTGTTGGCCGCCGCGGCCTTGGCCATGGCGGGTACCGCCCTAGTTCCACAGGTGACCGCGTCGGGAACCGCTGCCACCTGCACCGTCGAGTACACCACCACGAGTCAGTGGGACAGCGGCTTCCAGGGCGGTGTCACGCTGACCAACAACGGAGCACCGATCGAGAACTGGTCCCTCACCTTCGACTTCCCCGGAGGCCAGAAGGTGACCCAGGGCTGGAGCGGGAAGTGGTCCCAGTCCGGGAAGACCGTGACAGCCGTCAACGAGAGCTGGAACGGAAAGATCTCCACCGGCGGCTCGGTCAGCGCCGGATTCACCGCCTCCTGGTCGGGGTCCAACCCCGCACCCACGGCGTTCAGGCTCAACGGCGTCACCTGCAACGGCGACGCGGGCCCAGGTGACCCCACGGACCCGCCGGCCGATCCGCCCGAACCCGGCGGCGCCCCACCGGAACTGCGCGTGTCCGGCAACAAGCTGGTCGACGAGAACGGCGCGACCCGCCGCATGCTCGGAGTCAACCGCTCCGGCGGCGAGTTCATGTGCGTCCAGGGACACGGCATCTTCGACGGTCCGGTCGACGACGCGTCCGTGCGGGCCATCGCGGACTGGAAGGTGAACACCGTACGAGTGCCGCTGAACGAGGAGTGCTGGCTCGGCCTCCCCCATGTGAACACGGCCTATTCCGGAGCGAATTACATCAACGCGGTCAAGGCGTACGTGACCAGGCTGGAGGCGCACGGCATCACACCGGTACTGGAACTGCACTGGACCCACGGGAAGTACACGGGCAATGACAGCCACTGCCCGGACACCGAGTACGCGACCTGCCAGAAGCCGATGCCGGACGCGCAGTACACCCCGGCGTTCTGGACCTCGGTCGCGACGGCCTTCAAGAGCGATCCGGCCGTGGTCTTCGACCTGTTCAACGAGCCGTTCCCGGACCGGGCCACCACCAACCCGGCTACTGCCTGGGCCTGTTGGCGCGACGGCGGCAACTGCCCGGGGATCGACTACCCGGTGGCCGGGATGCAGACCCTGCTGAACGCGGTACGGGCGGCCGGCGCCCGGAACCTGGTGCTGATCCCCGGCATCGCCTACTCGAACGACCTGCGGCAGTGGCTCGCGTACCGGCCGTCCGACCCGGCCGGCAATGTCGCCGCCGCCTGGCACTCGTACAACTTCAACGCCTGCGCGAACGAGAGCTGCTGGAACGAACAGCTCGCCCCGGTGGCGGCCCAAATGCCCCTCGTGGCGGGCGAGATCGGCGAGAACACCTGCTCGCACGGCTATGTCGACCGCGTCATGGCCTGGCTCGACAGCCATGGCTCCTCGTACCTCGGCTGGACCTGGAACACCTGGGACTGTTCCTCGGGCCCCGCCCTGATCAGCGACTACAACGGCACGCCGACCTCCTTCGGCGTGGGACTCCGTGACCATCTGAAGGGACTCTCATGAGCCGCACCACCTCACCTCCACGCCGTACCCGCACCGCGGTGCTCGCCGCGTCCGCGCTGATCGCCGCTGCCGCCGGCACGGTGACGGCGCTGAACGGGCCCGCCTCCGCGGCGGCGGCCGGCTGCACCGTCGACTACTCGGTCCAGAGCTCCTGGTCGGGCGGCTTCACCGCCGCGGTCTCCGTGACCAACACCGGTGACGCCGTCAGCTCCTGGAAGCTGGAGTGGAACTTCGCCGGCGACCAGAAGGTGACACAGGGCTGGAGCTCCACGGTCACCCAGAGCGGCAAGGCCGTCTCCGCCACCAACGCGAGCTGGAACGGCACCCTGGCCACCGGCGCGTCGGCCTCCTTCGGTTTCAACGCCACCGCCACCGGGACCAACGCGGTGCCCGCCACGTTCAAGCTGAACGGCGTCACCTGCAACACGTCGGGCGGCGAGGATCCCACGGACCCGACGGATCCGCCGCCCGCGAACGCCAAGGTCGACAACCCGTACGCGGGCGCCGGGGTGTACGTGAACCCCGAGTGGTCCGCGAAGGCCGCCGCCGAGACGGGCGGCAGCCGGATATCCCGTCAGCCGACGGGTGTCTGGCTGGACCGGATCGCGGCCATCGAGGGCGTGGGCAGCGGCATGGGGCTGCGCGACCACCTCGACGAGGCGGTACGGCAGGCGGCGGGCAGGCCGTTCGTCGTCCAGCTGGTCATCTACAACCTGCCGGGCCGCGACTGCGCCGCGCTCGCCTCCAACGGTGAGCTCGGCCCGACCGAGATCACTCGCTACCAGAAGGAGTACATCGACCCGATCGCCGCCATCCTGGCCGACAGCAAGTACGCGGGCCTGCGGATCGTGACGACCGTCGAGATCGACTCACTGCCCAACCTGGTCACCAACGTCAGCCCACGCGTGACCGCCACGCCGCAGTGCGATGTGATGAAGGCGAACGGCAACTACATCAAGGGTGTCGGCTACGCCCTCAACCACCTTGGCGCCGTCCCCAACGTCTACAACTACGTGGACGCGGGCCACCACGGCTGGATCGGCTGGGACGACAACTTCAACGCCTCGGCGCAGATGTTCAAGCAGGCCGCGACAGCCGAGGGCAGCACGGTCGACAAGGTGCACGGCTTCATCGTCAACACCGCCAACTACGGTGCGACGAAGGAGAACAACTTCACCATCAACGACAGCGTCGCGGGCAAGTCGGTGCGCGAGTCGAAGTGGGTGGACTGGAACCGCTACGTCGACGAGCAGTCGTTCGCGCAGGCGTTCCGTCAGGAAGCGGTCAATGTCGGCTTCCCCTCGGGCATCGGCATGCTGATCGACACCTCCCGCAACGGCTGGGGCGGTACGGCCAGGCCCGGTGGGCCCGGTGCGCAGACCAGCGTGGACACCTATGTGGACGGCGGCCGTTACGACCGCAGGATCCATCTGGGCAACTGGTGCAACCAGGCCGGTGCCGGACTCGGTGAACGGCCGAAGGCATCGCCCGCCACCGGGATCGACGCGTACGTCTGGATGAAGCCCCCGGGCGAGTCCGACGGCGCGAGCAAGGTGATCCCGAACGACCAGGGCAAGGGCTTCGACCAGATGTGCGACCCGGCCTATACGGGCAATCCGCGCAACAACAACCACATGTCCGGCGCTCTGGGCAACGCGCCGCTCTCCGGTGACTGGTTCTCCGCGCAGTTCCAGGAGCTGATGAAGAACGCCTACCCGGCGCTGTAGGACACCGTGAGGGCATGAGTGGGCAAACGCGCCGCCCACACCGGGACCGGCGGACCTCCGCGTCCGCCGGTCCCTCGCCCCGCTTCGGCCCGGCGCCCTTGCCTCACCGCTCTTCCCTCGCCGCGTGTCACCTCACGTCGCCTCATTTCGCCGTGTTTCATCACTGGTTACTCGTGCGTAGTCCATGTCGGAGAAGTGACATCGGCGACTGTCTCGCGTTTCCGCTGCCATGACACGGTTGGCGCTGTCGCCGGCCGAGGGAGCGCGTGCGAACACGAGGGAGCGCGTGTGAACAAGGGATACGCCGTATTCTGTGATGCCGACCGGCATTTCTACGACTCACCGCACCTGCTGTCGTCCACCGTCGGCACGGGCCGTCAGGCCCCGTACGAGGCCGCTCTGCGGCCCGCCCCCGCCGGCTGGCAGCAGCACCGCACCGGCGACTGGCTGGCATGGCGACCGCTGGACGGCCAACTGCCGTCCCAGGGCTGGAAGATCCATGTCTCGGCGTGTCTGGACAACGCCGAGTCGGTGCTGGACCGGGTCATGGACTACTGCGTACCGCGCAACATCGCCTTCAAGTTCGTGCCGAGCAGATACCTGCTGCACACCCGCAACGCCAAATACGCGGACCGCGCCGCCAGCGGGAAGTTCATCACCGTCTACCCGCCCGGCGTCCTCGAGTGCGGCACGATCGCCTCGGAACTCGACAGCCTGCTGGCCGGCGAGCCGGGGCCGTACATCCTGAGCGACCTGCGCTGGGGCGAGGGCCCGGTCCACCTGCGCTACGGCAGCTTCACCCAGCGCAACTGCTACGACGCCGACGGCGAACTCCGCCCGGCCGTCGAGAACGGCGATGGGAAACTCGTCCCGGACCTGCGGGGCCCGGTCTTCCGGATACCCGACTGGGTCGCCCCGCCCGCCTTCCTGCGGCCGCATCTGGAGGCGCGGAAGGCCATGACCGTCGCCGACCTGCCGTACACCATCGAGCAGGCGCTGCACTTCTCCAACGGCGGCGGGGTCTATGTCGGCCGGGACAGCAGAACCGGCGAGAAGGTCGTACTGAAGGAGGCCCGTCCGCATGCGGGGCTGGCCGCCGACGGGGCCGACGCGGTGACCCGTCTCAAACGCGAACAGGACGCGCTGGAGAGGCTGTCGGGGCTGAGATGCACCCCCGAGGTCCTGGACAGTTTCGTCATGGGGGGCCATCACTTCCTCGTACTCGAATTCGTCGAGGGCAAGCCCCTCAACACCTTCTTCGCCCGCCGGCACCCGCTGATCGACCCCGAACCGGGCGCCGAACGGCTCGCCGAGTACACCGCGTGGGCCCGGCGGATCCACGGCCTGGTCGAGGAGGCCGTGGCGGCGGTGCACGGACGCGGGGTCGTCTTCAACGATCTGCATCTGTTCAACATCATGGTGTCCGAGGACGAGTCGTCGGTGGTGCTGCTCGACTTCGAGGCGGCGGCGCACATCGATGACAACGGGCGCCAGACCGTGGCCAATCCGGCCTTCGTCGCCCCCTCCGACCGGCGCGGCTTCGATGTCGACCGCTATGCCCTCGCCTGCCTGCGGCTGGCCCTCTTCATACCGCTGACCAGTCTCTTCGCCGTCGACCGCGCGAAGGCCGCGCATCTGGCGGAGGTGGTGGCGCGGCAGTTCCCCGTCGAGCGCGGGTTCCTGGACGACGCGGTGGCCGAGATTCTCCGCGACCCCGCGGACGATCCCGGCCTCGCGAGTACCGGCGGGCGCCCCGCTCGTACCCCCGCGCTCCGCGCCGACGAGGGCAGCTACCTTCCGGCCGGGCCCGCCGACTGGCCGCGCAGCCGGGACTCCATGGTGAGGGCCATCCTCGCCTCCGCCTCCCCCGACCGCGAGGACCGCTACTTCCCCGGCGACATCGCCCAGTTCGCCACGGCGGGCGGCGGCCTGTCCTTCGGCTACGGCGCGGCCGGGGTGCTGTACGCGCTGGACGAGAGCGGAGCGAGCCGGTGCGAGCAGGCGGAGGAGTGGCTGCTGCTGCGGAGCAAGCAGCCCGCCTCGGGCACACCGCTCGGCTTCTACGACGGCCTGGCGGGTCTGGCCTGGACACTGAACCGGCTCGGACATACCCAACGCGCCCTGGAACTGGCTGAGCTGACGCTGGATCAGCCATGGGAGGGCGTCCCGTCCGATCTGCACAGCGGCGCCGCCGGTCTCGGTCTCGCACTGAACGACCTCGCGTCGCAGTCCGGGGAGTCCGCGCTGCACACGGCGGCGCTGCGCTGCGCCGACCTGGCGACCCGCTCGCTGTCCGGCGATGCGGCCCGTCCGGGCGCCGGAGTGACCCGTGCCGGGCTGCTGCACGGTGCAACAGGCATCGCGCTGCTCTTCGTCCGCCTCTACGAACGCACCCGTGACACCGCGCTGCTGGACCTCGCGGCCGAGGCGCTGCGGCGCGATCTGGCCCGGTGCAAGGTCAGCGCGGGCGGCACCCTCCAGGTCGACGAGGGCTGGCGGACGATGCCCTATCTGGGAGCGGGCAGTGTGGGCATCGGCATGGTGCTCGACGACTATCTCGCCCATCGCGCCGACGAGGAGTTCGAGCGGGCGCGCGGCGAGATCGTACGGGCGGCGCAGGCCACCTTCTACGCGCAGCCCGGCCTCTTCCGCGGCGCCGCCGGCATGGTGCTGTACCTCAGCCGTACGACAGCCACCGGCCCCGGCACCGAAGTCGCCGACGTACGGCGGCAGATGGACGCACTCGCCTGGCACGCCATGGCGTACCGGGGCCACCTCGCCTTCCCCGGCGAGCAGATGATGCGGCTGTCCATGGACCTTTCGACCGGCACCGCCGGCGCCCTCCTGGCGCTCGCCGCCGCTTCGCACGAACGGCCGGCGCAGCTGCCGTTCCTCCCGCCGCTCAGGCGGCCCTAGAGCCGGCTCCTTCCGGGAGCCGTAACCGAGCACGACGTCCCCAATGAAAGGAAACATCATGACCCTTCTCGACCTGCAGTCGATGGAGACCCCGAAGGAAGAGGCCACCGGCGAGGTCGCGACCGGCGGCAGCCGCGCGAGCCTGCTCCTCTGCGGTGACAGCAGCCTGAGCGTCACCACCTGTAACTGACGCCATGCGTCAACGCCTGTGGCTGACGCCGTCGGTCACAGGTCCCGCCGGGGGCCAGCGCATCCGGCGGGTGGGGGTTGAACCTGCGCCACGACCGGCAGGGTTCGCGCCGTGACGGGGCGAACCCTGCCGGGAGGGGCACGTGGTCCCGGGCGGTTGACCGCCCGGGACCTTCCCACCCCCGGAGAGCTTTCTCGCCCCTTGGACCGGAGGAGGCCCCGCCCCGATGGTGTTCCCGCGTCGTGGCTCGCGCGGTCCCCGCGGCTCTCTCAGCGCCACCGGCCCCCGCGACTCGTCGGCTTCGGAGCGGGCCGGCCGCGGTCTGCTGCTCGCCGCGGCCCGGCACAGCGCGGGCCGTACCTCGGCGGTGTTCGTCTGCTCCGCCGCGTCGGCCGTCGCGTCCCTCGCGCTGCCCGCGGTCATCGGCCGGACACTGGACCTGCTGCTGGAGCGCGACGACGACGCCGGGTTCTGGCTCACCCTGTGTGCCGTCGCGGTCGCCGCGGAGGTGCTTCTCGACTCTCTGGTCGCCCTGGTGAGCGGCACTGCCAACGCCCGGTCGACCGCGTGGCTGCGGGTCCGTGGCCTGAACCGGTTCCTCGCGGCGCGACCGGAACACGGCGCCCGCTTCTCACCCGGCGATGTCGCGGCCCGGCTGTCCGCGAACGCGACCGAGGCCGGCATCGCGCCGGTGACCGGTGCGTCCCTCGCCGCGTCGTTGCTCGCTCCCGCCGGGGCGATCGTCGCCCTGTTCCTCATCGACCTCTGGACGGCTCTCGCCTTCCTCGTCGGTCTGCCCCTGCTCGTCCTGGTGCTGCGCGCCTTCACCCGTGATTCCTCCGACAGCGTCGCGCGCTACCAACGAGTGCAGTCGGACATCGCGGCCCGGCTCGTCGAGGCGCTGGGCGGGGCGCGGACCATCGCCGCCGCGGGCACGGCGGAGCGCGAACGTGCCCGTATCCTCGCGCCCCTGCCCGAACTCGGCGCCCAGGGCGCGCGCATGTGGAGTGTGCACGGCCGGGCCGTCGCCCGCAGCGGCGTCCTGATGCCTCTGCTGACGACCGGGGTCCTGGCCGTCGGCGGCACGCGGCTGGCCTCGGGCGCGATCAGCGTCGGCGAGCTGATGGCCGCCTCCCGGTACGCGGCGCTGGCCGCGGGTGTGGGTGCGGTCGCCGGGCTGCTCGGCTCGCTCGTACGGAGCCGTTCCGCGGCCCGCAGGACCGGCGAGCTGATGGCCCTGCCCACCCTGACGTACGGCACCGAGTCGTTGCCGCCCGACGGGCCGGGCACGCTCGAACTGCGCGGGGTCCGGGTCGTGCGCGACGGCCAGACCCTGCTCCACGACGTGCATGTGGAGATCCCCGGGGGCATCTCGGCCGCTGTGGTGGGGCGTTCGGGGGCGGGCAAGTCCATGCTGGCCGCCGTCGCCGGCCGGCTCACCGATCCGGACGAGGGGCACGTACGGCTCGACGGCGTACGTCTGGAAGCCGTCGAGCACGGCCAGTTGCGCCGTGAGGTCGGGTACGCCTTCGAGCGGCCGGTACTGTTCGGCGACACCATCGGCGAGGCCCTGGCCTCGGGCGCCGAGCCGGTCTCCGCGAACCGGGTGCGGTCGGCGGCACGCGCGGCGAGCGCGGACGCGTTCGTACGACTGCTGCCGTACGGGTACGACACGCCGCCCGGCGACGCGCCGCTGTCCGGCGGCGAACTCCAGCGGCTGGGTCTGGCACGTGCCTTCGCGCACGCCGGACGGCTGCTGATTCTCGACGACGCGACCTCCAGCCTGGACACGGTCACCGAACGTCAGGTGGAGCGCGCGCTGGTCCAGGAGGTCAGGGCGGGCACCCGGCTGATCATCGCGCACCGGCTCTCCTCGGCGGTCCGGGCGGATCTGGTGATCTGGCTGGAGGAGGGGCGGGTACGGGCGGTGGGCCCGCACGCCGACCTGTGGCGGTTCCCGGCGTACCGCGAGGTCTTCACAGCGCCGGAATCGGTGCCGGTATCCATGGCGGACTCGGCGCCGGAATCGGTGCCGGACGCAGAATCGGCACACGTGCCGGTACCGGTACCGGCACCGGGGGCCCCCGTACCGTCCGGGGCGGTGCCCGCGGCGGACATCTGCGCGGAACGGCCCGCCCGGTGATGGCCGCGGACACGGCCGGCCGGACGGCGGACGGCCTGAACACCAAGGGCGGGGACGCGGAAGGCCGGGACGTGAAAGGCCGGGACGCGGAAGGCCGGGGGACGCTGCGCCGGGTCGTGCCGCAGGGCCGGCGTTTCCTGCTGCGCAGAAAGGGTGTCCTGGTCCGGCTCGCCGGCTGGTCCCTGCTGGAGTCCGCGCAGACCTTCCTCGGCGGGTACTGCCTGGCACGGGCACTCGACCGCGGTTTCCTGGCCGGACATACGGGAGTCGGCCTCGGCTGGCTGGCCGTGGCGGCGGCCGCGATCCTGGTCGGCGGCCCCCTCGTCCGCGGTGTCTTCACCCAACTCACCGCGCTCGTCGAGCCGTTGCGGGACGCCCTGGTCCGGCGGGCGGTGACGCAGTCGCTGCGGCGGGCCGTGGCCGACCCCGCGCGGGCGGACGGCGGCGCGGTCTCACGGCTCACTCATCAGACCGAGATCGTCCGGGACAGCTTCGCCGGGCTGGTGCTCACCGCACGGTCCTTCGTCTTCACCACGGTGGGAGCGCTGGCCGGGCTGCTCACGCTGGCGCCGCAGTTCCTGCTGGTGGTCCTGCCGCCGCTGGTGCTGGGGCTGCTGCTGTTCCTCGCCACGCTCGCGCCGATGGCCACGGCACAGCGGGCGTTCCTGGACATCGACGAGGCCATCGCCGACCGGGTCGGCACGATCGGCGCCGGGCTGCGGGACATCGTGGCGTGCGGTACACAGGCGCAGGTGGCGGACCGTACGGAGCGGCTGATCGACGCGGGAGCACGGGCGTCGCGCGTCCTGGCCCGCTGGGCGGGCGTCCGGACCCTGGCGCTGGGGGTGGCCGGCCAGCTGCCCGTGATCCTGCTGCTGGCCGCCACACCATGGCTGCTGGACCAGGGGGTGACCGCCGGCGCCGTGGTGGGGGCGCTGGCCTATCTCGTCCAGGCCCTGCTGCCTGCCCTCCACACCCTGATGACGGCGCTGGGGGCGGCAGGAACCCGGCTGCTGGTGGTGCTGGAGCGGTTCGAGGACGGTACGGCCGGTAAAGGGGCCGCGGAGACTCTTCCCCACGTGTCCGCGCCCCTCCCCGCCCGAGTGACGACGAGAGACGGGAACCAGCGCGACGGCGACGCCCCGGGTACGCCCCTGGTGCCTCCCGCCGCCGAGATCCGCTCCGTGACCCTGGCATACGGGCCCGGTGCGCCGCCGGTGCTGGAATGTCTCGATCTGGTCGTCGAACAGGGCGCGCATGTCGCGGTGGTGGGCCCGAGCGGTATCGGCAAGTCCACCCTCACGGGCGTCATGGCGGGGCTCCTCGCCCCCGATCGGGGAAGCGTTCTGCTGGCGGGCAGGCCCGTGTCGGGCCGGGACGCGAGCGACCTGGCGCGGCAGCGGGTCCTGATACCGCAGCAGGCGTATGTGTTCACCGGTACGGTCCGGGACAACCTGCTGCATCTGCGACCCGACGCGTCCTCCGCCGAACTCGGCCTGGCCGTCGACGCGTTGCGCGCCGACGGCCTGATCGAACGGCTCGGCGGGCTGGACGCCCCGGTCGAGCCCGCCAAACTGTCGCAGGGCGAGCGTCAGTTGCTGTCCCTGTGCCGCGCGTATCTGTCCCCGGCGCCCCTGATGCTCCTGGACGAGGCCACCTGCCATCTGGATCCGGTCGCCGAGGCGCGGGCGGAACTGGCTCTGGCCGAGCGTCCCGGCACACTGATCGTCGTCGCGCACCGTCTGTCGTCCGCGCGCCGGGCGGACCGGGTCCTGGTGCTGGACGGGACCAGGCCCGCGTACGGGACCCATGACGAGTTGCTCGTCCGGTCCCCGCTCTACCGTGATCTGGCGGGCCACTGGCAGAGCGACTGACGGCGAGGGAGCCGGAGCCCACCGACCGCTGAGGGCGGCCGGCCGATGGCGGCCGGCTCGCACCGGCTCACAGCCAGCCCGCGCCCTGAGATATTCGAACGGCGTCCAGTCGGTTACGTCCACCGACCTTCCGTATGGCGGCCGCCAGGTAGTTGCGTATCGTCCCCTTGGACAGATGCAGCGATCTCGCTATTTCATCGATCGGCGCCCCGTCGGCGGCCAGCGCGAGAACACTCAGTTCCCGTGGCGTCAACGGCATCTTCGCCGCCTGGAAGAAATCGAAAGCGAGTGATTCATCAATGAATCGTTCGCCTCGGGCCACTTGGTGTATGCCTTCCACTAAGCGTCCCGGCTCACCGTCCTTGTTGACGTATCCAAGAGCTCCCGCGTCAAAGGCTTTGCGGAGGGCCCCCGGCTTCCGCGCGGCGGCAAGGACCAGCAGCGCCGGTTCATAGTCCTGGTCACCGTGGGTGGACCCGATGCCTTCCCCACCACACCCAAGAGAATCCAGACAGTCGATATCGGCCACATAGACATGGGGCGGAGTCCCGTATCCCATGCGCAATGCCGTACGTCCCCCTGTCGATGACACGTCCAGCCCGGTTTCCGAGCGTAACAATGCCACCAGCGCCGAGCGGATCAGCCCCACATTATGCACAACAAGAACCCTGATCATGCCGCTACCCCCCTCTTACCACTGACTGTCAGCCTTACCACCGACCGTCGGCAAAACGTTTTTGTCGTTTACCCTGTTCTACCTCCTTCGCGCTCACCTTGCTGCCCCTGTAATGCATTGAACACTCAGGCATACCGCAGCAAGGGAGGCATTCCCCGGGGTTCCGCAAGCCCCGCGTACAGCAGTGCGCCGTCGTGCGCCCCCCAGGTGGCCTGCGACAAGTCCTACACCTTCCATATACCCCGCTTCCCCCGTTTCGCCGGAAAAGGAGGAAGATTGACAGAGGAGTGAGCGACTGGAGGGCGACGATGACAAAAACCCGCTACACCCCGGACCGGGGTCTGACCACACGCATGGTGACCACCATGTTCCTGATCGGTCTGCTCTATGTGGTCCTGGTCGGTGTGCTGATCGCCGTACTGCACGGCGCCTGGCCGATCATCCTGATCCTCGCGGGTGCCCTCTTCATCGCGCAGTTCTGGTTCAGCGACCGGATCGCGGCCTTCAGCATGGGGGCGCGCGAAGTGACCCCCGAGCAGGCACCGGAGCTGCACGGCGCCATCGACCGGATCTGCGCGCTGGCCGATATGCCCAAACCGCGGGTGGCGATCGCGCAGAGCGACATTCCCAATGCCTTCGCCACCGGCAGGAGCGAGCGCACCGCTCTCGTCTGTGCCACCACCGGCCTGCTGCGCAGGCTGGAGCCCGAGGAGCTGGAAGGCGTCCTCGCCCACGAGATGTCGCATGTCGCGCACCGCGATGTCGCGGTCATGACCATCGCCTCGTTCCTGGGCGTGCTCGCGGGCCTGATCACCCGGTTCGCGCTCTTCAGCGGCCTCTCCAGGAGCCGGGGCTCCGACCCCGTCGGTATCGCACTCATGCTGATACCGCTGGTCAGCGCGGTGGTGTACGCGATCGGCTTTCTGCTGACCCGGCTGCTCTCGCGGTATCGCGAACTCTCCGCCGACCGCACGGCCGCACTGCTGACCGGCCGGCCGTCGGCGCTCGCCTCGGCGCTGACCAAGGTGAGCGGCCAGATGGCACGGATACCGACGGAGGACCTGCGGAAGGCAGAACCGTACAACGCCTTCTTCTTCGTCCCCGCGTTCTCCTCGAAGGAGAGCCTGGGGCGGCTCCTCTCCTCCCACCCGACGCTCGAACAGCGCCTGGACCAGCTCGGCCGTATCTCCGCCGAGCTGGCCCGCCCGTAACAGCCGTCACCACCCGTCACCGCCCGTAACGGCCCTCACCGGCCGTACGGGACCGGGCCGCGAATGTTCTCAGCCACAGAGTTCAGCCACAGCGAGGAGCTGGTCACGTGGGCCTTCTCGACACCATCCTCGGCCGCAGCAAGCCCGTCCGCCCCAACCTCGATCAGCTCTTCGCCCTGCCGTCCGCCGCTCTCACCCTCCAGGCGGGCGCCGGGTTCGCGCCCACCGGTCTCGGCTCGGTCTGCTTCGCGGGCGTGGAGGGCGGTGGTTTCGCGCGCGTCCGCCAGGACGTACAGGAGCTGCTCGACGCGGACTTGGGCCGGAGCGGCCCGCCCGTGGCCTTCAGCCAGGACGCGTACGGCTACACCTGGCTGCTGGCGCAGCGGTCCCCCGACGACACGGCCGCCCTGGTCAACGACCTGCACGCGGTCAACACGCTGCTCCAGGACGGCGGCTTCGGCCCGCAGCTCCTCTGCTCGCTGCTCGGCTTCCGGGACCCCGAGCAGCGGTCCCTCGCTCTGGTCTATCTCTACAAGCGCGGCAGTTTCTATCCTTTCGCGCCACTGCCCGGCGCCGCCGAGAAGCGCGACAACCAGCGAGAACTCCAGGTCAGGGCGGTTCTCGGTGATGACCTGCGGATCGAACCCGATCTCGCCCGCTGGTTCCCCGTCTGGGGAGCGCCGGGCCTGTGACCCGGAGGTCGTGACGGCGGAGAGCCCCGATGGGTGAGCTACCCGGCGTACGGCAGCGGTGCGCGTCCGGCGATCCCCGGTCGTACGGTGAACACCGCGCCCGCCGCAGGGTCGTCGCCGTCCGCGACGTCCTGGCGCGAGGTGGTGATGAACAGCCGGCCGTAATCGTCGTCACCGAACGAACAGGCGCTGACCTGGCGGGCGTTGACCTCGACCACCTCGTCCAGGGTGCCGTCGGCCGTATAGCGACGCACCGCCGACCCGCCCCACAGAGCGACCCACACACCTCCCTCGGCGTCCACCGTGATGCCGTCGGGGGAGCCGTCGCGGCGGTCGATGGCGACCCACGGTTCAGGGGTGGAGAACCGGCCGGTCGACGGGTCGACCGTCACCCGGGCGACGGACTGCGTGGGGGTGTCGACGTAGTACGCGAAGCTGCCGTCCGGGGCCCAGGCGAGGCCGTTGGAAATGGTCACGCCGGTGTGTGCGACGGAGATGTCGCCGCCGGGAGTGAGCCGGTACACGGAACCGGCGCCGGGGCGGGCGTCATAGGCCATCGACCCGCAGTAGAAGTTTCCGGCCGGGTCGCAGCCGCCCTCGTTCATCCGGACCCGGGTGTCGGACCACAGCTCGTCGCCACGGGTCACCGTGCCGTCCGCCGCTATCAGGACGAAGCCTCGTTCGGCGGCCGCCACGATGCCCCCGGAGCGCCGGGAGCGCCAGGCCGCCGCGACGTCGCCGACGCGCTGTCGTTCGTACGCGCCGTCGGCGTCGAAGGTGAGGATGTCCCCGGCCAGCATGTCGACGATCCTCAACTGTCCGGTATTGGTGTCCCAGTTGGGCCCCTCACCGTGATAGGTGACGACTCCGGTCCACTGCTCGGCACGCATGGCGGGCCCCTCTCGTATCAGCTCCGGTGGTGATCACGGGCATGCTAGGGCCTGTCCGGCGGCGGCGCGGTGCTCCGGCGGATCGTCATCCGGGTGGGCACCAGCGTGGTGCCGCGCTCGTCCGTGCCCGTGCCGATCTGCCGCAGCGCGCCCTCGACACAGCGCCGTCCCACTTCGGCGAAGTCCTGGTGGACGGTGGTGAGCGGCGGTACGTACGAGCCCGCGTCCGGGATGTCGTCGAAGCCGACCACACTGACCTGGTCCGGCACCGTGCGGCCGGACTCGTGCAGGGCCCGCAGCAGTCCGAGCGCCATCTGGTCGTTGGCCGCGAACACCGCCGTACAGCCGGCTTCCCCAGCCAGCCGGAGCCCGGCCCGGTAGCCGGACTCGGCCGACCAGTCGCCGCGCAGGAGCGGCGGCGCCTCCCGGCCTGCCTCCCGCAGGGTGGCCCGCCAGGCGTCGGCCCGGCGCTGTGCGGCGAACGACTCCTCCGGGCCCGCCAGATGCCAGACCGTCGTATGGCCAAGATCCAGCAGATGCCGCACCGCCTCCCGGGCACCGCCCGCCTGGTCGGTGTCGACCACGCTGTACCGGTCACCGGCGTCCGAGTCGGCCACCACCACTCCGACGTTGGGCGGCAGCGAGACGGTGGCCGCGTCCAGCAGGTGGACCTCCATGATGACGATGATGGCGTCCACCGCCAGCTCGCCCAACCGCGTGAAGGCGCCGCGCACTTCGTCCTGCGTCGGGATGGCGACGGGGAGCAGGGTGGTGGCGTATCCCTGCTGCGCCGCAGATGTGGCGATGGCCTCCAGTGTGCGGACGTTACCGGTGGTCGAGAGCGTGAACAGGATGATGCCGATGGTGCGGAACTCGCCCCGTTTCAGCGCGCGGGCCGCGCTGTTGGGCCGGTAGCCCAGCTCCTTCATCGCCGCGATCACCTGCTGTCGCGTCGACTCCACCACGCCCTGATGGCCGTTGGAGACACGGGAGACGGTCTGCGAGGAGACCCCGGCCCGGCGGGCGACATCCGCCATGGACACCCTGCGCTGCCTGCGCGGCGGCGCCTCGGCCACACCGGCCGCCGGTGGACGGCCGTTGCCGCTCTCCGCGCTGTCCACGATCTCCTCCACCCGTGCCCTCATGTTCCTCGTCCTCGCCGTGACCGTCGGCTCCGTCATCGATCCAGCCACCGCTTCCGTTCGGCCCGTCGGCCGTCCGGCAGAGGGACCGGCCGTGGGCTCAACTGGCTCTGTCGCGGATCTTGACGCCCTCCAGCGCCCAATGTAAGCATCCCATTAACCGATGTTTACGTAAACATCGTGGTCGTCGGCGCACCGGGCCACGGCACGTCCACGTACGTCTTCCCCCGGTGTCCGGGTGGAGGGAACGACCAGCGAGGAACCAGCCATGACGGCATTGTCACCGCCCTCCGTCGCGGGACGCCCAGCCCCGCGCGGGGGGCCTCGGCGCGGGCTCCAGCGCAGGCGAGCGTGGGCCGGGTGGGGTTTCATCGGCCCGTTCATGGCGGTCTTCGCCCTGGTGTTCCTCGCCCCGATCGCGTACTCGGTCCATCTGAGCTTCTACCGGACCCAGCTCATCGGCGGCACCTCGTTCGTCGGCCTGGAGAACTACCGACGGGCCGTGGAGGACCCGCAGTTCTGGTCCGGGCTCGGCCGGGTGAGCCTTTTCCTGGCCGTTCAGGTGCCGGTCATGCTGGGGATCGCGCTGCTGGTGGCGCTTGCCGTCGACAGCGGACGGCTCCACGGAAAGAGCTTCTTCCGGATCGCGATCTTCCTGCCCTACGCCGTACCCGCCGTGGTCGCGGCCCTGATGTGGGGCTTCATGTACGGCACCCGCTTCGGACTCGTCGGCGACATCAACGACGCGTTGGGTCTGGCTCTGCCCGACCCGCTCTCCGCCGACCTGGTACTCGCCTCCATCGGCAACATCGTGACCTGGGAGTTCGTCGGCTACAACATGCTGATCTTCTACTCGGCACTGCGGGTGATCCCGAACTCGCTCTACGAGGCCGCGGAGATCGACGGCGCCGGCCAGTGGCGGATCATCGCCGCGATCAAGCTGCCGGCCATCCGGGGCGCGCTGGCGATCGCGACCATCTTCTCGATCATCGGCAGCTTCCAGCTGTTCAACGAGCCCAGCATCCTGCGGAACCTGTCCCCCAACACGATCACCACTCACTTCACCCCCAACTTCTATACCTACTCCCTGGCCTTCTCCGGCCAGCAGCACAACTACGCGGCCACGGTGGCGATCATCATGGGTGTCATCACCATGGTCATCGCCTATGCCGTACAGCTCCGCGGCATGCGAAAGGAAGCGTGACGATGGGAGCCACCGCCCCCACCCCGGTCGCCCCGCGTGAGGAGCACCGGCCGCGCCCGGCCACCACGATGCGCACTCCGCGCAAGCCGCACAGCGTCGACCGCCCTCGCCGCAGTGTGCTGCTCACCGTGCTCACCGGCCTCGTACTGATCTACGCGCTGGTGCCGCTCGGCTGGCTCGTCATCAACTCCACCAAGACACAGGAGGGGCTGCTCAGCTCCCCCGGCCTCTGGTTCGACAGCGACTTCGCGCTGTGGAGCAATATCGGCGACACCCTCACCTACGACAACGGTGTGTTCGTCCGCTGGCTGCTGAACACCCTGCTGTACGTGGTCGTGGGCGCGGGCGGCGCCACCCTGCTCGCCGTGCTCGGCGGCTACGCGCTCGCCAAGTTCGAATTCCCCGGCAAGCGCGGGGTGTTCGCCGTGGTCATCGGGGCGGTCGCGGTGCCCGGAACGGCGCTGGCCGTCCCCACCTTCCTGATGTTCAGCGAGATGGGCCTGACCAACACCCCCTGGGCCGTGATCATCCCCTCGCTGATCTCGCCCTTCGGCCTCTATCTGATGTGGGTCTTCGCAGCCGAGGCGATCCCCGGTGAGCTGCTGGAGGCCGCGCGGATCGACGGCGCCGGGGAGTTGCGCACCTTCTTCACCGTGTGCCTGCCGCTGCTCGCGCCGGGCATCGTCACCGTCCTGCTGTTCACCATGGTCGCGACCTGGAACAACTACTTCCTTCCGCTGATCATGATCAAGGACCCGGACTGGTACCCGCTGACCCTCGGGCTCGACGCCTGGAACGACCAGGCCATGACCAACGGCGGCAAGGCCATCTTCAACCTGGTGATCACCGGCTCGCTGCTCACCATCATCCCGCTGATCGCCGCGTTCCTGCTGCTCCAGCGGTACTGGCAGTCGGGCCTGGCCGCGGGAAGCGTCAAGGAGTGACGGAAGCTCCCCTCCTCCGTACTTTCGCACCTCCCTGGTTCTCCGGGTTTCACAGCGGTTCTCTGACAACGAAGTGAGATGACACTGATGATCAGCACAGCGCGGCTGGGCCTGCGCGGCATCGGCCTGGCGTCCGTCATGGCGCTCGCCCTCGGCCTGTCGGCCTGTGGCTCCTCCGACAACAGCGGTGCCCAATCGGCGGGTGATGTCGACGCCGCGCTGAAGAAGGGCGGCAGCCTCACCGTCTGGACCTGGGACAGCACCATGACCCAGGTGGCCGAGGACTTCGAGGCGGCGCACCCCAAGGTCAAGATCAAGATTGTCAACGCGGGTACCGGCGAGGACCAGTACACCGCCCTCCAGAACGCCATCTCGGCCGGCAAGGGCGTGCCCGACATCGCGCAGATCGAGTACTTCGCGCTGGGCCAGTTCTCGCTGGCCAAGTCCCTGGTCGACCTCTCCGGGTACGGCGCGGACAAACTGACCGGCTCGTTCTCGCCCGGCCCCCGGAACGCGGTCACATCGGGGGACAAGGTCTTCGCGCTGCCGCTGGACTCCGGCCCGATGGCGCTGTACTACAACAAGAAGATCTTCGACAAGCACAAGATCGAGGTCCCCAGGACCTGGGACGAGTACGTCACGGCGGCCGAGAAGCTGCACAAGGCCGACCCGAAGGTCTTCATCACCAACGACATCGGCGACGCCGGGTTCACGACCAGCATGATCTGGCAGGCCGGCGGCCGCCCGTACAAGGTGGACGGCACCAAGGTGTCCGTCGACTTCTCCGACGCGGGCAGCACCACCTACACGAAGACCTGGCAGAAGATGATCGACGGCAAGCTGCTCGCGCCCGTCGAGTCCTGGACCGACGAGTGGTTCAAGGGCCTGGGCGACGGCACCATCGCCACGCTGGCCACCGGCGCCTGGATGCCCACGAACCTGGAGACGGGCGCGCCGAAGACGGCCGGTGACTGGCGGGTCGCCCCGCTGCCGCAGTGGAAGGCGGGCGCTGCCGCCGGCGCCGAGAACGGCGGCAGCTCGCTGGCCATCCCCGAGGCGAGCCCCCACAAGGAACTCGCCTACGCCTTCATGGAGTACGCCAACGCCGGCGCCGGGGTGAAGTCCCGTGTCGACAACGGGGCGTTCCCGGCGACCACGGCCGACCTCGAGTCCAAGGAGTTCCTGGCCAAGAAGTTCGACTACTTCGGCGGGCAGGAGGCCAACAAGATCTTCTCCGCCTCGGCGTCCCAGGTCGCCGACGACTGGTCGTACCTGCCTTTCCAGGTCTACGCCAACTCGGTCTTCAACGACATCGTCGGCAAGGCGTACGTCTCGAACACCAAGCTGGCGCAGGGCCTGGCGGACTGGCAGAAGGCGTCCCTCGCCTACGGCAAGGACCAGGGTTTCACCACCGGCTGACCCCGGCCGGTCCGGCCGTCGAGTCGCCCGCCTCGTACGGGCTCCGCGCGGCGTCGCGGTGGTACGCCGCTGAGGGCCCTCCCCGGAAGAAGGGACGCACCCGACCACCGCAGGCACGTCGGCACTTCTCCCCCGATGACGCGACACGGACAAGGGAAGACCTCACGATGAACCGACCACGTACCAACCGGTACCGGTATCTGCCGGTGGCTCTCGCCGTCACGCTCGCCGCAGGCGGTGTACTGGCGGCGGGTCCGCCAACGGCCGCGGCCGCCGAAGAAGCCGCCTCCGCCGTCACCGTACGGCCCGATCCGTCCTACCGCGGCCAGGAGTTCGAGGGCTGGGGCGCCAGTCTCGTCTGGTTCGCCAACGCCACCGGCGACTATCCCGAGGAGATACGCGAGCGGCTGGCCGAACTGGTCTTCGGCGACGAGGGCCTGGCGCTGAACATCGCGAGATACAACATCGGCGGCGGCAACGCCCCGGACGTCAGGGACTACCTGCGCGCGGGCGGCGCGGTGGAGGGCTGGTGGAAGGCGCCCGCGGGCACCACCCGCGACGACATCGACTGGTGGTCCGCCGACGACCTGGCCGACTGGAACCCGCGGGCGGACGCCACGCAGCGCTGGTGGGTGGACCGGATCAGCGAGGAGATCGACCACTGGGAGGCGTTCAGCAACTCCCCTCCCTGGTTCATGACCGAGAGCGGTTACGTCTCGGGCAACTTCAACGCCGGAGCCGACCAGTTGCGCCCGGACGCCGTAACGGACTTCGCCGCCTATCTGACCGGCGCGGTGGAGCGGCTGGAGAAGGCGAACAAGATCAAGGTCGACACCATCGACCCGTTCAACGAGCCCAACACCTCGTACTGGGGCACCACGCTGGGCCCGGACGGTGAGCCCGTGGGCGGCCGGCAGGAGGGCGCCCACACAGGTCCCGAGCGGCAGCAGCAGGTCATCAGGGCGCTGGCGGACCGGCTGGGCAGGTCCACGACGGACGCGGTCATCTCCGCGATGGACGAGACCAACCCGACGACCTTCGCCCGGAACTGGGAGTCGTACCCGCAGGACGTGCGGGACCGTGTCTCGCAGCTCAATGTCCATACGTACGGCACCGGCGGCCGGACCACGGTCCGGGACATCGCCAAGGCCGCCGGAAAGCCGCTGTGGATGAGCGAGGTCGACGGCGACTGGGGCGACGGCCAGGACTTCAAGAGCATGAAGCCGGGCCTCGGGCTGGCCCGGCACATCGTGGACGACCTGCGTGAACTGGAGCCGACCGCCTGGCTGTTCTGGCAGCCGGTGGAGGACTACGACAACATGAAGCCGGGCGGTGAGTCCGCCAGGGGCGGGAACTGGGGCACCGTCCAGCTGCCGTTCAGCTGCACCGCGAAGGACACCCTGGAGACCTGCCCGGTCCGGACGAACACCAAGTTCGACACCGCCAGGAACTTCACCCACTTCATCCGCCCCGGGGACCGGCTGGTGGGGGTGAACGACACCGCGAGCACGGCTGCCGTACCGGCGTCCGGACGCGGCGCCACGGTCGTGCATGTCAACGACTCGACGCAGGCACGCGAAGTCACCGTGGACCTCTCCGGCTTCGCCGCGGTGTCCCCCGGCGCGACGGTGACGCCGGTCGTGACGGACGCCGGCGGCGCGCTGGTCAGGCGGGCACCGGTCGCCGTCTCGGGCACCCGTGCCACCGTCACCGTGCCGGCCCAGTCGGTGACCAGTCTGCTGGTGACGGGCGTGTCCGGGGTCGCGCGGGACGCGGCGCCGATCCGTCCGGGCCACCCGTACCGGCTGACCGGAGCGGGCAGCGGCAAGGCGCTCGACGTCTCGGACGACGGCACCGGCGCGGTCATCCGTACCGCCGACGCGGCCGACCGCGGCCAGCTGTGGCGGGTCAGGAAGGTGCCGGACACGATCGACAACGGCAAGGGCAACCGGGCGCGTTATGTGGTCACCAGCGCGGTGGACGGCCGTCGGCTGGCGGTACGCGACGGTGCCCCGGTCCTGGAGAAGGACCGGGGACGCCCGGGGCGGGCCGCCCAGTGGATCCTGTCGTCCACCGGTGACGGCTCCTACACCCTGGTCGGCGCGGACGGCGGCGGGCTGCTGGAGGTCGCGGGCCAGGCGACGCAGGACGGCTCCCGCGTCGGGGTCTGGGCCCCCAACTCCGGTGCCCATCAGCGCTGGACCCTGACCGCCGTCAGGTGACGCGTGCGGGTCCCCGGCCGACCGGGGCCGGGGACCCGCGAGCTGTGCCGCACACGGGTGAGGGCCGGTCCGACGGTGTGCGTCGGACCGGCCCTCACCTGTTGTCGTGAGGTGGCAGGGTGACGGCATCAGCCCCGGATCGGGGCGAGTTCGACGCGGTCGATGTTCGGCGCCCAGGCGGACGCGTTGGAGATCGTGAGGGTGTTGCCGCCCTGCTTCAGGGTGACCGGGACGCCCAGGGTCCAGAAGTCGCCCCAGCTCCAGGTGTTCTTGAAGGTGACCTTCTGGGTGGCGCCCCCGACCGTGATGTCCGCCGTCCGGGACATGATGTCGGTGTTGTAGGCGTGCCCGTTGTCGCGCCGGTCGTTGTGTCCGTACGAGACGACGAGGGCGTACCGGCCCGCGCGCGGCGCGTCGACGCTGAAGGTGGCGGTGCTGGCCGCGCTGTTGCCGAGCCAGCCGATATAGGTGCCCGCCGAGGCGGTCGCACTCTCCACGAGCTGTGCTCCGCCCGCGAGTTGGGCCTGGGCGCCCTCGTAGACGAGGGTGCCGGGCGTCGAGCCCGAGCCCGCCACGTCCAGGGAGCGCAGTGTCGCACCGCCGGACGCGGTGACGCGGTTGTTCCCCGCGACGAGGTAGAGCTTCAGCGCCTGGCCGGGGGCGGCCGTCACGGTCTCGCCGTGCAGGGAGAGCTGGACGGCGGCGGAGGCGCGCGAGGTGACCGTGAAGTAGCCGTCCCTCGGCGCGTACACGTCGAACACGGCCTTGGCGCCGGAGCCCAGGACGAGCCCGCCCGTACCGGTGCCGGACGAGTCCCGGTAGTCGTACGACACACTGCCGGAGATGTCGGCGAGTGTGGCCTCGTAGGCGGTCGACGGTGTCGTGTGCGCGGTCAGGTCGATCCGGTCGAGGGTGACCTCGCCGGTGCCCTTGGCCAGGGTGAGGGTGTGGGTGCCGGCCGTCAGGTCGACGGTGAGGTCCTTCTTCGCCCGGTAGGTCCAGTTCTCCGTGGACGGATAGCCGACCGTCGTGGCCGCGCCGCCGTCGACGGAGAGCAACTGGGTGGACGGGGTGCCGTTCTGGTTGCCGTACAGGATCGACAGGTCGTACATTCCGGTGCTCGGGACGGAGACGGTGAAGTCGACCTTGCTGCTCGCCGTGTTGAGCGAGCCGACGTCCTTCGTGCCGGACGTGGCGTAACCGTTGGCGTTGGAGACCGTGCCCTGGGTATAGACCTGACCGCCGGTGATCCTGGCGTTCTCGGCCTCGTACGGGGCCGAGAACGGGACCGAGGCCGCCGCGGGGGTGCCGGAGCCGGCCGGGGTGAGCACGATCCGGTACGCGGACATCTGCTTCATGCCCCGAAGGGGCACGGTCACGGAACCGTCCGACGCGACGGTCAGCTTCGTACGCGAGAGGACGCGCGGCGCGGCGTGCCGTCCCTCGTAGCCGGACCACGCGGCCTCGGCGACGGTCGCGGTGACCGAGGTGCCGAAGACCTTCGGGTCGACATTCCGTACGGCCACGTCCGCGTCACCGGACGCGCCGCCGATCAGCGCCTGGGCCTGTCCCCGCGCGGGATCGACCGAGGCGAGGCCCTGGAGTGTGTCGACGGTGTTGGGCGAGGGCGGGGTGACCTTGACGCTCTGGCCGGTCATCCCGGCGTACCAGCGGAAGAACCACCAGCCGCCGTTGGGGATGTTGGTCTGTACGACATTGCCGCTGAGGTTGCCCGCCGCGTCCCAGTACGCCTGGTTGGCGAAGACCTTGTTCCGCTCGAACATCGAGACCCACTGGGCGAGTTGGCCCGGTACGGAGAGGTCACGGCGGTTGGCGTACTCATCGATGTTGACCGTCCTCGGTGTGATCCCGAGGTTCTTCTCGATGGCGCGGTAGTTGTCGTAGTGACCCTGGAAGTCCCGCAGCGAGTCGGGTCCCAGTTCGTGCCAGGTCGTCACCTCCGGCAGGACGTTCTCCTTCTTGGCGAAGGTGAGGAAGTCCGTCAACAGCCTTGTGTGGTAACTGGATTCGTTGGGACCGGCGATCCTGGCGTCCGGGTCGATCGCGCGGATGCGCTGGTAGACGGTCTTCCAGTCCCTGAGGAAGCGGTCCCGGTTGGCCTCGTACGTCGCCTGGTCGGCGACGCCCAGCTGGTACCAGATCTGGTCCGGCTCGTTGAACGGCACATAGACGAAGCGTCCGCTGTTCGGGGCGTTCGCGATGTCCCTGGCGATCTTGTCGACCTTGCCGAGGTAGTCGGAGATGCCGAGGTCCTCGTACGGCCACTTGGAGTAGACGTCCTGCATCAGGACGAGAACGTCCCCGCCGCCGTTGCGGAAGAAGGACTTCGAGACGGTCACCGCGTCGCCGTTGGGGTGCTGCGCCCCGCCCTCCGGCTTCTGCGAGACGCTGGTGATCTTCAGCGGGGCGAGGGCGGCGTCGCTCGGCACCCCGTCGTCGCCCAGTCCGTACAGGGCTCCGTTCGCGCCGAGCATGACCTTGCCCTCGGGGGCGGCGAGGTCGACGGTGAGGCGCTGGGCCGCCACCGGTGCCTCCGCGCGCCGCTCGGCCCGCTGCTCCGCCTGGGCTCCGGCGGGAAGGAATCCTGCCGTCATCACCGCTCCAAGTAGCGTTGTTCCTATGACGGTTGCCAGTCGGCGCCTGGTTCTCCCGACAGCACGGACTGGGCGGGATGTGTTCATCGGACCTCCGGTTACTTCACGGCTCCACTGGTGATTCCGGACACGATCTTGCGCTGGGCCACCAGGAACACGGCGACCATCGGCAGGCTCATCACCACCACGTACGCGAAGATGAGATGCCAGTTGTTGAGATACAGCTGGGCGCCCGCGACCTGGTAGAGGTTGATCGGCAGGGTCGCCGCGCCGCCGCCGCCGAGGACGAAGAAGGCGTAGAAGATGTCGCTCCAGGCGTAGAGCATCACCATGATCGTCGCGGTGGCGACGACCGGTCGCAGCAGCGGCAGGACGATGCGCAGGAAGATCCGCGCCGGCTTCGCCCCGTCGATGCGGGCGGCCTCTTCCAGCTCGACCGGGATCGTACGGATGAAGCCCGTCATGAAGAAGATCGAGGTCGACAGGTACATCCCGGTGTACACGGCGACCATGCCGGGGCGGGTGCCCGCGAGGCCGAGTTGCCGCAGCTCCATGACGACGGTGATGACGGCGGGCGGCAGCAGCAGTCCGCTGATGGTGAGGGCGTACGCCGCCGACACGAGCTTCGAGGAGCGGCGGGCGAAGACCCAGGCCGCGGCCGCTCCGAGCACCAGTACCAGCACCACCGAAGGGACCACGACCAGCAGGGAGTTGACGAAGCCGCGGAGCATCTCGCCCTGGCCGACGGCGTCGGCGTAGTTGTCGGCGCTCTGCCAGTGGTGCGGCGGATCGAGGTTGGGCTCGACGGCCTCCCCCTGCGGCTTGGCCGAGGTGACCAGGACCAGCCACAGGGGTACGCCCACGGCCAGACCGGCGAGCAGCAGCACCAGGCCGGGGCGGGCGCGCCGCCAGACGCGGGCTCCGCTTCCCTCATGTACTCCTGTTCCTCCGTGGGCCCCGCTTCCTCCATGGGCCGGGTGAACCGTGGTCACAGCATCTGCTCCCTTCGGCGCAGCCCGATGACGAGTGGGATCGCGACGGCGACCACGATCAGGAAGAGGACCAGGCTCATCGCGGACGCCTGCGCGTACAGGCCCTGCCCGAAGACCCGGAACATGTAGATGTTGAAGACCTCGGTCGAGGCGGCGGGACCGCCGCCCGTGGTGGCCTGCACGATGTCGAAGGTGTTCATCGAACCGATCAGCGCCGTGGTCACGTTGAAGGTGAGGGCGGGCGCGAGCATCGGCCAGCGCACCGACCGGAAGGTCCGCCAGGGGCCCGCCCCGTCGACCTTCGCGGCCTCCAGCATGTCGCCGGGGATGCCCTTGAGCCCGGCGAGATAGATCAGCATCGACAGGCCCATCCACTTCCAGCCGTGGATGACGGAGACGAGGACCAGCGTCCAGGTGGTGGAGCCCAGCCACGGGATCTCCGTCCCCAGCACGGCGTTGACCGCGCCGTCCTGGTCGAGCAGCGCCTGGAAGACATAGCCGACGGCGAGCGCCGAGATGAGGACGGGCAGGAAGAAGACGGCGCGGAAGAAGCGGTTGAAGCGGGTGTCCTGTTCCAGGAGCAGCGCCAGGCCGAGCCCGAAGCCGTTCTGGAAGAGGGCGGCCAGGGCCGCGTACACGAGCGTGGTCCTGATGGCCCTCAGCAGCGAGCCGTCGTCCGCGATCGTCCGGAAGTTGTCGAGTCCCGTGAAGGCCACGTCCGGGTGGTACGAGGACCAATTGGTGAACGGGTAGTAGAAGTTGAGCAGGTTCGGCACCAGGAAGAAGGCCACGAAGACCACGACCGCCGGCAGCGCGAACCACCAGGGGTGGTGAACGGCCGCGCGAGGCAGCCGGCCCGCCCGCTTCTCCTGCCCGCGGCCGGGCGGTGCCGCCCTGCGCGTACGTATGGCTGTGTCCGCCACGCTGACATCCCTCGCTCGCTCGGACCTGGCCCGAGTCCACCTGATCGGTCCTCAGAAGCCGGGTGCGCCCTGCGCCTTGGCCACCTGCGCGAACTGGTCCTGGATGGCCTGCGCCACCTGCTTCGGTGTCTTCTTGCCGTAGATCATGTCGGCGAGATACAGGTGGGTGTCCGGGGCGACGATGGCCTTGGCCTGGAAGACACCGTTCGCCGTGGGCAGCACCTCGATCTGGGCGAGGGAGGTCTCCGGGAGCCCGTCCGGGCTGGGTACACCGGGCTGGACGGACGGGATCTTCATCGTCTTGATGTAGTCCGCGTAGTCGGTGTCGAGCCAGAAGGCCAGGAACTGGCGGGCGGCGTTCTGCCGTTTCTCGTCGCCGGTCCTGAAGGCGACGACGCCGTTCGTCTGGTCCGGCGAGTACATGCCGGTGTCGTCCGAGTGGGAGATCGGGAACCAGCCCAGCTTCTTGTCGATCTCTTCGGTGCTGTGCTTCGCCTGCACCTGCGACTGGAAGGAGGTGACATTGAGGACCATGCCGGCGTCACCCTTCCACAGCGCGTCGGCCGATCCGGTGAAGGTGCCGGTCCGGTAGTTCTTCTGCGCGAGCCCGGCGTCGAGCAGTTTGCGCTGGTACGTGGTGATGGCCTTGACGACGACGGGGTCGGTCCACTTCTCCTCGTTCTTGTTGAGGCCGGCCCACCAGCGTTTGTCGAGGTCCGTCAGCTGCACCTGCATCTGCCACTGCATGGGCCACTTGTCGCCGCCGGCCTCGTAGAAGGCGGACGCGTCCGTGGTGTCCTTGATCTTGTGGCCGAGCTTCAGCAACTCCTCGTAGTTCTTGGGGAATTGGGCCTCGGTGATGCCCGCCTTCCTGAAGACGTCCTTGTTGTAGTAGACGCCGAGCATGGCGGGGCTGGTGACGATCGCCGCGTAGCGCCTGCCGCCGACGACGCCCAGCGACTTCTCGGTGTCGCCGAGCTTGTTCACCCAGGGTTCCTTGTCGAGGGTGAGCAGATTCTGCCGGGGCTGGAGGAAGGGCAGGGTGGAGAGGGAGGGCTGCCAGAACATGAGGTCCGGCTTGTCGCCCGAGGCGAGCTTGGTCGGCACGTTCTGCTCGTACAGGTCGGGGATGGCCTGCGTGTCGACGGTGGCGCCGGTGGCCTTCTCGAAGGCGTCGATGACCTGCCGGGGTGCGTTGACCGTGTTCTGCGCGGTCCACATGGTCAGCTTCACGCCGTCGAGCCTCGCCGTGGGGTCGGTCCTCGCGGCGGCCCCGGAGCCGGCGCCGTCCCCCTGCACGGTCGGATCACTGCACGCGGTGGCGGTCAGGGCGGTGGCGCATATCAGGACGAGGACGGGGAGGACTCTTTTCATCGCGGGATCTGCCTCACTGCGTAGAAGGTCATGGCGTACGCGTCGTGGCGGGGCGGGCGTGGCGCGAAAGGTCGTGGCGCGTGGTGCTGTTACCGCCGGTCTGCGGGTGCCGGCGGTGGCCCCGAGCTCTCCCTGACCACCAGTTCGGGTACGGATACGGGGTGCGGGGCCACCGGCTCCGACTGCTCGACGACGCCGTGCAGCAGCCCGAAGGCCGCCCGCCCCAGGCCCGCGAAGTCGAGTCGTACGGAGGTGAGGGACGGAGTGAGGTACGCGGAGCCCGGCGCGTCGTCGAAACCGGCCACGCTCACCTCACCGGGAACCGCCCGGCCAGCTTCGTGCAGCGCCCTGATCACACCGAGCGCGAGATCGTCGTTGCCGCACAGAATCGCGGTGACGGCCGGGTCCGCGGCCAGCCTCCGGCCCGCCTCGTAGCCGCCGGCCGGACCCCAGCCGCCCTGAATACAGGGCGGTTCGGGCGCGCCCGACTCGTCCAGCGCGGCGCGCCAGCCGGCCGTACGGGGCGCGGTGCCGCCGGTACTGGACGGGATGGCCACGTAGTGCACGGTCTCGTGACCGAGGCCGAGCAGGTGGCGGGTGGCGTCGAAGGCCGCCACCCGGTCGTCCGTCCACACCCAGGGCCGGTCGCCGCCGGGCGGGCTCGACGGCGTCTCGACCACGCCCACCACCGGCAGTTCGGCGGGGACGGCCCGAAGCGCCTCCACCCCCGCCGGGTCGTATGCGATCACGACGAGCCCGCCGCCGGCGTCGGCCGCGCGCCGGACCTCCGCCCGCACGGCGGCCTCGTCGGCCGATTCCAGTACGCCGATGCCCAGGGCGTACGAGGCGCCGCGGGCCGCCTCCTCGATGCCCTGGAGGATCGCCGCATAGCCGTAGTGCGTGGTGTTCGCGGTGAGCACGGTGACCGACCGGGCACGGCCGCTGGCCAGCGCGTGCGCGGTGGCGCTGCGCCGGAAGCCCAGTTCCTCGATGGCGACGAGGACCCGCTCGCGGGTCGATGCCTTCACGCTCGGATGGCCGTTGATCACACGGGAGACGGTCTGGTACGAGACGTCCGCCGCGGCGGCGACGTCCCTGATACTGGCGGTCTTCCTTGTGTGACCGGTCACATTCATGCCAGGATTGTGACCGGTCACAATGTGCACGTCAATAGACCGTAACGAAGGATTCACGCGTCGGACGTATACCGCCGCTGGCGGCGGAGTCGGGAGGGGACACGTTGACCGGTCAGGCAGCGAACAGCACCCAGGGGACCTTCACTTGGGGCCACACGGCACTCGAAGCGGAGTTCACCACCGCCCCGGACGAAACGCTGCGGATGACCCGCCTGGCAGGACCGGACGGCGCCGCCGCCGTCGCACCCGAGGGCGCCGGGGCGGCGATGCCTCCGGAGACATCACTTCCCCTGGTGGAGATCACGGCCCTCGGCCATGGCACCGGCTGGTCGGGGCAGCGGTTCACCGACAGCGCGCTCGGCTCGCGGTTGCGGCACCGCCGCCACCATGCCGTCCGCGACGGCGGCTGGCACCGCCTCCACATCGAACTCCACGACCCGGACAGCGGGTTGACGGCCGAGGTGCGCCTCTCCTCCCCCGACGGCGTGGCCGTACTGCGCGGTGAGATACGCATACGGCACGAGGGGGAACACCCGCTGGTCGTCCAGTCCGTCAGCAGTCTCCTGCTCGGCGGCCTCCCCTCCCCCGATGTGCTGGACGTCCACCGGGCGCGCAACGACTGGCTCGCCGAATGCCGTTGGTACCGGGATCCGGTACGGGACACCCTCGCCGGGCTGAACCGCGAGGCGCACGAACACGACAGCCGCGCCGCGCTCGCCCTCGCCGGGCGCGGCAGCTGGCCCTCGGACGGCCACCTGCCCATGGGCGCGCTGACCGACCGTAGGAGCGGGGCGAGCTGGCTCTGGCAGATCGAGTCGGCGGCCGGCTGGCGCTGGGACACGGGTGAGCGCGCCGGTTCCTCGTATCTCTCCCTGAGCGGCCCCACCGACGCCGAGCACCAGTGGCGCGAACGCCTGCTGCCCGGTGGGGAGTTCAGCACGGTCCCCGCCGCGCTCGCCCTCGGCACCGACTTCGAGGACGCGCTCGCGCACCTCACCGCCTACCGGCGTGCGGTCCGCCGTCCGCACCCGGATCACACCGGACTGCCCGTGGTCTTCAACGACTACATGAACACCCTGATGGGCGACCCCACCACGGAACGGCTGCTGCCGCTCATCGACGCGGCCGCCGAGGCGGGCGCGGAGTACTTCTGCATCGACTCCGGGTGGTACGACGACGCGCCGGGCTGGTGGGACGGCGTCGGCGAGTGGCAGCCCTCCCAGCGGCGCTTCCCGGGCGGGATCGAAGCGGTCCTCGGCCATGTCCGCGCCCGTGGCATGATCCCCGGGCTGTGGCTGGAGCCCGAGGTCGTCGGCGTGCGCAGCCCGGTCGCCTCGGCCCTTCCCGCCGACGCCTTCTTCCAGCGCGACGGCATCCGCATCACCGAACACGGCCGCCACCAGCTCGATCTGCGCCACCCGGCGGCCCGCGCTCACCTGGACAAGACGATCGGCCGGATCGTCGGCGACTGGGGTGTGGGCTATCTCAAGCTCGACTACAACATCAGCGTGGCGCCCGGCACGCAGGGGCCCGGGGACACCTCGCCCGGCGGCGGTCTCCTCGGCCATGCCCGCGCCTATCTGGACTGGCTGTCCACCCTGCTCGACCGCTACCCCGGCCTGGTCGTCGAGAACTGCGCGTCCGGCGGGATGCGGATGGACGGGGCCTCACTCGCCGTCAGCCAGCTCCAGTCCACCAGCGACCAGCAGGACCTGCTGCACTACCCGCCGATCGCGGCCTCGTCACCCACCGCCGTACCACCGGAGCAGGGTGCCGTGTGGGCGTACCCGCAGCCGGAGTTCAGCGACGACGAGATCGTCTTCACGCTGGGCGGAGCGCTGCTCGGCCGGGTCCATCTGTCCGGGCATCTGGACCATATGACACCGGCCCAACTCGCCCTCGTACAGGACGCGGTGTCCACGTACAAGTCGATCCGCGACGACCTCGGGGCGGCCGTACCCTTCTGGCCGCTGGGGCTGCCGGGGTGGACCGACGCCTGGCTGGCGCTGGGGCTGCGCTCCGGCGACACGACCTATGTGTCGCTCTGGCGCCGGGGCGGCGAGAGCGGCCGGACCCTGTCCGTACCGAGCCCGGCGGGCCGGGCGACACGTGCCGAGATTCTGTTCCCCCCGGCACCGGGCGGTACGGCCGACTGGCGGGCGGACCGTGCGGAACTGTCCGTCGAGCTGCCCTCCACCCCGGGATACCTGCTCGTACGCCTGTCCGCGACGGCTCCCGGGACCGGCTGAGGCCGGCCGGGACCGGAGTCCGAGGGCCGGCCGGGGCAGGTGGCCGCGCCCGGATGCCGGGATTCTCGGTGGGGCCGTTCCGCGCACGACTGTTGACGCTGGGTCGCACAACTGGCAACACTCCTAGACGTCCGTTCCAACAGGAACGCGCAATTCCCCACAGGGCAATTCCTCTTGAGAGGACCTTCATGCGTCCCCGCACCCCGCGAAGAGCCTTCGTTCCCCTGCTGGCCCTGCTCCTCGGACTGCTCGCCGTCCCCGGCGGCCCGGCCCACGCCGAGCCCGCCGGGGACGCCGACAAGGCCGCCACCGTCCTGGCCGCCGGCCAACTCGCCGTGCCCGGACTCGACGACGTACGCGGACACCTGACCCTGCCCACCACCGGCGTCGAGGGCACCACCGTCTCCTGGAGGTCCAGCAAGCCGGAGGTGATCGGCACGACCGGTCTCGTCCACCGCCCCCGGCACGGCGACGGCGCCCAGACGCTACGGCTCACCGCGACGGTCGGCCGCGGCAAGGCCCGTACCACCCGGGCATTCCCCGCCACGGTGGCCGAGCTGCCGCGCAAGCAGAAGTACACCGGATACGCCTTCAGTTACTTCACCGGGGAGGGCACCGCGGACGGCGAGCAGGTCCGGATGGCGCTCAGTCGCGGCAACGATCCACTGCACTGGCGGGAGCTGGCCGGCGGCAGGCCCGTGCTCTCCTCCGACCTCGGCACCAAGGGGCTGCGCGACCCCTTCATCATCCGCTCGCCCGAGGGCGACAAGTTCTACCAGATCGCCACCGACCTGCGGATGTACGGCAACGGCGACTGGGACCAGGTGCAGCGCACCGGCAGTAAGTCGATCATGGTGTGGGAGTCCACCGATCTGGTGCACTGGACCGACCAGCGCCTGGTGAAGGTCGCCCCGGACACGGCGGGCAACACCTGGGCGCCCGAGGCCTATTACGACGAGACACTCGACGCGTACGTGGTCTTCTGGGCCTCGAAGATCTACGCGGCGAACGACCCGCAGCACACCGGATCCACCTACAACAAGATGATGTACGCCACCACCCGGGACTTCCGCACCTTCAGCGAGCCCCAGGTGTGGAACGACCCGGGCTACTCGGTCATCGACTCGACCGTGATCCGGCACGACGGCGGTTACTACCGCTTCACCAAGGACGAGCGGGCCCCCTCCTCCGGCACACCGTGCTCCAAGTTCATCACGGCGGAGAAGTCCGACGACCTGCGCTCCCCCTCGTACGACTTCGTCGCCGACTGCATCGGCCGGGGCGCGATCAGCCAGGGGGAAGGGCCGACCGTCTTCAAGTCCAACACCGAGGAGAAGTGGTATCTGTTCATCGACGAGTTCGGCGGACGCGGCTACATCCCCTTCGAGACCACCGATCTCGACTCGGGCAGGTGGACCCCGTCGGAGAATGCCGAACTCCCGGCGAATCCCCGGCACGGCACCGTCCTGCCGGTGACCGCGGCGGAGTACCGGCGGCTGCTGGGCGCCTACGCCCCGAAGGCCTCGATCGCCGATGCCACCGTCGCCGGGCTCAAGGCGTACGCCCTGGTGGACGAGGCAACGGCCAAGGTCACCCTACCGATGAACCCCGGTACCCAACTACGGTCACTCGCGCCTCGGTTCGGACTCGCCGAGGGCGCGAGGATCAGCCCGCCCTCCGGCACCCGGCGGGACTTCCGGACCCCTCGGACGTACACCGTCACGGCGGCGGACGGGACGCGCCGGACCTGGACCGTACAGGCGACGCCTATGCGCAGTCCGCTGTTGCCGGGGCTCAACGCGGACCCCGACATCCAGTATTTCGACGGCCGTTACTACCTCTATCCGACCACCGACGGCTACGACGGCTGGAGCGGTACGCGGTTCAAGGCCTACTCGTCGGCCGACCTGGTGAACTGGACGGACCACGGGGTGATACTCGATCTGGGCCCCGATGTGAGCTGGGCGGACGGCAACGCCTGGGCACCGGCCGCGGCCGAGCGCGACGGGAAGTACTACTTCTACTTCTGCGCGGAGCAGCAGATCGGCGTGGCCGTGGCGGACAGCCCCGCCGGTCCCTTCAAGGACGCGCTCGGTGAACCCCTGGTCCCCAAGGGGCAGTTGAGCGGGCAGATGATCGATCCCTCGGTGTTCACCGACGACGACGGGCAGTCGTACCTCTACTGGGGCAACGGCGAGGCGTATGTGGTGCCCCTGGCCGACGACATGGTCTCCTTCGACCCGGCGCAGGTGAAGACGATCACCCAGAGCGGCTTCCGCGAGGGGTCGTTCGTCGTCAAGCGCGACGGCACGTACTACTTCATGTGGTCGGAGGACGACACCCGCAGCGAGGACTACCGGGTCGCGTATGCCACCGGCCCCTCCCCGCTCGGCCCGTGGACCAAGCGGGGAGTGATCCTCTCCAAGCGCCCGGACCAGGGCATCAAGGGGACCGGCCATCACTCGGTGGTACGGGTGCCCGGCACCGACGAGTGGTACATCGCGTACCACCGGTTCGCGGTCTCCGGCCCCGGCAAGCCGCGCGGGGACGGGATGCACCGGGAAACCACCCTGGACCGCATGACGTTCGCGGCGGACGGGACCATCGAGCCGGTGACCCCGACCCTGGAGTCTGTCGCACCACGGAAACCGGGCCCCGCACACTGAACCCCCGCGCCCGCCCCGGGCTCCGGCCGGTGAGCGGTGATCGCCGACCGGGGCGACGGGAAGGGCGTTACGGCGTCGGCACGTTGTACGACATCAGCGAGACCTGTCCGTCCGACACCCGCAACTCGGTGACCGCGCAGTTGCGGAGCCCCGGGAACACTCGCCGGTACTCGCTCTCGGGGATGCCCAGCAGGCGGCACAGCACCAGCCGGAACAGGGTGTTGTGCGCGACGACCAGGACACGGCGGCCCGGGTGGAGGTCCGCCAGGCGCAGCAGGGCGGCGGCGCCCCTGCCCGCCGCCGCCTTCGGGTCCTCCCCGCCCGGCAGCGGGTGGGCGGCCGGATCACGGCGGAACGCGGCGACCTCACCCGGATGGGACGCTTCGAGTTCACCGATGGTCCGGCCCTCGATGATCCCGAAGTCCAGTTCGAGCAGCTCCGGTTCGACCACGGCGTCCAGTCCCGTCGCGACGGCCGAGGGGGCGGCCGTGCGCCGGGCGCGCGACAGCGGCGAGGTCACGATCGCGTCGAGCCGGGCTTCGGCGGCCCACGCGCCGAGTCCGTCCGCCTGCTCGACGCCTCGCGGTGTCAGGTCGATGTCGCTGACACCGGCGTAGCGGTTCTCCGCGTGCCAGACGGTCTCACCGTGGCGCGCGAGGAACAGGGTCGTGGGTGCGGGCGTCATCCGTGCTCCCGTGCGTAGGCGGCGGTGTCCGACGGCAGCCAGCCGCGTCGTTCCAGTTCGTCGACGAGAACGACGAACGGCTCGTCGAAACGCCGGCCGACCTGTGGCCGTGGCTCCAGCACCGTACGGACGCGCACCATATCCCGGACGGCCGACAGCGGTGCGGGGGCCTTCTCGCCGCCGGACCCGCCCCGCGCCGCGCTGTCCCCGCTTCTCACGCCGTAGGCGGCGAGCACCGCCATGCCGAGGGCGGAGTCGGTGTGTTCGGGGACGGTGGCGGTCAGGCCCAGTACGTCGGTCCGGAGCTGATTCCAGTAGGCGCTGCGGGTGGCCCCGCCGGTGAAGGCGAGGGGCGCGGCGATCGGCGCGCCCAGGAGGCGGATGTACGCCAGGCACAGCCGTTCGGCGAGCGCGACGCCCTGGAGCAGTGCGGCATGGTGATCGGCGTCGTCGGCGGGCCGGCCGAGCATGAACGCTTCGGCGTCGGCGGCCAGGAACGGGAAGCGTTCGCCGCGCGAGACCAGGGGGTACGCGACCGCACCGGCCGGCTCCCGGGCGGCGGCGAGAGCGTCGAGTCGCGGGAGGTCCGCCCCGGGGAAGGCGAGCGACAGGGCGCCCGCACCGACACTGGAGGCGCCGCCGGGGAGCCAGTTCCCGTCCGGGGAGCGGTGGTTGTAGAGCACACCGGCCGGGTCGTGGAGCGGGCTCGCGGTCACCCCCTTGAGCACGAGGGTGGTGCCGAGGACGGTGTTCCACTGACCGATGTCCCAGGCTCCTGAGCCGAGTTGGGCGGCGCATCCGTCGGTCATGCCCGCGACGACCGGGGTGCCCTCGGCGAGTCCGGTGGAGGTCGCCGCCTCGGAACACACCGTACCGAGCACGGTGCCCGGGGGAACCACGTCGGGGAAGTCGAGGCCGGAGAGCCCGAGCCGGTCGTGGACATCGGTGGGCCACGCCCGGCGGTTCAGGTCGTAGCCGGTTTTCAGGGCGTGGCTGGAGTCCGTCGGTACGGGCCGTCCGACGAGCCGGGTGGTGATGAAGTCCGCCTGGTGGCACACCCGGGCGCCCTTGAGAGCGCCCGGAGCGTCCGCGTGAGTTCCGTTGAGCCAGAGGAGTTTGGCGAGGGCCCAGGTCGGCTGGATGCGGTGTCCGAGGGAGCGCCACACCTCGGCGCCGGTCTCCTGCGCGTACCGCGCCTCGGCTCTCGCGCGGCTGTCGTCGTACATCAGCGCGGGTGTCACGGGAGTCCCGCGGGAATCGGTCAGCAGGACGGTGCCCGACGTGGCGCACACCGCGACGCCCCGCACCCTCGCGGCGGACAGCGCCCGGAGAGCCTGGCGCATCGCGCCGACGACGCCTTCCCACCAGTCCGAGGGGAGTTGCTCATGACGCTCCCCCTCACGGTGACCGGCGAGGGGGACGGAACCGCGGCCGAGCACCCGCCCGTCGTCGGTGACGGCCAGCACCCGGACGCTCTGCGTCCCCAGGTCGACTCCCATCCACACGTCCCGGTGGCGACTGTCCGTCACAGGCTCCCGCTTTCTGGTGGTCGTTCGGTGAACTGTCGCCAGGAGATACCGCAAAGGGTGATCTCACCGCGCTTTTCACACACTCGCTACGCCTTCGACCGGATGCGCCGAGCAGGTGCCACGGCGTTCGAAATTCCACGTATTGCCTGGTGGGGAACGCTGTCGGAGCCATCGATCCACGGGTTGACCCGGTCGTGCCCGTGGTGAACACTGCCGAACGGTACCTCAATATCTATGTTATATCCTCAGGGCTTCATGTTACTGATGAGGTGTCTCGGGCGGAGGAGCGCACACGTCCTCACCTGTCCGCGGACGACGAAGCGGAAGCGGAACAGGACCGAGGAATGTCACAGGACAGAAGCCACCGAGGCCCCGTACAGCGTCGCCGGGAGATCTCCGACCATGTGCTCACCACGGGGTCGGCGTCGGCGTCGGATCTGGCGGAGCGTTTCGGTGTGAGTCCGATGACGATCTACCGCGACATCGACGAACTCGAACGCGAGGGCGTCCTGCGCAAGTTCAGGGGAGGCGTCACGGCGCAGCCCTCGGGGGTGTTCGAGAGCAACGTCGCCTACCGCAAGAAGACCATGCGGAAGGAGAAGGAGGCCCTCGCCGCCAAGGCCGCGACCCTCATCGAGCCGGGCATGTCCGTGATGATCGACGACTCGACCACCGTGCTGGAACTGGCCAGGCTGCTCCCCCGGATCGAGCCGCTGACCGTCGCCACCAACTTCCGCGAGGCGCTCAACCTCCTCGCGGACGAACGCGGGTTGCACCTGATGGCCCTGGGCGGCGACTACGACCGGCTGCACGACTCCTTCCTCGGAGTGCCGTGTGTGGAGGCCGTCGAGGCGCTCCGGGTCGACCTGTGTTTCGTGTCCACGTCGTCCGTGTACGGCGACTTCGCCTTCCATCAGGAACAGCGCATCGTCGCCGTCAAGCGCGCGATGCTCAAGGCCGCCGGCCGCAATGTGCTCATGATCGACCATTCCAAACTCGGGCGCACCGCGCTGCACAGGCTGACCCCGCTCACCACGTTCGACCTGATATTGGTCGACGACCGCACCCCGCCGGAGGTCCTGCGCGGCCTCGACGAGAGCGGTGTCCGCTACGAAGTGGCCCCGACCTGATCCACCCGCCTCCGACCGACCCGAACCCGACCGGCCCGGCCCGCCCGGGTCCCGGCCCGAGCAAGGAGACCGCGTTGACGAGAATCCTCGCCGCGGGCGACCACTTCGTCGCCCCCGAACTGTTCACCCGGGAACTGACCGCCGAGATCGGCACCGGCCATACGATCGACGAGTTGCGTCTTCCCTGGCCGCTGACGCCTTTCGGGCAGGTCTCCGAGGTCGACGAGGCGTCCGGGGACGAGGAGACCGTCCTCGCCGCGCTGGACGGGGCGCGTGTGTGCGTCACCCAGATGGCACCGGTGACTCGGAAGGTCCTGGACGGATCGCCCGAGTTGCGTCTGGTGGTCGTCGGCCGGGGCGGCCCCGTCAACGTCAATCTGGAGGCGGCGAAGGAGCGCGGCGTCCAGGTGTGCAACACCCCCGGCCGTAACGCGGCGGCCACCGCCGAGTACACGGTCGGGCTGCTCCTGTCCACGATGCGCCGGATCCCGGAGACCTCGGCCGCGCTCGCCGCGGGCCGCTGGGCGGGCGAGTTCTACACGTACGACAACTGCGGCCCCGGCCTGGACGGCGCGACCGTCGGGCTGATCGGCTGCGGAGCGGTCGGCAGCCGGGTGGCCCGCGCTCTCACCGCCCTCGGCGCCCAGGTCTGCCTGTACGACCCCTACGCGGCCCCGGAGACATTGCGCGAGGTGGGCACGCCCGTCGCCGATCTCGACGACCTGCTGCGGCGCTCCGACGTGGTCTCGCTGCACGCGCGGCTCACTGCCGAGACGCGGGGTCTGCTCGGCGCGCGCGAACTCGCGCTGCTGCCCGACGGAGCGGTCGTGGTCAACTGCGCACGTGGCGCGCTGCTGGACGAGGACGCGCTCTGCGACGCCCTGGAATCGGGCCGGCTCGCCGCGGCCGGGCTCGATGTGTTCGCCGTGGAGCCCCCGCCGCCGGGCTCGCGTCTGCGCAACGCTCCCCGGCTGGTCATGACGCCCCATCTGGCGGGCGCGAACACCTCGGTCGCGCACAACGCGGCGCGTATCGCGGCCGCCGAGGTCGGCAGGTTCCTGCGCGGCGAACCACTCGCCCACCGCGTCGTCTGACGACCCGTCCGACGGTTCGCGACGGAACGTTCACACCCATCGAGTTCACCTATCGACAAAGGAGTCACGGTGTTCGTCGGACTGGACATGGGAACCTCGATCGCCAAGGCGGCGGCCTTCGCCGAGGACGGCACCGCACTGCGTGTGGAGTCGAAGCCGATCTCGCTCGGCGGTCAGGGCGATCACGTCGAACAGGACATCGAAGAGGTGGTGCGGGCCGCCACCGACGTCCTGGCGGCGGTGACGGACGGCGGCACCCCGGCCCTGGTCGCCCTGACCGGTCAGGGCGACGGCCTGTGGCTGGTCGACGCCGAGGGGAAGGCCGTCCGCCCCGCGCTGTCCTGGATGGACGGCCGGGCAGGCGGCCTGGTCGCCCAGTGGATGGGCGACGGCACCGCGGAGAAGATGTACCGGCACACGGGCAATGTCCTGTTCCCCGGCTCGCCCGGCCCGCTCCTGGCCTGGCTGGACCGCAACGAGCCGGAGTCTCTGGACGCGGCCACAACTGCCGCGGCCTGCAAGGACGTTCTGCATCTGCGTCTGACGGGCGAGCGCGGCACCGATCTCTCCGACGCCTCGGTCCCCTTCCTCGACCCGCGCACCCGCACCTACTCCCCGCAGGCACTCGCGGCACTCGGCGTCGGACACCGCGCGGGTCTGCTTCCCCCCATCGCCAAGACCCTGCCGTACGGGGAGGCCCACGGACACACCTCGGGCCTCGCGGCCGGGACGCCGGTCGTCTCCGGGCCGTACGACCTTCCCGCCTGCGCGATCGGCGCGGGCGTGACCGAACCCGGTGACGGGCTCCTCATCGTCGGTACGACCCTGGCGTGCGAAGTCGTGGTCGAGCGGGTCGCGTTCGAGGAGGACCCGGTCGGCTTCCATCTCGCCCTGGCCCGGCCCGACCGCTGTCTGCGGGCGCTGCCGGCGATGACCGGCACGGTCGCGCTCGAATGGGTGCTCGGCCTCACCGGCAGCTCCCACGACCAGGTGTCCGGCATCCTGGAGGAGACCCCGCGCGGCGCCCGGGGCGTTCGCGCGCTGCCCTATCTGTCCCCCTCGGGCGAACGCGCGCCGTTCGTCGACCACACCGCGCGCGCGGAGTTCACCGGCCTCGACCTGCGGGCCTCGCGCGCCGATCTCGTACGGGGCATGTGCGAGGCGATCGCCTTCGCCGCCCGGCACTGCCTGGAGGCCGCGGGCCTCACCGGGGAGCTGGCCGTGTGCGGCGGTGGCGCGCGCAGCCTGCCGTGGCTGCGGCTGTTCGCCGATGTTCTCGGGCGCCCCCTGCGCGTGGCCCGAGGACCGGAACCGGGCGCGCGCGGAGCCGTGCTGGCCGCGGTCGCGGCCCGGGGCCCGGAGCTGGGACACGAGCTGGACGTCGCCGCGTGGACCGCGCCCGACGCCGTGGTGGACCCGGATCCGGCGGGTGTCGAATTCTACGAACAGGCCTACGCCGACTACCTGTTCCGGGTCGAGAGCGCGCGGACACGGTGGCGGGGGCCCGGCCGGGCGTGAGGCCGCGAGAGCGGTGCCGTTCGCGCTCGGGGCGAACGGCACCGCCGGCAGCGCTACTTCCGTGCCCCATCCGGGAGAAGGTGCAGCCGCACGGGTCCCATCAGTCCGGTGACACGCTGCCCCGGAAAGATGAAGTGGGTCGGGCTCACCGCGTCCAAGTGCGGTGCGAGTGTTCCGAACACGGTGATCTCGACCGTGTTGGCCCCGGGCCCGGCCAGGCCCGTCACATCGAACACGTACGGCGAACACACCCGCACCCCGGCGGCGACGCCGCCGACCGACACTTCCGCCGTGCCGCGCACCCGTCCGAGGTCGAGTGACACCCGCCCGGTGGCGGCTTCGGCGGGCAGGGTCACCAGGCGCCGGTAGCGGACACCGCCGCTGTACTCGGCGAGTCCGTGCGACTCCCAGTCCCCGGTGCGGATCAGACCCCGGCCGACGGCGCACCGTACGGGGCCGGCCAGCGCGGCTCCGCCCTCGTAGCCGGGCCGGGTCTCCACCCGCAGGGCGGCGGTGCGCGGCCCCGCGGGGCCGTCCGCCGACAGGTCGACCGTCAATCCGTGGGTGCCTCCGCCGCCGGGAGCCGTTGTCGTCCGACGCTCACGGCCGTCGACGAACACCGTGGCCTCTCCATGCACATCCGCCATCAACCGGCTTGCTCCCGGCGGGAGTTCGCACCACAGCCACTCCACCGGTGTCCGCTCCCCCGGGACCGCGAACCCGACCGGTACCACCGTGCCGTCGTCGGCGTCCGGGTCCAGCCAGGCGGCGCCGGGCAGCGGATGCGGCCTGCGGCGCAGGTACAGCGCGGCCGGGTCCCCCACCTGCTCGCGGCGCACCACGACCGGCACCCGCTCGCCGGCGCGCTCGGCCCACCAGGTGCCGTCGCTGTGCGTGGTCACGGTACGACCTTCGCGCTCACCGTCCGTACCGGAGAAGACGGCGTCCACCTGGACGGCGGAATCGGCCGCGTCCGCCGTCTCCACGGTGATGTCGTTGTCCCCCACGCGCAGGGCCGCCACGATGTCGTGCCGTCGTACACGCGACACCACATGTTCGGCATACGGTTCGAACCCGCCCTGCCTGCCGACGACGTGGCCGTTCACCCGCAGGACGCAGAGCCCGGGTGCGGCGACCTGGACCACTGCCCGCGCCGGGATCGCCGACAGCGGCAGGGTCGTACCGACGACGACGCGGGCACCGTCCCGGCGAGGACCGGCCGGGAGGATCCACTCCGGGCGCCGGTAGCGCTCCGGGTCGTGGACGAGTGCCACATGCGCGCGCAGATCGGTGTCCTGATCGGGCGTCAGGTCCAGTTCGAGGAGATGCCGGCCCACGTCCAGCCGGACCGGTCCCATGGCGAGGTGGCCGGCGTCGTCCCACTCGACCGGCGCGCCGTCGAGGCGCGCCGTTTTCGCCGCGGGCGCCCCGACGGCGAGGTGTCCGTCGAAGGCCGCCTCGAGCAGCAGGTCGGTCCGTACCCGGGCGACGGTCCCGCCGGTCGTCGGACCGATGCGGACGAACTCCTCCGGCACATGGCCCTTGGGGCCCAGCACGTCACGGTGGACGGGGTCCTTGTGGATGCCCCGGCTGTCGGACCACTCGGGGGCCGACCGGGGCTCGCCGTCGGCGTCGAGGACGAGCGCGCGCGGCCCGAAGGTCGCGTGGACCGGCGGACCGGTCCAGTCGTCGGCGCGGCCAGGAACGGCCCAGCCGTCCCGTACGCCGTCCTCGCCCGGACCTTCCACCCGGTGCCGGAAGGTACGGAGTTCGGTGACGGCGGGGCCGGTGGGCGGACCGGTCGCGGGGCGCCCGAAGTCGCCCCAGGTGTCGTCCAGGGTCGGGATCAGTGTCATGTCCCAGTCCGAGTCCGGAGGGATCTCGACCGTGACACCGACCGGGTCCGTCCCGGTCGCCCCACCTCCATACGCCGCGGGAGTCTCGCTCTCCGTGGACGGCGCCCGCCCGGGAAAGACCAGCACCGCCGCCGGTCCCGCGTCGAACGGTACGTCGACCTCCACGGCCCGTACGTCGTCCTCGGCCCGCCAGGACGGCAGGGTACGGAGGGCGCCGCCGAACGGGTCGAGCAGGAGCGCCGGGCCCGCCACGTCCCGTACCCGCACGCGGGCCGTGCGCGCGTAACGGCCGGGGTCGAAGTCGTACCGGGCATCGATCCAGCCCTGAGCGGCGCCTCGCTCCTCGGGCGCGGTCACGGCCGCCCGCGTCGCGCGCGGTGTGGCCGCGGTCAGGAACACCACCGTCGCCTCGTCCACCCGGCGCGCCAGTGCGGGGACCGGGGCGCGGACGACCGGGTGGGGCGTGTCCAGCACCGCGTCCAGGCCGTCCGTCAGATCCGTGAGGTCGTCGGCCGTGGGAACGAAGACGGCCCGCCCGTCGGTGAAGCAGGCGCGCAACGCGTCCCGGGCGGCGCCCGCGCCGGGGCCGATGACATGGTCCGGGAGGGCGCCGATCGCGATCAGGTGCCCCCCGGCCGAGGCGAACTCGACCAGCCGGCGCGCGGTGTCCTCTTCGAGGACCGTGCACGCGGGCAGCAGCACCGTCCCGTACGCCTCCTCGGCGACACGCAGGCGTACCTCACCGTCGTCGGCTCCCAGCTCGGCGCGTACGAGGGACGCGTCGTCGATCACGTCGGCGTCGTGGCCGAGACGGTCGACCGCACCCGCCCGGGTGCGGAACCAGGTCATGTCCCCGACCAGTTCGAGATAGGTCGCCTGGGCCCGCTCCGCCTCGGCCGAGACACCGTCGAGGGCGGTGCCGGCCTGGGCGGTGGTGGTGGGCAGCAGGATCGCGATGTCGCACAGATGGCTGCCGAGACTGAGGATCGCGCACAGCCGGGCCACGGCGTCGGCGAAGACGCGGTGGTGCCGCCAGTACGGCTGGCGCCAGTCGGTGCCGGGCGGTGCCCATTCCCACCAGCCGCCCTTGGTCGTGTAGTAGACGGCGTGCGGGTTGTAGAGGGTGGCGCCCGCGCGCAGCCACGGCAGGAGCCAGTCGAAGGTCTCCTCCAGCGTGCCGCCCCAGCCGGTGGAGTGGAAGGCCTCGATCCAGGTGCGGGGCCGGCCGTAGAGGTGGGCGAGCGAGGAGTGGATACGGGCGTCGCCGTGGTGGTCGGAGCCGGGCGCGGAGAACCAGCGGTGGGTACGGGCGTAGTCCGCGTACAACTCGACCCCGGCGACGGGGTGTCCGGCGCGCGCGGGGTCCTGCTGGTCGCAGCCGACGAGCAGCCCGTGCCGGTCGTGCCACGCGGCCAGCGGCCGGAAGAAGGCCTCCTCGGCGAGTTCCGCGCGGGTCAGGTGGTAGTCGCGCCGGATCCGCCGGGTGTCCGGGTGCGCGCTGTCGTCGTACAGGGCGTCGAGGCATTCGGTGAGGTCGTAGCCGCGCGAGCGCAGGAAGGCGTCGGCGAACGCCGTCGACCAGCTGGGCAGAGACGGCAGTTCGTCCTGGAAGGAACCGACCACGACCTTCCCGAGCCGGCCGCCCAGACGTCGCTCGAACGCGCCGTGCACCCGGTCGAGCAGCGCCGCGCACGCGTCGGCGCCGAGATAGTCGAAGCCGCGGGTCACATGGTGATGGAGCGTCAGCCGCCAGCGCCCCGGACCCGGCGCCCGTACAACTCCCGCCGGGTGTACGGAATCGTCCGCCACGTCGAGCGGAACGGCGGGGCCGGTGGGCCGGTCGTCCGAGTCGACGGGGACGGCGTGGGCGGCGACGGGCCGCCCGTGCGCGGGCCATCGCGAACCGTCTTCACCGTCACCGCCATCGCTGTCGACCACCACGCGCACCCGTTCGAGCCGGCGCCCGGCGTAGGCGGGTTGTTCGTCCACCAGGCACGCCTGGATGTCCGCGCCCGAGAACCCGAGCTGATCGTAGAACCAGAGACTGACGCCGAGTTCGTGCGCGTCCTCGCACACTCCGTCGAGCAGCTCCCACCATTCCTCGGAGAGGAACGGCGGATCGTCGGCGTCGGATCCGTACAGCGGTCCCGACGGCGCCAGGTTGAGCAGGACGAGATTGAACACCCCGCCGTCCGCGAATCGTTCGAGCTGGTCCCGCAGCCGGGCGCGGTCGAGCCGTTCCCCGCTCCACCACCAGATGGCGGTGGGTGAGAAGGCGCGCGGTGGCTCGGCCAGGACGGCCTCGACCCCCGCGGGGAGTCGTACGTACGTCATCGAGTTGCCTTCAGCCCTTCAGCCCACCAGCGAAACCCTTGATCACATAACGCTGGAGAAGCAGGAACACCACCAGGATGGGCAGGGCCGCGAGGACCAGGCCCGCGAAGACGAGACCGTAGTCGGAGACGTACTGGCCGACGAACGAGAACACGCCCACCGGGACGGTTTCCTTGCCCGATCCGCCCAGGTAGAGCAGTGGCGTGAAGAAATCGTTCCAGATGAAGACCGCGTTCAGGATGATGACCGTGCCGGTGATGGGCCGTAGCAGGGGGAAGACGATCCGGGTGAACGCCTGCCGGTGGTTGCAGCCGTCGATGAGGGCGGCCTGCGCGTAGTCCTGGGGCAGTGCGCGGATGAATCCGGTGTACAGGAAGACGGTGAAGGGGAGTTGGATGCCCGTGTAGAAGAAGACCATGCCCTGGTACGTGCCGAGCCAGCCGAGGTCGTCGACCAGTTTGTACAGCGGGATCATCCCGAGCTGGAACGGCAGCACGATCCCCAGCAGGAACAGGACGTACAGCCCGTAGCCGAGTCCGCGGGCGCACCGGGCGAGGTAGTACGCGCCGGTGGAACCGAGGACGATCAGCGTCAGCAGGCTGGTGACCGTGATGATCGTGCTGTTGAGCAGGGCGGGCCCGAGGGACGCGGAGGTCCAGGCGTCACCGAAGTTGGCCAGGGTGGGCGGGACCGGTGGCGCCAGGGGCGATTCGGAGATCTGCCGCGGGTCCTTCATCGCGAGCGTGATCAGCGCGTACACCGGGAACAGGAACACGACCGCGGCGGCGATCATGACCAGTTCGAGGCCGTAGCGTCCGTAGTTCGGCTTCCGCCCGCGCCGGGCGGGTGGCGCGGGGGCGGTGGTCGTGGCGGTGGTGCTCACGCGGTGACCTCCCGGGCGCGCAGGTAACGGAGTTGGACCAGGGAGACGGCGGCCACGAACAGCGCGAGGACGAGCGCGACGGCGGTGCTGTAGCCGAACTTGCCGTAGACGAAGGCCTCCTTGTAGAGCACGGTCGACAGGGTCTCGCTGGAGGTGCCGGGTCCGCCGTTGGTGGCGGCGTAGACCTGGTCGAAGAGCTTGAGGCCGCCGATGGTCGACAGCATCAGGTTGATGGTCAGGGCCGGGGCCAGCAGCGGCCAGGTGACATAACGGAAGCGCTGGAGGTTTCCCGCGCCGTCGATTCTGGCCGCCTCGTGCAGCTCGGCGGGCACGCCCTGGAGTCCGGCGAGGAAGATGACCATCGAGTATCCGGCGTACTGCCACACGACCATCGCGGCGATGGACCACAGGGCGAGCGAGGGGTTGCCGAGCCAGTCCTGGCGCAGTCCCCCCAGGCCGACGGCGCCGAGGACGGCGTTGAGACCGGCGCCGTTGTCGGGGTTGTAGACGTACTTCCAGAGGAACGCGACCATGACGGGGCTGACGACGGCGGGAGCGAAGAAGATCACCCGCAGCAGCGAACGCGACCTGATGTTCGCGTGGACTCCCAGCGCGAGCAGCAGGCCGATGCCGTTCTGGACGACGACCACGGCGATGGTGAGCAGGAGTGTGTTGCTGACGGATTCCAGGGCGCGGTCGTCGTCCAGCAGGGTGCGGAAGTTGCCCAGGCCGACGAAGGAGAAGCCGCCGACGCCGGACCAGTCGGTGAAGGCGTAGACCACTCCGGCGAGGCTCGGGTAGAGGACGACGACGGCGTACACGACGAGCGCCGGGACGACGAAGATCCAGGGCGGCACGGTGGGATCGTCGCGCAGTCGCAGCCGGGTCCGCAGGGACCGCCCTGCCTTCCCTCCTCCGGCGGGCGTCCCGGACTTGCGTGTACCGGGCCCGGGAGGGCCGGGAGTGCCCGAAGTGGTCGTTTTGGGAAGGGAGTTCACGACTTCTTCCCGTAGGCCTGGTCCATCTGCCCCAGCGCTCCCCTGACGTCCGTCTTGCCCGCGAGCAGGTCCTGTACGGCCGCGAAGTGGGCGGGTTGCACCTCGGCGTTGGGCCAGCGCTGGTCCATGAAGGGGACGGCGCGATTGCCGTCGATGATGGGCAGGAACTGGGTCAGAACGGGGTCGATCTTGGTCGACGGACCGCGTTTGAACGGGATCGCCGAGACGGCGGTGGCCCAGCGGTCGATGTTCTCCTGCTTGCCGAGGAAGGCGATGAACTCCTTGGCCTTCGCCACGTTCTTGGCCTTCGCGGCGACGCCGAGACCTACGACGATGCCCGCCGGAATCCACTGTTTCCGGGGGTCGTCACCGCCAGGGAAGGGGAACATGCCCAGGTTGTCGGGGGTCGCGGTGGCGACGCGGAAGTTGGCGAGTACGGCGGAGACCTGAACCGCCATGGCCGCCTTGCCGCTCGCAACCATGGAGGTCTGCTGTTCGTACGTGGTGCCGTTGGGGTTGTCGTTGAAGAAGCCCTTGCGCTGCAACTCCTGGTATTTGCCCAGGGCGTCGGCCCAGCCCGAGTCGGCGAAGGTGGCACGCCCGGCGGCCATCTCGTCGTCGAACTTCGGGTTCGCCGCGTAGACGGCGTTGGGCACCAGCGCGTACGTGATCAGCTGGGTGACCCAGGGGGTCTGCGCGCCGAGGGCGATCGGCACCACGCCCTTGGCCTTCAACTCGGCGCAGACGTCGAGCAGTTCGCTCCATGTCCTGGGTGGCTGGACGCCGGCCTTGGCGAAGGCCTTCTTGTTGTAGATGGCGCCGATGACGCTGCTGCCCGCCGAGTAGAGGTAGGTCTTGCCGTCCCTGCGGTACGCGGCGTCGAAGTTCGCCGGGATGCCCTTGGTCCACTCCTGGTCGCCGAGGTCCGCGAGGAGTCCGGCCTTGGCCAGTTCGACCATGGACATCGCGCTGCCGCTTCCCGGGTACAGCACGTGCACATCGGGGGCGTTGCCGCCGGCGAGTTGGGTCCGTACGACGGTCTGCACCTGGTCGGTGGGGGCGAAGGAGGTGGTGAACGTGGAGTCGCGGTGGCTCTTGCGGTACAGGGGCAGAAGTTCCTCTATCGGCTTCTGCTGGTCGGCGACGCCGACGATACGGACCTTGTCGGAGCCGCTCGAACCGGAGCAGGCCGCGAGGACGGGGGGAAGCGCGGCGGCGGCCGTGACCCCGCCGCCGATACGGAGGAGCCCTCGACGGCTGACCGTGGCCCGGCCGGGCAGGCTGGGGGATCCCGTGGTCATGGTGTGTCCTCCTCATGGGGGCCGGCGAACGATGGTGCCGCCGTGCTGAGTGTGCGTCGGCTCGGGGCGAGTGACGGAACGGACCGCTCCGCCGACGGTGGGTCTGCCTGCGCGCTCGCCGGGGGGAAGTCCGCGGTGAAGCGGTAGACCCCTGAGGCCACCCGGTAGACGGCGTGGTCGGGGCCGGTCGCGAGCAGGACGAGGTGTTCGGCGTCGGCCGGCGCCAGGCCCGACTCACGGATCGATCCCGGGTCCGTGGTGGGCACGCGGACATCGGCGGTGGCCCCGGGAGGTACCCGCAGGCGCAGGGCGAGGGTGTCACCGTGTCGCTCCCAGCGCACCGTGACCGTGCCGCGCGCCGATTCGTACCGGGCGTCGGCGTGGCTGAGGCCGCCGGGACGCGGACGGACCTCCAGGTGCCGGTATCCGGTGGAGTCCGCGCGCTGGTCGAGGCCGGCGACGCCCCGGTAGAGCCACTCCCCGATCGAGCCGAGCGCGTAGTGGTTGAAGGAGTTCATCGACGGGGCGCGGAACCCGGATTCGGGGGTCCAGCCGTCCCAGCGCTCCCAGATGGTGGTGGCTCCGTGCCGCAGCGGAAACAGCCACGAGGGCACTTCGGTACGGTGCAGCAGCGCGTGCGCGAGGTCGGCGCGCCCGTGCGCGTCGAGGACGGGCGCGGCGAGGGCGACACCGAGGAAGCCGGTCTGGAGGGCGGGACCGGCGGCCTCGATCAGTTCGGCGAGACGCCGGGCGGCGGCGTCGGTGCGGTCCTCGGGCAGCAGGCCGAAGGCGAGCGCGAGGAGGTAGCCGGTCTGGGTGTCGCCCTCGATGCGCAGGGTGGGCTCTGCGGCGGGAGCGCTCTCGTCTCCGTCCGCCGCCTGTCCTTCGCTCCCGCCGGTTGTCACGAACCGTTCGTTGAACACGGCTCGGATGCGATCGGCCAACTCGTGGTGTTCCCGGGCGACTTCTCGCTGCCCCAGGACATCGGCGGCGCGGGCGGTGAGGCGGGCGCTGTGCGCGAAGTACGCGGTGGCGACGACGTCGCGCGGGGTGGGGACGCCGGGGGCGAGCCAGTCGGAGAAGTGCGGTCCCACGTGCCGGCGCCAGATCAGGCCGGGGTTGTGGCGGCGGATCAGGTCGACCCAGGCGCGCATGCCGGGCAGCGCGCGGGAGAGGAAGCGCGGGTCGTCGTACGTGCGGTACAGATGCCACGGGACGATCACGCCCGCGTCGCCCCAGCCGGGGGCCCCTTCGTCGGCGACGCCGACGAGGCGCGGCGCGACGTTGGTGAAGCCTCCCTCCGGAGTGCGGGCGTCGTCCACGTCGCGCAGCCACTTGGTGAAGAACGCGGCGACGTCGGCGTTGAGCGCGGCCGTCGGGAGGAATACCTGTGCGTCGGCGAGCCAGCCGAGCCGCTCGTCGCGCTGCGGGCAGTCCGTGGGCACACTGACGAAGTTGGAGCGCTGGCCCCACTCGACACAGTCGTAGAGCCGTCGGATGTCGGGGTCCGAGCAGTCGAACGCGCCGCTCCACGGGGTGTCGCTGTGCAGGGCCACCGCGACGATGCCCGAGCGGGACAGCCACGGGACTCCGCTGACCTCCGCGTAGCGGAACCCGTGGTAGGTGAAGCGCGGCTCGAACACGGCCTGTTCGCGTCCGTCGCCGATCAGTACGTCGGTGGCGGCCGCGGTGCGCAGATTGGCCGTGTAGAGGCCCTGTGCCCCGTCCAGGGTCTCGGCGTGGCGGACGATCACGCGCGCGCCGGAGGCCAGTGCGGGGATACTGAGGCGTACGCGGCCGGCCAGGTTCTGGCCGAAGTCGACGACATGGACGCCGTCGCCGACCCGGGTGATCGAGCGGGGGCGCAGTTCGGTCGTCGCCCGTACCGGCTCGTCCACGGACGCGACGAGCAGGTGGTGGTCGGCGTCCGTGACCAGGGCGGGCGACCAGCCGGTGTCGTCGAAGCCGGGCAGCCGCCAGCCCTCCGCCTCGCGCCGCAGGTCGTGGCATTCGCCCATGAGCAGATCCGCGTGGCGGACGGTTCCGGTGCTCGTACGCCAGGTGTCGTCGGTGACGATCGTGGTGGTGGTGCCGTCGGTACGGGTGAGGTGGAGTTCGGCCAGGAGCTGTGGGAATTGCCCGTAGTGGGCTCCCGCCCGGCGCGGTTCGAAGCCGACGAAGCCACTCCACCAGCCGTCGGCGACGGTCGCCGCGAGGACGTTCTCACCGCTGCGGATCAGGTCGGTCACGTCGTACGTCTGGTACTGGACGCGGCGGGTGTAGTCGGTCCAGCCGGGCGCGAGTTCGGCGTCGCCGACCCGGGTGCCGTTGAGGTGGATCTCGTACAGGCCGCGCGCGCTCACGTAGAGGCGGGCCCGTGCGGGGGCGGGGGCGGTGAAGGTGCGGCGCAGGACGGGGCAGGGGGCGAGTCCATGGTCGTCCAGGGCGCGCTCGCCCTCGGTCGGCGCGTCCAGGACGGCGATCGGACGGGGATCGTGCGTGATCCACGACGCCTGCCACGCGTCGGCGGCGGCTCCTGTGCCGTTCCCTCCGTCTGTGGTGTCCGGTGCGGGGAACGCGGTCTCGAACCAGGACGTGACCTCGCCGGGGGCCGCCGCCGCGCCCGACCACACGCCGACCCGCCAGTGGTAGCGGGTACGGGGCCGCAGCGCGGGACCGTCGTAGAGGGCGCCGATCGCGTGGGGATCGTCCACCCGGCCGGTGTCCCAGAGGGGTTGGCCGCCCTCGCCGAGGTCCTCGGGCCGTTCGGCTACGCGGATCCGGTACGCGGTGGGGTCGTCACCACGGTGGTCGGACGCCAGGCGCCAGGAGAGCAGCGGCGCGGGTTCGTCGATGCCCAGCGGGGTGACGCGGTGGTCGCAGCGCGGGGCGTAGGGCCGCAGGGTCCGCGTCCCGGTGGGTGATTCCGTTTGCCCTTCGGCGGGGTCGGAGTCGGGTACATCCGCTGCCGAGGGACCGGACACAGGCACGTCCTTCCTTCGCGCCGGGCACGGCGCGGCACCGTCGCTGACCCGTCGCCACCGGCCCGGTACGCAACCGGCGTGAAGACGGCCTTTCCTCGATGTGAAATCTAACCCCAAATCTGTGGCGTGGACACTATGAGCGCCTCACAAGGAGTGTCAAGAGTGTTACCGAGGTGCTCAATCACGGGCCTCGTGGCGTGAGCGGTCTGCTCATACAAGCGCCCTACAGTCGGCTGCGACATGGGTTGTCTCCCGGCGGCGGGAGCCCTTGTGGCGCGTGATTCCTTTGTGATATTCACCGTGTGATTACCACATGAATGGACGTTAAATCACGCGTCGATCCCTCTTTCACCAGGGGGATCACGCACCACGACGGACGAGGATTCATGCGTATGAACTGTGGTATCGACGGCACCAGGCGGCTGGGGAGACGCGCGATGATCGGCGCGTCCGGCACGGCCGCTCTGGCACTCGCTGCGAGCGGCCTCACCGCCGCGAGAGCCGGGGCCGCCGAGCGCTTCCGTGAGGATCCCTTCACGCTGGGCGTCGCGTCCGGTGATCCCTGGCCGGACGGATTCGTCCTCTGGACCCGCCTCGCACCTCACCCCCTCGCCCCCGACGGCGCCGGCGGCATGGCGCCGCGCTCCGTCGACGTCGACTGGGAGGTCGCGGGCGACGAACGCTTCCGGAAGGTCGTGCGCCGGGGCGTGACCCGCGCGGTCGCCGAACTCGCCCACTCGGTCCACGTCGAGGTGTCGGGACTGGAGCCCGGCCGGCAGTACTACTACCGCTTCCGCGCCGGCGGTGTGCTCAGCGCGGTCGGCCGTACCCGCACCGCGCCCTCGCCCACCAGCAATCCCAAGTCCCTCAGCTTCGGCTTCGTGTCCTGCCAGGCGTGGTTCGAGGGCTTCTACACCGCCTACCGCCACCTCGCCGCCGAGGACATCGACCTCGTCCTGCATCTCGGCGACTACATCTACGAGAACCCGATCGACGCGATGGGCGGCGTACGCAACGTCCCCGTCGCCGCCGAGCTGCGCCCCGAACCGATGAACCTCACCCAGTACCGCAACCGGCACGCCCTGCACCACTTCGACGACGATCTCATCGCCGCCCACCAGGCCCACCCGTTCGCCGTCGTGTGGGACGACCACGAGGTCGAGGACAACTGGGCGGGCGACCGCTCCAAGCTCGACAACGAGACGGACCAGGACCCGGCGGTCTTCCGCGCACGCGCCGCCGCGGCCTTCCAGGCGTACTACGAACATCTTCCGCTGCGCCTGCCCAACAGGCCGAGGGGCTTCGACGCCCGGATGTACCGCAGGCTGCGCTACGGGCGGATGGCCACGTTCCATATGCTCGACACCCGGCTGTTCCGGGACGACCAGCCCTGTGGCGACGGCACGAAGAGCGGCTGCGACGAACGACTGAGCCCCAGCCGCAGCATCCTCGGCCCGAAGCAGGAGAAGTGGCTGTACAAGGGCCTCGGGCGCTCCGACGCGACCTGGAACCTCATCCCCCAGCAGATTCCGGTGTCCCAGGTCGACACCGACACCGGATCGGGGCAGTCCTTCGTCATGGACTTCTGGGACGGCTATGTGGCCTCACGCCAACGGCTGTTCAAGGAGATCGCCGACCGGGACGTGAGCAACCCCGTCGTGCTGACCGGCGACATGCACCGCCATCTGGCGTCCAACCTCAAGAAGAACTTCGATGACCCGGATTCGGCCACGATCGGCGTCGAATTCGTCGGTACCTCCATCTCCTCCAAGATGGACGGCATGGACCTCGATCCCTCCGGGGCGAGCCTGCTCGCGGCCAACCCGCACATCAAGTTCACCAACTACCAGCGCGGATACGTCCGTTGCTCACTCACTCAAGGGACCTGCCGGGCCGACTTCCGGGTGCTCCCGTATGTCACCAGGCCCGGCGCACCCGTCTCGACCCGCGCGTCCTATGTGACGCAGGCGGGACGCCCGGGACTGCAGACCGCCTGATCCTGGCCGCTGTGGCCAGGTGCCGGGCGTCGCAACCGCGGTCTGCCGCTCGACGCCCGGCAGCCACAGCCATGGCGAGGAGTTCGCCTCCGCCTCGCCGCGATCGCGGCTTGTCCTGGGCGAGGAAGGCCGGCCTCGGGTGGGTGCCGGCCCGGCGGGCGAGCGGGCCGAACTGGAGATGGCGGACGAGGTCGCGGCCGCGTGCCTCGACGGACACGACGCGGCTCCGGAGCACACCCGGGGTCGGCTGACCCGCAGGCCTCAACGGCGGACGGGCCAACAGATCAACAGACGAGACGAAGGAGGGGTGGGGGCGCGCGGACACGTGTAACTGAGGTACGGTGCGCCCCATGGGACCGTACTCGAACCACCGTGCAGGGGAGCCTCGCCACAGCGCCTCCCCCGGTGTGTGCGCGCCCCGCGGCTACGGCTTCCTCCGTCGCCGCGGCCGGGTGGGATCTCCCCCGGCCCTTTCCTGTCACTGTCGTTGATCACCGCCGCGCTCGTGTAGCGCCGGGGGCCCGTCGTCGGGCCGTCCGATCCGTCAGCTCCCTCAAGCGTCCTCCCTCCCCGCGTTCCGCACGTTCCCGCGTTGTGTCCGCCGCCGCTCGCCCCGGGCCGGCCCGCCCCTCGCGCCGGCCCGTTTCCCAGAGGAGACCTCTTGACCATCGCCGCCGACCCCACGACCGTCGTCGCGTCCGCATCCACCGCGTCCACCGCCGCCTCCGTACTGCGCGAGCACCACATCCCCGCCGACGGCCTGTACGAAGGCCCCCGGGAGCTGCGCCGCGTCCCGGAGGACTGGGTGACCCGCCCGTACGAGCGCTTCGAGGTCGTCCCGCAGGGGCGCGTCATCGGCGCCGAGATCCGCGGGCTGGACCTGTCCCGTCAGCAGGACCCGGCCGTGCGCGAGGAGATCAACCGCGCCCTGCTTGAGTGGAAGGTGCTCTTCTTCCGCGGGCAGCACCTGTCCTCCGAGGACCAGCGCGCGTTCGCGCGCAACTGGGGTGAGCTGGAGACCAATCCGCTGCTCGCCACCGGTGACTCCCCGGACGTGGTCCGCTTCGACCGCAGCGCGGTGCCCACCTTCGAGAACGTCTGGCACACCGATGTGACGTTCCGGGAGCGGCCCGCGCTGGGCGCGGTGCTGCAACTGCGCGAGGTACCGCCGGTGGGCGGCGACACCATGTGGGCCGACATGGCGGCGGCGTACGACAACCTGCCCCGGGAGGTGAAGGACCGTATCGACGACGCCCGCGCTGTCCATGACTTCATCCCGGGCTTCTCCCGGTTCTCCCCGGCTTCTCAACTGGCGCCGTTCCAGGACCAGTTCCCGCCGGTCGAGCACCCGGTGGTCCGGCGTCATCCGGAGACGGGCCGGCGGATGCTGTTCGTCAACGCCTCCTTCACCACCCGGATCGTGGGGCTGGCGCGCGAGGAGAGCGACCGGCTGCTGCGACTGCTGTTCCAGCAGGCCCATGTGCCCGAGTTCCAGGTGCGGTTCCGCTGGGAGGCCGGCGACATCGCGTTCTGGGACAACCGGGCCACCCAGCACTACGCGGTCAACGACTACGCGCCGCACCGCCGGGTGGCCGAGCGGGTCGCCATCGCGGGCGACCGGCCGTTCTGAGACGACCGGCCTTTCCGGTACCGGCAGTTGTTCCGACACCGGCCCGCTGGGCCCCCAGGTCCCGTCCGGCGGTGACGGGCTGTTGAGGGAACGGCCACCGCGGTCGGCCCGCCCCCGAGCGGACCGACCGCTCCGGTCACACCTTTCGGCCGCTTCTCATCGCCACGGCCGCGCACAGCAGACCGAGCAGGCAGGTGATCCCGCCGGCGACGGCGTTGGTCCAGATGATCCCGGCGTCAGGGTTGGTGCCGACGATCCACGGAGCGATGATCAACCACACTCCCATCGCGCACAGGGCCCGGGTCAGGAGGCTCATCCTCCCCGGATTGAGGGTGAAACCGACCGCCATGACGACGATCGCGGCGCCCATGATGAGGTTGTGCGCCGCGAGAGCCGGCTGGTTGCCGGTGAAGTGCAGGATCCAGGGCGACAGAGCACAGAACAGGCCGACCAGGAACATCGGTCCGTCAAGGCGTGCCACATCACGTCCACCGAGCATGCGGGCGTAACGCTCCCGCATCTCGGGGACATCGGGGTGACCGGACAGGTCACTCCTCGAATGTGAGACGTCGGCCATACGACTCGCCTCCTTCGTTCGCGCAAGTCTGACCGTGGTGCACGGCATCGAGCCGCATCACGACCCAGTTTGCGCGCTTTGACGCTTTTTGTGTAGAGGAATCAACGACGAGTACGCGGAATCGATGGTTTATCTGTAAAACACATGCTGATCCGGCCGCGACGGGGGTCAGCCCGCGTAGACGTCCTCGACGTACCGTCCCCGTGCCATGAGTTCCTGGAGCCAGCTCTCGGCCGCCGCCTCGTCGGCGTCGGGGGTGTTCCGTACGTAGAGCTCCCGGAAGGCGTCCCGGACACCGGGTGCCATGCGGGCGCCGTCGCCGCAGACATGGACCCGGGCGCCCGCTTCCAGCAGCTCCCACACTTCACCCGACTCGGCGGCGATACGGTGCTGGACGTACCGCAGGCCGTCGACCGGGGCGTGGCTGAAGACGGGGCGCATGCTGACCGCTCCGGCCCGCTCGGCCTCGCCCAGTTCTTCGGCGTACAGGTAGTCGGCGGCCGGCGCGTCGCAGCCGAAGTAGCAGAGAGCCGTGGGCAGTTGGATACCGCTCGCGGTGAGCGCGCGGCGGTCGGCGATGGCGCCCCGGAAGGGGGCGAGGCCGGTGCCCGCAGCGATCATGACGACGGGGGTTGCGGTGTCATGGGTGATACGGAACGCCTCACGGCACGGCTGCACGCGCGCGAGGACCGTGTCCCCGGGGCGTACGGAGCTGAGATGGCCGGAGCCGGTGCCCCGGAAGTCGCCGCGCCCCGAACGGGCGGGCGCGGACAGCAGGGAGACCATGAGGTCGGCGTGGTGCGGGCTGGTCTCCGGGGACGAGGAGACGGAGTAGTGCCGGGGCCGCAGTGGCGGCAACAGGTCCAGCAGGACGGGCCAGGTGAGGGTCTCGCGCAGGGCGGGGTGGTCCTCCATGAGGTCGAGCAGGGTGCGGTGGTCGGCGGCGTACGCGTCCGGGTCGTCGGCGAGCGCGCGCAACGCGTCCCGCTCGGGCGGGCACGGGTTGAGTTCGGCCAGCACGGTCAGCTGGGCGGCGGTCGGGCGATCCTGCAACTCGACGTACCGGCTGAGGAGTTCGCGTACGGTCAGCGGCCGGTCGACGGCGAGTCCGTTGCGCCGGGGGCGGTCGGCGACGATGTTCAGTACGGTGTCGGGGTCGGCGCCCAGCAGGCCGGCGGCGCGTGCGACGAGGCCGGGCGCGTTGGCGGGGAGCACGGTGAGGTGGTCCGCGGTGCGGTACGTCGTCCCGTCGGGCAGGGCGAGACGTACCAGGCGCTTGGCCCGCGGGTGGGCCGGGTCGGTGAGGACGGCTGTCTGCGTCACGGTCATCGGGACCATGCCGTGGCGGGCGGCCATCGCGTCGAGAGGCTTTCCGGTGATCTCGGTGACGGTGTAGGCGGGCCCGGATTCGGCCGTCGCGGCGGCGGCGGCGGTGGTGGCGTCGGGGTCGCCGTGGCTTTCCAGGAGCGCGGTGCGCAGGGAGGCGGTGAAGGCGCTGACGGTGGCGGCGAGGTCGCCGGAGGCGTCGGCGGCGGCGCGCTCCATGAGACGTGTCGCGCCGAGGGCGGCGAGCCGGTCGTCGATCAGGGTGGGGACGCGCTGGTAGGTGGCGGCCCAGTTGCGGTCGCCGACGCCGAGCACGGCGTAGGTGACGCCCTCGGCGGAGCCGGGTCCGGCGTTCTCCAGCCAGTCGACGAAGGCCGCCGCGTCGTCGGTGGGGCGGCCATTATAGGAGGCGGCGACGATGACGACGGGCCGGTCGGTGGGCAGGGCGGCGGCGTACGCGTCGAGGGGCGCGACGCCTGTGTCGCAGCCGAGGTCAGCGCCGAGGTCGGCGAGTTGCCCGGCGAAGTCACGGCAGGTGCCGTAGTTGGAACCGTGCAGGAGCAGCAGTCCGGTGTCCTGCCGGACCCGGGCGGGCAGCCGCGCGTCGTCGGCACGGGCCGTGTCGTCGGCGGCGTGCGCCGTGGAGCCGACGTTCGCCGTGGAGCCGACGGGCAGGGCGGCCCGGTTCGCGGCACGGTCGGCGGCGGTGCGCGGTACGGGGGTGAGGGTGAAGCCCTCGGGCTTGATGGTGAGGGTCTGCTTCACCCTCAGCCGGTAGTCGTCCTGGTCGATCAGCCGGTACCGGTGGGCGAGCATGCCGAGCAGCATGGTCGCCTCGTGCAGGGCGAACTGCCGTCCGATGCAGGCGCGTTCGCCGGTCCCGAACGGCTTGTACGCATGCGGGGAGCGGGCCGCCTCGGCCTCGGGGGCGAAGCGGGAGGGGTCGAACAGCTCCGGATTGTCGCCCCAGGCCGGATCGCGGTGCAGGCTGGCGGTGACGACGAGGACGCCCTGTCCGGCGCGCAGCGGGAAGCGGCCGCCCAGGAGGGTGTCCTGGCGCGCCTGCCGCTGGAAACTGGGGGCGGTCGGCCACAGCCGCAGCGCCTCGTTGAGCACCTGCCGGGTGTAGGTCAGGCGGCCGACGTCCTCGTACGTGGGCTCGGCATCGGCGGTGTCACCCCACAGTTCGTCCACCTCGCGCTGGACCAGGCGCAGTACGGCCGGGTTCTTGACCAGGTGGTAAAGAGCGAAGGACAACGCGCCGGACGTCGTCTCGTGGCCGGCGATCAGGAAGGTGATGACCTGGTTGCGGACGTTCTCCAGGTCCAGCGTGGAGCCGTCGGACGGGTGCTTCGCGGTGAGCATGAGCCCCAGCAGGTCCGTGGCGCCCGGCGCGTTCCCCGCGCCGGGTCCGCTCCGCGTGTCCTGCGCCGGGGCGCCGTCGGCGGCGGTACGCGCGGCGATGACCTCGTCGACCACCGACGCGAGGTAGTCGGCGTCGGCGCGGAACGCCTGGTCCCGCTCGGTGTCGTCCGCCCCGGGCGGGCGGACGAGCCGGGTCATGGACCAGTTCAGGCAGCGCACCATGGCGGCGACGAAGGGATGCGTCCCGTCCTGTTCGAACGAGCCGAAGTCGAAACCGAACCCGGTCAGGCCGATGGTGTCCAGCGTCATCCGTGTCATGTCGTCGGCCACGTCGACGGGGCGGGACCGGGCGGCGCCGCGGTCCCAGGAATCGATCACCCGACGGGCGACCTTCAGCATCACCGGGTGGTAGGTGCGCATCGAGCCGAGGGAGAACGCGGGCATGAGGATGTCGTGCGCCTTGGCCCAGTTGGGCTCGTCGTTGTACGCCGTGAACAGGCCGTCGGCGACGAACTCCCGTACGTTCTGCAGCGCGGGGCCGACGAACTTGCTGAACCGCCCCTCGTCGGCGAGTTCCGTGGCCAGATCGAGGCCGCCCACGAGGACGAGGTCGCGGCCGTACCTGCGCTGCACGACGAGCGGACCGTGCCGCCGGATCAGCTCCATGTGCTGGAGGATGGGCGCGTCGGCCGGATCGGTGTCCGAGATGTCGACGACGGGCGCGGCGCCGTCTCCGGTTGCGGCGTTCGGGCCGTCGGTTCCGGGCTGCGACGGGAGCAGGGTCTCGGTCATGTGCGGGATCACCTTCCGCTGAGCTGAGGTGGCGGGGGCCGGCAGAGGCGTGGGGGGGCAGGCGTGGCGGGCCGACCGGTCGGCGCCGGGGAGGCGTCGGTGGCTGCCTTCAACCCTCGCCCCGCAGGGGGTGGGCGGATCACGCTGTTCCTACATAATGATGTAGTGCTCGCCCATGTGTCGGTCTTGCCGCGAAGGCCCCGGTGTGCGATGGGCGGGCGGAGCACGCTGCGGACAGGAGCACCCCATGGATCCACGGACGCCACAGACGGGCGGATACTCGGTACCGGGCGGGCCTCCGGAGCCGGGCGGACACTCGGAGACCGGCGAGTCTCCGGAACCGTGCGCACACTGGGAAACAGGCGGGTTCCCGGAGACGGGCGGACACTCGGTACCGGGCGGGCGCCCGCTGCCGGAGCACTGGGACGGCGACGCGGTCGCCTGGCGCAACCGGGCCTTCCTGCTGTTCGACCGCCTTCCGGTGCCGGTCGCTCTCTGCGACAAGGACGGGCTCATCCTGATGGCCAACCCGGCACTGGCCGCGGAATGGGGCGAACTCCCCGCGCATCTCAGAGGGCGGAACGCGCTGGATCTCCTCCGCCCCTCGGGGGTCACCCAGCTCCGCCCGATCGCCGAAGCCGTCCGGCACGGCCGCAGGTCCCGGTACCCCGTCGCGGTGTCCTGGTCCGCCGCCGGAGGCGTCGAGCGCTACGGCGAGGCGACGATCGACCTGCTCGGTGAGGGGCCGCAGGCCGTCCCCGTACTGCTGCTGCTCCTGCGTGTACGCGGGGAACACGGCGAGCCGCGAACGTCTCCCGTCCCCGCGGAGGAGGTGAGCGGCATGGAGCTGCGGATACTCACCCTGGTGGCAAGCGGCTCCACGACGGCGCGGACCGCCAAGGCGGTCGGACTGACCGTGGACGGGGTCAACTACCACGTGGCACGGCTGTGCCGGCGCTGGGACGTGCCCAACAGGGCGGCGCTGGTGGCGCACGCCTATGTGACGGGCGTACTGACCCCCGGGGCCTGGCCCCCGGCACCGGCCGAGGGCTCGGGGGCGCTCCACGAGGGCCGGAAGGACCGGGACCGGGACCAGGACTGCTGACGCTCGCGCCCGGTCACGGCCGGTCGGCGGCCGCCTTCAGGGCCGAGCGGGCGATCGTGTCGGCCTGCCGGAACATCTCCGCGTCGGCGCGCGTCCGCGCTCCGATCGCCGTGTTCCACTGCACGCCCTCGATCGGGATGCCGACCGCGAACAGGTGCGGATGGGGTTCTCCGGTGGCGTCGCGCACCCGGAGACCGGTGGGGGACACATCCAGGGCGCCCGTCGCCGTGACGCCGTCTCCCGAGCCCGCCGTGTGCGGGCGGGCCAGGCCCGAGGTGACCAGTGCGCGCAGCAAGGGGTCGGCGGTCGTGGCGAGATCGGCGCCCGGCAGCCAGGCGTCGAGCAGCGCCCGTGCCGTCGCCGGAGGTCCTTCCGTGGTCGGGGAGTCGGCGACGAAGCGGCCCGCTTCCGTGTCGACGGTGACCGTCGGCCGCGCGCCCACGAACTCGACGACGCCCGCCTCGTGCAGGGCGATCAGCTCGGCGATCCTGCTCGCGGGCGGGCCGCTGGCGACGTGGGCCCCGAAGGACCGGAACCAGGACAGTTCGCGGTACGAGGGCCCGGTCAGCACCCCCGCGGCGACGACACGCCGTACCTGCCCCTTCACCGCGGCGACCGCGGCTGCGGCGGCCCCCAGCGGGTCCCGCTCCGGCGCGCGGGCCGCCGCCAGGTCGGCGCGCAGCCGGGCCCGTATCCACGTTCCGAGATCCGCCCGGTCGGCGAACACCCGGCCCTCCAGGGGCCGGTCGAGGGCAAGCGGATCGAAGCGGTCGGCCGGGCCCTGCGCGAGCAGTTCCGCCCACTCGTCCGATCCGTGCTCGGCCGCCGCGTACCGCGCCAGGAACGTGTCGGCGGGCAGCCGTACGGCGTCGGGGCGTACGGCGAGGAGCCTCCCGTACCAGGCCGCGCCGGCCTCCTTCGCGATCAGTGGCCACACCTCGGCCATGAATCCGACCGTGCCCGGCTCCCGGGCGGTCAGCCGCTGGACCGCCGCCTCGTCGAAGAAGCGGAGCCGGTGGCCGGCCGGCATACGGCCCGGCGCCTGGTGCCGCGCCAGGTAGGGCACGCCCCGGCCGGATCCGGCGAGGATCTTCGGCTCACGGCCGGAGCGCAGGTACCGCAGGCGGCCGTCCCGGCCGTCCGGCTCGAAGCGGCCGCCGCGTCCGGCGGTGAGCAGTGCCAGCTGGTCGAAGAAGTTGAGCGCGAGGCCCCGCACCAGAACGGGCTCGCCCGGGGGCAGGGAATCGAGCCCGGCTTCGTGGGCCTGGCCCGGGGGAAGGTGCCTGAGCCCGTACCGGCCCGCCGCCTCGGTGAGTTGACGCCCGTCGGGCGTCGGCCGCTGGTCGGTGTGGCCGGTGGCGAGGACCACCGCGTCGGCCGGCAGGGCGGTCCCGTCGGCGAGACACAGCCTCAGCCGGCCGTCGGGGGCCTTCTCCAGCGCGACGGCGCGTGTCGGATGCCGGACGATCCGGACGCCCGGGGCGGCGGTCCGGATGATCCGCTCGTGGGACCAGGCCAGGTAGCGGCCCATCAGCGCACGGGGCGGATGCTGCCACGGCGCGAGGCCGGGCGCGTTGTCGCGCGCCCACTCCATGAAGGCGGGGCCGGTGGTCGCCGGGCCCGCCATCCGTACGGTGTCGTCGGGGAAGGCGGTGGCGTGCCCGGCGAGGGTGTTCATGAGCAGGTGCTCCGGCTGACCGGGATCCCAGACCCGGCCGGCGCCGGGCGGGTGCGGATCCACGAGGTGCAGTTCGGCCGGGATGCCCGCCCAGGGCCCTTCGGGGCCGAGGTTCGCCGTGAGCCGTTCCAGTACGGCCGTACCGCGCGGCCCGGCACCGACGACAGCGATGGTCACCGCGGGCGTGCTCATGGCGTCCGTCACCGGGTGCGGGCTCACTCTCCCGCGTCCCAGATGTCCGCCAGGACCCGGTGCATGTTGCCGCCGAGGACCTTGCCGATGTCCTCGGCGGTGTAGCCGCGGCCGACCAGCAGCTCGGTGATGAGGGGCAGGTCGGCGGGGGTGCCGAGGCCCTCGGGGTGGATGCGGTCGAGGTCGAGGTCCTCACCGACGATGGGGATCTCCGGGTAGAGACGGCGCACGCGCGCCATGCCCTCGCGGGAGTACTTGCGCTCGTCGCCGACGTCCGTGCCGACGATGACGTGGTCGATGCCGACCAGTTCGACCAGGTAGTCGATGTTGTCGGCGAAGACCTCGGCGCCCGGACGGCGGGTGAGGCCGTTGGGGGTGAGGAACCCGGACTTGGCGGCCAGGCCGAACACACCGCCGCGCGCGGCCAGTTCGCGTACCACCTCATCGCTCTTGTTGCGCGGGCTGTCGACGAAGTGGGTGAGGCCCGCGTGGGTCACGAGGACCGGCTTCTCGGAGACCTCGATGGTCTCCAGGGTGGAGCGCTCGCCGGTGTGCGACAGGTCGAGGGCGACGCCCAGCCGGTTGCACTCCCTGACGAGGGAACGGCCGAAGCGGCTCAGGCCGCCGTTGGCGCTCTCGCCGCTGCCGTCACCGGCGTAGTTGCGGTTCTGGTAGGTCAACCCCATGAAGCGCAGGCCCAGTTGGTACAACGTCTCCAGCCGCCACAGGTCCTCCCCCACCGGCTTGCTGTCCTCGAATCCGGCGAACCACGCCACGCTGCCGCTCGCCTTGGCACGGGCGACGTCCGCCAGTCCGTAGGCCTGGAAGACCCTGCCACCGGTCTGGGCCAGGCGCCGCTGCCAGCCGACGATTCCGGCGGCCGCCGCGTCGTAGTCCTGCGAGATGGAGACCGCGTGGTTGATCGCCGTGACTCCGGAGACGGCGAGCTTGCCGAGGTACGTCTCGTCCGCCCAGGAAAGCGGGGTGCAGTCGAGCCCGTTGAAGACGACGTTGTCGCGGTGCAGGGCGGTGGGGTCGAGGGGCTGCGCCGGGGTGACGGACACGGTGGTTCTCCTTGGAACGGGTGGGGCGGAGGGGGTGGCGGGGACTGGAATCAGCCGCAACGCGAGGTCAGCCGGAACGCAGGCTGCGGCGCAGGCCGAGGCCGCGTTCGACGAGGATGACGACGACGACGGACAGGAGCACCAGGAGGACCGAGAGCGAGGCCACGGACGGATCGCTGCGGTACTCGACGTACTGGAGCACGGCCACCGGCAGCGGCACGGTGTTCTGCCCGGAGACGAACAGCGAGATCACGGTCTCGTCGAAGGACAGCAGGAAGGCGATGATGCCGCCGGAGAAGAGACCGGGTCTGATGGTCGGCAGTGTGATCCGCCGGAAGGTCGTGAACCCGCTCGCGCCGAGCGTCCGGGCGGCCTCCTCGGCCCGTGGGTCGGCGGACACCAGGGAGGCGGAGACCGTCCGTACGACATAGGGCACGGTCACCCCCAGGTGGGCCAGGATCAGGCCCCAGTAGGTGTCGGTGAGCGGGATCGGCGCCAGGATCAGCAGCAGCGCGAGCCCGAGCACGATGTGCGGTACCAGGAGGGGCGAGAGGAAGACCGCTTCGAGGGCGCTCCGGCCCCGGAATCGCAGTCTGGTCAGCGCGAGCGCGGCCGGTACGCCGGTCACGACGGCCAGCAGCGCGGTCGCCGCGGCCGTGATGCCGCTGACCCGGAATCCCTCGCGGAAGGCGTCGTTGGCGAAGACCTGCCGGTAGGCGTCGAGGCTGAAGCCCTCGGGCGGGAAGCGCAGATAGGTCGAGGTGTCGAAGGACTCCACGAGCACGATGAGGATGGGGGCGAGCAGGAACAGGTACAGGACGGTGAGGACGACGGCCCACACGGCCCGGGTCCGGCGGGGCGTGTTCATGATCGTGCCTCCCGCGGTCCGGTGAAGCGGGCTTCGAGAACCCGCTGGGCCCACAGATAGAGGGCGATGACCACACCGAACACGGCGAGCAGCAGCACCGAGAGCACCGCCGCCACCGGCCAGTCGAGTGCGGTGATGGCCTGGTCGTAGATCTCGGTGGCCAGGACGAAGACACGGCCGCCGCCGATGAGCCGGGGGGTGACATAGCCGCTGAGGCTGAGGACGAACACCAGCAGGGCGGCGGTGAGCACACCGGGCAGGGTGAGCGGCAGGACGACCCGGCGGAACACCGTACGGCGGGGCGCGCCCAGCGACGCGGCCGCGTGCTCCAGCGCCGGATCGAGCCGCCCGAATCCGCTGATCATCGCGAGGATGGCGAAGGGCATGTAGATCTCTGTCGAGGCGATGACGACACCGGTGAGGTTGTTGGCCAGGTGCAGCGGGCTGTCGATCAGTCCGGCGCTGTCCAGCGTCTTGTTGATGACCCCCTGGGTGCCGAGGATCGCCATCCAGCCGAAGGTGCGCGCGACGGAGGAGATCAGCAGCGGAGCGACGGCGAGCGCGACGAGCAGGCTGCGCCACCGGCTGGTGGTACGGGACAGGAACAGGGCCACCGGGTACGAGACGAGGAGGGTGAAGAAGGTGACGAGGACGCCGAGTTCGAGCGTCTGGCCGATGACGTTCCAGTAGTGGGCGCTGGCGAGCACGTCGGCGAAGGTGCCGAGCGAGACGGTCTGGAGGATGGTGCCGCCCTCGCCCGACTCGTTGAGCGACATGCGCAGGACCCAGACCAGCGGCAGCGCGTACGTCAGCAGCAGCGCCAGCAGTCCGGGCACCAGGAGTGCCAGTGCCAGGCGGGCGTCCCCGCGCCGACGTGGTGACACCTGGTCGGTCTTCGCCGGTACGGAGGGAGCCTTCTCGGGTACGGGCTCCGCCGTCATGACGGGCTCTCCCCGGCGGAATCGGAGCTGGAATCGGAGGCGGAACCGGCGGACACCAGCCGGGGTGCCTCCGGGTCCCAGGAGAGCTGAACCCGGGCGCCCGGACCGAACGACTCCTGTGTGCCGGTGGGGCGTTCGACGTCCAGCACGGGGCCTTCGTCGCCGACGCGCACCCGGTAGGCCACCGTCTCGCCCGCGTACCCCGCGGACAGTACGGTGCCCCGTGCTCCCCCGCCGCTGCCGGGTGTCGCGGGAGCGAGGGCGATGCGGTGCGGACGCAGCATCACCGTGGCCGTACGGCCCTGATCCACGCCGTCCCCGGCGGCGGAAACCCTTCCGAGACCGGGCAGTTCGACCAGGGTCCGGTCCCCGTCGTGGGCCCCTGCCGTGCCGTCGAGCAGGTTGGCGCGGCCCACGAACCGCGCGACGAAGGGGCGCGCCGGACGCTCGTAGATGTCCTCGGGGGTGCCCACCTGCTCGATCCGGCCCTGGTTCATGACGGCGACGCCGTCGGCCATGGACAGCGCTTCCTGCTGGTCGTGGGTGACGAAGACGGTGGTGACGCCCGTCTCGCGCTGGATCCGGCAGATCTCGTCGCGCATCGCGGAGCGCAGTTGCGCGTCCAGGTTCGACAGCGGTTCGTCGAGGAGGAGCACGGCCGGTTCCACGACGAGCGCGCGGGCGAGCGCGACGCGCTGCTGCTGTCCGCCGGAGAGCCGGCCGATCCGGCGGCCCGCGAGGTGGCCGAGGCGTACCAGGCTCAGCGCGTCGTCCACCCGGCGCTTGACGTCCGCCTTGGGGATCTTCCGCATCTCCAGCCCGAACGCGATGTTGCGGGCCACGTCCAGGTGCGGGAAGAGCGCGTACGACTGGAAGACCACACCCATGTCGCGGCGGTGCGGCGGCGCGTCCGTGATGTCGTGGCCGTCGACCCGTACGCGCCCCGACGAGGGCGCGACGAGGCCGGCGATCATGCGCAGCGTGGTCGACTTGCCGCAGCCCGAGGGGCCGAGGACGGCGAGCATCCGGCCGCGTTCCACGGCGAGGTCGACGCCGCGCACGGCGGCGCCGTCCTTGCCGGGGTACACCTTGGCGAGTCCGTCGAGCACCAGGTGCCCGGGGCCACCGTCCCGGGGCGCCGTGCCGTCCGCCGCCGGGCCGTTCCTCACCGGGCCGTTCTTCACCGGGCCGTCCTTCACCGAGCCGTCCTTCGCTGTGTCGCGTACCGACGTGTCAGCCACCGATGACCTCCTGCTTGATGCGGTCGACCCAGGCCATGTAGCGGGTGGTGAGCCAGTTCCAGTCGACGGGGATCTGGTGCTTCTGCTGCTCGTCGGAGGCCGTGGTGCGGTTCTTGGTGTCGGGGGCGAGCCGGACGTCCTTGTTGACGGGCGCGTAGTACGCCTCGTCGTCGAACGCCTTCTGCGCCTGCGCGCCGATCGCGTAGTCGATGAACTTCTGCGCGGCGGCGGTGTGCTGGGAGTTGTTGACCAGGTTGATGGTGTTGACCTGGGTGACCGTGCCCTCCTTGGGGAGGACGGGCCGTACGACTCCGTCCGACGTGTTCTTGTAGTACTGGCCGCGGGCGTTCCAGCCGACGGCGACATCCGCGTCGCCCGACTGGATCGCGGTGTAGACATCGGGCGAGGGCTGCCAGGTCTGGACGGACGGCGACAGCTGCTTGAGCTTGGCGATCGCCGGGTCGATGTCCTTCTTGTAGTCGCCGTGGAGGATCTTCTCCAGGGCGATGATCAGGGCGACGCCACGGGTGTCCGCGACGGGCATCGCCAGCTTGCCCTTGTACCGCGCGTTCCAGAGGTCGTTCCAACTGGTCGGCGCCTTCTTGACGTTCTCGGAGTTGTAGAGGATCGAGAGGCTGTCGAACGTGACGGCGGGGCCGTGGCCCGTCCTGCTCTTCGCGGTGTCGACGAGATGCGCGAGGTTGGGCACCTTCGACGCGTCGAGCGGGGCGAACAGTTCCTCCTTGTTGGCCGTCGGCGCCACGGAGCTGTCCATCAGGGCGACGTCGGCGACGGGGCGGGACTTGCTCGCGCGCAGCTTGGCCAGCACCTCGGAGGAGTTCTGGATGGGCACGTACTTGACCGTGATGTCCGGGTTCGCCTTCTCGAAGGGCTTGATCACCGTTTTGGTGAAGGCGTCCTGGAAGGTGCCGTAGAACCCCATGAAGGTGACGGTCTGCTTGCCGCCCGCGTCGCCCGAGGAGCCGGACGGCGAGGTGGCGGTGGAGGAGCAGGCCGTCGCCAGCAGGGCGGTGGCGGTCAGTACGGCGGCGGAGGTGAGGATGGGGCGCGGGGAAGGCATGACGGTCTCCGGTCGGACGGGATCGGGGGGAGCACAGGCACGGGGCGACGTCGGGCCGGAGACCACGGGGACGGCTACGCGTCGCCTGTCCGTGGGGCCCGGCCCGACGTCCTGCTACAGGACTCCCGTGCGTCGTCGCGCGGAATTCCGGCGTCCGGCTGCCGCACGGAGCGTGCGTCGCCGAGGGTCAGCATCAGACGGTTGGCCCAGCCGAAGAGGGCGACGGCGTGCACCAGATCCGTGAGTTCGGCGTCGTCCAGCCCGGCCGCGCGGAGCGCGTCGATGTCGTCGGCGCCACCCCTGGGCGGGGTGTGGGTCTGGGCCTGAGCGAAGCGGGCGATGGCCCGGCCGCGCGGGGCGTCGGCGCGCGCGTCCTCGGCGAACGCTTCGCCTCCCTCGCGCAGGACGCTCAGGGCGGCCGCTTCGTCACGGGACAGCTGCGCGTACTTCCGGGCGTGCACGGAGGCGCAGTAGACGCAGCCGTTGGCCCGGGAGACCAGCAGGGTGGCCAGTTCGCGCTCGGCCCTCGGCAGTCCGCCCCGGCCGTACATGACGGCGTTGTAGATGTGCGTCCTGTGGTCGAGCGCTGCCGGGTCGTGCAGGAGCGTGCGGTAGTACGCGGACGCCGTCGACAGAGTGGCGTGCGCGTCGATGACGGACTGCTGCTCGGCGGTGAGCGCGTCGGCGTCGACGGCCGGGATCCTCGGGTGCCAGTTCAGCTGGTCCAGGGTGAAGCCGTCCGCCTCCGGTGCCAGCGGTGCGGCGGGAAGCGGAGCGGGCTCCTGCGGGGTCTCGGCCGCCGGGCCGCCGGCCAGCAGGTCGAGCCCGGAGACGACGCGGGCCTCGTACGAGACGAAGGCGCAGATCTGCGCGAGGGCGACGACGGCCGGTGCGTCCAGGCCCTGCGCGGTCAGGTCGCGCAGGATGTCCGGGCCGGTCCGGCCGGGGGCGAGGGTGACGCGGTCGGTGAAGTCGAGAACGGCGGCGGTCAGCGCGGGTGTCGGCGTCACGGCTCGGGAAGCCGGTGCCACGGCTTCGGCGGCCGGTGCGGGTGCCGCGTACGTGGCCACGGCGTCCTCCGTGACCACGCTGTCTTCCGTGGTCTCGGCGTGCTCCGTGGTCTCGGCGTGCTCCGTGGTCACGGCGTGCTCCGTGGTCACGGCGTGCTCCGTGGTCACGGCGTGCTCCGTGGTCACGGCGTGCTCCGTGGTCACGGCGTCTTCCGTGGTCACGCCGCCCGCGCTCGCCGCGTCGGCGCCCAGGGCCCGGTACCGCGCGGCGAGCCGGGGCTGCCCCGTCCGCTCCGCGGCGCGGACCGCGGCCGCGATCCGCAGTTCGGCGGTGAGAAGCCCCGGGTGGGCCGGTGTGAGCAGGACGCGGCGGGCCTGCGCCGTGTGCTCGCTCAGCCCGGCGCGCTGTCGCGTGCTCTCGCCCATCGCCGGTCCTCCTCCCCGCATGGCCTGTCGGTCGCCATGTTCACCGTGGTCGTCGCGTCGTCGCCGCTCGTCGCCGCGTGGCCGCCGCGTCCGGCAGGCAAGACACCGGTTCCCGCCTGCCGGAAGTGAAAGCTAGCCCTGTGCGGCGGCCTCGCGCAAAGGCTTCTTCTCCCGCAAAAGGGCTGCTCACGGGGTCCGCGACGTGGCATCAGGGGCCTGCGTCGGCGGGCCCCTGATGCAACAACCTCCGGTGCGGTGGTGGCAGACTGCGCGGGAAAGCGGATTGCCGGGCTCACCTGTTGCATCAGGTGCCCGGCAAGCCATCCGGAAGATCCGTTCCGGGTACTCCCCCACGAGTTCCGGCGGGCTCCGGCCTCGCGGAAAATTTCTCACGGACCGAGACGTTGTCCAGAAGGTGAGACATGTGATGGCGGTCGCGGCGTATCGGGCGGTGGCGGACGACCTCCGGCGGCGTATCGAGCAGGGCGAGTTCACCCCGGGCGACCTCCTCCCTTCGCGCGCCGAACTCGCCCGGAGCTATGGCGTCGGGATGAACGTCGCCGCCGCGGCGACCCGCGCCCTCGCCGCTGAGGGGCTGGTCAAGGGCCAGGTGGGGCTCGGCGTGTCCGTACGGGAGCGGCCCTCGTCCCGGACCATGGCCCGGTCATGGACCCACGAACGCCTCCAGGGCCGGCTCGCGGTGACGGGCGGCGGCCGGGATGTCCCGGATGACGACGGCCGTTCGGTCCGCGGAACTCCCCGTTCCACCACCGGGGAGGCACCGGAGGAAATCGCCCGGCGGCTCGCGGTGCCCGCCGCCGAGCCGGTGATCCGCAGCGAGTACCTGATCTCCCGGGACGGCAGGCCCGCCATGCTCTGTGTCAGCTGGGAGCCGCTCGGCATCACCGGAGGCACCCCCGTGTCGCTCCCCGGCGCCGGTCCCATGGCGGGCAGCAGTGTCGTGGCCCGTATGTCGTACATCGGCTTCCGCATCACCCGCTCGACCGAGACCGTCACGGCGCGCACCGCGACCCGCGAGGAGGCGGACGCGCTCGATCTGACGCCCGGCGCACCCGTCGCCGCCATCGAGCGCACCTACTACGCGGAGGAACGGCCCCTGGAGACCGCGGACCTCGTCGTGCCGGGCGAGCGTTTCCGCCTCGCGTACGAGATTCCCGCCGAGCCCGCCGACGGCTGAGGAACGCCGCGAACAGCGGAGAACACCGCCCGTCCGGGCACCTCTGCCCTGGACGTACCATCTGCTTCTCCGGTTTACGATCCCAGAGAGAAGCGAGTCCGGCGTGAGCGACCAGTCCCCGGCACGGATGCCCGACGCGACCCCGGACTTTCTCGAACTGTGTACGGACACACCTGGGGACGGTTCGCGTACGGGTTCGCAAGAGCCGGGTACGGACGGACAGGGTCCGGACCGGTCGGGTACGGACACGGCCCCCGCCGGCCACCGGCTCCTGCTCGGCATCAGGCGGTTCGGTGAGCCCTTCCTCCTCATGGCCGCCCTGTCGCACGGAGCGGGTTCCAGCGTTCTCGGGCTCGACCGGGGCAAGGCGGGAAAGGTCAAGGTCGCCGAGTTCCGGCGGATCTCGGGGCGGGTCCTGCTGGTTCTGCGCAACAAGCACCACCTGGCCACCGGCGACGCCGCGGCCGTCCGCGCGGGCGCGGAGTCGTTCGCCGTGTCGGTGGTGTGGAGTGCCCCGGTGCTGGGCGAGCGCGACGGCGCCGTGATCGTCGACGCGTCCGGCCTGGCCCTCACCGACTTCCACGGTGCGGCGGAAGATCTGCGGGAGCGGGAACAGGGCGCGTACGAGGTCGACCCGGCCGCGAGCTTCCCGCTGGTGGAGGAGGCGCGGACCGGCCCCGGCGGCACCCGGCTGCCCGCGCTGCTCACCCTGCGCGGCGCCTCCCCCGGCCCGGCGCTCCGGGCCGTGGTGCCCGCACCGCACGCGCTCACCGTGGTCCAGCAGCTCCATCTCGTCCCGCTGCCCGACCCTCCGCTGCCCGCGCGCCGCTACCATCCCGCCTCCGGCGGATACGGCATCGGCCACGACGACCACGGCAACGGGACGAGCACCGGCACCGCGGTGAGGTTCCAGCCCCGCTTCCGGCTCGAACCCGTCGATCCCGCCGCCCCGGCCGGGCCCGTACGCGAACCGATCGTCTTCTACGTCGACCCCGCCGTCCCCGAACCCGTGCGCACCGCCGTCGTCGAGGGCGGCAACTGGTGGCAGGACGCCTTCGAGCGGGCCGGGTTCCCCGGGGCGTACCGCGTCGAGGTGGCCCCCGAAGGCCTCGACGACAATGACCTCGGCGTCAACTCCGTACGGTGGGTGCACCGTGACGGCCGTGGCTGGTCGCACGGCCAGGGGCTCACCGACCCCCGCACCGGGGAGATCGTCTGCGGACGGGTACGGCTCGGCTCGCAGCGCGTCGAACAGATCACCGCGCTCGCCGAGGCACTGCACGCCCCCTACGGCAAGGCGGACGAGCGGGAGCGCCTGGCCGCCGTCGAGGACCTGGTGCTGAGCAGGATGCGGCAGCTGGCGGCCCACGAGATCGGTCACGCGCTCGGTTTCATGCACAACTTCGCCAGTACGCATCATCCGCGTCCCTCGGTGATGGACTATCCGCATCCCCGTGTCCGCGTCGCACCGGGCGGCGGCATCGACTCCTCGGACGCCTACGCCCGAGGGCTCGGCCCCTGGGACCACTTCCTGGTCGCCCACGCCTACGGCCGCTTCCCGGGCGAGGACGAGGAGGCCGCGCTGGCGCGCCTGCGGAGCGAGGCCGCCGGACAGGGGCTCCTCTACGTCACCGACGAGGACGCGCGCGATCCCGGGGCGGCGCACGCGGACGCCGTCGTCTGGGTCTCGCCCGTGCCGGACGCGTTCGCCGCGCTGGACGAGGCACTGGCCGTCCGGCGCACAGCGCTCAAGGGCTTCTCGCGCGCGGTACTCCCGCCCGGCCGGCAGACCGGGGAACTGGAGCGGCGCGCGGTGCTGCTCCAGCTCTACCACCGTTCCCAACTGACCGCCGTCGCCCGGCTGATCGGCGGTGCACGGTACGCGTACGGGCTCGCCGGAGAGGACGGCACCGGCACGGTGCCCGTCGAGGCGGCGGCCCAGCACCGGGCGCTGGCGCGGCTGTCGGAGCTGCTGCGCGCCGAACACCTCGCCCTGCCCACGCATGTCCTGGACGCGCTCACCCCACCGGCCATCCGTTACGGGCGGACCTCCGAGTACTTCGACACCCGGGCCGGGCACGTCTTCGATCCCTTCGCCGCGGTGGAGGCGACGGCGGCGCTCGTGACGCGGGAGCTGCTCGATCCGGCCCGGCTCAACCGGCTGGGCTGGCAGCACGCGGTGGATCCCTCCGTACCGGCTCCCGGCGCCGTGGTGGACGCGCTGCTGACCACGGTATGGCGCCGGAGCGATCCCGTACCGGCCGATGTCGTGGCCGCGGAGGCCGTGCGGGAGACCGCGGGCTGGGTGGTGCTCCGCGCCACACTGGACGTGCTCAGGAGCGATCGCCTGCACGGCGCCGTACGGGTGGCGATCGGCGGACGGCTCGGGCGGCTGGCCGAAGAGCTGCGCGAGGGAGAGGTTCCGGAGCGCGAGGCGGCCCGGACCATCGGCGCGTTCCTGGCCGGCGACGACTCGGCGGGGCGCCTCGGCCAGGAGCCGCGTATCCCGCCCGGCGCCCCCATCTGACCGGGGCTCGGCCACACCGGCGGTGCGGGGGCGTGAGTGTCGCCCCCCCTCCCCCGCCCTGCGGCCTCAGCCGAGCAGCGCCGCCACCGCCACCAGTCCCGGTACGCACAACATCGTGGACAGCAGGACCGACTCCCGCGCGAGGCGCTCGGCGACCCGGTAACGCGAGGCGTACGTATAGAGGTTCTGGGCGGCGGGCAGGGCCGAGGTGACGACGACGTCGAGCAGGGCCGCGCCGTGAAGAGCGAAGACCCAGACGCCCAGCATCCAGGCCACGGCGGGCTGGCCCACCGACTTCAGGGCGGCGGAGAGCAGAACGGGGTGGCGGTCGGGGCCACGGCCCGGCAGGGCGCTGCCGTGCAGAGATATGCCGAAGGCCAGCAGTACGGCGGGGACCGACATGTTCCCGATCAGGACCAGCGGCTCCAGAACGGGTCCCGGCACCGTCCAGCCCGTGGCCGCCACCGCGACACCGCACAGGGAACTGGCCGCGACCGGGTTGCGCAGCGGTGTGACGACGCGCTGCCACACCGGACGCTTCTCGCCCGGCCCCGACAGGTCGAGCACGGTCAGGGCGATGGGCGTGACCACTATCTGCTGGAACAGCAGGACCGGAGCCACCAGTGACGCGTCGCCCAGGACGTACACGGCGATCGGGATTCCGAGGTTCCCGGAGTTGACGTAACTGGAGCACAACGCCCCGATCGTGGTGGTCCCCACGCTCCAGCGGCGGACCACGGCGACCGCCACGAATATTCCGGCGGCGGCCGCCGTGCTGAGCGCCGTGATCAGCAGTCGGCTGGAGAGGACCACCGACAGATCCGCCCGCGCGAGTGTGGTGAACAGCAGCGCCGGGGTGGCCACATGGAAGGCGAGTTTGGTGAGTACCTCACGCCCGTTGTCACCGAGATAGCGGCGCCGGCCGATCAGATAGCCGACACCGATGACGACCGCGATGACGGCGAATCCGGTCAGTACCCCGCGCACCGCACGCTCCGGTCACTGGGGGGTACGGGAAGGGGCGTGGATAGATGGTTCACGCACCCAACCCTTCCCAAGAGGGTTACTCGGAGTCAATGTGATCTCGCGTACCGAGACCCGCCGCCGAGGCTTCGGCGCGGACCCGGCCGCGCACTCCGTACCAGCCCGCGACCAGCGCGGCGGCGATGAGCGGGATGAGCATGACCGTGCGGCGGCCGACGTCCCCGTCGGCCCACATCAGTACGACGACACCGGCCAGGAAGACAAGGGTGACCAGTTCGACGTACGGCGATCCCGGCAGCTGGTACGAGGGACGCTGCACGCGCCCCTCGCGTGCCCGCCGGACGAAGACCAGGTGACAGAGCATGATGATCGCCCAGGTGCTGAGCACCCCGAGCGCGGCGATGTTCAGGACGATCTCGAACGCCTTGCCCGGCACGACGTAGTTCAGCCCGACGCCGAGCACACAGACACCGGCGGTGAGGATGATCCCGCCGTACGGCACCTGGTTCCGGTTCATGAGCCCGGTCCACTTCGGCGCGGAGCCGGCCATCGCCATGGAGCGCAGGATGCGGCCGGTGGAGTAGAGCCCGGAGTTGAGGCTGGACATGGCCGCGGTGAGCACGACGAGGTTCATCACGTCGCCGGCCGCCGGCACACCGATCTTGGACAGTACGGTGACGAAGGGGCTCTCAGAAGCTGTGTAGCCGTCGTACGGGATGAGCAGTGCGAGCAGGACGACGGAGCCGACGTAGAAGACCAGGACGCGCCACATGATGGAGTTCACCGCGCGCGGTACGACCTTGTGCGGCTCGGCGGTCTCACCCGCGGTGACACCGATCAACTCGACGGCCGCGTAGGCGAAGACGACGCCCTGGAGGACCACGACGACGGGCAGCAGCCCGGCCGGGAAGAAGCCGCCGTTGTCGGAGATGACGTGGAGGCCGGGGGTCTGTCCGTCCACAGGGTGCTGGGTGACCAGCAGGAACACCCCGATCGCCATGAAGGCGACGAGCGCGGCGACCTTGATGATCGAGAACCAGAACTCCATCTCGCCGAAGATCTTCACGGAGATCAGGTTCACGCCGAGCACCACGGCCAGCGCGATCAGGGCCAGCAGCCACTGCGGGATGTCGGTGAACATGCTCCAGTAGTGGACGTAGAGCGCGACGGCCGTGATGTCGGCGATGCCGGTGGTCGTCCAGTTCACGACGTACATCCAGCCGGCGGTGTACGCGCCCTTCTCGCCCAGGAACTCACGGGCGTAGGAGACGAAGGAGCCCGAGGACGGCCGGTGCAGGACCAGTTCGCCGAGGGCCCGGACGACGAAGAAGGCGAAGAGGCCGCAGACCGCGTAGGCCAGCGCCAGGGCGGGGCCGGCGGAGGCGAGGCGGCCGCCCGCGCCGAGGAAGAGGCCGGTGCCGATCGCGCCGCCGATCGCGATCATGTTGATGTGCCGGGACTTCAGGTCCTTGCTGTAGCCGACGTCCCCCGCGTCCGGTGACGATGTGCTCACTACACCCTCCGCAGAGGGCGGAGGCATGTCCTGAACGGCTTCTTCACGCACAGTTGTTCATCTCGCTTCGTTCGTGAGGGGAAGCCGCCCACCATAATTCACGTCCAGTAGTGATCTCCCCAGTGTTCCGGCGATCAAGACCCGGGCCGCCCCTGGGCCCTGTCCGGCGGACCGCGGGTCCGCACGTCCGTGCGTCCATGCGTCCGTGCGTCCGTGCGTCCGTGCGTGGCACGTCCGGACGACCGCCGGTCGCGGATGATCGCTATGCTGCGCCCGAAGCGCTCATACGAAACACTCAAACGAACACCACACGGCGGCTCGAAGAGCGGCCCGGCGGAGCGGCGGAACGGCACGGCAAGGGGGCCGACAACATGCGGGAACCGGTCGAACTCAGGCGTCAGCGGATCCTCGCGGTCGTGGAGTCGCGCGGAGCGGTCAAGGTGAGTTCGCTCGCCGCCGAGCTGGAGGTCTCGGTGGTCACCGTCCGGCGGGACGTGGAGGAGCTGGCCAGGGCCGGGAGACTGCGGCGCGGGCACGGCGTGGCCCGTCCGGTGCGGCCCGTCGCGCAGGCGCCGGACGCGGGGGCCGAGGAGCGGGGCACGGACGGGGTCACGGTCGCCGTGGTGGTGCCGGAGCGGCATTCGTACCTGTACGAGACGCTGCACGGGGCCCGGACCGTCCTGGAGGAGGCCGGGGTACGGATCGCCCTACAGATCGCACCGCAGACCATCGGCGCCGAACGGCCCCTGGTGGAAGCGGCGTTGGCGGCCGGGGCGGGCGGGCTGCTGATCGCGCCGAGGTGGCGCAGCGCCCTCTCGGAGGAGGCGGACCACCCCTGGCTGGCCCGGACGGGCGTACCGACCGTGCTGATGGAGCGGCGGCCCCGGCCCGGCAGCGCGCTGCATGCCCTGGACTCGGTGTGTTCCGATCACTGGTACGGGACGCATCTGGCCGTCGATCATCTGATCGCGCTCGGCCACCGCCGGATCGTGCTGGCCGCCCGCGACGACAGCCCCACGGCGCGGGCCGTGCGAGCGGCCTTCACCGAGATCGTCGCCGACCGGCCAGAGGTGGCGGACTGGTCGATGGTCCTCAGTTCGCCGGACGCGATACCGGGGCCCGCTCCCGACGACGCCGTCTCCTCGGGCGACGCCCCGTACGACCGCACCCCCCTGGACCTCGCGGCGCTCCTGCGGGAACGCGGGGCCACCGCCGCCGTGCTGCACGGGGACGTGGACGCGCTGATGCTGGTGCAGCGGCTCGCGGAGCAGGGCGTACAGGTGCCGCGGGACTGTTCGGTGGTGGCGTACGACGATGTGGTCGCCGCGCTGGGCGGCACCCCGTTGACCGCGGTGTCCCCGCCGAAAGCGGAGATCGGACGGGCGGCGGCCGAACTGCTCCTGTACCGGCTGGCCCGGCCGCTCGGCTCCGGCCCGGTGCGCCGGACGGAGTTGCTGCCGTCGCTGAAGATACGCGGATCGACACAGCGGCCGCTGCCTCGGCCAACCCCCGCCTCGGACTGAGCGTTTGACCGCCTTGATTTTCTTCTGAGCGCTCTATTGACCAGTTCCGATCAGCCGATCAGGATTCCCGTGTCCCGAACCGGAGCCGCGGGAGGCGCCCATGCCTGGTCGACAGAGCCGTCGATCCGTGCTCGCCACGATCGCCGCGCTGCCCCTGACAGGTGCGCTCAGCGCCTGCAGCGGTGGCGGGGACGCACGATCGAGCAGCACGAGCAAGATCGGTACCAGCAGCAAGCACGCCACACACATCACCTTCTGGTCCGCGCTGCGCGGCAGCCAGGAGGTGGTGGACGCGTTCAACCGCACCCACGACCACATCCAGGTCGACTTCCAGCAGATCCCCGGCGGGGACTCGGGCGGCTACGCGAAACTCAGCAACGCCGCCCGCGCGGGCAACGCCCCGGACATCGCGACCCTCGAATATCCCCAGGTCCCCGGCTTCGCCATCGACGGCGTGGCCCGCGACATCACCGGGATGGTCAGTGCCGGGCTGCGCGCCAAGCTGCTGCCTCAGGCACTGGGCCTGACCACCTTCGAGAAGCGTGTCTTCAGTGTTCCGCTGGACGTGGAGCCGATGGTCATGCACTACCGCACCGACCTCTTCGAGCGGTTCGGACTCGATGTGCCGCGCACCTGGGAGGAGTTCGAGGACGTCGCGAAGAAGGTGCGCCGCAAGGCCCCCGAGCGGCGCATCACACTCTTTCCCACGGACGGTGACACGCATTTCGCCGCGTGGTCCTGGCAGGCGGGCGCGCAGTGGTTCGACACCTCCGACGGCGTCTGGAACGTCTCGCTCGCCGACGAGCCGACCCGCCGCGTCGCGGCGTACTGGCAGCGGCTGATCGACCAGGACCTGGTCTTCATGAACGCCTCGAACAGCCGTCAGAGCGACGCCCAGATCAGCAACGGACTCGTCGTCACCCGGCTCAGCGGTGCCTGGGACGCCGGGGCGCAGATGAACGCGCGCCCCGAGCAGAAGGGCCGGTGGGCGATCGCGCCGCTGCCCCAGTGGGACGTCGCCAGACCCTTCGTCGGCACCCACGGCGGCTCCACCTTCGCGGTCACCAGGGACAGCCGGCACCCTCAGGCCGCCATGGAGTTCATCGAGTGGCAGGTCTCCCACCCCGACGCCCTGCGTGCCCGGCTCTCCAGCGGCACCAGCAGCCAGTACCCGGCGGCGCCCGGTCTCGTCGCCGTCGGCCGTGAGGCGTTCGACCGTGGCTACTACGGCGGCCAGGACATCTACGGCGTGTTCGAGGAAGCGGCGCACACCATCCGCGGCGGCTGGGTCTGGGGTCCCCGGATGACCGCCACCGGCAGGGTCATGCGGGACGGCTTCGCACGGGCGAGCGGAGGCCAGGGCTCGCTGATCGAGGCGGTGCGCCACGCGCAGGAGGGCACCATGCCCGACCTCGAGGCGCTGGGTCTCGCGACCAGCGAGCGCAGCAGTTGAGCGGCTCCGGTCCACGTATCCCGTCCCCGCAGCAGAGAGGCAGGTGACACCCATGACCAACCCCGTGAGCAAGCCCCTGGCCGGCCCCCTCACCGCCCCGGCCGGCACGGCGACGCCAGGCACCACGAGCAGCGTCCCCGCACGCGCCGCCGCGCCCTCGCATGACACCCGCAAGTCCGCCCGGCGCCGCGAACTCGGCGCGTGCGGCCTCCTGATGACCCCGTTCTTCGTCCTTCTGGTGACCGTCTTCCTGATCCCCGTCGGCACAGCCGTGTGGCTGAGCTTCTTCAGCGACGACCAGCCGGGGCTCGGCTTCGGCCCGGAGCGCACGGTCTTCGTCGGGCTGCGCAGTTACGCCGCCGTCCTGACCGACCCGACCTTCCTCGGCGGGCTCGGCACCGTCGTCCTGTACTGCCTGATCTACATTCCGCTGATGGTGACCGGCGCCCTCGCGCTGGCGCTGCTGCTCGACTCCGGTGTGGTGCGCCTGCGGTCGTGGGCCCAGCTCGGCCTGTTCCTGCCGCACGCCGTGCCCGGCATCATCGCGGCCCTCATCTGGCTGTATCTGTACACCCCCGGCATCAGTCCGGTGATCACGCTGTTCGCCAGGGCCGACATCACCATCGACTTCCTCGGCGTGCACACGGTTCTCCCGTCCATCGTGAACATCGCGCTGTGGAGCAACCTGGGCTACAACATGGTCGTCTTCTACGCCGCGCTCCAGGCCGTACCACGCGAGGTCATCGAGGCATCGGTCGTCGACGGCGCGGGACCGGTCCGTATCGCCCTTCAGGTCAAAACGCCGCTGGTGCGTTCGTCCATCGTGATGGTGGCGATGTTCACCCTGATCTTCGCGCTCCAGCTCTTCACCGAGCCGATGCTGCTCAGCCAGTCCACCCAGATGATCAACACACGGTTCTCGCCCAGCATGTACATCTACGACGCGGCGTTCACCCGTAACAACTACGGCCTCGCCGCTGCCGCCTCCGTGGTCCTGCTGGCCTGCACGGTCGCCCTTTCCTACATCGTCACCCGCTGGACCAACCGCGCCAACGCCGCCCAGGAGGACGCCCGATGAGCGCGACCAGCACCACCGGCGGCACTCGCCGCACCCGCTCCACCGGCACCGCCGGACCGCTGCGCCCGCGCCTGCTGGGCCGCTCGGTCGTCAATCTCGTCGTGGGCATCTCGGTGCTCTACACCCTGCTGCCGGTGCTGTGGCTGGTGCTGGCCGCGACCAAGAACAGGGACGCCCTGTTCAGCAGCGATCTGCTGTCGCTGAGCGACTTCTCCTTCGTGCGGAACCTCAAGGACCTGTTCGCCATGGACGGCGGGCTGTACAGCCGGTGGTACGGCAACAGCCTGCTGTACGCCGTCCTCGGCGCCGCGATCGGCGCCCTGGTGAGCATCGCCTGCGGCTACGCCTTCGACAAGTACCGCTTCCCGCACAAGGAGAAGCTGTTCGGCCTCGTCCTCGCGGCCGTGATGGTGCCCCAGACCGTCCTGGCGCTGCCCCTCTACCTGATGGCGTCCGGCGCGGGCGTCGTCAACACCTTCTGGGCGGTCTTCATCCCCGTGCTCTTCAACCCTTTCGGGGTCTATCTGGGCCGGATCTTCAGCCAGGGGTACGTACCGGACGAGGTACTCGAAGCGGCGCGGGTGGACGGCGCGGGCGAACTGACCGCCTACGCGCGGATCGCCCTGCGGATGCTCGGCCCCGGGCTCGTCACGGTCTTCCTCTTCCAGCTCACGGCGATCTGGAACAACTTCTTCCTGCCCATGGTGATGCTCTCCGACCAGGACCTGTATCCGGTGAGTCTCGGTCTCTACACCTGGAACAGCTCCGCCACCGTCTCCCCCGAGTACTACCCCGTGGTGATCATGGGTTCGCTGCTCGCGGTCCTGCCGCTGATCCTCGCCTTCGCGCTGCTCCAGCGTTTCTGGCGGTCCGGCCTGACCGCGGGCGCCGTCAAGTAGGGCCTGTCCGGCCGACCGGCCGGACAGGACTCAGCTGAACCGGTCCCCGTACGCAGGAGAGAGATGCCCACCGCACCGACCGCAGGTCCCCGCCCCCGCGCCGCCCTCGCCATGGCCCCGGACGCCGCCGCCGCGGTACTCGGCCCCGAGTCCCTGGCCGCGCTCGGCGCGGTGTGCGACCTGACGCCGCCGCCCGTCCTCGACGACTTCACCACCGACCGGGCGCGCACCACGCTGGCGGACGTGGAACTGCTCGTCACCGGCTGGGGCTGCCCGCCCCTCGACGCGGCCGTCCTGGACGCGGCGCCCCGGCTGCGCGCCGTCGTCCACACCGCCGGGACGATCCGCGGTCATGTCACCGAGGCCTGCTGGGAACGGGGCATCGAGGTGTCCTCGGCCGCCGCCGCCAACGCCCTGCCGGTGGCGGAGTACACCGTCGCGATGATCCTGCTCTCCGGCAAGCGGGTGCTGGAACGGGCCCGCGACCTGCGTGCCACCCGCCGCCGCGACGACTGGCTGAGCACACCCGCCGAAGTGGGCAACTACGGCCGTACGGTGGGCATTCTGTCCGCCTCCCTGATCGGCCGGCGCGTCATCGAACTGCTGCACCCGTACGACCTGCGGGTACTGCTGCACGACCCCTACGTCTCCGACGAGGAGGCGGCCGCGCTCGGAGTCCGGCCGGTCGGGCTCGGTGAACTGTTCGAGCTCAGTGACACGGTGAGTGTCCACACGCCGCTGCTGCCCGCCACCGCCGGACTCGTCAGCCGCGAACTGCTCACCTCCATGCGGCGGGACAGCGTGTTCATCAACACCGCGCGCGGCGCCGTCGTCGACCAGGACGCGCTCACCGACGTCCTGCGCGCGGACCGGATCCGGGCGATCCTCGACGTCACCGATCCCGACACGCTGCCGCCCGGACATCCGCTGTGGGAGTGCGAGAACGCGCTGATCACCCCGCATCTCGCGGGCTCCCAGGGCAATGAGTTCAGGCGGCTGGCCGATCTGGCGGTCGGCGAGGCCGCCCGCTGGGCCGGGGGCGACGGTTTCGCTCATCCCGTACGACGCGAAAGGCTGGCATTCCTCGCATGACCTCATCCTCCGAACGCCCCGCTCCGGGACGGCCCGCACCCGGCCGTCCGGCGCCCGGACATCCGGCGCTCGAACTCCCTGCGGAAGACCGGACACTGAGCCCGCACACCGGCTACACCCGGGCACACTGGGAGGCCACCGCCGACGGGCTGCTGCGCGCCGCCTGGCAGTGGTCCACCCCCGGCCGTGCCCTGCTCGACCTGCCGGGGAGGCCGTCCGGCTCGGGGGTGCGCTCGGACGGCCTGGAGGGTTACGCGCGTACGTTCCTCGCCGCCGCCTTCCGGGTGGCGGGCGCGGGCGGCGCGGATCCGCACGGCTGGCTCGACCGGTACGCGGACGGGCTCGCGGCCGGCACCCGTACCCCGGGACGGGACGACACCGAGTCCTGGCCGCTGATCCTCGACCACCACATCCAGGGCCAGCCCATGGTCGAGTCCGCGTCCGTCGCCATCGGGCTCCGGCTGACCAGGCCCTGGCTCTGGGACCGGCTGGACCCGGCGGTGCGGGACCGCGCCGAGGAGTGGCTGCGGGGCGCGCTGCGGCACACCCCGGCGCCCAACAACTGGTATCTGTTCCCCTACTCCGTGGCCGGCTTCCTGGAATCGGTGGGCCGCGGTGACGCGGAGACGGCACGCGCGCGGGAGCGGGCGCTGGACCTGCTGGAGGGGTGGTACCGCGGCCAGGGCTGGTACGCCGACGGTGACAGCCGCGCCTTCGACCACTACAACGGCTGGGCCCTGCACCTCTATCCCGTACTCGACGCCCACCTGGCGGGCGGCGCCGAGCCGTCCACGCCCTACGGGGCGCGGCTGAGCGAGTATCTGGAAGGGTTCTCGCTGCTGTTCGGCGGCGACGGCGCGCCGATCCACTTCGGCCGCTCGCTCAACTACCGCTTCGCCGCGGGCGCGGCGGTCGCGCTGGGCGCCGTCACCGGACACACCCCGCTCGCGCCGGGCGTCTCTCGGCGGCTGGTGAACGGGGCGCTGCGCTACTTCCTCGACCGGGGCGCGACCGGCACGGACGGGCTGCTGAGCCTCGGCTGGCACGGCCCGCACGACGCGACGCTCCAGCACTACTCCGGTCCCGCGTCGCCGTACTGGGCCTCCAAGGCCTTCGTCACGCTGCTCGCTCCCGAGGACCATCCGCTGTGGACGGCCACCGAGGAACCCGCGCCCAGCGAGGGCCCCGACCGGGTGCTCGCTCTTCCCGCTCCGGGGCTGCTGGTGCAGTCCACCCGGGCGGACGGGATCGTACGGCTGCACAATCACGGCAGCGACCACATCCGTCCCCACGAGGGCGAGTCGGGCGTGCGGGACGACCCGCACTACAGCCGGCAGGCCTACTCCACCCGCACCGGTCCCACAGCAGCCGGGAACGTGGCGGACAATCACCTCGCGGTGGAGATCGCGGGGAGGACCAGTGGCCGTCGCCGGATCCACCCGCTGGGCGCCGGACACGGTGACGGCTGGGGCTGGGCGGCCTCCTGGCACCGGCCGGTCTTCCCCTCGGGCGCGCCCATGGTGCCGGGTCTGCGGGTGGAGAGCGTCACGGTGGTCCGGGGCAGGTACGAGTTGCGAGTGCACCGCGTGCTCGGTGCTCCGGCCGGGGTGCGCGTACGGCAGACGGGCTGGGCGACCGGCCCCGAGGAGAGCGTGCGCTCGGCTCTGCACGGTCTCCACGGCTGGAGCACCGGGGACCCTGGGAACACCGCAGGCTCCGGGGATTCGGGCGATTCGGGCGAGGAGCTACGGGCGCCGCAGGGTACGGCGTACACCCGCTGGGCGCTCGTGCCCAGGCTGTCCGGCGAGGCGGAGGGCACCGCGCTCTTCGCGGCTCTCGCCACGCTCACCGCCGAGCCCGGGATCGCCCCTCTGGCGGAAGCGGTGAGCGAGGTGAGCGTGGACGGCGGCACCGTCGAGGTGACGTGGGCGGACGACGGGTCGAGGACCCGTATCGCCTTCGCACCGCTGGCGGTCGGTCACGGCTGGGGCGTGTTGCGAAAGTAGCGCCGTCCGCCCAAAGGGCGGGGCCCGCGGCGTCCGGTGCGTGTGCTCGCAAGGCGGAGGACCGGCACCGTCGATGGACCGGACGTACTCGGACGACTCCGACAACGCGGCGAGCGCGCGTGCCGGGCGTCGCAGGCCAGGCGGGACTTTCACAACAGGCCCTAGAAGCACCGGGAAGTCAGCGAAGTGTGCCCTCCTCGGCTCGGCTCCCGGGCCGGGGCGGCCAGGCGGTCGCGGCGCGCAGCCATGCCTCCAGGGCGAGGGTGTTCTCGATCGCCGGCAGGCTGGTGCGGGCGGCGTGGGCGTCCAGGACGGCACGGCGCAGGGGGCCGGGGTCGATCAGGCCCAGTCGGGCCAGCAGCGGTGAGTCGAGGAGTTCCGTCAGCTCCGTCCGGTTGCGGTGGAGGCCGGCGTTCAGCTCGGCGGTGGCGTCGTCCCTCGTACGCCGTCCGAGCAGGTCGTCGGGGACGATGCCACGCAGGGCCGCCGCGCGCAGTGGCTTGTGGACGAACGGGCTGGTGCGTTCGTACGGGCGCACCGCCAGGCACGCTTCCAGTACCCGGTCGTCGAAGTACGGGTGATGGACGGGGGTTCCGGCCTCCGCCGCGACACGGGCCAGATCGCGGCTCGCCCTGGCGGTGGCACGGACGGCGGCGAGCGTGCCGTGCCCGCCGCGCGTCGGCTCCACCGGTACGGCCGTGGCTGCGGCCTCGGTCAGCAGGCGGCGTACGGTCGCCGTGGCGTCGGGCGTCACCCACTCGGGCAGGGACGGGCGGAGCTGCCAGCCGAGGTCGGGCAGCGGGTCCGGTGAGTGCGGGGCCAGGTTCTTCGCCGCGTCGGCCAGCCAACGGCCGTACGGACGGCGGTCGGTGACGGCCCGAACCATGGCGGCCGGGCGCCGGCGCGGCCGGGCGGCCGTGGCGCGCAGTTGCGGCCATGCCACGGACGGGCGGGAGCGCAGCGCGTCGTGCAGATAGCCGTACGCCGCGAGCAGCACCTGGTCGCCGCCCTCGCCGGACAGGTGGAGCCGGGAGCCCGCCACGGCGAGTTCCCGGGACATGTGACGGATCCGGGCCCGGTCACGGATACCGGGCGCCGGTTCGTCCATGCCTTCGCCGGCCCGGGACAGGCCGGTGAACCAGGCGGGCAGGCGCGCACCGTCCACCGCGCGGTGGACGGTGCCGGGGCCGAGAGCCGCGAGGGCGCGGCGTGCCCGGTCCGCGTCCTGGTGCGGGGAGTCGAGTCCTGAGCGGGTCACGGCGAGGAGTCGCGCGGGGCCGCCGTCCGCGAGGAAGCACAGGAGGGTGGAGTCCATGCCTTCGGACAGATCCGCGCTGATCGTGCCGCCGTCGCGGGTGCGCAGGGCGACCGCGTCCGAGAGGGCGCGCGTCAGCGCGGGCGCGCCCTCGGCCACCGTCAGCTCTCCCTCCGGCGCGAACCACCACTGCCGTGCGTGTGCGATCGCGTCGTGGCCCAGTTCGAGCCGGTGTCCGGGCGGCAGTGCCTCGACATCCCGCCACACGGAGAGGCCGTCCAAGGGGTGCGGCACGTCGGACGGGATCAGGCGCAGCGCCAGTACGTCCTCGTTCAGCCCGGCGCCCACGACCGGGCCGAGGACATCGGAGCGGTCGGCGGCCACCACGGTGTCGCCGAGGCGCGCGTGGAACACCCTGCGCGTCCCCGACGCCGTTCCCCGCACGCTCACCTGGCCGTGCGCGGAGGCCAGCAGGTGGTAACTGCCCGCCCAGGTACGGGCGGCGGTGTCCAGATCGCTCAGTGAGGCCAGTCCTCCGGCGGCCGCGCGCAGCGTGGGTGTGTCCGCCGAGCAGGTGCCGATCACCGCCACGCGTACGGGCCCGGCGGCCACCACCGTCAACTCGTCGTCGTCCCAGCTCCCGACGAGCCAGGGGCGGCCCGAGGCATGCCGGACGACACGCACCCTCTCACCACGGGCACCTCCGGCGGCGCCGGGCCCCGTACCGGCACCGCAGCCGCCTTCGGCGCCGAAGGCGGCTGCCGCCGCGGTGCCGCTCGCGCAGTCCGCCAGGACCGCGAACCAGCCTGCGCGACGGCCGCCGCACTCTGTCCCCGTCATTCGCCGCCTTCCACGTTCGGTTCCCCCAATCGAATGCACCGCCGAACCGACCGGCCCGCGGAACCGGCCCGCACGCGCGCGGCCTCTTCACCGCTGCGGCGTCCGGTCACCGACGCGGCGTTCCGACGCCTCACCCAGGTGTAGCCGGACCGCCGTTGTTCGGTCCCGGGGCGTCGGTGCTGAACAAACGGATGCTGAACAATCGAGTGCTGGACCGGGCGTCACATCGGGCCCGGTCCGGCTTCGAAAAGGGGGAGGTGCCGCCGAGTGCCCCGTGGGGAACGGCCGTTGGAATCCGGGGACAGTCCGCTGCTCGCGTTCGCCGCCGAGTTGCGGAGACTGCGGCGCATGTGCGGCAATCCGACCTACCGGGAACTCGCCGCGCGCGCCCACTATTCGATCGCGACGCTGTCCGGGGCGGCGGCCGGGCACCGGCTGCCGACGCTGGCGGTGACCTTGGCCTACGTGGCGGCCTGCGACGGGGACACGGCCGCGTGGGAACGTACCTGGCACGAGGTGTCGCGGTCACTGGACGGCGGGGCGGGTACGGGCGACGACGCGCCGGGGGCGCGGGGCGAGGCCCCGTACGTGGGGCTGGCCTCCTTCCAGGCCGACGACGCGGATCGGTTCTTCGGCCGGGAGCGGCTGGTCGAGGAGGTGGCCGACCGGCTGTCCGGCCGGCGGTTCGTGACGGTCGTGGGCGCCTCGGGGTCGGGCAAGTCGTCGCTGCTGCGGGCCGGCCTGCTGCCCCGGCTGCGGGCCGGGAACGGCGAACGCGGGGGCGTGGCCGTGGTGTTCACCCCCGGGCCGCGTCCTTGGGAGGAGTGCGCGATCCAGTTGTCCGCGCTGTGGCCCGAGGGCTCCCTGCCCGACCTGTCGGCCGACCTCTCGGCGGGTGCGGAGAACCTGCATCGCGCCGTACGGCGCGTGCTGGCCGCGCGCGGGGCGTCCGACGACGCGGATGTCGTGCTGGTGGTCGACCAGTTCGAGGAGGTGTTCACGCAGGGGGCGGACCCCGGTGAGGCCGGCGCCTTCGTCGCGGCGCTGGTCGCCGCCACCAGGGCACCGAACAGCCGCTGCCGGGTGGTCATCGGGGTGCGCGCCGACTTCTACGCCCACTGCACCCGCCACGCGGAGCTGGTGGAGGCGATGCGCGACGGGCAGGTGGTGGTCGGCCCGATGGATCTGGACGATCTGCGCCGCGCCGTCGTACAGCCGGCCGTACGGGCCGGGCTCACCGTCGAAGGCGCCCTGCTGGCCACGCTGATCGCGCACGCCCATGGCCGGGCGGGGGTGCTGCCCCTGTTGTCGCACGCCCTGCGGGAGACCTGGCGCCGCCGTCGCGGCAACGCGCTGACGCTGGAGGCGTTCCGGGCCACCGGCGGTATCGAGGGGGCGCTGGCGCGTACGGCGGAGTCCTTCCACGAGAAGCTCAGCCCGGCCCAGCGCGCGGCGGCCCGGCAGATCTTCCTGCGGCTGGCCGCGCTGGGGGACGGTACGGAGGACACCCGGCGCCGGGTACCGCTGGGCGAGCTGGACCACGAGGAGGCGGACACCGGCGCCGTGCTGGAGGCAGCGGTCCGCGCCCGGCTGGTCTCACTGGACCGGGACCGGCTGGAGATCACGCACGAGGCGCTGATCCGCTGCTGGCCGCGCCTGCGCGACTGGCTGACCGAGGACCGGGACGCGCTGCGGCTGCACCGGCAGCTCACCGACGCGACCCACGCCTGGGAGTCGGTGGGCCGGGATCCCGGCGCTCTGTACCGGGGAGCCCGGCTGACGACGGCCCGCGATCTGACCGGTCTCACGTCCCGGGAGCGGGAGTTCCTCGACGCGAGCCTGGCCGCCGAGCACGCCGAGGCCGGCCGGCTGCGGCGCCGGGCGCGGCGCACGCGTCACCTGATGGGGCTGCTGGTCGTCCTGTTGGTCACGGCGGTGACGGCGGCCATGTTCGCCTTCCGTACGGAGGCGGAGATGGCCCGGCAGCGGAACGCGGCCGTGTCCCGGCAGGCCGCCGCCGAGGCGGTCTCGCTCCGGCACACCCGCCCCTCGCTGGCCGCTCAACTCAGCCTGGCGGCCCACCGGTTGCTGCCCGCGCGCGATACGCGTGACGCGGTGCTCAGCACCATGGCGGTCGAGCTGTCCGGGCACGGTCAGGCCGTGAGTTCGCTGGCGTTCCGGCCGGACGGGCGGGTGCTGGCGACCGGCGGCTTCGACTACGACGTACGGCTGTGGGACGTGGCCGATCCGCTCCGGCCGGCCGCCCTGGCCACGGTCGCCGGCCATCCGGACACGGTCACCGCCGTCGCCTTCAGCCCGGACGGGCGGCTGCTGGCCACCGGCGGGCGCGACCGGAAGGTGCGGCTGTGGGACGCCCGCGATCCCCGCCGTCCGGCCCTGGTCAAGACGTTGACGGGGCACGAGGACATCGTGTTCTCTCTGGCATTCGCCCCCGACGGGCGCACACTCGCCTCCGGCAGCTACGACCACACCGCACGGCTGTGGAACGTCACCGCCCCGGCCTCGGCGGCCCAGTTGTCCGTCCTGCGCGCCCACACACTGAACGTCAAACCCGTGGCGTTCAGTCCGGACGGCACCCTGCTGGCGTCCGGCGGCGACGACCGCACCATCCGCCTGTGGGACGTCCGCGATCCGCGCCGCCCGGCCGTCCGGTCCGTGCTCACCGGTCACCGGGACTTCGTGGACGCGGTGGCGTTCAGTCCCGACGGCCGGCTGCTGGCCTCCGGCAGCGACGACCGCACCATCCGGCTGTGGGATCTGCGCGATCCACGGCGCCCGGTCACCAGGCACGTGCTCACCGGCTCCGCCGACGTGGTCTCGTCCCTGTCCTTCAGTCCGGACGGGCGGCTGCTCGCGTCGGGGAGTTACGACCGTACGGCCAGGATGTGGGACCTCGGGCCTGTCCGGGCCGACATCCGCCGACCGCGTCTGAGGTCCCTCCTCACCGGTCACCTCGGCGCCGTCAACGCGCTCGCGTTCCGGCCGGGCGGGCACCGGGGCGGGCCCTGGGTCGCGACCGGCAGCGCCGACCACACCGCCCAGATCTGGCAGACGGATCCGGCGGCCTCGATGCGGCTGGCCTGCGAACGGGCCGATCCGGTGATCACGGTCCGGGAGTGGAACCGCTACTTCCCCCGGCTGACGTACCGGCCGCCGTGCCCGGGGGGAGACAGCACATAGACCCTCGCGCGGCTTCCGGTATGTGGCCGAGGGTGACCAGATGACGAGACGGTGTTGCACAGCGCGACGGTGAGGCGTTGCATCACGCCGTGCGATCCGAACAAGAGCCGACCGATGTCCCCACGCCCACCGCCGAGTCCACCGCCTCCGCGCCCGCCCCCGCGCCCGCCGCGCCGGACTCCGCCGACCGCGCGGCCCGACGCGCCGTCACGGTCTTTCCCGTACTGGTCCTCGTCGCGGGCGCCCTCGGGCTCGTGATCCCGGGCACCTTCGCGGGCTGGACGGTCTCGGTGCCGTACCTCCTGGGCATCGTGATGTTCTGCATGGGTCTGACGATGACCCCGCGCGACTTCCAGGGTGTCGCCAAACGGCCGTGGGCGGTCGGGCTCGGTCTGGTCGCGCACTACGTGATCATGCCGGGGCTGGGCTGGCTGATCGCCAACGCTCTTGATCTGCCGCCGCAGCTGGCGGCGGGGGTGATCCTGGTCGGCTGCGCGCCGAGCGGCACCGCCTCGAACGTGGTCACGTATCTGGCGCGCGGTGACGTGGCGCTGTCTGTCTCGGTCGCCACCGTCTCGACGGTCCTCGCGCCACTCGTGACTCCGCCGCTGACGCTGCTGCTGGCGGGCGAGTTCCTGCCGGTCGACGCGGGTTCGATGGTCTCCGACATCCTGAAGACCGTGCTGCTCCCGGTCCTCGCCGGGCTGGCGGTCCGGCTGCTGGCGGGCCGCCACGTCGACCGTCTGCTGGGGGCGCTGCCCTGGCTGTCGGCCCTCACCATCGCGGTGATCGTCGCGGTCGTGGTGGCGGGCAGCGCGACCGCGATCAAGTCGGCCGCCCTGTTGGTGTTCGTCGCCGTGGTGCTGCACAACGGCCTCGGTCTGGCGCTCGGTTACGGCGCCGGGAAGCTGGCCCGGCTCGGGCCGCCGGCGAGCCGGGCGATGGCCTTCGAGGTCGGCATGCAGAACTCCGGGCTCGCCGCCTCGCTGGCCACCGCCCACTTCAGTCCGCTGGCCGCGCTGCCGGCCGCCGTGTTCTCGGTGTGGCACAACGTGTCGGGTGCGCTGGTCGCCGCGTGGATGGCGTACCGGGCGAGGAAGGCGGAGTCCGCCGCCCTGCCTGCCGGGCCGGCGGCCGAGGCCGCGGAAGCCCGGGGTGTGTCCTCCTGACGCCGGCACATCGCGCCGGAGTGTGCGGTACCCCGTGCACCGGCTCGTTCGTCCCATCAGGACGCGGGGAAGCCCGCGGACGCCAGCCACGTGGTGAGTTCGCGCTGTGCCGCCGCGCGCATCTCCGGTGTCGGGGTCGCCGCGCCGTCGGCGACCAGGGCGTAGTGGAGCGTCCCGGCGCCGTCCGACGCCGCCGGGGCGGACAGCAGGAGCCGCCGCGCTTCGGTGGTGCCGGGTTCGGTGGCCGATGCGATGGGGTGGTCGGCGTTCTGCCCCTGCGCCGTGTACTGGGGCAGGCCCGTGGTGGTGCCGAGGTCCGAGACGACCGTGGTCGATCCCGGGGTGAATCCGCTCGGCAGGTGCAGTTGTGTCGGCGCCCGGGTGGCGCCCTCGGAGCGCCACACCAGCACGCCGTAGCGGCCGGATCCGACCAGTCGCGCGGTGTTGGGCATGCCGGTGGGGATCTGGTTCCAGCTCAGAGTGGTGCCGGCGTCGCGGGAGCGGTCCTCGTAGGTGAAGGCGAGCGTCCGGCCGGCCACCGCGCCCGGGTAGAGGCGGTCGAGCAGCCGGGCGTCCTGGCGCAGGACGGCCGCCCCCGAGGCATCGAGTTCGACGGCGGACAGGTCCTCGTCGTTCCAGGCGTCGGCCTCTTCGAGGATCTTGTCCGGGTTGCCGTTCATCGCCTCGTGGTGGCGTCCGCTGTAGATGTCCCACTGCCACTGGGTGGCCGACAGTACGGGCCCGGAGCGGGCGGCCCCGGTCCACCATGTCGCGCCCGGCAGGCGGGAGTCGAGCGCCTGGTACATGGCCTTGACGACCGTGGGCGCCTTGTCGGCGGTGGTGCCGTTCATCGGGTGGCCGAACTCGCTGACGATCCCGTCGGTGCCCAGCGCCGAGGCGCGGTCGCGGACCGTACCGAAGTCGGTGGAGTACTGGCCGTCCTTCGCCTTGCCCCACATGAAGATGCCGGAGATGGCCTTCTGGTCGTAGAAGTGGGTGTTGAAGACATAGCGCCCGCCGACGCTGCCCGCGTCGAGCAGGCCGCCCTCCTGCTTGGCCAGGTCCAGGTTGGCGTTCCAGAACATGTTGGGCTCGGCGAACACCGGCTTGTCGCGCCAGCCCGCGGCGTCCATCCGGGCCCGGAACTTCTCGTAGAACGGCCAGAGCGTGTCCCGTTCCCAGGTCCGGCTGTTCTGCCCGCTCGTGTACTCGCCCGCGTACGGCTCGTTGTACGGGTCGAAGCCGACGACACCGGCGAACTGGTCCGGACCGAGGTTGCGCGCGAGGTATGTCATCGTCTTCTGCGCGGTGTCGAGGAAGGCGTCCTGGACCGGGACGGAGACTGTGCCCGCGTCGGTGGGTACGGTCAGCACGCGGTTGTGCCAGAAGTCCCGGGAGGCGTTCTTGACGGCCTGGTTCTGGGTGATGTTCTGGCCCCACAGGACGCAGATGCCACAGGACTCGTCCGGGTATCCGCCCGCTTCGACGGCCCATCGGGGCGCGCCGTCACCGGTGTACCAGCTGTCCTCGTCGAAGAGATGGCGGGAGTAGAGGTCCTGGTGGAAGTCGGGGAAGACACGGAGCCCGGCGTCGAGGAGCGCGCCGATCTGTTCGGTGGCGGCGCGCAGGTACGTGGTGTCGAGCTTGCCCGGTTCGGGTTCGGCGTGGGCCCAGGACAGGAGGAAGCGCACGGCGTTCCCGCCGGTCAGGGAGCGCAGGGCGGTGGCGGAGGCGCGGGCGTCCGCCGTACTGGCGAAGGGCAGTCCGCCGTTCTCCTCCAGCTTGGTCTCGCCGGAGACATTGAATCCGCGCAGGACGACTTCCCGCCCGTGGCCGTCGGTGAACCGGCCGCCGTCCACGGTGACTCCGGTGGCCGTCGTGCCGTCGAACCACAGAGGGGCACGGTCCGCCGCCTCGGCCGGGGGGCCGCTCACGGCGACCGACGCCAGGAGGAGGAAGACCGTGCCCAGCAGTGCTCCCCGCCGTGCCGGCCGCCACACACCCCATGTCGTCATGGACACAACATTGCGCGCGCTACTGATGGGTAGTCAATAGCTCCTCTCCACCCGGACTCGCCAACCTCGCCCGGCCCAACTCGCCGCGCTTCAGGGGCCATTGACTTCCCCTGGGGCCTCAGTAGCGTGGGGGCGCACAGCATGTCGCACGACGTTCGACACACCGAACAGCCATGGGTGACGGGACACACCTTGGGTCGCGAGGCCCCTCGACATGCGGAGATCTGCCATGCCCGGACCATTCGACAGACGACACTTCCTCAGCACCGCCGCCGGTGGGACCGCGGCCGCCGCGCTCGTGGCGGCGGGCGGACCCGACGCACCGGCCGCCGCTGCCCGTTCATCGGAAGCGGCCACGCACGCCCCCGCACACTCCGCGCCGCCGGACGGCGGCGGACACCGGGCTCCGGGCGTCGTCCGGCCGTTCCCCCTCGACGCGGTGACCCTGCTCGCGAGCGCCTTCAAGGACAACCAGTCGCGCAACTCGGCATATCTGCGGTTCGTCGACATCGACCGGCTGCTGCACGCCTTCCGGCTGAACGTGGGACTGCCGAGCAGCGCCCGGCCCTGTGGCGGCTGGGAGGCCCCGTCCGTCGAACTGCGCGGTCACAGCACGGGACACCTGCTCTCGGGCCTCGCCCTCAGCTATGCCAGCACCGATGAGCGCGCACTGCGCGACAAGGGCGAACAGCTGGTCACCGCCCTCGCCGAATGCCAGGCGAGAGCAATACGGGCGGGGTTCGGCCAGGGCTACCTCTCGGCGTTCCCGGAGAGCTTCTTCGACCGCCTCGAAGCCGGGACCGGGGTCTGGGCGCCGTACTACACGATTCACAAGATCATGGCGGGGCTCGTCGACCAGCACCGGCTGGCGGGCAGTTCCCGGGCGCTCGATGTCGTACTCGCCCAGGCCGCCTGGGTGGACCGGCGTACGGCGCGGCTGTCGAGCGCCCAGATGCAGCGGGTGCTGGAGACCGAATTCGGCGGTATGAACGACGTGTTCGCCGACCTGCACGCGGTGACCGGCGACGCGAAGTGGCTCCAGGTGGCCGAGCGCTTCACCCACGCCCGTGTCTTCGATCCCCTGGCGCGCAACGAGGACCGGCTGGCCGGGCTGCACGCCAACACCCAGATCCCCAAGGCCGTCGGCGCGATGCGGCTGTGGGAGGAGGGTCTGGCCGACCGCTATCGCGACATCGCCGAGAACTTCTGGCGCATCGTCACCGAGCATCACACCTATGTCATCGGCGGGAACAGCAACGGTGAGGCGTTCCACGAGCCGGACGCCATCGCCGCGCAGCTCAGCGACAACTGCTGCGAGAACTGCAACAGTTACAACATGCTGAAGCTGACCCGGCTGCTGCATTTCCACGCCCCCGAGCGCACGGAACTCCTCGACCACTACGAGCGGACGCTGTTCAACCAGATGCTCGGCGAGCAGGACCCCGACTCCGCGCACGGCTTCAACATCTACTACACCGGGCTCGCCCCGGGCTCGTTCAAGCGGCAGCCCTCCTTCATGGGCACCGACCCGCAGATGTACTCCACGGACTACGACAACTTCTCCTGCGACCACGGCTCCGGCATGGAGACCCACGCGAAGTTCGCGGACACCGTCTACACGCACGACGACGAGCGGCTGCTCGTCAACCTCTTCATCCCCTCCGAGCTGGCATGGCGGGAGAAGGGCATCACCTGGCGGCAGACCACCGGCTTCCCCGACCAGGCGGGCACCGTGCTGACCGTGGTCTCCGGCGAGGCGGCGCACCGGCTCCAGATCCGTATCCCCGCCTGGACCTCCGGTGCTTCGGTACGGCTCAACGGGCTCACGGTGCAGGGCAGTACGGCGCCGGGAACCTGGTTCACCCTGGAGAGGACCTGGCGTGCCGGTGACCGTCTGGACGTGTCCCTGCCGATGCGTGTGACGATCGAGCCGACCCCCGACGACCCCGATGTGCGGGCCGTGCTCTACGGACCCGTCGTGCTGGCCGGCGCGTACGGGAACCAGGCCACCCTGGCGATGCCCCGGCTGGACACCGCGTCGGTACGCAAGCAGGCCGACGCGCCGATGCGGTTCACCGCGAGCGCCGACGCCACGGACGTCACCCTCCTGCCGATCGCCCGCGTCCATCACCAGCGCTACCACGTCTACTGGCTCACGGGTACGCCTCCTCCCCCGCCCCCGGCGTTCGCCGCCTGGTACCGCTTCGACGAGAGCGCGGGCGAGACGGTGCTGGACGCGACCGGCAACGGGAAGACGGCCCGGCTGGCGGGCGGCGCCACACGGTCGGCGGGCCACACCGCCGGGGCGGTCGCACTGAACGGGACCGACGGTCATGTCGTCGTCGCGGACAATGTCCTCGCGGGCGCCTCCGCGTACTCCGTGGCGACCTGGGTCAGGCTCGACGGCACACCGGCGACCTGGAGCCGGATCTTCGACTTCGGGACGGGGGTGACCGCCAACCTGTTCCTGACCCCGCGCGCGGACTCCGGGTCCCTGCGGTTCGCCGTCACCGCGGGCGGCGGCGGGGCCGAACAGCGCGTCGAGGCCGCCGCGCTGCCCGTCGGCGTATGGACGCATGTCGCCGTGACGTACGGGAACGGTACGGCGGTCCTGTACGTCAACGGCCGGGAGGCGGGCCGCAACAGCGAAGTCACCGTCGAGCCACGGCACTTCGGCAACACACTGCGGTCCGCGTGGATCGGCAGGTCGCAGTACCCGGACCCGTATCTCAAGGGTGCGATCGACGACTTCCGCGTCTACGGGAAGACACTGCCCGCCGCCGAGGTCGCGGCACTGGCCGGGTCCTGAATGACGCGGCGGATCGCCGGTGACCGACCGGCGATCCGCCGTGGTGCCTTCAGTTACGGCAGTAGGAGACCGGCGAGAGGTTCTCGACGAACCGGGCGGCGACATAGCCCGTCCGCCCGCCGCCGAGCCGGTACCAGAGGTCGTTGCCGCCCACGTCCTGACCCACGACCTTGCAGCGCAGGGCGACGATCGTTCCCGGCGGGAGGAGGCCCGGGGACGGGGAGTCGGAGGTGGGCCTCTCACGGATGTGCAGCGCGATCCGCGAGACGACCTTGCCCTTGGGGAGCGCCACGGAGTCTTCCGGCTGCGGCGCCTTCGCGACCGCACTCGCCACGGCGGCGGAAGTTCCGGCCGCGCCTGCGGAATTGGCTGTCAGGAGCCCGGAACCAGCGATCACGAGTACGGCGAGCGCCGCGGTGGCCCGACGCTTGATACGCGATGTGTACACAGTTCCCTCTTTCCCTTTTTGGGTGTTACCTCCCTCTTATGGCACGACGGGCGATGCGGTGACCAGACCGGAACCGCATTCTCACCCGGATGAGGTCACCTGAGCTGACGGCGTACCAGTTCGTGCAGCTGTCCGCCGGTATCGGCGAGCAGTTCGTCCGGCGCGCCCTGCTGTACGACGCGGCCCTCCGACATGACGATCACACGGTCGGCGTCCATGATCGTGGACAGCCGGTGGGCGATCACCAGTCGGCTGGCGCTCAGCGCGCGGGTGCTCTCGATCACGATGCGCTGGGTCGCGTTGTCCAGGGCGCTGGTGGCCTCGTCGAAGAACAGGACGCGCGGGCGGCGGATCAGGGCCTGGGCGATCATCAGCCGCTGTCGCTGCCCGCCGGAGATCGCGCCGCCACCGGAGATCATGGTGTGCAGCCCCATCGGCATGCGCTTGATGTCCTCGGCCAGCCCGGCCATCTCGGCTGCCTCCCAGGCCTCTTCCTGGGAGAACGGCTCGGCGCCGCGGATGCAGTCCAGGATCGATCCGGTGAGCGGCGAGGCGTTCTGCAGGACGACCCCGCACTGCCGTCGTACGGCCGCCTGGTCGAGTGCGGACAGGTCCTGGCCGTCGTACAGCACACTGCCGGAGACCGGCTTGTCGAATCCGATGAGGAGCCGGAGCAGCGTGGACTTTCCGCAGCCGCTGGGGCCGACGACCGCCACGAATTCGCCCGGCCGTATCCGCAGGGAGACATCGTCCAGGATCAGCGGACCCTCGTCGGAGTAGCGGAAGGTGAGGTTCCTGGCCTCGATCCCGCCGGACAGGACACCGGGCTGCGCGCTGGTGGAGCGGACCTCCGGTGCTTCGTCCAGGACCGGTTTGATCTGCTCGAACATCGGGAGGGCGGCGGCGGCCGAGACGAACGCGCCGGTCAGCTGGGTGACGGAGGTCAGCAGCATCGTCACGGCGGTGTTGAAGGTGAGGAACGCGCCGGCCGACATGCTGTCGCGGGCCGGGCCCGCCAGCAGCATGAACATGATGAGCGAACAGAGCGGCAGGTAGACGGCGTCGAGAACCGTCGTGAGGTTCTTGATCCGCCCGGCCCGCTGCTGGAGTTCCCTGGAGCGGGCGAACTCGCCTGCCCAGGCCGCGTACGCGAAGCTCTCCGCCGCCGCGACCCGCAGCTTGGGCAGCCCGCGCAGGGTCTGGAACGCCTGGTTGTTGAGCTTGTTGCCGAGCTCCACCAGCCGTCGCTGCCAGCGCACCTGCCACAGCCCCATCCCGAGGAACACGGCCCCGATGACGATCAGCATGGCGATGGCCGCCAGCGCCAGCGGCACACTGAACCAGAGCAGCAGAACGAGGTTCATCGCGCCGACCGTGCTCGCCTGTACGGCTACCGGGCCGATGCCGGACAGCACCCGGCGGATGGTGCTGATGCCCATCGCCGCGCTGGCCAGCTCACCGGTGGAGCGCTCGGTGAAGAACTTCGTCGGCAGCCGCAACAGCCGGTCCCACACGGCCGGTTGGAGCGTGCTCTCGATACGGCCCTCCATCCGCAGCAGGGTGAGGTTCTGCAACAGCATGAAGGCCGCGGTGACGACGCTGGAGATGATGACGGCCAGCGAGACCTGGACGATGAGGCTCTTCTCGGCGTTCGGTACGTAGACGCCGAGCACCTGCCCGGTCGCGATCGGGACCAGCGCGCCGAGGCCGACCGTCACCAGTCCGCCGATCGCCAGATTGCGCAGGTCCGTACGGCTGCCACGCAGGCTGAAGAGCATCAACCGCCCCATGGTCATGGGCCGGTCGGGCAGCGGCCGGTAGAACATCACGGCACGGGGTTCGAGTTCCTCGGCGTTCTGCGGGCCGATGCGCATCCGCAGCCCCGAGACCGGGTTCACCGCCTCGTACCGGCCACGGCGCCACAACAGCGCCACCGGAGCCTGCGACTTGGCCCAGTGACCCACGAGGGGGCCGGTGTCCGTGCGCCACCAGTTCCCGGCGAGTCTGACCGAACGGGTACGGATCCGGGCTCCGACGGCGATGCGTTCCACCGGGCCGACGCGGTCGTCGACCGGGCCGCCCCTCGGTGGCCGGGAGAGGGTGATCCCGCCGGCTCGGGCGACCAACTGGCAGATGGCGAAGGCCGTGTCGTCGCTGTTCTCGGGCGTGCCGGCGGCGCTCCGCCCGGACCTGGCGGGCCTGCCCATGGAGGCGATCAGCGCCTGGTCCGCGCGGGCGCGGACCGTCTCACCCGCCCGGATACCGGCCGCCGTGCGGTCGGCGTGGGCGAGTTCCAGCTGTTCGATCCAGCGGTCCACCCCGGACAGCAGCCGGTACTGCTGGTTGACCATCCGCTGCCACATCGCGGGGTCGACCAGCAGGTCGCCCGCCGCCTCGGCGCTGTACGAGGCGCCGTACCGCACACTGCCCGGCGGGACCGGCATCCACAGGATGTCGTCGTCGGCCATGGCCTCGTCGCCGCCGGGGCGGCCGTCCAGTGGCGCCTCGAACAGAACACCCAGACCACGCGCGGTGCCGAGCGCGAACGCCTGCTCCAGTTGCGTCTCCGCCCAGCTCGCGCCGGTGTCCGCGCCCGGGTCCACGTAGGCGCCCGTACCGGGGTCCGCGTATCCGCCCGCGTAGCCGTACGTGTCCGCGCCGCCCGCGCCTCCGTACGACTGGTCGTACTCGGACCGGTACAGCTCCCGCAGCGGGATCCGGCGCAGTGCGCAGTCCTGCGAGGGCTTGCCGAGCAGGGTGTGCTGGGGGCCCTCGACCGGTCCGAGCAGCAGGGTGCCCGCTTCGAGGCGGCCGAGGAAATGCCAGTGCCCCCGCTGGGCGGCGTCGACGGCGAACAGGTCCAGGGCCCCGTCCGCGACGAGCCACAGCACCTGCGGTCCCTCCAGCGGCACACTGCCCAGGCCGGTGTGGTCGACCGGCACGCCGAGTCCGCCCAGTGCGTGGATCACCGCGTCGGTCCCGCCGGGACCGCCGGCCGACGGACCGGCGGTCGGGCCTGTGGATGGGCCGGTGGACGGGCCGGTAAACGGATGAACGGATGACACCTCAGTGCTCCTTGACCAGCTCGGAGTACGGCCCACCGGCGGCGACCAGGTCTTCGTGCCGGCCCCGCTCCACGATCGAACCGTGGTCGAGCACCACGATCTCGTCGCTGTCGCGCACCGTGCTCAGCCGGTGGGCGATCACCACACACGCACAGCCGCGCCGCCGCAGATTGTCGATGACCAGCCGCTCGGTCTGCGCGTCCAGGGCGCTCGTCACCTCGTCGAGGACCAGGATGCTGGGCCGCCGGACCAGCGCCCTGGCGATCTCCAGCCGTTGCCGCTGCCCGCCGGAGAAGTTGCGGCCGTCCTGCTCCACACGGCTGTGGATGCCGTCGGGGCGCCGCACGATCACGTCGTCGTAGAGGGCGGCGTCCTGGAGTGCGGCGACCACGGTGTCGTCCGGTATGGACGGGTCCCACAGGGCCACGTTGTCACGGACCGTCCCCTCGAAGAGGAACACGTCCTGGTCGACGAAGGAGACCGACGCGGCCAGCGCGCCCCGGGAGATGTCCTCCAGGCGCTGCCCGTCGATGCGGATCGTGCCCTCCCAGGGCCGGTAGAGGCCCGAGATCAGCCGGGAGACCGTGGACTTGCCGCTGCCGGAGCCGCCGACGAGCGCGACCTGCTGCCCGGGACCGACCGTCAGCGAGAAGCCATTGAGCAGCGGCGGGTCCAACGGGCTGTAGCCGAAGGTGATCTCCTCCAGCCGCACATGTCCCGTGAGGCGGCGGGTGCTCTCGTCGGGCGCCGCGCGGCGGGTGTACAGCTCGTCGGCCGGGAAGCTCTCGACGTCCTTCAGCCGGGCAACGTCGGCGGCGAAGTCCTGGACCCGGCCCGCCACTCCGTTCAACCGGGTGATCGGCGCGGTGAAGCGGGTCACGAGCGCCTGGAAGGCGACGAGCAGACCGATCGACAGGTGGCCCTCCACCGCGCGCAGCCCGCCGATCCACAGGATCAGCGCGCTGTTGAGCGTGGCGAGAGTGGGCGCGACCACGGCGAGGGCCGCCGTCGGCACGCCGAGGCGCTGCTGCTCCTCCAGCGTGGTGGCGTGCTGGCCGGCCCAGCGGCGGAAGTATCCGTTCTCGCCGCCGGTGGCCTTCATGGTCTCGATCAGCTGGAGGCCCGTGTACGAGGTGTTCGTCAGCCGGGCGGTGTCCGCGCGCAGCTTCTGCGTGTGGGTGGCCCGCAGCCGGATGACGATCCGCATGGCGACCACGTTGAGCAGCGCGATCAGCACACCGACGACGGTCAGTTGAGGGTCGTACGTCCACAGCAGGGCGGCATAGAGGATCACCACGATCCCGTCCACCCCGGCGGCGGCGAGGTCGCGGGCCAGTGTCTCGGCCACGGCGTCGTTGGACTGGAGGCGCTGGACCAGGTCGGCGGGGCTTCGCTGGGCGAAGAAGGTGACGGGCAGCCGCAGCAGATGGCGCAGGAACCGGGCGCTGCTCAGCGTGGACGAGATGATGCGCCCACGCAGCAGGTTCGCCTGCTGGAGACCGGTCAGTGTCGCGGTGAGCACCACCATCGCGGCCATCGCCGCGAACAGCGGGCCCAGCAGCGAGGTCTGTTTGCCGATCAGGAACATGTCGATGTACGTACGGCTCAGCGCGGGCACCACCGCGCCGACGGCGACCAGCAGCAGGCTGGCGAGCAGCGCGGCCAGCAGGGTGCCCGTCGTGCCGCGCATCCTCGCCGGTACGGCGCCCAGGACGCCTCGTTTGCGGCCGCCCGTACGGAAGGTGTCCGACGGCTCGAAGACGAGCACGACTCCGGTGAAACTGGTGTCGAAGTCCTCCGCCGTCACAAAGCGGCGGCCTTTGCCGGGGTCGTTGATGTGGAAGCCCCGGCGGCCCAGCTTGCGTCCCATGCCGTCGTAGACGACATAGTGGTTGAACTCCCAGAACAGGATGGCCGGTGCCCGCACCCCGGCGAGGGCCTCCGCCTCCATCTGCATGCCCTTGGCCTGGAGACCGTAACTGCGCGCGGCCTTCAGCAGGTTGCTGGCCCGGGAGCCGTCGCGCGAGACGCCGCACGTGATGCGCAGCTCTTCGAGCGGCACATGCCGCCCGTAGTGGGCGAGCACCATGGCGAGCGAGGCGGCGCCGCACTCCACGGCCTCCATCTGGAGGATGGTGGGGGTACGCACGGCCTTCCGCTTCGGCGGCTTGGGCGTCTTCGGCGGCTTGGGCGTCTTCGGGGGCTTCCCGGCGCGCGCGGAGCCGGGGCGGCGCCGGCCGTGTCCGGGGGGTGCGAGCCGCTGCTCCGGCGGCGCGGGTTTGTGCGAGGCGAGTTTGTGCGAGGCGGGCTCGTGCGTCGCGGGTTCGTGCGGTGCGCTCACGGAAGCAGCCAATCGATCGGACGCTGCTCGGCCAGGTGGACGGTGCCACTGGCGAGGGTCATGGAGCCGACCGCGTACGGCGGACCGGCCGAGGACGACCAGGAGAAGCCGGACTTGGTGTGCGGCGAGGTCTCCAGCCGCACGAGGACCGGGACGGGCTGGCCGTTCTTCGAGAACTGCTCGCCCAACTGGCTGTTCCCCAGGAAGCCGCCGATCTGCTGAGCCGTCTGACCGGTCCGGCCGACCGACTGCACCCGGCCGCGCAGCACCCCGTACTGCTTGGCCGGAGCCGACTGGACGGTGAGGTCCACCGAGGCTCCGACAGGGACGGAGGATCCGTTGTCGGCCGGCAGGTACAGCATCGCCATCAGCGGATCGTCCGGGCTCTCGATCCGCTCCACGGCCGCCACATTCGCACCGGTGGTGACCACGGAGCCGATCGTGGCGACCAAGGTGGTCACCCGGCCGGCGGCGACGGCGCGGATCACGGTTGATCCCTGCGCGGTACGGACCTTGAGGAGAGGTTTGTCGGCGGGGACCTGCTGGCCTTCTTCGACGAGTACGTCGGTGACCTGGCCCGCGACGGGGCTCTGGAGGACGTAACTGCCCTGCGCGTGGGTGAGGATGCCGGCCGCGCCGACGGTGGACGACAAGGAGCCGGTCACCGCCCAGACGGTGCCTCCGAGCATCACGGCGACCGTGACGGCCAGGACGAGCCAGCCCTGGGGCCGGGCGAAGCGGACCGGGAGGTCTATTTCCTCGGGCGACTGCAGCTTGGAAAGCGCCTGTTGGCGGAACTGCACGACACTCTTTCCTTCCGGGCCAGGGCGTGCCCCTGGAACAGAGACAGGACCTGGGCGGGCGTATGCCCCGGAACCTGGGGCGGATCCGGGGCATACGAATCGGTCAGTCGGGGGGGAAGTGCCGACGTGCCGTAGTCACCACGTGTGGCGGTGCCGCCGCTCAGCGGCACATGAGCGCCTCAGAGACCGGCGACCGTGCCCGTCGCGAGACCGGTGACGCCACCGACGGTGTTGGTGACGCTGCCCACGACGCCCGAGACGGGGGCGATGGAGTCGGCGGTGGCGACGACCGTGCCGACGAGACCGTCAACGAGGCCACCGGACACGTTGTCCAGGTCGTTGTCGGAGATTTCCTGGGTCTCAACCTGAGGGGTGAAGGACATGATGTGGGCTTCCCTTCGCACTGATATCTCGGAACCACCGCAATGGCCGGACGCTTCGCCGGGAGTCCGTAACCGGATTCCCTCCGCGTTGACCGCTGCGATGCGAAGGATCAAAGCACGCGAGCACGCCGGGTCGCCAATCAGGAAGTGCCCCGGACATGGCGTATCCGGGGCTCCGAATGACGTGGCGCACACACACGTTCATGCGTTGGTGGCAGCATCTTCACAGGTTCGCGGGAGTGGATTTCCGCTGGCTGGGCCCCCTTCCGGCGGCGAACACGACATTCCGCGCCAATGGACTGCCACCCTGTCGAGGCACGGAGACCCCCGGGAGGCGATGTGCCTCCCACGTAACCGGTGTGCAGATTCGCGAGAGGCCGCGCTTTTCCTCCGGGTCACACCCCATCGCATCCGCGCATGCGCGGTGGGTAATTCATCGGGCCGCTCTCCGCGTCATTACCGATCGGCATTACGGATCGGCCCTCGGGAGTTAGGACGTATGACCGCGCGACGGGGTTGAGCGGTATCGGACGAGGAATGGAGAATTTCCCGCCGGCGTCGCGGACGTCCAACGGCTCATCAGTCGACGGGGACGGCCACCGGCGGACAGGGACGAGGACAAGGGCAGGGACGACGAGGGCAACGGGCCGGGTGGGGACGCCGATCGGCCGGCAACCTTTGTCGCGGCGGCGGCCACTGAGAGGTGTCATCCCCCTCGATGAAGGACGTGCCGGATGTCCGGTCCCCGCAGTGCCCTCAATCCCCCCTCGTCAGCGGCGCCCGCCCCGCGTCGCCGGTCGTACAACGGACGCCGTACGGCGACGTTCCTGGCCGCGGCCGTGACGGCCACCGGGCTCGGCGCGCTCCCGCCGGTGCCGAGCGCGAACGCCGCGGCCAACCCGGCGCATCGGGCCGCCTCCACCACACGTACCGTCGCCGCCGACGGCTCCGCGCAGTACAGGACCGTGCAGGCGGCGGTCAACGCCTCCGCCGCCGGTGACACGGTGTCGGTCGCCAAGGGCACGTACCGGGAGGTCGTGAACGTGCCGGTGAGCAAGAAGGGGCTCACGATCGCGGGCACCACCGGGAACGCCGAGGACGTCGTGATCACCTACGACAACGCGGCCGGTACGAAGAAGCCCGACGGAAGCACCTACGGCACCGCGGGCAGCGCCACCGCCACCTTCTCCGCCAACGATCTCACCGTCACCGGTGTGACCATCCAGAACACCTGGCTCAGGGCCGACCACCCCGACATCACCGACACCCAGGCCGTGGCCGTCAACGCGCAGGGCGACCGTCAGGTCTTCCGCAACGACCGGTTCATCGCCCACCAGGACACCGTCCTCAACTGGGCGCCGTCCGCGACCGGCCAGTACCGCCAGTACTTCCGCAACTCCTTCATCAGCGGTGACGTCGACTTCATCTTCGGCAACGCCACCGCCGTCTACGACCGCGTCAACATCACCCTGCGCGACCGCGGCGCGGCGGCCGGGGGCAACAACGGCTATCTCTCGGCGCCCAACACCAACTCGGCCAAGAAGTACGGCTTCCTCATCACCAACAGCAGTGTCAACAGCTCGGCGGCGGCCAACACCTTCTCCCTCGGCCGCCCCTGGCACCCCACCGCCGACGCCGTCGGCCAGCTGGTGATCCGTGACACCGCGCTCCCGGCCGCGATAAGGACGGCCGCCCCGTGGGCCGACTTCGGCAGCTTCCCGTGGAAGTCGGCGCGCTTCGGCGAGTACGCCAACACCGGCGCCGGCGCGACGGTCAACGCCAACCGCCCGCAGCTCACGGCCGCCCAGGCCGCGGACTACACGGCCGCCAGGTACCTGGCCGGTTCGGACGGCTGGAACCCGGTGGGCTGAGGCGATGGGGCACCCGGCAGGACGCCGGACTCACCTCTCAGGCCTGGTCGGCCTCCGCCGTCCGGCAGTCCGGGTGCCCCCAGCCCTTCGGGTTCTTCGAGATCGGCTCACCGGCTTCGTACGACCGGCCGCAGCGGCACCGGCCCGGGAACTTGGCGGTGATGGTGCCCGCCTTCCGGGCCTGCTTCGCCTGCCGTGGCGAGCCCGCCCCCTCCTTCACCCGCCCTGTGGCCCGGCCACGCGAGGGCGGCGCGCTCTGCGGCACGGGCGCCGCGGACCCCTGTGACGTGCCCGCTGCCCGCTGGCTGACGGCGACCTGGCCGGCGGCTCCGTCGGCGAACGCGTTCAGGGGGTCCCCGTCGACCTGGTGCGCCGGTACGTACATGAACTCCACCGAGCGGCCGGCCAGCAGGGCCTCGATGCGTACGACCAGCTCCAGGTTGGCGACGGGCTTGCCCGAAGCGGTTTTCCAGCCCTTCTTCTTCCAGCCCGGCAGCCAGGTGGTGACGGCCTTCATCGCGTACTGGGAGTCCATCCGTACCTGCATCGGCACGGCCGGGTCGGTGGCGGCCAACAGGCGCTCCAGAGCGGTGAGTTCCGCAACGTTGTTCGTCGCGGTGCCCAGCGGCCCAGCCTCCCAGCGCCCCGGCTCCTCGCCCCCGCTCTCGGCGATGACCCAGGCCCAGGCGGCGGGCCCGGGATTACCTTTCGACGCCCCGTCACACGCGGCGGTGATGCGATCAACCATGCGTCGATGATGCCAGGCCCGGAGGGCGCGGCAGCCCACTGTCGCCCCGTCCGGGCATGAAAGGTTTCAACACTCCTGAACGGGAACCTAAGTCCACGCCAACTACCCCGTCAATAGGGGGTAGTTGCAAATATCCCGAGCGGCGCGAAGCCTCACGGGAACCCTTGACAGGTCACACCCTTCTCCCTAATTTCACGCAAGTGAAACGATTCATCATCGAGTCGTAACGGAGCGCATTGTGATCAGCAGAAGACGACTGCTCGGTACCTCCGCCACCGCCCTGGGAACAGCACTGGCCGCCGGGCCGCTGCCGGCCGCCCGCGCGGCCGGGTCCGGGCCCGGCGCCCTGACGGCCGCGCGCGTCACCGGTCCGACCGTCGAGTACGTCCGGCACCCGCTCGGCCTCGACACCCCGCATCCCAGGCTGAGCTGGCCCCTCGTGTCCGACCGGCCCGGCCGGGCGCAGAGCGCCTATCAGATCCGTGTCGCCACCGCCCCGCAGCTTCTGGCCGGGCCCGATGTCTGGGACAGCGGCAAGGTCACCTCCTCCGAGTCGGTCCTCGTCCCGTACGCGGGCCCGGCGCTCGCGGCGCGTACGCGCTACTCCTGGTCGGTGCGCGTCTGGGACGACGACGGCACGGTCTCCGCGTGGAGCGCTCCGTCCTGGTGGGAGACCGGGCTCACGGACGCCTCGGACTGGTCCGCTCGCTGGATCGCCGCCCCTTCCTCGATCGTCGGCGCCCCCGCCCTGGACGGCGCCTCGTGGATCTGGTTCCCCGAGGGGGATCCGACGAGCGGCGCCCCCGCCGCGACGCGGTGGTTCCGCGACGGCGCCGAAGTCCCGGCGGGGGTCACCCGGGCCCGCCTGGTCATGGCCGCCGACGACGGCTGCACGGCGTATGTGAACGGCACCCGGGTCGCGCACACCGACGCGGTCGGCCCCGCGGAGAACTGGAAGCGCCCCCTTGTCGTCGATGTGACCGGCCTGCTCCGCCCCGGCGCCAACACGATCGCCGTCTCGGCCACCAACGCCGCCGTGGGACCGGCCGGTCTGCTGGGCCTGCTGGAGCTGACGACCGCCGCCGGGGTACGCACCCTCGCCACCGACGGCAGCTGGCGGACCACCGACCGGGAGCCCGTGGGCGACTGGCGCTCGGCCGGTTACGACGACAGCTCATGGTCACCGGCCAGGGTGCTCGCCGCGTGGGGCGCGGGTCCGTGGGGCGCGGTGCGGGCCTCGTACTCCCCCGCGGCGCAGCTGCGTCACGAGTTCCGGCTGCGGCGCAAGGCCGTGGCACGGGCCCGGCTGTACTCCACGGCCCTCGGTCTGTACGAGGCGCACCTCAACGGCGAGCGTGTCGGCGAGGACCGGCTCGCCCCCGGCTGGACCGATTACCACAAGCGGGTCCAGTACCAGACGTACGACGTGACCCGCCTGCTCATACCGGGGGCCAACGCGCTCGGCGTCACCCTCGCGGCCGGCTGGTACGCCGGCGACATCGCGTGGTTCGGCCCGCATCAGTACGGTGAACGGCCCGCGCTGCTGGCCCAGTTGGAGGTCACGTACGCCGACGGGACGACCGAGCGGGTGCTGTCGGACACCGACTGGCGCGCCGCGGCCGGACCGGTCACCGGCGCCGATCTGGTGGCGGGCGAGGAGTACGACGCCCGCCTGGAGACCGACGGCTGGACGCGCGCCGGGTTCGACACCGCCGGCTGGGCGGGGGCGGAGGCGGTCGGGGGCGTCACCGCCGCGGTCGTGGCGGAAGTCGGCGGCCCCTCACGGGTGGAGAGCGAGCTGTCCGCCCGGAGGGTGACGGAACCGAGACCCGGCGTCTTCGTCTTCGACCTCGGCCAGAACATGGTCGGCGCGGTCCGGCTGACCGTCTCGGGCTCCGCCGGTACCACCGTACGGCTGCGTCACGCCGAGGTGCTCAACCCCGACGGCACGCTCTACACCGACAATCTGCGCACGGCCCGCGCGACCGACGCGTACACCCTCAGGGGCGGTGGCACGGAGACGTACGAGCCGCGCTTCACCTTTCACGGATTCCGCTATGTCGAGGTGACGGGTTATCCGGGCCGGCCGTCCCTGGACGCGGTCGTGGGGCGGGTCATCCATACCTCGGCCCCGTTCACGATGGACTTCAGGACGAACGTACCGATGCTCAACCAGCTGCACAGCAACATCACGTGGGGCCAGCGCGGCAACTTCCTGTCCATTCCCACCGACACTCCCGCGCGCGACGAGCGGCTCGGCTGGACCGGCGACATCAATGTCTTCGCCCCCACCGCCGCCTACACCATGGAGTCGGCGCGCTTCCTCACCAAGTGGCTGTGGGACGTACGCGACGGCCAGAGCGCCGACGGCGCGTTCACCAATGTGGCACCGGATCTCGGAGCGGTCGGCCAGGGCGTGGCGGGCTGGGGGGACGCCGGAGTCACCGTTCCCTGGGCGCTGTACCAGGCGTACGGGGATGTCAGGGTGCTGGAGCAGTCCTGGGCCTCGATGCTGAAGTGGCTCGACTATCTGAAGCGGCACAGCAACGGCCTTCTGCGCCCCGCCGAGGGCTTCGGCGACTGGCTCAACGTCCAGGAGGAGACCCCCAAGGACGTCATCGGCACCGCGTACTTCGCGCACAGCGCCGACCTGGTCGCGAGGACGGCCGGGGTACTGGGCAAGGACCCGGCGCCGTACGTCTCCCTGTTCCACGCGGTCCGGGACGCCTTCCGCTCCGCGTATGTCACCACGGGCGCACGGGTGAAGGGCGACACGCAGACCGGATACGTACTGGCCCTGTCCATGGACCTGCTGGCGGACGCCGACCGCGGGCCCGCCGCCGACCGCCTCGTCGAGCTGATCCGGGCCGAGGACTGGCATCTGTCGACGGGATTCCTCGGCACACCGCGGCTGCTGCCCGTACTCACCGCCACCGGTCACACCGATGTCGCCTACCGGCTGCTGCTTCAACGGACCTTCCCCAGCTGGGGCTACCAGATCGACCGGGGCGCCACGACGATGTGGGAGCGCTGGGACTCCATCACACCGGACGGCGGCTTCCAGGACGCCGGTATGAACTCCTTCAACCACTACGCGTACGGCTCGGTGGGCGAATGGATGTACGCGAACATCACCGGCATCGCACCGGGCGGCCCCGGCTTCCGGAAGATCGTCGTCCGGCCCCGGCCCGGCGGCGGGGTGACGGAGGCCGAGGGCCGTTTCGATTCGCTCTACGGAGCCGTCGCCACACGCTGGAAGAAGGACTCCGGGGGATTCCGGCTCACCGTGTCCCTGCCGGCCAACACCACCGCCGAGGTGTGGGTCCCCGCCGGTGAGGCGGCGGACGGCGCGGACGTCGCCCATGGAACGGCCGAGTTCCTGCGCAGGGAGGACGGCTGCGCGGTCTTCGCCGTCCGCTCGGGAAGGCATCACTTCGCCGGCTGACACACACGGAGCATGGTGATGCGGGTGCGGGCGGCGGTGTACGACACGTGTTCGCTGTCCGCGTGTTCGCCCTCTCCGTCCCGCGCCGAGGCCGAGGAGGGCGGAACGCGGATATCCCGTGAAGACGCACAGTGACGCTCCTCTCACCCTTTATGTTCGGTTCACGCGCGGCATGCCGCGCGGTTCCGGATCACGGGTGAGGGGAAGTCGCGGTGCACGTGGGCAGGACGGTCGGTGGACGCTACCGGCTCACCCAAGGCCCTCTGAGAGGGGGAACGGGCGAAGTGTGGCTCGCCCGTGACGTGGAGTGGGGGCGGGATGTCGTACTCAAACGGGTCCTGACGGGCGACGCCGGCTTCGACGGGCTGCGGACCGAGGCCCGCGCGCTGGCCCGGTTCAGCCACCCGCATGTGGTGACTCTTCACCACGCAGAACAGGTGGGCAGAGGGAGAAAGGCCACGTACTGGCTGGTGATGGAGTACGTGGCCGGGGGCAGCCTGGACGACCGCCCGCCGCTGTCTCCCGTACGCGCCGCGCGGGTGGGCGTACAGATCGCCGACGCGCTCGTCGCCCTGCACGCCGAGGGCATCGTGCACGGCGACATCAAGCCGGCCAACGTCGTCGTCACTCTCGCCGGCCTCGCCAAGCTCGCCGACTTCGGCGCCGCGTACCGGGTCGGTGGCATGGAAACGATCACCTCCAACGGCGCCGTCAGCTACACCCCCGACTTCGCCGCCCCCGAAGTCGTGCGGGGACAGCCGGAACCGGCATCGGACATCTTCTCCCTCGGGGCCATGCTGTGTGCCCTGGTGACCGGTGAGCCGCCACGCCCCCGCGTCGCGGGGGCCGTCGACCCCCGCGAACCGTACGACCCGTACATCGCGGCGCGGCACGCCGCACGGGGCCAGGTCGAACTGAACACGGACGACGCCGAGTTCGGGCCACTGGGCGACATCCTTCCCGCGATGCTCGACCGGGACCCGCGCCACCGGCCGGACGCGGCCGCAGTGCGCGGGCTGCTGGAGGAGATCGCGGGACTCCAGGAACCACTGCCACCCGCCGAGCCGGGGACCGGCCGGGGCACGCCGTACGCATCGCTCGGCCACGACGAACGGGCGGACGCGGCCCGGGGCTCCGGGTCCAGTGACCGGGGCGGCCGGTGGGCGAGCCCGGCAGCTCTCGTCAGGACCCTCGGATCCCGGCCGCTGCTGCTCGGTACGGTGGCCCTCGCCCTCGCTCTCGCCGTGGCCGTCCCGGTCACCCTGCGCGATGCGGACCACAGGAACAGCGGGACGGACGATCCCCGGCCGCCGGGCTCGTCCACCGGGCCGCCGCAGAAGGTGCTGTCCGTCATCGGCGATCACCGTGCGGCCGACCCCTGCGCCGTGGCCGAGCCTTCCGCGCTGGCGCGATTCGGCGACGCACAACTCGACCGGGCCTACGGCAACTTCGACCGGTGCGACGTCATCGTGGACACCGGTACGGGGAGCCCCGTGGATGTCGAGATCCACTTCGGCAACGGAGGACGGTCGGAGCTGTCGGCCCCCAGGAAGACCGTGGGGAGGGTCAGCGTGGTGGACGAGCCCGCCGAGAGCGACGCGTGCGGTCATACGCTGCTGTCGGCCGGCGACGACGACGTGAACATCACCGTCATCGCGAAACAGAACGAGGGCACGGCACCGCTGTGCGCCATGGCCGATACCGCCACCGACAGTGCGGTCGAGGTACTCAACCGGGGTGTGATCGACCGGCGTTCGCCCGCGCCGCCGGCCAACTCGCTGGCGCACGAGGACGCGTGCACACTCCTGGACGCGGACGCCCTCGAAATCGTCCCCGGCATCGACGCCAGGCGACCGGAGGTCGGCTTCGGCAACTGGGACTGCGAGTGGGAGAGCACCACCAACGGCCTGTGGGTCGGGCTGCGGTTCGACCGCGGACAGCCGCCGACGGCGGCCGACGGCACACTCACCCGGATCAACGGCCGTAGCGCAGTGGTCCGGCCCGACGCGGAAGGCGAGCACACCTGCCTCGTCCGGGTGGTCCACCGGTCGTACGACGACCACGACGGCAACACGACCGTCGAGACGCTGAACGTGACGGTCGGTGGCGACCGTTCGAAGGCGCAGCTTCGCAGGATGGCGCTGGAACTGGCGGATGTGGCGGCCGTCGAGGTCGGGTGAGGACGCGGACCGCCGGTGGGCGTCTGCCGGGTGTCCGGCGGCGGACGACGGTTGCCACCCCCGTACGGAACCGTCGTCCCGGCCCTGTGACCCGCGGCCCGACAGAACCCGGCACCGGGTCCGGCGTCACCACCGCGATCGTGACGGCCGGGGCCCGGTACTCACCCGTGGTCGACGATCGCTCCCTCGTATCGCACGGGCTGCCCGGCCGGACAACGGCCGTCCGATCCGGTCCCCATTCTCGGGGACCGGATCCGGGAGGGGTCCCCGAGCGGGCCCAGGAGACTGACGCAAGACGGACAGACTCCCGTACGACGAGGCCGACAAGGAGGCCGACGATGAACAACCCCGCCAGCCTGGCACGCGGCGTCGCCCCCGCCGGACCCGGCACCCTCCACGCACGCTCGGTCACCGGCGCCATCAAGGTCGCCCCACGTCCGGGTCTGACCATCCGGTTCGGCCGGGGCGAACGCCCGGACACCGACCTGGCCGTGGGAGACGACGACCTGCGCGTCAGCCGCCGGCACGGCGAACTGACCTACCGCGCACACCAGTGGTGGCTGCGCAACACAGGCCGGCAACTCGTCCGGCTCCCCCACGGCAGACTGATGCACAGCAGCTCCGAACCCCTCCCCCTCGCCACCGGCTACACCCCCCTCTTCGTCAAAGGCTCGGGCTTCCGGGAACACCTGGTCGAGCTCTACGTAACAGGCCACGACCAGCCAGGACTCGTACCACGCCGTCAGGCTGCCACCCTCCCACCCAGGATCTGGCCACTGGACGACGACGAACGCCTGCTCCTGGTTGTCCTGGGCCAGCACTACCTCCTCTACGAGGACGGCCCCCGCCCCCTCTCCTACCGCCGGGCCGCCGCCCAGCTCGCCTACCTTCATCCCGAGGCCAACTGGAGCGAACGCAGAATCGAGCACAAGATCAAAGACGTACGCCTGCGCCTCCAGAACGCGGGCTTCCCGCACCCGCTCCTCCACGACAGGGCCATGGGCACGCCCAGCGACAACAACCTCCTGCACAACCTCCTGAAAGGCCTGGTCGAGTCCACCACGCTGGTCCCACCGGACCTGGAACTGATGGAGGACTAGGGCCTGTCCGGTCGGTCTTGTCGGATCGGCCCGGGGCGCTGCGGCGACATCGGCTGACCGCCGGCCCGCTCGCGAGGCTGGTGTGTTCCCGGAGTGTGTCCGAAGGCGCGGCGGAAGACATCGATGAACGCGCTGGCGGACGACCAGCCGCACCGGTGTGCCACGGTGGTCACCGGGGTGTTCTCGGCGAGCAGGACCAGGGCGTGGTACAGGCGCAGTTGGGTGCGCCATTGCGGGAAGGTCATGCCGAGATCGGCTCTGAAGAGGCGCGAGAGGGTGCGGTCACCGGCGCCGACTTCCCTGCCGAGTGCGGCCAGGGTGCGGTCGTCGGCCGGGTTCGCGTGAAGGATCTCGCAGACTGCCCTCAGCTGAGGGGCGGTCGGGGCGGGCAGGTGGAGGGGCTGCTGGGGTGAGGCCCTCAACTGGTCGAGCAACACGGCCCGCAGCCGCCCGCGTTCGGGGCTGTCGTCGTGCGGGGTGCGGGTGTGGACGAGGATCAGTTCGCGAAGGAGGGGGCCGACGGCCAGTACGGTCGGCTCGTCCAGGCCGAGCGGGTTGTCACTCGCGGGCAGGCCGACCAGGTGCAGTTCGAGTTCGCCGTGGGCCTGGTGGGCATGCACGGTGCCGGCCGGTACCCAGATGGCGCGCGTGCCCGGCGCGATCCACGAACCGGTGCTGGTCGTCACGGCCAGCACTCCCCGGCCCGCGTAGACGATCTGGTGGTCGTCGTGGCGGTGGGCGTCGATGGCGGCTCCGGACGCCAGCCACTGGGTGCGGGTCGGCGCCACGGGCTCATGGCGGATTTCTGACATTGCTTGGCAGTTTATCGGAAGCACGACAGGTGGTGCGGCGATGACCATGGCGAGGTGTCAAGGAATAAATCGATCATCATGCTGTCGGCCGGCCACGCCTGCGTGGACATCTACCAGGGCGCGGTCGCGTCACTCATCCCCTTCTTCGTCGCCGAGCGCGCCTACAGCTACGCCGCGGTCTCGGGCATCGTGCTCGCCGCTTCTCTGCTGTCCTCGGTGGCCCAACCGGTGTTCGGCATGCTCACCGACCGCCGGCCGATGCCCTGGCTCCTGCCGGTGAGCACGATCCTCGGCGGACTGGGTATCGCCCTGAGCGGCCTGAGCGGTTCCTACGCCCTGACGCTGACGTTCGTGGCCGTGTCCGGTGTCGGGGTCGCCGCCTACCATCCCGAGTCCGCACGCGTCGCGCGGCTCGTGAGCGAGGGCAGCCACAGCGCGATGGGCTGGTTCTCCCTCGGCGGCAACCTCGGCTTCGCCACCGCGCCGCTCATGGTCGCCGCCGTCGTCTCCTCCGGCGGTCTGCGCCTGTCGCCACTGCTCGTGATACCGGCCCTCGCCGGCAGTGTGCTCTGCCTGCCCGTCCTGCGCGCACTGGGGAAGGCAGCACACGGCGGCTCCGGCACCGCGGTCGCGACGGGCAAGGACGACACGGCCTCGTTCGTGAAGCTGTCGCTGGCCGTGGTCTGCCGGTCCATCGTGTTCACCGGTCTGAGCACCTTCATCTCGCTCTACGCCCAGCAGCGTGTGGGAGGCGGTACGGCGGCGGGCACCACCGCGCTGTTCGTGCTCTACGCCGGCGGCGCGGTGGGCTCCGTGCTGGGCGGCACCCTGGCCGACCGCTGGGACCGGGTCGCCGTCGTCCGCTGGTCCTACCTCGCCTCGGTCGCCGCTGTCGCGGGCGTCGTGTTCGTACCCGGCCCGGCGATCTACGTGTTCGTCGCGCTGACCTCGGTCGGCCTGTACGTTCCCTTCTCCCTCCAGGTCACCCTCGGCCAGGACTACCTGCCCACGCGCGTCGGCACGGCCGGCGGGATCACCCTCGGGCTGACCGTCAGCATCGGCGGCCTGGCCAGCCCTCTCATCGGCCGCGCCGCCGACGCGGCCTCCCTGCGTATCGCCCTGGCCCCACTGATCCTGATGCCCGCGCTGAGCTGGCTGTTGTTCCGCGCACTGCCCGAGCCCACGGCGCCGAGGCCACCAGGTCAGTGCGCGGTCCAGCCGCCGTCCAGCGTCAGTGACGTACCGGACATGAACGACGCCTGCGGAGAGCAGAGATAGGCCACCGCCTCGGCGACCTCCTCCGGTTCGAGGAGGCGCTCGAGGGCGCGGTCGTGGAGCAGGACGTCGGCCAGGACCCGTTCCTCGGGGAGATCCGGTGCCTCGCGGCCTGGTCGGCGATCTGCTTCTCGACCAGGCCGCGTCCGAGGAGACATTGCCGATTCCGCTCGCGGCGCGGTGATCAGCGCGGTACGGCCGCCGAGGTCGAGTGCGACGGGGGCGACGCCGCCGGGAGCGGGAGATCCGGCGGCCCCGGAAGCGGGCGGACGGGAGGCGGGATCCGGGGTGGTGTGCGCCGTCATACCGCGCACACCAGGTCCTGTCCGACCGGACAGGACCTGGTGTCTTTCGTTTGGATCAGGCCGGATCAGGGAGCGGGGTCTGGTGCCGTGGATCGCAAGGCGGAGGAGTGAGGCGTCGTGGAGCGTCGTGGAGCGTCGTGGAGCGTCGTGGAGCGTCGTGGAGCGTCGTGGAGCGTCGTGGAGTGACGACAACGCGGCGAGGCGCGGTGCCGGGGCACGCGAGCCCGGCAAGACCCAAACGAAAGACCCCAGGCGTCCTTCCCTTCGCCAGGGAGTGCTGTGGCCGCACCACGCGGGCCCGGACCGGCCGGGGTGCATCAGTGATCCACGCCCCGGATATGGTCGTCGCATGGCAACGCCCGACTTCATCCGCACGATCCGGGCCTCCGCGGGCCACCAGCTGCTGCTCCTGCCCGGAGTGAGCGCCGTCGTACTCGACGACGACAACAGAGTGCTCCTGGCACGCCGCGCCGACAGCGGTGAGTGGGCCCTGATCGGAGGTATTCCCGAGCCCGGGGAACAGCCCGCCGCGACCGCCGTTCGCGAGGTGCACGAGGAGACCGCCGTGCACTGCTCGGTGGAGCGCGTCGTACTCGTCCAGGCGCTGGATCCGGTTCAGTTCCCCAACAAGGACCGCTGCCAGTTCATGGACATCGCCTTCCTCTGCCGCGCGACCGGCGGCGAGGCCCGGGTCAACGACGACGAGTCCGTGGACGTGGGCTGGTTCTCCCTGGACGCGTTGCCCGAGCTCAGCGACTTCTCCCTGCTGCGGATCAAGCAGGCCCTGTCCGACGGGCCGACCTGGTTCGAGCCCGTCCCCGGCGAGGCCCAGAGCTAGAGATCGGTCCGGAGGCCGGGCCCGGAACCTGGGCCCTGTCCGGCCTCTGCCGACGCACCCGCCTCCGCCGCCGTGCGTCGGCGGTCGCGTACGGAACGGACCGTCACCCAGCCCAGACCGGCGACGGCGACCGCCGCCAGCAGCCCCTCGGGCAGCGTGCCCAGCCTCGTTGCGGGGGTCGTCGAGGAGCGCAGCGGCACCTTCGCGACGAGCGCGTCCGGCGTGAACATCCTGGTCTGCTGAGTGATCTTCCCGTCCGGCTGGATGACCGCGCTGACGCCGCTGGTGACGGGGACGACCACGGTCCGGCTGTGCTCGACGGCCCGGACGCGCGACATGGCGAGCTGCTGGTACGTCATCTCGCTGCGGTCGAAGGTGGCGTTGTTGCTGGGTACGGAGATGAGCTGGGCGCCATGGGTGACGGTGTCCCGCACGGCCCAGTCGAAGGCCGCCTCGTAGCAGGTGGCGAGCCCGACCTTGGTTCCCGCGAGGTCGAAGACACCGGGCCTGGTGCCGCGTCCGAAGTCACGGCGGACCATGTCGGCGTAGCCGGGGCTGATGGTCCGTACGACCGAGCGCAGCGGGAGGAACTCGCCGAAGGGCTGGATCTGCCGCTTGTCGTACGTGTCCGTCGGGCCGCGCTCGGGGTCCCACAGGATCTGGGTGTTGCGCAGCGGTCCGGTGTCCGGGGTGACGACGGCGCCGACGGAGATCGGCGCACCGATCGCCTTGGCGGCCTGGTCGATGATCTGGCGCGCGTCGGCGTTGCGGTACGGATCGATGTCGGAGGAGTTCTCCGGCCACAGCACGAAATCGGGCCGCGGCTCCTTGCCGGCCTTCACGTCGGCGGCCAGGCGCAGGGTCCTGCTGACGTGGTTGTCGAGAACCGCGCGGCGCTGGGCGTTGAACTCGAGACCGGCCTGCGGCACATTGCCCTGTACGGCGGCGACGGTCGCGGTGCCGTCCTCGGCGGAGTCGCTCACGAGCGGCAGGGCGGCGAGCGCCACCGCGACGGGGGCGAAGACCGTGAGTGCGGCGGTGGCCGCCGCCCGGCGCGGCACCGTTCCGGTCCCGCGGTACGCGAGGGTCTGCCGCAGCGCCTCGTACAGCCCGAAGCCGCACAGGACGACGCCGAAGCCGAGCAGCGGTGTGCCGCCGAGCGCCGCGAGCGGGAGGAAGACGCTGTCGGCCTGGCCGAAGGCGATCTTGCCCCAGGGGAAGCCGCCGAACGGCACCCGGGCGCGGACGGCCTCGCCGAGGATCCAGACGGCCGCGGCCCAGACCGGCCAGAGCGGCAGTCGTGTCACGACCGCGATGCCGAGGCCGGTGAAGCCGACGAACAGTGCCTCGATCGCGACCAGGGCGAGCCAGGGCCCCGGGCCGACCTCCGCCCCTGTCCAGAACAGGAGCGGCAGCAGAAAGCCGAGGCCCGCGAGGTAACCGAGGCCGAGTCCCGCACGCGGCCGTCGGCCGTACAGGCTCCAGGCCAGCAGCGCGAAGCCGGGCAGGGCCAGCCACCACAGGGTGCGGGGCGGGAAGCTCGCGTAGAGCAGGAGGCCGGACAGCGCAGCCCCGCCGGGCCTGACGAACCTTCGCAGCAGCTTCCGGCCGCCGCCGGAGGCCGGGGCGGGCGGAGGGGTCTCGACGGTGGTGATCGTGGCGCTCACCCGGCGGAGTCTACGGTGGGCCGCCGTGCGCCGGGGAACGCGGCTCGGCACACGCGGTCCGACGCGTCCGCCTGAAGCGCGGGCCCGGAGTGCGCGTAAGGAGCGAGGCGAGCGCCGGAGCCGGTCCGGGTCGGATCGCCCCGTAGAGGCCGGGAGGTCCGGCTGGGTCCTGTCCGGTCGTAGAGGCCGGAGGGGCCGGAGGGGCCGGCTGGGTCCTGTCCGGTCGATCTTGTCGGATGGGCCCGGGGCGTCCGGGGCGTCCGGCGCCGTGGATCGCAGGGTGGTTTCCTGTGGCGTTCCGGCAACGCGGCGAGGTGGCGCCCGCCGCGGTAGCGGCTGATGTCGCTGAGGCCTTCGGGGCCCGGCGAAGACCGGCCGGACAGGGCCTAGGCCGGTCGAGTGATATTGCGGGCAGATTCGGCGTGTCCGGCCGGAGCCGGGCGGGTCCTGTGCGTCGGCGTTCAGGCGTTCGCGGCGTCGGGTTTGGGGAGCAGGTCCATCCGGTTGCGGATGATCCTCACGGCCGACTCGGCGTCGTCCACCGTCACCGTGAACACCATGCCGTCGCCCAGTCTGAGTACCAGGGCCTCGCCTCTGCGGACGACCACCGCCGTGCCCTTCTCGGGGCGCCAGCGGTAGCCCCAGCCGCCCCACTGGCGTGGGGTGACCCGGGGTACGAAGTCGGCCTCCACCACATGCGCGAGCTGGATGCGGCGGCGCGGCACACCCATGTGGCCACAGCGCACCTCCAGGCAGTCGCCCTCCACTCTGACCGCCACGTGGACGAAGGCCAGGGTGCCGAAGAGGATCAGCAGGCCCGCCGCCACACAGCCGATGACGGACATCCACAGGGCGGCGTTACCGGAGGTCCAGTTGGAGTCGACGGCCAGCTCGACACCGAGCGCGACGAACGCGGCACCGGCGGCCGCGAGCAGCCACTGCACACGGTTGGTGGCGCGGCCGGACCAGGATTCGGGCGGGGGCTCAGCGGAGTGGCCCTCATGTCGGGGGTGCTCCCTCATGCCATGCAGCGTACTCAGATTCCGCCCCGGGGGGCAGTGCTCCGGTCGCTGCACCAATTCCGGCGACGAGGGCTCGCGGCGGCCCCGGTGGGGAATCCGCGGGCCTCGGCATGAAGGGCCTGGGCCCTGTCCGGCGGCCTCAGTGCACCTGGCTGACAGCCGCGAGCAGCCGTCCTTCGGCATAGGCGAGCGCGGCCCCCGGAAGGCTGGACTCGCGACCGCTGAGCAGCACCGTGAGCCGTGGGCCCGAGGCGACGCCCGGGGCAAGCGGGTCCGCGATACGGCGCATCGCCTGGGCGGCGACCGCACCCGCCGAACCGTGCAGGACGACGGACGGCAGGCCGGGCTGCTGGAGTGCGGCACGGATGCGGTCGGCGACCAGTTCGTAATGGGTGCAGCCGAGCACGACGGCCCTCGCGTCACGTGGTGTCAGGGCCGCCGCCGTGGCCACCGCGTGGTCGATCGCGGCTTCGTCGGCGTTCTGGACAGCCTCCGCGAGACCGGGGCACGGCACCTCGGTCACGGCGACGGCCGAGGCGAAGTCCCGGATCAGACCGCGCTGGTAACGGCTGCCGGTGGTGGCCGGGGTGGCCCAGATCGCGACGGGCCCGCCGCCGACCGCCGCGGGCTTGATCGCCGGGACCGTACCGATGACCGGCAGATCCGGCTCCAGCTCGGCACGGAGCGTGGGCAGGGCGTGTACGGACGCGGTGTTGCAGGCGACGATCAGCGCGTCGGGACGGTGCTCGGCGGCCGCCCGCGCGACGACGAGCGCGCGCTCGGTGACGTCTCGTGGAGTACGGGGTCCCCAGGGCATCCCGTCGGGGTCCGAGGAGAGCACCAGGTCGGCGTCGGGGCGCAGTCCGCGTACCGCGCGAGCCGCCGCGAGCAGGCCGATGCCGGAGTCCATGAGCGCGATCTTCACCCGGTCACCATAGTCGACGCCCCTTGCGGTCGCTGAAATGTGGGGCAGACTGCGGCGAATGACCGCCATTGCCTGGATCGCCATGGGTTCGCTGGCCGCGTGGGGCTGGCTGTTGCTGGGCCGGGGTTTCTTCTGGCGTACGGACCAGCGGCTGCCCGCGCTCCCCGCGCATGAGGACCGTATGTACGAGGACCACACGCACGAGGAGTTCGAGAGGCCCGGCCGCCTCCCGCGCGAGGCCGGCGACCGGGACCCGGCGCCGGTCCTGGAATCGGAAGCGAACCCTGCGCCGGACCCGGTCTCCGGTCACGACGATCCCGGGCGATGGCCCTCCGTCGCCCTCGTCGTCCCCGCGCGGGACGAAGCGTCGGTGCTGCCCGAGAGCCTGCCGTCCCTGCTGGCGCAGGTGTATCCCGGCAAGGCGGAGATCTTCCTCGTGGACGACGGCAGCACCGACGGTACGGGCGAACTGGCCCGTGAACTGTCCGCGCGGTACGGCGGGTTGCCGCTGACCGTCGCCTCGCCCGGCGAGCCGGAGCCCGGCTGGACCGGAAAGCTGTGGGCCCTGCGGCACGGCATGGCGCTGGCCCGCGCCCATGACCCCGAGTATCTGCTGCTCACCGACGCCGATATCGCCCATGAGCCGGACAGCCTGCGGGAATTGGTCACCGCCGCCAGGACGCACCGGCTCGATCTGGTCTCGCAAATGGCGCGGCTGCGCGTCACGAGCGGGTGGGAGAGGCTCGTCGTGCCGGCGTTCGTGTACTTCTTCGCGCAGCTCTACCCGTTCCGCCGGGTCAACCGTCCCGGCGCGCGGACGGCGGCCGCGGCGGGCGGCTGCGTGCTGCTGCGTACGGACGCCGCCGAGCGCGCGCGGGTGCCCGAATCGATCCATCAGGCGGTCATCGACGATGTGTCACTGGCGCGGGCGGTACAGCGCGCCGGGGGCCGGATCTGGCTGGGGCTCGCGGAGCGGGTGGACAGCGTACGGCCCTATCCGCGGCTGGCCGATCTGTGGCGGATGGTCTCGCGCAGCGCCTACGCCCAGCTCCGCCACAATCCGCTGCTGCTCCTGGGGACGGTGGCGGGACTCGCGGTGATCTACCTGGCGCCGCCCGTCGCCCTCTGCGTCGGGGTGTTCGGCGGGGACCCGGCGGCGGGATGGCTGGGTCTCGCCGCGTGGGCGGTGATGACCGGTACGTACGTGCCGATGCTGCGCTACTACCGGCAGTCGCTGTGGCCGGCTCTGTTGCTGCCGTTCACGGCGACGCTCTATCTGCTGATGACGGTCGACTCCGCGGTGCAGCACTACCGGGGCCGGGGCGCGGCCTGGAAGGGACGTACGTACGCCCGTCCCAAGGCCGCGCCGGAACGCTGACAGCGGCCAACCCGGTTACACCGCGGCCCTGTCGGAGCGAGTCATTTCCTGCCCGGCGTCCAGTTCATGCCCCAGCCGTAGGCGTAATCGATGGTGCGCTGCGGACTGATCCCGCGATCCGGGACGAGGAAACGCGCTTCCCGCTGGACGACGAGGTCGGAGCCGGTATTGGTGATCAACGCCAGTGAGCAGACCGTCGACGGCACCGTGCATTCACCGAGCGAGAAGTCGATCGCGGCGCCGTGCTGCGGCTGGAGCGTGACCGTCGCGTCGAGATCCGCGAAACTGCGGGCTCCTTCATAGATCGTGACGAAGATGACGACCCGGCGCAGCCGGTCCTTGTGGTCGAGGTTGATGGTGAGGTTCTCACCGTTGGAGACCGCGCCGGTACGGTCGTCGCCGTCGAGTTGGATGTACGGCGGCTGGTTGAGCGCGCCGAAGGCATTGCCGAGCGACTGGACCACGCCCTTGCGGCCGTCCGCGAGTTCGTAGAGCGCGCACAGGTCGAGATCGAGTTCACCCTGGTTGCCGACGACCCGGCCGAGTTTGGCGCCCCAGCCCTTGAGCTGTTTACGCACCTGCCAGTTGAGGTTCACCCGCATCGCCCCGGAGGTTCCGCCCTGCTTGGCGAGGGAGACGGACGGGGCGTCCTTGGTCAGCGTCACCTTGCTGAGGCGTACGGGAGCGGCGGCGGGGGCCGGAGGCCCGGCAGGGGCCGCGAGCGGTGGAGCGGAAACGGGCGCGGCCGGTGCGGCGGACGGCGACGCGGCGGACGGCGGCGCGGCGGACGGCGGCGCGGCGGACGGCGGCGCGGCGGACGGCGGCGCGGCGGACGGCGGCGCGGCGGACGGGGCCGGCCGGACCTGAGCCGGGGCCGGTGTCGCGGGCGCCGGGGCCGGAGCGGCGAGGGCCGTCTGCTCCGGCGGTTCGTCGACCGAGATCCCGAAGTCCCTTGCCAGGCCCGCGAGTCCGCTGTCATACCCCTGGCCCACCGCCCGGAACTTCCAGTTCCCCTGACGCCGGTACAGCTCACCGAGCACGAACGCCGTCTCGCTCGTGGCGTCCTGGCTGTCGTACCGCGCGATCTCCGTGCCGTCCGCCATGTCCAGGACCCGTACATGGAGTCCCGGCACCCGGCCGAAGCTGCCGCCGTCGGCCGAGGCGGCCAGGACGATCCGTTCGACGCCGGGCTCGACCCGCACGAGGTCGACCGTCAGCGTGTCCGTGACACCGTCGCCGCCGGTCCTCTTGCCCTCGTGGCATACGGCTCCCGAGGCGTGCTCGGGCTGGTTGTAGAAGACGAAGTCCGCGTCCGAGCGCACCTTTCCGGACACGAGCAGCAGCGCCGAGGCGTCGACGTCCGGCACCCCCGGCCCTGAACGCCATCCCAATTCGACGCGGACAGCCTGCGCCGGCACGAGAAGATTGGCTCCTTTAAGCATGGACATGCTCGCCCCCATCACGACTCGAAGTGCCCCAGGATTCCGTCCCCCGCCAACCTAATCGCAGGACAGCGGTCGGGCGCCCCCGAGACCCGCCGGTAACCCCTCCCCAGGCCCTGGATCCGGGCCACCCCCCGACGCCCGGGGCGGAGCCGCCAGGGCGGCCTTGACGCGATCCAGGCGACAGCGTGCACCGGTCTTGCCTCGCCGTCCCCGGGCCCGTTACGTTGCGGCGGGGTTTCTGGCCAGGTGTGCGCGGTACGTCCGGCGTATCGACGCCCGGGGTACGGAACGGACATCGGGTGGCAGGTCGAGGCAAGGACCGGCAGGAAGCACAGCACGGCCTGCTGACGAGCATCGCCACCGAGGCGGGGGTCTCGCTCAGCACCGTGTCCAAGGTGGTGCACCGGCGCCGGGACGTGGGCACGGCGACCCGGGACCGGGTCGAGGAACTGCTGGCGCGGTACGGGTACGTCCGCCCGTGGGAGCGGGATCCCGCGACGCCCCGGCAGATCATCGTCGTCTTCCGCGACCTGTCCGGCCCGTACACGCTGGAGGTCGCCCGGGGCATCGTGGACGCGGCGGGCGAGTTCGGTATCGACGTGGTCACCGGGACGACGAGCCGGCGGTCGGTCTCCGGGTGGCTGGAGGAGTGTGTGGCACTCGGCGCGGCGGGGATCGTGATCGTGATCTCGATGCTGGCCGAGGAGGACCAGCGGCGGATCGTCGAGCAGCGGCTGCCGGTGGTACTGATCGACCCCCTCAGCGCGCCTTCGGAGGACATTCCCAGCATCGGGGTGACGAACTGGAGCGGAGCCCGGGACGCCGTCCAGCACCTGCTGTCGCTGGGACACACCCGTATCGGCATGGTCGCGGGCCGCTCGCACTCCCTGGCGGGCGCGGCGCGGGTGCACGGTTACCGGGCCGCGCTGGAGGAGGCCGGGGTCGCCTACGACCCGGCGATCGTCCGCTCGACCGACTTCGACTACACCGAGGCGCTCGCCGCGAGTGCGCGGATCCTGCGGGCCGACAACCCGCCCACAGCCGTTTTCGCGGCCAGCGACGCGCAGGCGCTCGGCGTGCTGGAGGCCGCCCGGCAGCAGGGACTCTGCGTACCGGACGACCTGTCGGTCATGTCCTTCGACGACACGCTCGTGGCGGCCATGGCCTGCCCGCCGTTGAGCGCGGTGCGCCAGCCGTTCGAGGAGCTGGGCCGCGAGGCGACCCGGGTGCTCATGGATCTCGCCGAGGGCCGGCCGCCCGCGGCGCCGCGCATCGAGCTGGCCACGGAACTCGTGGTGCGGACCTCGACATCCCCGCGCGGCCGCGTCAATACCCCGTGACCCGCGAGTTCGCGAAACCCTTTCGCGACGTGCCGGTGACAGCTCGATGTCGCCTGCGAATACTGGCGTCCTGCCCCGCACCCCCGTTCCCCTCCCCATGGAACCCCCAGGGAACGCGGTGCGGGATCCCCCGGTGAAGGGAACACCGTTGAAAAGATCCTGGGCACGAAGGGTCTTCGCTTCGGCGACGGCCTTCGGCGTGAGCGTGGTATTCGCCCTCGCCTCCGCGACGACCGCGTCGGCGTATCAGCCGAGCCCCGCGAACTTGTATACGGCGGACAACACCGCCGCGTGCAACAAGAGGCCGTGCGTGCTCTACCCGAAGTCGGCCCAACTGCCGAGCGGGCGGGTCGTGGCGACGTTCGAGAACAGTCAGAGCGCTCCGGTGGGCCAGACGCTGCCCGTCTACAAGAGCGACGACGACGGCACGTCGTGGGCGAAGCTGTCCGAGGTCAAGGCCCCGGCGTACCTGTCGAGCGACAGCGCGTACGCGAAATACACGAGCAACTGGACCAACCCGCATCTCTACGTGCTCCCGCAGGACGTCGGCTCACTGGGCGCCGGCACGCTGCTGCTGGCGAGCATCGTCTCGGGCGACGACTCCTACTACCAGGAGCAGAAGGCCGCCAACTCCAGCTGGACACCGACCGGTGACGGCGACCGCAAGGACGTGGCGCTCGCCCTGTACGCCAGCACGGACGACGGCGCGTCCTGGAGCTTCAAGAACATCATCCAGGCGGGCGGCTGGCAGGGCGGCAGCGCGGGCAGCATCGGCCGCGTGTCGACCGCCAACAGCCACGCCCAGGTCGACCCCGTCTGGGAGCCGCACCTGCTCGCCCACAACGGCACGCTCATCGCCTACTACTCCGACGAGCGCGACTTCACGGGCTACGACACCACCACCGGCGCCCCGACCCTCGACCCGGCCGACGACACGGCGAGGGACTCCGCCGGCCAGGTCCTCCTCCACCGCACCTGGAACGGCAGCGGCGGCACGTCCTGGAGCAGCCCCGTCGTCGACGTCCCGGGCTCCACGGTGAGCATGGGCGGCGGCAAGACGGAGATCGGCGGCGGCCGCCCGGGGATGACGACCATCGCCCCGACGACCGACGGCAAGTGGCTTCTGACGTACGAGTACTGGGGCGGCGGCACGAACGTCCGCTACCGGATCTCCGACGACCCGACCAAGTTCTTCTCGGCCGCGGACGCCGCGATCACCTCGCTGCCCGTGCCCTCGGGCGGGGCCGCGCTGTCCACCGGCGGCAGTCCGGTCGTCCTCCCGATGCCGGACGGACGGATCGTCTACAACGCCTCGGGCAGCGGCGACGTCTGGGTGAACGAGTCCGGGCTGAGCACCGGCACGTGGAAGCAGTACAAGACGACGATGCCCGGCGGGTACAGCCGTAACCTGCAGTACGTCGACGGCACGGGACGCATCCTGATCCTCCAGGCGGCCTGGAGCGGCGGCAGCGTGGGGCCGGTGAAGTACGCCGAGGTCGACCTCGGGCGGTCCGACGGCGCCTACTACAGCCTCGTCAACCGGCTGACCGGCCAGGTCCTCGCCACCGCGTCCGGCAGGACACAGGACGCGAGCCTGACCGGGAACACCCCCGACCTCGTCCTCAGCGCCGCCAACTCCACTTCGGACACCCAGCGTTGGCATCTCACCGCCAAGGGCGGCAACGTGACGCTGCTCAACAGGGCGGGCGGGCGCTCGGTCGCCATCTGGACCGGCACCGCGACGGCCGGGCAGAAGCTGGCCCAGTGGGTCGACGACGGAGCCGACGACAAACAGTGGACCCTCGCCTCCTCGACCGGCGGGTACTACAAGCTCCGCTCGGTCCTCAACACCAGCCTGTACATGACCGGTTCGACGGCCGGCGGCTCCGTCACCGTGGCCGCGTCGGCCACCGACGGTTCACAGGACTGGCAGCTGGTCCGGGATCCCCTCCCCACGGACGCGACCTTCACTCTGAAGGGCACGTACTCCAGCCGCTGCCTCGACGTCCCGAACGGCCGGACGGGCGTCCAGGCGCAGATCTACGACTGCTCGGGCAACGCCAACCAGACCGTCACCCGGACCACGGCCGGCGAACTGCGCGTGTCCGGCAACTGCCTGGCCGCGGACGGCGACGGCACCACCGCGGGCACCAAGCTCATCCTCTGGGCCTGCAACGGAAAGGCCGGCCAGAAGTGGGTGTTCCGCGTGGACGGCACCATCGGCAACCGCTCCAACGGCCTGGTCGTCGACGTGACCGACTGGGGCACGGCCAACGGTTCGAAGGTCGCGCTGTGGACCGGGCTGGGCAATGCCACCCAGCGGTGGAGCCGGGGCCAGGCCGTGTTCTAGGAGAGGGCGCCACCGGATCGGATCGACCGGTGGCGCCGCCCTCGTTCACGCGTCCCCCGAGGCTCACTCCCGTTCGACGGTCACCGGTACGGCGTGCTGCCGTAGGACCGTGGCGTCCCGCTCCTCGCCGACCAGCCGCACGACCTCCCGCACCGGTGTGTCCAGGCTGGAGGAGCCCGCGTGGAGCACGATCTCGCCGCTCTCCACGATGCGGCGGCCGGCCAGGCCGGTGAAGGCCAGGCGATCGGTGTGGACATGGAAGCGGACCGTGGCCCGCTCACCGGGGGCGAGGGCCACCTTGGCGAAGCCGAGCAGGGCGCGCACGGGCCGCGTGACCTGGGCGACCGGGTCGACGGCGTACAGCTGGACGGTCTCGGCGCCGGCGACCGTCCCCGTGTTCCGCACCCGCGCGCGGACGGTGAACTCGCCGTCCGTCGGGACCTGTTCGCGGTCGACGGTGAGCAGGTCGACGTCGAAGTCGGTGTAGGACAGTCCGTGGCCGAAGGGGAACGCGGGGGCGGGGTCCAGGTTGGACAGGAAGCTCTGCCGGTCGGCGAGTGGCGGGTGGAGGTAGGTGTACGGCTGTCCGCCCGGCGAGGCGGGGATCTGCACGGGCAGCTTGCCGCTGAAGTTGGCTCTGCCGGACAGGAGTCGGGCCACCGCCCGGCCGCCCTCCTCCCCCGGCAGGAAGACCTGCACCATGGCCGCGGCGGCCGGCGCGAACCGGCCCACGGCATAGGGCCGGCCGCTACTGACGATCAGCACCACGGGCTTCCCGGTCGCCAACACCGCCTCGACCAGCTCTTCCTGGACGCCCGGCAGCCGCAGGTCCGCGACATCGCAGCCCTCCCCCGAGGTGCCGATGCCGAACATCCCCGCCTTGTCGCCGACGACGAGGACGGTGAGGTCGGCGGCGGTCGAGGCCGCCACGGCCGCCGGGATGCCGGAGCCGTCCTCGTCCCGGATCGGGCAGCCCTGGACGAACTCCCATTCCACGGACGGGAGTTCCTCGGCCAGCGCGGTACGCAGGGAGAGCGCCTCTACCCCGTTGCCGAGGTCGTCGCGCTCGGCGAGGACGTGGTTGGGGAAGCTGTAGCAGCCGAACATGGTGCGTACGTCGTCGGCGCACGGGCCGATCAACGCGATCCGGCCGCCGGCCGGAAGGGGCAGGGTTCCGTCGTTGGACAGCAGGACGGCGCTCGACCGCGCCACGGCGTGGGCGAGCCGGCGGTTCTCCGGCTTGTCCAGGTCGAGCCCGCCCGCGCGCAGGGCAGGGGGCCGCGGGTCCCGGTCGGCGTCAAGGAGACCGAGTTCGGCCTTCTGCCGCAGCACCCGGCGTACGGCGCGGTCGACGAGGTCCTCGTCGACCGCGCCCTGTTCGACGGCGTGCACGAGGGCGTCGCCGAAGCCTCGCTGGTCGGGCAGTTCGACGTCCATGCCGGCGCGCAGGGCGAGCGCCCCGGCGTCGGACAGGTCGGCGGCCACCCGGTGGGCGCTGACCAGGAAGGGCAGGGACCAGTAGTCGGAGAGGACGGTTCCCTCGAAACCCCAGGCGTCGCGCAGCACTTCGGTCAGCAGCCACCGGCTGGCGGCGGGCGCCTCGCCGTCGATCTCGGCGTACGAGTTCATGACCGAGCCGACGCCCGCGGCGACGAGCCGCTCGAAGGGCGGCAGGATGACGTCGAAGAGCTCGCGGCGGCCCGCGTGGACGGGGGCGTGGTTGCGGCCGCCCATGGAGGCGGAGTATCCGGCGAAGTGCTTGAGGGTGGCGTACACCCCGGCGCTCTGCAGACCGGTGACGTACGCCTCTCCCATTTCTCCGACCAGGTACGGGTCCTCGCCGTAGGTCTCCTCGCAGCGTCCCCAGCGGTAGTCGCGGATCACGTCGACGACCGGGGCGAGACCCTGGTGGACGCCCGCCTCGGCCATGTCGGCGCCGATGGCCTCGCCGACCCGCCGGATCAGCTCCGGGTCGAAGGTGGCCGCCATGCCGAGCGAGGTGGGGTAGATCGTCGCCCCGTAGGCGGTGAAACCGGTCAGGCACTCGTCGTGTGCCATGGCCGGGATGCGGAATCTGCTCTGTGCCATGACCTGCCGCTGGTGTTCGGCGAGGAGACGGGCGTGTTCGAGCGCGGGCCGGGGCAGTGTGCCGTAGGGGCGAGTGAGCTGGCCGAGGCCGTGCCGGGCGGTCTTGTCGAGATCGCCGACCCGGCCGAAGTGGTTGCTGCCCGGGGCCACTTCCGGGCCGTCGGCCTCGATGTCCTCCCAGGTGCTGCCGAGTTGTGCGACCTTCTCCGGCAGCGTGAGCCGGGCGAGCAGCGCCTCGACGCGTTCGGCGATGGGCAGGGCGGGGTCGGTCCAGGGGCGGTCGTCCTCCCTCTGGGGGTGGCCGCCGTGGTCGGGCATGGTGGTCGTCATTCACGACTCCTCGGTGTCGCACGGGCACACCGACGGGACCGGGCGCATAAGCCCGGCCGTCGTACCGGTGTGAACTTCCCGGTGGTGGGGACTACTTGGAGAACCCGGCGGTCAGTCCGGCGACGAGCTGACGGCGGGCCAGGATGAACAGGGCCAGCATCGGCAGGGTGGAGAGCACCACCGCGGCCATCGTGGCCGGGACGTCGATGCCGAACTGGCCCCGGTAGAGGGTCAGCGCCAGCGGGAGCACAGCCTTGTCGCCGCTCTGCGTGAGGATGAGCGGGAAGAGGAAGCCGTTCCAGACCTGGAGGCCGTCGTAGACGGCGACGGTCATCAGAGCGGGGCGGGCCAGGGGCGCCGCGAGCGAGAAGAGCATGCGCCAGTCGCCGGCACCGTCGACGACCATCGCCTCGAACAGGGAGCGGGGCACGTCACGCAGGAAGCTCACCAGGATCATCACGGTGATCGGCAGCGCGAACGCCGCCGAGGGCAGGACGATCGCGAGCAGGCTGTCGTACAGCCGCATCCTGATGATCAGCAGGTAGACCGGGATGATCACCGCTTGGAGAGGGATCGCCAGGCCCAGCAGGTACAGCCGGAAGGACACCCGGGAGAGACGGCCGCCGGCGCCGCGGACGATCGCGAAGGCGGCCATGAGGGCGACGGTGACGGTGAGGACGACCGTCCCCGCGGTGACGACGACGCTGTTGAGCAGATAGGTCGTGAAGTCGCCGTCCAGGACGGTCCGGTAGCTGTCGAGCGTCGGGGAGCCGGGCAGGGCCAGTGGGCTGTCGGTGGTGAAGTCGGCACGGCTGCGCAGGCTGGTGACGACCAGCCAGTAGACGGGTACGACGACGGTCGCCGCCCAGAGGAGCGTGCCACTGCCGGTGAGGAAGCGGCGGAGGATCCGTGCCACGGACTTCGGCCGGACGGGCCCGGGTGCGACCGCTCCGGGTGCGGGGACGTCCGCCTGTCCGGTGACGGCATGGACCTTGGTCACAGTGGTGCTCACATGCCCTCCTGTCGGCTGTCCATCCGGGTGAAGCCGGACAGGCGGGTGGTCAGCAGCGACAGGCCGAGGCCGAAGACCACCAGGAGGGTGGCGACGGCGCCGGCCCGGCCCATGTCGTGGGCCTGGAATCCGGTGATGTACATGGAGAGGGGAAGGACGCGAGTGGCGGTGCCGGGGCCGCCGGTGCCGCCGGACAGGACGAAGATCAGGTCGAAGTACGTCAGTGAACCGACGAGCATGAGCGTGCTGGAGGTGACCATCGTGAACTTCAGCTGCGGCAGGGTGAGGTGCAGGAAGCGGGCCACGGGCCCGGCGCCGTCGAGCGCCGCGGCCTCGTACAGAGCCGTCGGGATCTGGCGTATGCCCGCCTGGTAGAGCAGGGCGTGGAACGGCACGAACTGCCAGGCGATCACGAAGATCACCGTGTACAGGGCCAGGTCCGGCGAACCGAGCAGCGGCTTCGCCAGCCAGTGCAGGCCGGGCGTGGCACCGATACCGAAGGACGGATCGAGCAGCGCCTGCCAGGTCAGGCCGATCGCCACGGCGGACAGCAGCAGCGGGAGGAAGAAGAGGACGGCGAACAGCGCCCGCACCCTCCCCCTCGGTGCCTGGAAGACACCGAGGGCCAGCGCGATCGGCGTCTGGACCAGCCAGCTCACCGCCATCACCTTGACCGTGAGCCCCAGCGCCTGCCAAGTGGCGCCGTCGGTCAGGACGCTGCCCCAATTGGCGAGGCCGGCCCAGCCGATGGAGCCGAGGCCGTCCCAGCGGGCGAGGCTGAGCGCCACCACCCCCACGAGGGGGACCAGACCGAACAGGCCGAAGAGAAGCAGTGCGGGGGCGGCCATGAGGAGGCCGCTGCCGGGGGCGCGGCCTCTTCTCCGGCACGCCGGGAGGGTGACGGTCACGACCCCGCCCCGCTCATGTTCACACCGAATTCGGCGGGCGGGATCTGACGCAGGAATGACTTGTCGGTGTTGGTCAGCAGCGGGTCCGCCTGGTCGGACGGCAGTGCCTGGTCCCAGGAGAGCTGGAAGCTCGGCGACTTCTCCACCAGGTCGTGGACGAAGGTCAGCCACGCCTTGTCGGACGACGACTTCACCGTCGCCAGCTTCGGCTCCAGGCCCTCGACCGGCGGGACGCTGCCGGCTGCGAGGTAGGCGTCGGTCTGGGAGTCGTTCAGGACGTAGTCCTTGAGGTACGTGAGGGCCGCGGACCTGTGCGCGGTCGACGAGTTCAGCGACAGGAAGTTCGAGGGGTTGCCGACGATGCTGTCCGGGTCGCCGGCACCGCCGGACAGCGACGGAAAGGCGGTGTAGCCGAGATCGTTCTTCAGGAAGCCGGGCGCGGCCTTGGCGATGTTGGCGTACTCCCAGGTGCCCATGACCTCCATGGCCGCCTTGCCTGTGTGGAGCAGGGCCGTGGAGGCGCCCTGATCGTAGTTGACGGAGGAGGCGCTGTCCCCGAAGGCCCCGGCCTTCGACAGGTCCTGGAGATACTGGTTGGCCTTGGTGACCGACGCGTCCTTCCACACCGAGGTATCACCGGAGGCGATCTTCGAGAACACCTCGGAGCCGCCCTGGCGGTCGAGCAGGTACTCCAGATACATCAGCGTCGGCCACTTGGAGTTCGCCGCGAGGGCGAGCGGCACGACGTCCTTGGCCTTCAGCTTCTTCACGGCCGCCAGCAGGTCGTCGTATGTCTTCGGCGGTTCGACGCGCGCGTCGGCCAGTACCTTCTTGTTGTAGTAGAGGACGACCGGGGCGACGCCGTTGGCGGGCACGCCGTAGACCTTGCCGTCGAAGGTGGCGCTGCGCATCACGCTCGGGGTGAACCGGTCCGTGTTCGCCCCGGCCGCCGTCAGCGCGTCGACCTTGCCGGCCTTGACGTAGTCGTTCAGGGCCCCGCCGCCCCAGCTGAAGAAGATGTCCGGGGCCTGGTTCGCTCCGAAGGCGACGCGCAGTTTCTGCTTGTAGTCGTCGTTCGCGAACAGCCGCAGGGTGATCCGCTCGTCGGGATGGTCCTTGTTGTAGGCGTCGACGGACTCCTCGAGAATCGTCTGGTCGTTGAGTGCCCACATCGTCAGGCCCTTCGCGGACGAGTCCGTGGACGATCGGGACGGTCCCGAAGTCCCGCACGCGGCAAGGCCCATGGCCGCCGTGAGGGCGACCGCGGACGCGACGACGCGTCGCGTCCGCGGGCTTCCGAGACTGCCGTTGACCGGGATTCCCCGCATGGTGTGCCTCTCTTCTTCTCACAGCCGTCGGTGAGCCAGGCGGATCGGAGACCGGTACGAAAGCTTTTCGGGAGCCACGCTGCCGACGGCCTGCTGGCCGGGACACTGACACGGAATTCACGGCCGGGACAAGGACGGGAAATGCCCCGGTTACGAAATACTTTCGCGAACCCGTCTCAGGGCGCGGGAAACAGAGGGCACGTCAGCCGCACGTGCGGGCCGTCGGCCCTGGCCTTGGGGTTCTGTGCGACACGGCCGGTATCTGACGGCCGAGGCGGGCGGCTCATCCCGGGCCGCGCTCCGACAGCCGGCGCGCGACGGCCTCCGCCGTGGTGACCGCCTCCGCCGTGGTGACGGCGTGTACGCCGACCAGGGAGCGGTGGTCGCCGGGCGGGCTCCACCTCGGTGTGCGGCAGCGGCCGGAAACCAACCCCCGCGATTCCGTCCCGCCCGTCAGAGGTGGTCCGTACTCCGGCGACCGGGCGGGCATGTGGCCTTACCGGGCCGGCGAGAGCGCGACGTGCCCGGCCGCCCTCCGGCTCGGTCGCCGGCGCGTCCAGGAAGGCGTTGGCCGCGGCGTGCGGCTCTGCTGGTGGGAGAGCAACCCGGCGACGGCTTGGGCGATGTCGCTCATGTGATCACGGCGTCCATGGCGCCGCGCGAGGGACCGTACAGGCGGGGGTGTTCTCCCGAAACCGGTGGGCGGCGACGCCTCCGAGCCAGTGGGCCCCGTCGTCACCAAGCACGCTGTCGGCGGTGGCGAACGGCAGGCCGCGGTCGCGGTCGGCGATCTCCTCGCAGTCGTAACAGTCCAGGCGCTCGGGGCCGGATCCCTCCGGCGAGTGCCACGCGGGTGTAGCCCGTCCGCCACTCCTCGTTGGCCGCAGGGCCCTCCAACGAAAAGACTCCTCTGTTACGGATGCTTTAACGATGTTTGGGCAAGTCAGGCGGCAGAACGAGCATAAAACGGATACCCCCGAGACTGGGGCTCCCCAACCGGCACATCGTGGGTTTAACTTATGTCCTATGACCTCCCCCCGCGCCACCTACGGCGGCGGTTACTACACCGCGCCGTCGTTCCCGGACACCCCTATCTACGACTCGCTGGTCGCGGAGCGGGGTACGCCTCAGATCGCGCCGATCCGAGTGCCTTCCGCCTACGACACGGGCAACAGCTATCTGCCGGCTCTGCCCTCCGCGCTGCCCGCTCTTCCCGCGGCTCCTTCCCAGCCCTCTCCCGCGTACGGCGGCTATCAGCAGCAACAGCAGATGCCCATGCAGCAGATGCAGCAGCCCATGCCCTTGCAGCAGACACCCTCGCCGTACATCCCGCAGCAGGGCGCTCCCCGGGGTTACCCGGGCGGGCAGCCCCAGCAGCAGGCGCCGGCCCAGCAGCAGCGTCCGATGCCCACGAGCACGGGCTACGAGGCGATGCGCCCGGCATCCCCCCGGCCGGCCCCCGCGCAGCCCACGCAGTACGACGACCCGTACAACCGGCCCTACCAGAGCCGGGGGTACTGACCCGCGGAAGCGCGAAGTCCGAGGTCACCTGGATCGTCCGGGCCGACTGAGATGATGGCTTCATGCCAAAGTCAGCCCATCCCGCCCTGCACGCCGTACGGTTCTATCCGGTCAAGTCCATGGCCGGTTGTGCCTCCGACAGCGCCGTCGTGGAGCCCTGGGGGCTCGCCGGGGACCGACGTTGGACGCTGATCGACGCGGCGGGGAAGGCAGTTACACAGCGCCAGCAGCCACGACTGGCGCTCGTCCGCGCGGAGCCGCTGCCGGACGGCGGGATCCGGCTGCACGCGCCCGGCCTTGAGCCGCTGACCGTCACCGTGCCCGATCCGGCCGCCGGCGGCACGGTCGTGGTGGACATTTTCGGGACCAAGGTCGAGTCGGTGCACGCGGGGCACGGCAGCAACCACGCGCACGACGACCCGCGCCACGGAGACGGGGAAGAGCGGGCCGGGTTCGGCCAGGGGCTGGAGAGCCAGGAGCGGGAGAGCCAGGATCCGGACGCACGGGACGCGGATCGCAGGCTGAGCGCATACCTCGGGGTGGAGGTCCGGCTCGCGCATCTCGACGATCCGGCCCGGCGCCGGCCGATCGACCCGCTCTACGCGCACCCCGGGGAAACGGTCAGCTTCGCGGACGGCTTCCCGTTGCTGGTCACCACCACCGCCTCGCTGGACGCCCTCAACTCCCTTGTCTCACAAGGAGACCAGTCCCAGGAGGGCCCGCTGTCCATGGACCGGTTCCGGCCGAATCTCGTGGTGGCGGGGACCACGCCCTGGGCGGAGGACGACTGGCAGCGCATCGCCGTCGGCGACCTCACCTTCCGTGTCGCCAAGCCCTGTGGCCGCTGTGTCATCACCACCACGGACCAGCGGACCGCCGAGCGCGGCAAGGAACCGCTGCGCACGCTCGGCCGTTACCGCCGCTTCGGCGGCCAACTGCTGTTCGGACAGAACCTCGTCCCCGAGTCGACCGGCACGGTCCGCGTGGGTGACCCGGTGACGGTCCTCGACTGACATCGCCGGCCGGCGGCACGTCCCCGTCTCGGCGCTTCCCGGGGCCGGTGCTCGGGCGGCCGGAACTCCCCGTACCACCGCCGCGCACCCGTGTGAGACCGGTCTCCTCGGGAACACGAGGCAGCGTCCGGCCCGTTGATTGCATGCGGCACGGATTACATACGGCACGAAAATCAGAGGTGAGCTTGCTCTCTCTTCACGCCCATGGCGCGTAAACCGTGCCGTGCCGGGCCAAGACGGACACGGAGGACAGGAGAGAAGGGGGCACACGACTGTGCGGACCATCGTGGGACTCTGGCGCTGGCGGCGCAACCCCCTGCGCAGAGGAACCGATCTCATCGAGGCGTGGATCGCGCTGGCGGCGGTGCTGCTGCTCGCGCTGGCCACGCCGGTCACCGGCTGGTTCTGCGGGCGTGCCGTCGACTCGTCGCTGCGCGACACCGTACGTCTCCAGCACGAGCAGCGGCACCGGACGACCGCGGTGGTCGTCAGCCGCTCGACGGAGCCCCGCTTCACCACCTACGACACCGAGTCCGCCGCGACACAGGACGTGGGCACCCGCGTGAACGCCACCTGGCGTGCGACGGACGGCAGCGCGCACAGCGGCACGGTCTCGGCGCCGCTGTACAAACCCCGCCGGGGCGACACCTTCCGCCTGTGGACCGACGACCGGGGCAAGCAGGTGCAGAGCCCGATGAACGCGACCGGCGCCCGCACCCACGCCGTTCTGGCCGGATTCGGAGCGACCGTGCTCGCCGCCGGGCTGGTGGAGTGCGGCAGGCGGCTGATCGTATGGCGGCTCGTACAGCGACGGTACAGGCGGCTCGACCAGGCATGGGCCGCGGCCGGTCCCGACTGGGGACGTACCGGCGCGGGCAGTTAGGCCCTTACTCACCCCGTACCCACCGCTCGCGTCAACTCCGCGGTGCCACGCGCGCTACGGTGGTGCCGCCCGGTCCGCGCTCGCGACCGGGGGCCGGGGCCGGCACCCGGGACGGCAGAGCACGCACACGCACGAGGTGGGGGCACAGCAGCGCCATGGCACAGGGCACGGTCCAGGTGACGAACACCGGAACATCGCGTTGGCGGCGCCGCACAGGCGAGTACGCCTCCCTCGCCGCAGCCCTGGAGGCCGCCGGCGACGGCGACATCCTCACCGTCGCCCCGGGCACGTACCGGGAGAATCTCGTCGTCGGGCGCGCTGTCACCCTGCGCGGCCCCGAGGGCTCGCTCGGCTCCGTACGCATCGCCCCCGTCGACGGGGTGCCGCTGACCGTGCGCGCCTCCGCCACCATCCAGGACCTCCATGTGGAGGGACAGGACACGGCGGCGCCCGCGCTGCTGATCGAGGACGGCACTCCCGAGCTGACCGGTCTGCGGATCGTCACCCGCTCCGCGGCGGGTCTGGAGGTGCGCGGCGCGGCCCGCCCCACCGTCCGGCGCTGCACCGTCGACAATCCGGCAGGCGTCGGCATCGGCGTACTCGACGGAGCGGGCGGGGTGTTCGAGGAGTGCGAGATCGTCGCGGCCGGACAGTCCGGCGTCTCGGTGCGCGGCGGCGCGCATCCGCGCCTGGAGCGGTGCCGGATCCATCACGCCTCGGGCTCGGGTCTGTCGGTGACCGGCGAGGGCAGCGGTCTGGAGGCGATCGGCTGCGAGGTGTACGAGATCAAGGGCACCGGCGTGCAGATCGCGTCGCGCGGCGCGGCTCATCTCACGGACTCCTCCGTGCATCGCACGTCCGCCGACGGGATAACCCTGGACACCGACGCGGTGCTGACCCTCTCCGACTGCGACATCCACGACATCCCGGAGAACGCGGTCGACCTCCGCTCCCGCTCGGTGCTGACCCTGACCCGCTCCACCGTCCGGCACTTCGGCCGCAACGGGCTCTCCGTATGGGACCCCGGCACCCGTGTCGACGCCAACCAGTGCGAGATCCACGACAGTACGGGCGACTATCCGGCCGTCTGGGTCAGTGACGGCGCCACCGCGGTCCTCGATTCCTGCCGGGTCCACGACATCCCGGACGCCCTGTTCGTCCTCGACCGCGGTTCCCGCGTCGATGTCGTCGACAGCGATCTCTCCCAGGTGCGCAACACGGCGGTGTCGGTGAGCGACGGGGCGACGGTGCAGCTCGACGACTGCCGGATCAGGGAGGCCTCCACCGGCGCCTGGTTCCGCGACCACGGCAGCGGCGGCACGCTCAACTCCTGCACGATGGACGCCGTCCAGACCGGCGTCATCGTCACCAAGGGCGCCGATCCCACCATCGAGCGGTGCACGGTCACCTCGCCCGCCGAGGCCGGCTTCTATGTCTCGGCCGAGGGCCGCGGCACCTTCCACAACTGCCGGGTGACCGGCAGCGGCGGCTACGGCTTCCATGTGATGGACGGCTGCCGTACGACACTCACCCGCTGCCGTACAGAACGCTGCGCGCGCGGCGGGTACGAGTTCGCGGAGGACGGTCCGAACGCCGAGGACTGCACCAGCGACGAGAGCGGCGTACTGACGCCGCCCTCCCCGTCCTTGGAGCCGCCGTCCGTGCTGACCGCGACCCAGGCGTCCCCGGGCTTCCTCAGCGCGATCCCGTCGGGGCCGCCCAGCGCCGCGACGCCGCCGCCGGACACCGCGCCCGCCACCACGGTGGCGCGCGACTCCGAGGACGTCCTCGGCGAACTCGACTCACTGGTCGGCCTCGACAGCGTCAAGCGCGAGGTGCGGGCGCTCACCGACATGATCGAGGTCGGCCGCCGTCGCAAGGTCGCGGGGCTCAAGGCCGCGTCGGTCCGCCGCCATCTGGTCTTCACGGGCAACCCCGGCACCGGCAAGACGACGGTCGCGCGCCTGTACGGCGAGATCCTGCACTCCCTCAAGGTGCTGGAGCGCGGGCACCTCGTCGAGGTCTCCCGGGTGGACCTGGTCGGTGAGCACATCGGCTCGACGGCGATCCGTACGCAGGAGGCGTTCGACCGGGCGCGCGGCGGGGTGCTGTTCATCGACGAGGCGTACGCGCTCTCCCCCGAGGACTCCGGCCGGGACTTCGGCAAGGAGGCGATCGACACGCTCGTGAAGCTGATGGAGGACCACCGGGAGGCGGTGGTGGTGATCGTCGCCGGGTACACCGCCGAGATGGAGCGGTTCCTGTCGGTCAACCCCGGTGTGGCGTCCCGCTTCTCACGGACCATCAGCTTCAGCGACTATGTGCCCGAGGAGCTGTTGCGGATCGTGGAGCAGCAGTCCGAGGAGCATGAGTACCGGCTGGGCGAGGGTACGGCCGAGGCCCTCCTGAAGTACTTCACGGCCCTGCCCAAGGGGCCCGCCTTCGGTAACGGCCGTACCGCGCGCCAGACGTTCGAGTCGATGGTGGAGCGGCACGCGGGCCGGGTCGCCCAGCTGCCGGAGTCCAGCACGGACGACCTGACCCTGCTCTACGCGGACGACCTGCCCGAACTGCCCTGAGGGGCCTCCCCGTCGGAGGAGGCTGCCGGCGGCGGTACCCCTCGGTGCCTCGGCCGCTCCCCGGTCACACCTGCTCGTTCCGTTGCCGCGTCGGCTCGTTGCGCTGCTGCGGCAGTACGGGCGGTGGCAACCGGTCCAGCAGGGCGGCGCGTTCCTCGGCGAAGACGGGGTCGGCCTGGTAGTCGGAGTGGCCCAGGATCGGCTCGGGCAGCGGGTGCACCGCCGTCCGGTCGTAGGCGAGCGGGTCCATCAGCGGCCCGCGGTCCACCTCCGGGCGGTCGCCGTCGGCCGGGACCCGGACCGGGCCGCCGATCGGGTCGGTGACCCGCCACAGATTGCGCCAGCAGTGCACTTCCCGGCTCAGGTCGCGCAGCGGGCCCGCGCCGAAGTACACGGGGAACCAGCGGCCGTACAGCCGCTCCAGGGGTGAGCCGTACGTCAGCAGCGCGACCCGGTGGCGGGTGGCGGTCTGCAACTGCCAGACGGCGGCCGCCGCCAGCACGCTGCCCTGTGAGTGGCCGGAGATGACGAGCCGGCCGCCGGTACGGCGGGTCCACGAGGCGATCCGCCAGGTGAGGTCCGGGACCGCGCGCTCGGCGTAGCAGGGCGGCGCGAAGGGGTGGGCCGCGCGGGGCCAGAACGTGCCGACGTCCCAGAGGATGCCGATGGTGCGCCGGGCGGAGGCGTCCCGGTAGGCGCGGCGGCCCCAGGTGACTAAGAGTATGAAGCCGAAGCTGATCAGCCAGGAGCCCAGCGCCTGCGCGGTGTCGGCCACGGATTCGACGAGGGAGGCGGTGCCGTCGGCGGCCTGTCCCGGCACCTCGCCGCTCAGCCAGGAGCCCGCGACCGCCAGGGCACCGAGCAGCAGGGCGGCTCCGGCGACCGCCCCGACGAGCCGGGGCGCGAAGTCGGTGAGCGAGGCCATGGCCCAGGCGCCCGCGATCTGGCGGGTGCGCAGGGCGTCCGCGGTCACCTCTCCGTACTCCGCCTCGACCACCGGTTCCCGGGCGCGGGTGGTGCGTACGGTCCGTACGACGAGGAGGACGACGGGGATCAACAGCAGCACGAGCAGTACGGGGAGGGCCGCGGCCTGCCAGCTCAGCAGCACCGGAGGGCCCATGATCGCGCCCTCGCCCATGCCGGGGGTGGCGTCCCCGTCGAACCAGTCGGCGACGCGCTGGGCGACCCCGCCGGTCATCACACCGCCCAGGGCGCAGGCGAGCATGGCGACGGCGGGGCCGCCGAGGCCTCGCATCGCGGTCCTCACGTCGCGCGCGCGGCGGTGCAGGACGTGTGCGGTGACGGCGAGCGTGATGATCAGCGCCACCTGGGCCAGAGCTATCACCCGGAAGGCCAGATTGCCGGGGAGTCCGCCGCCGGAGACCCAGTCGGGCCGGGACCAGCCGGTGTGCACGAGGGCGAGGGCGAGGATCGTGACGGAGGCGACGGGCAGGTACGTGACCAGCATCCGGTCGAGGCTGCCGTCGCTTCTGCGCTCGCTGCGGCCCCTGCTGCACACCACCCAGAGCACAACGGCCGCGCAGACGGCCTGCGTTGCCTGGAGCAGCAGGCCGAGGCCGTACATCGTGGTGGTGGTGTCGGCGCGGTCGTGGTCGGTGGCGGCCGCCGTGAGCGCGGCGGCGATGGTGAGGAAACCGGCGGCGGTGTGCGCGGCGCGGAGCCGGGCGACGAGCCGGCGGCCGTACCAGAAGCCGGGGCGGGCGAGCGCGGGCCGGACCGTGATCCGGCTCTGGCCGTCCGTCGCCCCCTCGTCCCTTCCCGGGTCCTGGTCCTCCTCCGAGTCCGGGCCGTCCTCCGAGGCCGGGGTGGCCGGCTCCATGAGTTCGTCGCGGCCGTCGTCCGGGTGCGTGCGGGGGCGCTCGTGGGCGTGGGCGTGCACCCGGCCGTCGGTGTGGGCGTGGTCGTCGGTGGGCGGGCGCTGGGCCTCGTACGCGCTCCACGTCCGGTTGGAGAGGTACCACAGCAGCACCATGAGCGCGGTGGGCACCACCGTGGCGAGGGCCAGTCGCCGGCCCGGCTGCGACCACCAGCCGTGCCGCTCGGGCGAGAGGAAGCCGAGCCAGGACTGGTCCGCGACACACGCCGTCGACCCGGCGCACTGCCACGCCGTCAGATCGAGCGCGACCTCGCAGGCGGCGGCCGTCAGCAGCACGGTGAGGGTGAGGGCCACCAGCCGTACGAGCACGCCGTACAGCCGCTGGGACTTCCCCAGTCCCTTCGTGGCGGGACGCATCCAGTGGGCGAGGTTGACCACCATGAAGGGAAGCAACAGCAGCCACAGGGCGCGCGATCCGTTGCCGGAGGTGAGATTGGACCAGCTGTAGGCCTCGGGGACGGGCCGGTCCTGGTAGCGCTCCGGGTGCAGTTCGGCCTCGGCGTCGTCGGCACGCCGGTACACGGCGGCCGTCTTGTCGCCGGTGATCCTGACCGTGCGCGGATCGTTGAGCATCTCCTGCGGAGTGGTCCCGCCGACGCCGTGGACCAGCAGTTCGAGCGCGGCTCCGCCGGCCCGCGGATGTGGTGATTCTGGGGGCACTTCGGTGACTCGCTCTCCGGGTGACGAAATCGGTCTGCGCGGTACGGCACGACGGAACAGTCATCACAGTCCGGGACAACGCTTCCGGGCCGGCCACCGCGCGCCCTTGCACGCAATCTCCCCGACGTCCGCCTCCGCCAACCCCGGAGCGGGTGACCGAACCCCGTGGGAGGATGAGACCCCGTGATGATCGGACATCCACGACCATCGGCCATGGCCGTCGGCACGACGGCGGACGGACGACGGGTGCATGACAATACGGAAGGACCGGCCCGGTGGTGAGCGACAACCAGAATCTCCTTGCGGAGCAGCGCCGTTCCCTGATCCTCGACGAGGTACGCCGACGCGGCGGGGTCCGGGTCAACGAACTGACGCGCAAGCTCAATGTCTCCGACATGACCGTGCGCAGAGACCTGGACGCGCTGGCCCGCCAGGGCGTCATCGAGAAGGTGCACGGCGGCGCGGTGCCGTTGGTGGACGCGAGCACGCACGAACCGGGATTCGAGGCGAAGTCGGCGCTGGAGCTGAGCGCCAAGGAGGACATCGCGCGGGCGGCGGCGGCCATGGCCGTGCCCGGCAGTGCCATCGCGCTGTCCGGCGGGACGACGACCTTCGCCCTGGCACACCATCTGCTGGACGTACCGGATCTGACCGTGGTGACCAACTCCATGCGGATCGCCGATGTGTTCCACATGGCGCAGCAGGCCGGGGGCGTGGGCGGCCGGCGTTCCGGCGCGGCCATGGTGGTGCTGACCGGAGGGGTGCGTACGCCGTCGGACTCGCTGGTCGGTCCGGTGGCCGACCAGGCGATCGGCTCGCTCCACTTCGACATGGTCTTCCTCGGGGTGCACGGCATCTCGGTCGAGGCCGGTCTGTCCACGCCGAACCTCGCGGAGGCGGAGACCAACCGGCGGTTCGTGCAGTCCGCGCGGCGGCTGGTGGTCGTCGCCGACCACACCAAGTGGGGCACGGTGGGGCTGAGTTCGTTCGCGACACTGGACCAGGTCGACACCCTGGTGACGGACTCGGGGCTGTCGGCCGGGGACCGTGCGGAGATCGCCGAGCATCTGCCGGGACTGGTGGTGGCGGGCGGGTCGCGGGACGAGTCCCTGCCGCCGGTCGCGCGGGCCGGGCGGGATCCGCTGGACCCACCGGCTCCGTAAGAGCCGTCCCGGTTCTCCCTCCCTACGATCGACGGATGACCGTCTTCCGTATCGACCGCACGACACCGCTGTCCGCCGACGAGGCCTGGCGGCGGCTCACCGACTGGCCGGCGCACTCGGACGGGGTGCCGCTGACGAAGATCTCCGTTCTGACACCGGGGCCCACCCGTGTCGGGACGGTCTTCGTCGCCCGCACCGCGCTCGGACCGGCCGGGTTCGACGACCCGATGGAGGTCGTCCACTGGCAGCCGCCGACGGCGGGCAGCCCCGGCCACTGCCGTCTGGAGAAACGCGGCCGGACCGTCCTGGGCTGGGCCGAGATCCACGTACAGCGCGCGGAGGGGCCGCCCGGCGTCACCCGGGTGCGCTGGGAGGAGGACCTGCGGGCGGGCCCGCTGCCGCGCCTGTGCGACCCGCTGACCGCGCGCGCCGGCCGGGTGGTCTTCGGCCGCGCCGTGGACCGTCTGCTGCGCTTCTAGGCCCCGTCCGGTCGGTCTTCGCCGGGCCCGGGGCGTCCGGGGCCGATCCGACAGGACCGACCGGACAGGACCTGGCACCACCGGTGCCGCCGGTGCTGGTCACTCCGGCCAGACGCCCTGCGCCAGGAAGTGGTCGAGCGTGATGGTGTACGGGACGATATCCAGGCCCTGTTGGGCCAGCCAGGCGTCCGAGTAGTACTTGTCGAGATAGCGGTCACCGTGGTCACAGAGCAGTGTGACCACGCTTCCGGTCCGGCCCTGAGCGACCATCTCGGCCACGATCTTCAGCGCGCTCCACAGCCCGGTACCGGTGGAACCGCCCGCCTTGCGCCCGGTGGCCCGCTCCAGGGCGCGTACGGTGGCGACACTCGCCGCGTCGGGCACCTTCATCATCCGGTCGATGGCACCGGGCACGAAGCTCGGCTCCATCCGCGGCCGTCCGATGCCCTCGATACGGGAGCCTCGCTCGCTGCGCGCCAGCGGGTCGTGCCGGGTCCAGCCGTCGAAGAAACAGGAGTTCTCCGGGTCGGGGACGCAGATCCGGGTGTCGTACTGCATGTAGTGGACATAGCGCGCGATGGTCGCCGAGGTGCCGCCCGTACCCGCCGTGGCGACGATCCACGCGGGCTCCGGATAGCGCTCCAACCGCAGTTGCTGGTAGATGGATTCGGCGATGTTGTTGTTGCCCCGCCAGTCCGTCGCACGCTCGGCGTAGGTGAACTGGTCCATGTAGTGGCCGCCGGTCCTGGCGGCCAGCCCCGCCGACTCCTCGTACAGCTTCCGCGAGTCGTCCACGAAGTGGCACTGTCCGCCGTGGAATTCGATCAGCCGGCACTTCTCGGCGCTGGTGGTGCGCGGCATGACCGCGATGAACGGAACGCCGATCAGCTTCGCGAAGTACGCCTCCGAGACGGCAGTTGATCCGCTGGACGCCTCGATCACCGGTTTGCCGGGGCGGATCCAGCCGTTGCACAGGCCGTAGAGGAAGAGCGAGCGGGCGAGCCGGTGCTTGAGGCTGCCGGTCGGATGAGTCGACTCGTCCTTCAGATACAGGTCGATGCCCCACTGTTCGGGCAGCGGGAAGAGCAGCAGATGGGTGTCCGCGGAACGGTTGGCGTCGGCCTGGACTTTCCGAACGGCTTCTTTGAGCCATGCGCGATACCCGGGATCGCTGCGGTCCACGTCGACGGTGTCCCGCGTCTCGGCGTTGCCCGTCGGCCGCGCCCCGGCGCCGGAAAGCGCTGCGGTCTCGCCAGTTCTGTCTCGTTGCGTCATGCGCGCCGTTCCTCGCCTCGTCAACACCGGTCCCCTATCTCCACGGTATCCCCACGACCTGCACAAACGTTGACTTTGGGTCTCCATAGCGATGCCTTCTGGGCCCTGCCGGAACGGCGCACTGGTGCGCGGCCGCATACTTGTGCACACTTCTTTCAGGGGAACGGCGCGGAGGGGGCAAATTAGCCATGTCAGAGCCGGAGTTCAGCGCGCGCGGGGTACGGATAGACCGGTGGCCCCGCTCTCTCACCAGCGCGGGCCAGGTGCTGATCCAGGACGGCAGGCTGGCCTTGCTGACCAGCTACGGCCGGGTGATCGACAGCGCGCCGCTACGGGCTGTACGGGCCGCGAGGCCCTGGTTCGCGGGCCGCGGCAGCACGGTCGCCACCGTCAACGGAACGCGCTACCGGCTGACCATGGGGCAGCGCGGCCGGCTTCCCGACGCGACGGCCCTGGTCGGGCGCTTCATGGAGACCGTCAGCCGGGCGAGGCGCGCCTAGGGTCTTTCGTTTGGATCAGGCCGGATCAGGGAGCGGGGTCTGGTGCCGTGGATCGCAAGGCGGAGGAGTGAGGCGACGCGGAGCGTCGTGGAGCGTCGTGGAGCGTCGTGGAGCGTCGTGGAGCGTCGTGGAGCGTCGTGGAGCGTCGTGGAGCGTCGTGGAGCGTCGTGGAGCGTCGTGGAGTGACGACAACGCGGCGAGGCGCGGTGCCAGGGCACGCGAGCCCGGCAAGATCCAAACGAGAGGCCCTAGGCCCTGCCCGGCCGGCCTTCGCCGGGCCCGGGACGTCCGGTGCCGTGCCTCGCAAGGCGGAGGATCGTCCGCGTACCGGTGGTTCTCGATGATCACGCCAGTGCGACGAGCGCCCCTACCGCCCGCCGCATGCCGCGCAGAGCCGTCGCCGCAGACCTCGGGGCACGCTCGCGACAGACTCCGTGCCAGGCCGTCCCGTACCGCCGCCGCTCCGACCCCCCGCCGCCCCGGCGCGAGTTGCGAACCCCAGTCCCCTGGTTCACTCTGGTTTTTACATCACTCAGGGTGAACCGGCGGTGACGCTGTGACCCAGCCCCCGCCGGGCCGGAACAGCAGCAAGCCCGTTGCTGGATCCGATCCTTCGTCTTCTTCCGGACCTCAATTCGGGGAGTCGCAGCCGTGATCAGCCAGCCCAGCAGGCATTGCACGGTGGAGCTCAAAGCCCTGCCGTCGCGGATCGGACAGGTCCGCAGAATCATTTCCGCGCAACTGCGCTACTGGCACCTCGATCCTCTGATAGACCCAGCGGCACTCGGCGTCACCGAGCTGCTCACCAACGTCCACCGGCACGCACAGCCGGACAAGATGTGCACCGTCGACGTCGAATTGCGGCCCGAACGGGTCACGGTCTCGGTCAGTGACCACGATCCCCGGCTACCGGCGGTCAACCACGCCCTGCCCTTCGACACCTGCGGGCGCGGTCTCGCGCTGATAGCGGCGATGAGCGAGAGCTGGGGCATACGCCCCCAGGGCGACACCGGAAAGAGCATATGGTTCACGCTCCCCGCGTCGCCGGCGGCGCTGACCCTCGCGCTGCGTCCGGTGTACGGGGCAACGACCGACGGCCCCTTCCTGGGGGCGGCGGCGCTCGGCCCCGGGACCGGGGAACACGGACGTACGGCCGCCCGATCGGCCGTGTTCGGCTGACCGGGGCGCGCCCCGCGCTCTCGGCCACCGTGCCGGATCTCCCAGGGATCCGGGAGTCACCCGAACGGCCTAGGCCCTGTCCGGCCGGTCTTCGCCGGACCCGGCACCCCGCCCCGCCCCGCCCGCGCCTCACCCGGCTACCGGCGGTCTCGCCGGGGCCCGCGAGACACACCAAGGCCCAGGTCAAAGGTGATCTACCGGCCGAGCAAGATGGACGCATGGACCTTCGAATCTTCACCGAACCACAGCAGGGCGCCACCTACGAGACGCTGCTCCGCGTCGCGCGTACCGCCGAAGAACTGAACTACGGGGCGTTCTTCCGCTCCGATCACTACCTGCACATGGGATCCACCGACGGGCTGCCGGGTCCCACCGACGCGTGGATCACTCTTGCCGGGCTGGCCAGGGAGACCAGGACCATCCGGCTGGGCACGCTGATGACGGCCGGTACGTTCCGGCTGCCCGGAGTTCTGGCCATTCAGGTGGCACAGGTCGACCAGATGTCCGGCGGGCGCGTCGAACTCGGTCTCGGGTCGGGGTGGTACGCGCAGGAGCACGAGGCGTACGGCATCCCGTTCCCGAGGGAGAAGTTCGGCAGGCTCGAAGAGCAACTCGCGATCGTCACGGGGCTGTGGAGCACACCGGTCGGCGACACGTTCGACTTCGACGGCGAGTTCTACACTCTCAAGAATTCCCCGGCCCTTCCGAAGCCCGCCCAGCGGCCCGTCCCGCTCCTCATCGGGGGACACGGCGCCAAGCGGACTCCGGCGCTCGCCGGCCGGTACGCGACCGAGTTCAATATCCCGTTCGCGTCCGTGGACACCTCCGAGCAGCAGTTCAAGCGGGTACAGGCCGCCGCGGAGGCCCATGGCAGGAAGCCCGGCGACCTCGTCTACTCCACCGCGCTCGTCGCCTGCGTGGGCGGCAGCGACGCCGAGGTGAAGCGGCGGGCGGACGCCATCGGCCGTGATGTCGACGAGCTCAAGGCGAACGGTCTGGCGGGCTCCCCGGACGAGGTCGTCGAACGGCTCTCGCAGTACCGGGCCGTGGGCGCGAGCCGTACCTATCTCCAGATGCTCGACCTGAGCGACCTGGACCACCTGGAACTCATCGCGACGAAGGTCATGCCCCAGCTGGCCTGAGTGGTCGTCGAGCCCATCGAGCGGGTGAGCGGGGTCAGTTGGTGAGCGCGCCGAGCGGGTCGTCCAGTACCGGCTGCCACGCCACCTCGGCCGCGCCCACCAGACTGTTGTGGTCGAGCGTGCAGGGCAGAATCGGTACGCCGCCGCTGCGGCCCCACAGACTGCGATCGGCCACGACGGCGCGCAGCCGCTCCGGGTCGGCGTCGAGCAGTTCCTGGTGGAGTCCGCCGAGGATGATCCGGTCGGGGTTGAGGATGTTGACCAGCCCCGCGAGCCCCAGCCCCAGCCGGTCGATCAGCTGCTCGGTGGCTCCCCGTACGGCCGCGTCGGCGCGCTCGGTACGGAGCAGATCACGCGCCTGCTGGAGCAGGGAGACCTCCGGGCCCGGGGCCCGGCCCGCGGCGGTGAGGAAAGCGAGCGGGTCGGCCTCGACATCGAGGCAGCCCTTGCTGCCGCAGTAACAGGGCCGCCCCTCGGGGTTGACCGTGAGATGGCCGACTTCCAGGGCGAGGCCCGAACTGCCGGTGTGCAGGCGGCCGTCGAGGACGAGCGCGCCACCCACGCCACGATGGCCGGTGGCGACACAGAGCAGATGCTGGGCACCGCGGCCGGCGCCGTGGCGGTGCTCGGCGAGGGCGGCGAGGTTGACGTCGTTCCCGGTGAACGCGGGGCCCTCGATGCCGGCCGCGCGCACCCGCTCGACGAAGATCTCCCGCACCGGGGCGCCGACGGGCCAGGCGATATGGAGCGGGTTGAGGGCGGTGCCGTCCGGCTCGGCGACCGCCGAGGGCACGGCGAGGCCCGCGCCCACGCAGCGCCGGCCGCTGACGCGCAGCATCGCGGCTCCCGCCTCGACGACCTCGCCGAGCACCTGGGCCGGGTCGGCCGTGACCGTACTGCGAGCGGGCGTGGTCGCCACGATCCGGCCGCCGAGCCCGACCAGCGCGGCCCGGAAGCCGTCCGCGTGGACCTGGGCGGCGAGCGCGACGGGGCCCTGGGCGTCGACGGACAGCCGGTGCGAGGGGCGGCCCTGGGATCCGGCCGGCGCACCGGGCCGGGAGTCGACCCGGATCAGCCCGAGGGCCTCCAGCTCCGCCGCGACGGCACCGGCCGTGGCGCGGGTGACACCCAGCTCCGCCGTGAGCACGGCGCGGGTGGGCGCACGGCCCGTGTGAACCAGTTCCAGTGCCGGGCCGAGCGCACCCCGGCCCCTCTCCAGCCTCGTCCGGGTGGTGATCCCCTTGCCGTTCATGGAGGCGAGTCTCCCATGATCCGCAGGGGTCGCGGGCGTCCCCGGAAGGGCGCGGACGCCTTGTACGGAAGGGTTCCGGACCTTATTCTCACTTTGTGCCGCATCTGAACAAAACAACGACGGCCGCCTCGGGGAACCGCGACACAGCCCCCGCCGCCCGCTCCTCCCTGTCTCGCACGCGTATCGCGCTGACCGTCTTCTTCGCCCTCGACGGGTTCCTGTTCGCCGGCTGGGTGGTCCGTATCCCCGCGATCAAGGAACAGACCGGTGCCTCACCGAGCGACCTCGGTCTGGCCCTGCTCGGGGTATCGGCGGGCGCCGTGGTGACGATGGTGTTCACCGGCCGGCTCTGCCGCCGGTTCGGCGGCCATCCGGTGACGGTGCTGTGCGCGGTCCTGCTCTCGCTGAGTCTCGTGCTCCCGCCCCAGGCCCATTCGGCCCTGGCCCTGGGACTGGTGCTGCTGGTGTTCGGGGCCGCGTACGGCGGGCTCAACGTGGCGATGAACAGCGCGGCCGTCGATCTCGTCGCGGCGCTGCGGCGTCCGGTGATCTCCAGCTTCCACGCGGCGTTCAGTCTCGGCGGCATGGTCGGGGCGGGCCTCGGCGGGCTGGTCGCCGGCGGTCTCACACCCACCGTCCATCTGGTCGTCCTGGCCGGCGTCGGCCTGCTGGTGACCGCCGTGACCGGGCCGGCGCTGCTGCGGCACCCCGTACCCGTAGCGGAACGGGCTGCGGAGAGCGGCACGGAGCCACCTACAGGGCCGGCCTCGGCCTCTCGGCGGCCCGGCCGGCGCGGCCTGGTCCTCCTCTTCGGCGCGATCGCCCTGTGCACGGCGTACGGAGAGGGGGCCATGGCTGACTGGAGCGCGCTCCACCTCACCCAGGATCTCGACGCCTCCCCCGGAGTGGCGGCGGCCGGTTTCTCGGTCTTCGCGCTCGCCATGACGGCCGGCCGTCTCTCCGGCACCTTCCTCCAGGAACGCCTCGGCCAGACCCGCGCCCTGGTCGCGGGCGGCATCACGGCCGCGCTCGGCATGCTGCTCGGATCCCTCGCGCCGACCGTCTGGCTCGCCCTCGTGGGCTTCGCCGTGACCGGGACCGGTCTCGCCAACATCTTCCCCATGGCCATCGGCCGGGCGGGCGCGCTGGCGGGGCCCAGCGGGGTCGCCGCCGCGTCCACACTCGGATACGGAGGCATGCTGCTGGGCCCGCCCGCGATCGGTTTCCTCGCGGACTGGTTCTCGCTGCCCCTCGCCCTGACCACGGTGGCCCTGCTGGCGGCGGCGGCCTCGCTGATCGCGTACGTGGCGCGGAACGCGTCGGCCCAGCCGCCGAATGAGTAGGCATACTCAGGCACATCCGTTCGAGCCGCCCCACCCTGGAAGCACCACCACTTCAAGGGAGATCGGCATGAACTCGCAACGGCTGACCGGACACGCCCTGACTCGGCTGGCCTTCGGCAATCGCGCTTCTCAGGTCTATCTGGGCCTGGTCGCCGCGACGACCGTGTTCGTCGCGGCCGACACGCTCTTCATCCAGCACGAGGACGCCTCGTTCGCCGGAGTGTGGCTGTTCTTCCTCGCCGCGCCGAGCATCTTCGCGTTCTTCCTGGGCGGCGGGCTGCTCGGCGACGCGGTCGCCGGATCGGCGCCCTTCCTCTACTTCGCGCTGGTGTTGTCGGTAGTGATCCAGTCGGCGGCGCTCGGAGCCTTCGTACGACTGCTGCGCGACCAGCCGCGGGCCTCACACCCCCGGCAGGCCTGACTTACCGCCCGAGCCCGCCGGCTCTGCGGTCCTCGCGCCCCGGCTTCTCCGAGCGACGTCATTCACCGGCGACGCACCCGCCTGGCACAATGCCCGGTATGGAACCCGGCGAACACATCAAGTACCTTGCCCGTGACGGTCGGTTGCTGGCCGACGCCGCCGCCGAGGCGGGTACGGACGCGCAGGTGCCCACCTGCCCCGGCTGGCGGGTCCACGACCTGCTGCTGCACACCGGCAGGGTCCACCGCTGGGCGACGGAATTCGTGGCGGAGGGACACACGACGCCCCACGCACCGGGCGCGGAGCCGGATCTCGACGGTGACCAGCTGATCGAGTGGTTCCGCGAAGGACACGGTCTTCTGGTCGCCGCACTGAGTTCGGCGCCCGCCGATCTGGTGTGCTGGACCTTTATGCCCGCCCCCACTCCGCTGGCTTTCTGGGCCCGGCGGCAGGCGCACGAGACGGGGATCCACCGCGTCGACGCGGAGGCCGCGCTCGGCGCGTCTCCCGCTCCGATGGGCGCCGAATTCGCGGTGGACGGAATCGACGAATTGCTGACCGGCTTCCACGCCGGTGGCCGCAGCAAGGTCCGGTCCGACGTACCGCGTGTGCTGCGCGTACGGGCCACGGACACGGACGCCGTATGGACGGTACGGATCTCCGGACAACCGCCACACACCGAACGTACCGAGGGCGGCGAACAGGCCCCGGCCGACTGCGAGTTGAGCGGCACCGCCGAGCTGCTCCAGCTGACGCTGTGGAACCGGCTCCCCTTGGACTCCGTGACCCTCACCGGCGACCCCGCACTCGCCCGGCTCTGGCGCGAGACCTCCGCCATCGTGTCGTAGCCGGTGCTGCCGCGCCTCGACCGCGCGGCACCTCACCACCCGGCGCGAGTGCGCGGATCAGCGTCCTGCCCCGGCCCGCCCGATCCGGTGGGCCGGGACCGGCCCGGCCCCGACTCGTAGGCCGGGACGACCAGTTGGGGCCGGTGCCGGACCCACCATCGTCCTCCCCCGCAGCGGCACTCCCCCGTCACGGCAGTGCCCCTCGGTCACTGTCCGTCGGACACCGCCCGTCGCGTGACGTCGCTCGCTCCGGCGCCGCTCACCGCGGTGTGCCCACCTCCGGTGTACCGTCCTCGGCCGCGGCGGACTCGCGTTCGTCGACGGCTGCCGCGGCCTGCTTGCGGTCCAGCACGTCCAGCGCGCGCCGCGCGATCGGGCGGGTCCGTACGAGAGCGGCCAGCGAGGTCGACCCACGCACTATGTCCGCGAACGCGTTCCAGGCGGGGCGCAGCCCCGTGACCGCCGCGTGCATCAGCGCCGGACGGCGCTCGAAGACCGTGAGCAGCCGCCGGCCGACCCCCATCTCCACACCGAGACCGGCCTTGATGGCGAACGCGTAGTTCAGCGCCTGGCGCCGGGCGTCCACGGCGTCGTGCGACTCCGAGATCCGTACGGCCCACTCCCCCGCGAGCCGCCCGGACCGCAGGGCGAAGGAGATCCCTTCCCTGGTCCAGGGCTCCAGCAGGCCCGCCGCGTCGCCGCACACCAGCACCCGGCCGCGCGACAGCGGCGAGTCGTCGCTACGACACCGGGTCAGATGCCCGGACGAGACCGACGGCTCGAACCCGGCGAGCCCCAGCCGGGCGATGAAGTCCTCCAGATAGCGCTTGGTCGCGCCGCCCTCGCCACGCGCCGAGATCACCCCGACGGTGAGCGTGTCGCCCTTGGGGAACACCCAGCCGTAACTCCCGGGCAGCGGGCCCCAGTCCAGCAGTACCCGCCCCGCCCAGTCCTCCGCGACCGTCGGCGGAACGGGGATCTCGGCCTCGAGACCCAGATCCACCTGATCCATCTTCACCCCGACATGGGCGCCTATCCGGCTGGCACTGCCGTCCGCGCCGACCACGGCGCGCGCCAGCAACGTCTCGCCGTCGGAGAGGACGACCGCGACCGTACGGCGGTCGGGCACGGCCGGGCCGTGCTGTTCGACACGTGAGACGGTCGTGCCGGTACGGAGCACCGCACCCGCCTTCTGCGCGTGCTCCACCAGACTCGCGTCGAATTCCGGGCGGTTGATGAGCCCGAAGAGCATGCGCTTGGAGCGGCGGGTACGGGACAGCTTCCCGTTCAGCGAGAACGTCACCGCGTGCACCCGCTCCTTGAGCGGCAGCTCGAAGCCCGGGGGCAGCGAGTCGCGCGAGGGGCCGATGATCCCGCCCCCGCAGGTCTTGTAGCGGGGCAACTCGGCCTTCTCCAGCAGCAGTACCTGACGGCCCGCGACGGCCGCCGCATAGGCCGCCGACGCTCCCGCCGGTCCCGCGCCGACCACCACCACATCCCACACCGGCTCGTCGTTCACGCTTCCGGCGTCTGCGTTCTCGCTGCTCACGATGTGCTTCTGCTCCTGATCCAACCGGTGGCCCCTGCTGTCGATCCGCATCCTACGGCGCGGGCCAGGTGATCCCGCTGTGGGAGGATCGACAGCGCCTTCGACGTACACCCACTCGAGACAACGTCGTACCCACGAGGAGCGTGCCCATGACCGCGAATCCGATCGCAGAGACCGTCGCTTCCCTGATGCCGCGCGCCCGTGCGGAGTTGGCGGAACTGGTGGCCTTCCGTTCGGTGGCGGATCCCGAGGTGTTCCCCAGGAGCGAGTGCGAGGCCGCCGCCGCGTGGGTGGCCGACGCGTTGTGTACGGAGGGATTCCAGGACGTGGCCGTCCTCGACACCCCGGACGGTACGCAGTCCGTCTACGGCCTGCTGGCAGGCCCCGAGGGCGCGCCGACGGTGCTGCTCTACGCCCATTACGACGTGCAGCCGCCGCTGGACGAGTCCGCCTGGCTGACGCCGCCCTTCGAACTGACCGAGCGCGACGGCCGCTGGTACGGGCGTGGGGCCGCCGACTGCAAGGGCGGCTTCCTGATGCATCTCCTCGCCCTGCGCGCCCTCAAGGCGAACGGCGGGGTGCCGGTGACTGTCAAGGTCATCGTCGAGGGCTCGGAGGAGCAGGGCACCGGCGGTCTGGAGCGGTACGCCGAAGCGCATCCGGAGTTGCTGGCCGCCGACGCCGTCGTCATCGGCGACGCCGGGAACTTCCGGGTGGGTCTGCCGACGGTCACCGCCACGCTGCGCGGGATGACGCTGCTGCGCGTGGGGATCGACACGCTTGAGGGCAATCTGCACTCGGGGCAGTTCGGCGGGGCGGCGCCCGACGCGCTCGCCGCGCTCATCAAGGTCCTCGACTCGCTGCGCGCCGAGGACGGTTCCACCACGGTGGACGGCCTGGCCGCCGACGCCGAGTGGGACGGACTCGACTACGCGGAGGCCGACTTCCGCGCGGACGCCAAGGTGCTCGACGGCGTCGGCCTGACCGGTGGCAGCTCGGTCTCCGACCGGATCTGGGCCCGCCCCTCCGTCACCGTGCTGGGCATCGACGCCCCGCCGGTCGTGGGCGCCACCCCGTCCATCCAGGCGGGCGCGCGGGCACTGGTCAGCCTGCGGGTGCCGCCGGGCCAGGACGCCACGGAGGCGACCCGGCTGCTGACCACGCACATCGAGAAGCACACCCCGTGGGACGCCCGGGTCACGGTCGAACAGATGGGCCAGGGCCAGCCGTTCCGCGCGGACACCTCCAGCCCCGCGTACACGGCGATGGCCGACGCGATGCGGATCGCGTACCCGGGCGAGGACATGCAGACCGCCGGACACGGCGGCTCCATCCCGCTGTGCAACACTCTGGCCGCGCTGTATCCGGAGGCGGAGATCCTGCTGATCGGGCTCAGCGAGCCGGAGGCGCGGATCCACGCGGCGAACGAGAGTGTCTCGCCGCAGGAGTTGGAGCGCCTCTCGGTGGCCGAAGCCCTTTTTCTGGCCAACTACGCGCGGTCCCAGAAGATTTGAGGCACCCATGTTCCGGCGGGGCTGAGGTCCCACTGGTCCGGCCGGGCTGTCCCGGCCGGACGACTCGGCAGGTGGCCCGGCCGCACACCTGCCGGGCGGATCAGCCGACCGGAACTCCGTCCTCCAGGTTCAGCACCGTGCCGCGCTCGCGCGCCCGCAGAGCCCAGCGCAGCCGCTCGTACCGTGCGGGCGGCAGCATTCCCGCCGCCTCCTGCTCGGCGACGAAGCGCCATCCGCGCAGCTCGGGCCCCGGCAGCAGCAGCCGCCCGGCCAGCCGCTCGGGCAGCAGACCGCCGTCGAACAGGAGCCGCAGACCGCCGTATCCCGGCGGCCGGGGCGGCTCCCAGTCCACGACCAACAGCCGGGGCACATCGGTGAGTTCTATCCCTATCTCCTCGGCGACCTCACGTATCCCGGCCCGCGCGGGCGCCTCGCCCGCCTCCACCACACCTCCCGGGAACTCCCAGCCGGGTTTGTACGTGGGGTCGACGAGCAGGACGCGGTCCTGCTCGTCGAAGAGCAGCACCCCCGCAGCGACGGTCTCGGCGGTCGGCTCGGGCGTCTGCACGATCTCGCAGACAACGGCCGCACCCGTCTGTACCGCCGTCGCGAGGGACACGGCGGTCTCCCTGGCCGTGAGACCGTCGCTGTCGATCACATGGGCGTCACCGGTGAGCCAGCCGAGGGCCGCGCGGTAGGGCTCGATGTGGTCGTAACACCACTGCCGGTTGCGCTCGTTCGCCTCCAGGTCGTCCTCGGCCGCCTCACGGGCCGCGATCCGTTCGCGCAGTATCGTTTCGTCCGTTGCCAGCAGCACATGCCTGACCGGGATACGGCGTGCGGCGAGCCCGCCGAATATCTCGTCCCGGTACTCCTGGCGCAGCAGCGTCATGGGGACGACGAGCGTCCCGCCCACCTCCGCCAGCAGCGCGGCGGCGGTATCGACCAGCAACCGCCGCCAGATCGGCAGGTCCTGGTAGTCGCTGACCTCGGCGAGCCGCTTGCGCGGCAGCAACCGCTCCAGTTCCCCGCCGATCAGCTCGGGATCGTAGAGCGTGCAGTTCGGGATCAGGTCGATCAGTTCGCGTGCGGTGCTGGTCTTGCCCGCTCCGAACGCACCGTTGATCCAGACGATCACGGTTCCCCCTCTTCCATAGCCCCCAGTGGACTGCCCGCAACACCCTGCCACGGAAACCCTTGTTCGGATCAGAGCGCCTCTGTGGACTTCTGACCGTGGCCGAGCTGTGGCCGGTTCGAGGTCGCCCTGAGGCCGGCGAAGGGCCGACCGCACGCACCGCGTCCGCCCGGTCCGCGTCCGCCCGGTCCGCGTCCGCCCGGTCCGCGTCCGCCCGGTCCGCGTCCGCGTCTGCGTCTGCGTCTGCGTCTGCGCGCACAGTCGGGCAGCGGCAGCGGCAGCGTGCGGGTGCCCCGCCATCGGCTCAGCCGCGGACCGCCGCCGCCCTCGTCGTCGCCCCCTCCCGGCCGTGGAGGGCCGCGGCCGCCGCCGCGCCCACCAGGCCCGCGTCCGTACCGGTCAGCGCGGGCGCGACCTTGACCTGTCGCACGAAGGAGAGCGTGGCGTAGTCCTGGAGCGAGCGGCGCAGCGGCGCGAAGAGGACCTCGCCCGCGTTGGCCACTCCCCCTCCGACGACCGCGATGCCGATCTCGGCCAGGGTCGCCGTCGCGGCGATACCGGCGGCCAGCGCCTGGGCGGCCCGGTCGAAGGAGGCGATGGCGACCGGATGACCGGCTCGGGCCGCGGCGGCCACTCCGGCCGCCGAGGTGTCACCGTCGGGGCCCGGCTTCCAGCCTCCCGCCAGCGCCCTGCGGGCGATGTTGGGGCCGCTGGCGATACGTTCCACACAACCGCGCGATCCGCACGGACAGAGATCGCCGTCCAGGTCCACACTGATATGGCCGATGTGCCCGGCGTTGCCGGTGGGGCCCGGGTGAAGTGTGCCGTTCAGGACGAGGCCGCCACCGACACCCGTGGAAACCACCATGCACAACGCGTTGTCATGGCCGCGGGCCGCGCCCTGCCAGTGTTCGGCGGCGGTCATCGCGACTCCGTCCCCGACCAGCGTCACCGGCAGTCCCCCGGTGGCCAGCCGTACCCGCTCCACCAGCGGAAAGGCCCGCCAGCCCGGGACATTCACGGGGCTGACCGTACCGGCCAGGGCATCTACCGGACCCGCGCTGGCGACGCCCACCGCCGTGGCCGACGCCCGGAGCGGGGACGCGGACACCTCGGCGAGGACCTCCTCCACCGCACGCATCACCGTCTCACCGTCCTCCTGCGCGGGCGTCGGCCGCTGAGCACGTACGAGGATTCTGCCGCCCCCGTCGACCAACGCGCCGGCGATCTTGGTGCCGCCGATGTCGAGGGCGACCACGGAGTCGGTATGCATCAGTGTCGGATCTCCAGGGGAGGCGGTTGGCATATCCCATGTGTACAGGGGATGGAGCCGGTGTACGAGCGATGGGTGAACTGTGGCTCTGATGGTCCGGCGAACAGTCTCCATTCAGGTGACAACGTTGTCCAGGGCCTATGCTCGGCGGCACCGCTTTGGACACCGCCATGGCCGCCGCGCTGGACGGCGGACCCATGACGACCCACCGACGACAGGACTGCGCACTGTGGCCGACACCGCCCACCGCCCCGAGCCCCGCTACGGCAACCGGCCCACGATGAAGGATGTGGCCGCGCGTGCCGGTGTGGGGCTCAAAACGGTCTCACGTGTGGTCAACGGAGAGCCGGGCGTCACCCCTGACACCGAGCGCCGGGTCCAGGAGTCCATCGACGCGCTGGGATTCCGCCGCAACGACTCGGCGCGTGTGCTGCGCAAGGGCCGTACCGCCAGCATCGGCCTGGTCCTGGAAGATCTCGCGGACCCCTTCTACGGGCCGCTGAACCGCGCCGTGGAAGAGGTGGCCCGCGCCCACGGCGCGCTGCTCATCAACGGTTCGAGCGCCGAGGACCCGGACCGCGAGCAGGAGCTGGTGCTGGCGCTCTGCGCGCGCCGGGTGGACGGTCTGATCGTGATCCCGGCCGGGCACGACCACCGCTACCTGGAACCGGAGATCAAGGCCGGGGTGGCGACCGTCTTCGTCGACCGGCCGGCCGGCCGGATCGAGGCGGACGCGGTGCTCTCCGACAGCTTCGGCGGGGCCCGTTCGGGAGTCGCCCATCTGATCGCGCACGGTCATCGCAGGATCGGCTTCATCGGCGACCAGCCCGGGATCCACACGGCGAGCGAGCGGCTGCGCGGCTACCGCACCGCGATGGCCGACGCGGATCTGGCGATCCACGACGCATGGGTCTCGCTGGGTACGACGGCATCGGAGCGCGTGCGCGAGGCCGTCCTCGCCATGCTCGGCGGCCCCGACCCGGTCACGGCGATCTTCGCGGGCAACAACCGTGTGACGGTGACGGCCGTACGGGTCCTGGCCGCGCACCACCGCGCGGTGGCCTTCGTCGGCTTCGACGACATCGAACTCGCCGACCTGCTGGATCCCGGTGTCACGGTCATCGCGCAGGACGCGGCCACGCTGGGGCGTACGGCGGCGGAGCGGCTCTTCCAGCGGCTCGACGGCGCGGCCGAGGCCCCGTCCCAGGTGGTGCTTCCCACCCGGCTGATCGCCCGGGGTTCGGGAGAGATCCCGCCGTCAGCACTCCGGTAGCCCCGGCAGGGGCCGGTCGTTGTCACCGCCCTGGATGTAGACATCGCTGATGAACACTCCGGTGTTGCCGCTGTCGTCGTCCGTCCTGGCCCACCAGGTGTTGGTCCATCGGCCGTACGTCTCACGGCGGCCCAAATCCTGCTGGCAGTAGAAGTAGTTGGTGCCCGCCTTCAGGACTCCGGCCTCGGTGCCGGAGTCGGTGTAGGACGTCGCGCTGCGGTAGACCTGGCAGTTGTACTTGCCGCCGCCGACGGACTGGCAGACGGGATCGGGCTCCGGAACGGAGCCGCCGCCCGAGCCACCGGATCCGCCGGACCCGCCCGTACCGCCGGTGGACCCGCCGCCCGACGATCCCCCCGACGCGTCGCCACCACCGCTCGATCCACCACTGTCCGGGCCGCTGTCGGAGCCTCCCTCACCGGCGTCGTCCTCGCCCTTTCCCGCCGCGGGCGCCTGCGCGTCGGGCGTCGCGGACCGCTTGTCCTCCTGCCCGGCAGCCCCGGCGTCCGGGCTGTGCGTCTTCCCGGACAGGCCACTGCCCGGGTCGGGACCGCGTCCGGACTCCGGCGAGGCGCTTCCCGACCCGGCGGAGCCCTCGACGCGCTGTTCCGCGACGGACGTGTCCCGGCCGGCAAAGGCGTACGTGAGTCCTCCGCCGGCGAGCAGAACCGCGACGACCCCGGCAGCGATCAGCACCTTCGAACGACCCGTGCCACGGCGCCGTACGCCCGCACCCGGGGCCGGGTCCGGCGCGACGGGCGGAACCGTCTGTGCGCCGGACGACGCGGCGGCGGGCGGCGGCCCGAAGCCCTCCGGCCGGTGCGGCTGCGCGTCGAGCACCGTCGGTACCCGCGGCGCCGGTTCCGGCGCCGCGACGGGCGTCAGGCCCACCGTGGCCGCGTCGCCGCCGGCACCGGCCGTACGTTCCGCACTGCCCGCGTCGACCGCACCGCCGTCGGCCACCACCGTCAGCAGCCGGGCCGCCGTGAGCGCGTCGGGGCGCAGCCCCGGGTCCTTGTGCAGCAGCAGCTGGAGCACCGGGGAGAGCGGCCCCGCCAGGCGCGGCTCCGGCAACGGGTCCGTGACGATCGCGCTGATCGTCGACCAGGTCGACGTACGGCGGAAGGGCGAGGCGCCCTCGACTGCCGCGTAGAGCGTCGCGCCGAGCGCCCACACGTCGGACGCCGGTCCCGGCTCCTGGCCCTGGGCGCGCTCGGGCGCCAAGTAGTCGAGCGAGCCGACCAGTTGACCGCTGCGGGTCAGATGCGTGCTGGAGCCGTCGCCCGGATCGTCCATCGCGGCGATCCCGAAGTCGGTGAGCACGACCCGGCCTTCGTGGTCGAGCAGCACATTGCCGGGCTTGACGTCGCGGTGCAGTACGCCCGCGCGGTGGGCGGCGCCCAGCGCCTCCAGCACCTTGGCACCGATGGCGGCGGCCTCGCGCGGGTCGAGCGTGCCGCGCTCGCGCAGTACGTCGTCGAGCGAGGGCCCGTCGACGAGTTCCATGACGATGACGGGACGGCCGTCCTCGTCCGCGACGTCGTGCACGGCCACGACCCCGGGGTGCCTGACGCGCGCGGCGGCCCGTGCCTCACGCTGCATCCGCAGCCGCAGGCCGGCCAGTTCGGCCGGGTCGGCGTCGGTGTAGGTCCGCAGTTCCTTGACGGCGACCTCGCGGCCGAGGACCTCGTCGACCGCGCGCCAGACGACGCCCATGCCACCGCGGCCCAGCGGGGCCACCACCCGGTACCGCCCGGCCAGCAGCCTCCCCGGCCCCTCGCCGTGCCCGTCCCGCTCATGCTCCCCCGTCGGCATCGCTGCCCCGTTCCCGTGCTCGACGACTCCCCGACTCCGGTCGGGCACAGCCTAATTCGTGTCCGGAGCGGCGCGGAGCCCGGCACTTACGGGGTGGTCACCGTCCGGCACTTACGGGGTGGTCACCGTCAGCGTCGCGCGGCGCGGCATCGCGAAGCCTTCCAGGTCGCCGCGGGTCAGACCGGTCAGCCGGGCGACCTCGTCGCTGTCGAGCGCGCCGCAGTCGAGTCCGCGCAGCAGATATCCGCTGAGCGCCTTGGCGGTGGCGGGCTCGTCCATGACGTCTCCGCCCGCCTTGGCCACGTAGGCGGCCAGCCTGGCAGCGGCGGGCTCCAGGCCCTCCCGGTAGAAGGCGTAGACGGCCGCGTAGCGGGTCGGCAGATGGCCCGGGTGCATGTCCCAGCCCTGGTAGTAGGCGCGGGCGAGGGCGCGCCGGGTGAGGCGGTAGTGCAGTCGCCAGGCCTCGTGGACCTGGGCGGTCGGGCCGACCGGGAGGACATTGGTGGAGCCGTCGCTGACCCGTACGCCGGTGCCGGCGGCGGCGACCTGCATGACGGCCTTCGCGTGGTCGGCCGCAGGATGGTCGCCGGCCTGGTAGGCAGCGCTGACGCCGACGCAGGCGCTGTAGTCGAACGTGCCGTAGTGCAGCCCGGTGGCCCGGCCTCCGGCCGCGTCGATCATCCGGGCCACGGTGGCGGTGCCGTCGGCGGCGAGGATGGACTGGCTGGTCTCGATCTGGATCTCGAAGCCGATCCGTCCCGGTTCCAGACCGCGTGCCTTCTCGAACTCCCCGGCCAGCCTCGCCATCGCGGTGACCTGCTCGGCGTAGGTGACCTTGGGGAGGGTCAGGACGAGCCCCTCGGGGAGCCCGCCGGCCTCCATCAGCCCGCTGAGGAAGATGTCGAGGGTCCGGATGCCCCGGTCCCGTACGGCTGCTTCCAGGCACTTCATCCGGATGCCCGTGTACGGGGCCGCCGTGCCGTTCCCGTACGCCTCGTGGACGAGGCGGGCGGCGCGGGCGGCGGCCTCGTCCTCCTCGGCGTCCGGGCGTGGGCCGTAGCCGTCCTCGAAGTCGATCCGCAGGTCCTCGACGGGCTCGCGGCTCAGTTTGTCCCGTACGCGCTCGTGCACGGGTCCCGCCAGCTCGTCGGGGAGGCCGAGGACGCGGGCCAGGGAGGCGGCGTCCGGGGCGTGTTCGTCGAGGGCTGCGAGGGCCTGGTCGCCCCAGGAGCGGATGGTGCCGGCATCGAAGGCGTCGGCGGGTACGTAGACGGTGTGGACCGGCTGGCGGGTTCCGGGGTCGCCCGGGTAGCGGCGGGCGAGTTCCGCGTCGACCGCCGCGAGGGAGGCGTCGACGGCCTCGTTGACCGCGCCGGTGAAACTCGTGGCCACCTTCTCCTGCTGCCCCATTCCCACGCCCACACCCTTCTCATTTTCGCTCTCGTTTTCCGCTTTGCGGAATCAATAATCCGTTGATGAAAGTTAATCGGCAGATTCACACCGCGTCAATGGTGGACCGGAAGGACGCCGACGGGCCTGACGGACGCGACCGACCGGAGAGCCGGAGAGCATGAAACGGCCCGGGGCCGCGCGGTGGAGATCACCACGCGGCCCCGGGACCTGTACACAGCGACAGCGGCGACGGCCGCCGTCGGCTCAGCCCTTGCGGCTCTTGACCTCTTCGGTCAGCTGCGGGACGACCTCGAAGAGGTCGCCGACCACGCCATAGTCGGCCAGTTCGAAGATCGGCGCCTCGGCGTCCTTGTTGACGGCGACGATCGTCTTCGACGTCTGCATTCCGGCGCGGTGCTGGATCGCACCGGAGATACCGGAGGCGATGTACAGCTGCGGGGAGACCGACTTGCCGGTCTGGCCGACCTGGTTGGAGTGCGGGTACCACCCCGCGTCGACGGCGGCACGCGAGGCACCGACGGCCGCGCCGAGCGAGTCGGCCAGCGCCTCGATGACCGCGAAGTTCTCGGCACCGTTGACACCACGGCCGCCGGAGACCACGATCGCGGCCTCGGTCAGCTCCGGACGCCCGGTCGACTCACGCGGGGTCCGCGAAACGACCTTCGTGCCGGTGGACCGCTCGGAGAACGAGACGGACAGCGCCTCGACCGTACCGGCGGCCGGTGCGGCCTCGACCGGGGCCGAGTTCGGCTTCACGGTGATGACCGGAGTGCCCTTGGAGACACGGGACTTGGTCGTGAACGCGGCGGCGAACACCGACTGCGTCGCGACCGGGCCCTCGTCACCGGCCTCCAGGTCGATGGCGTCGGTGATGATGCCGGATCCGATACGGACCGCGAGACGGGCCGCGATCTCCTTGCCCTCGGCGGAGGACGGGACGAGGACGGCGGCCGGCGAGACGGATTCGTACGCGACCTGGAGCGCGTCCACCTTCGGTACGACGAGATAGTCGGCGAACTCGGCGGCGTCGGCGGTGAGGACCTTCACCGCGCCGTGCTCGGCGAGCGCGGGCGCGGTGGACTCGGCGCCCGGACCCAGCGCGACGGCGACGGGCTCGCCGATACGGCGGGCCAGCGTCAGCAGTTCCAGGGTGGGCTTGCGGACGGAACCGTCCACGTGGTCGACATAGACGAGGACTTCAGCCATGGGAATGCTCTCCTGCGAGTGCGAGGGATCCGAGGATCTGGGGGGCGGTTGCGGGTGCTGCGAAGCCGGGGGCCCGGATCAACTTCCGGCCGTCCGGGCCTTCGTCCGGGCCTGTCCGGCGAACAGGCCCCGGGCCGCGTCAGATGAACTTCTGCTCCGCGAGGAAGCCGGCCAGCTGCTTGCCGCCCTCACCCTCGTCCTTGACGATCGTGCCCGCCGTACGGGCCGGGCGCTCCGTCGCCGAGTCGACGGCGGTCCACGCGCCCTCGAGGCCGACCTCGTCGGCGTCGATCTCCAGGTCCTCCAGGTCCAGCGACTCGACCGGCTTCTTCTTGGCGGCCATGATCCCCTTGAAGGAGGGGTAACGGGCCTCGCCCGACTGGTCCGTCACCGAGACGACGGCCGGCAGGGACGCCTCCAGCTGCTCGGACGCGGTGTCACCGTCGCGACGGCCCTTCACCGTGCCGTCCTCGACCGAGACCTCGGAGAGCAGTGTGACCTGCGGGACCCCGAGCCGCTCGGCGAGGATCGCGGGCAGCACACCCATCGTGCCGTCGGTGGAGGCCATACCGGCGATGACCAGGTCGTAGCCGGTCTTCTCGATCGCCTTGGCCAGCACCAGCGAGGTGCCCATGACGTCGGTGCCGTGCAGATCGTCGTCCTCGACATGAACGGCCTTGTCGGCGCCCATGGACAGCGCCTTGCGCAGCGCGTCCTTGGCGTCCTCGGGGCCGACGGTCAGCACGGTGATCTCCGCGTCGTCCGCCTCGTCGGCGATCTGCAGCGCCTGCTCCACCGCGTATTCGTCGAGCTCCGACAACAGGCCGTCGACATCGTCGCGGTCGACGGTCAGGTCATCGGCGAAATGCCGGTCGCCGGTGGCGTCGGGCACGTACTTCACACAGACAACGATCCTCAAGCTCACGCCGGCTCTCCTACTGCATCGTCTTTTCCGGGCTGCCTTGTTGCATACACGCGTTGTACGCAGCATAGGCGCCTTTATCGGGTGGTTTCCGATCGGGGAGACCGGAGCACCTGAGTAAATATTACTCGCCAGTACACCCAGACCGTTCCCGCTGAGCAAGCGCTTTGAACTGTGACCTTGCCAACCCGCGAGGGTGGGGCGCCCGGGGAACTCTCAGTCGCGCAGCGCGTTGAAGCGCCCCTGGTGGTAGAGGAGCGGACGGCCGGCTCCGGCCGGGTCGCCGGCCACCACCTGGGCGATCACCAGCCGGTGGTCCCCGGCCGGTACACGGGCGACAACTCGGCAGACCAGCCAGGCCAGTACACCGTCGAGCACCGGCACTCCCCGGGGCCCGGCGCGCCACGAGGTGGGCGGCGCGAAGCGCTCGGCCCCGCTGCGCGCGAAAGTGGCGGCCAACTCCTCCTGGTGGTCGCCCAGTATGTGCACGCCGACATGCTCGGCCTCGGCGAGAACCGGCCAGCTGGAAGACGAGACGCCCACTCCGAAGGAGACCAACGGCGGCTCGGCGGCCACCGAGTTGAGCGAGGTGGCCGTGAAGCCGACCGGGCGCTCCCCCTGGGCCGTGACGACCGCGACGCCCGCCGCGTGCCGCCGGAACACGGAACGGAGCAGATCGGAGTGGGAAGGGCAGGAAACGGAGTCGGAAGGGGACGGCTGAGGAACGCCGGTACGCGAGGGGCCGGCGCCGCGCCGGGAGGTGTCGAGGTCGAGCCGGGAGGTGTCGATATCGGAAGTGGCCGTCATCGAGTGATCCTTCTACGAGAGGTCCGTACGGGTCCGTGGCTGCTCAGAAACCCGGACAGCGCGCGCTCGCGTTGCGGGCCAGGTCCACATGGGCCCGCCCGTGGAGAAGGAGTTCTTGGGGCACCTGGCCAGCGTGACGACGCAGGGCGGGTGAGGTCAAGTGCGGACCTCGCACGCACATTCCGCCGGGCCTCCGCGAGAACCGGGGACTCGGTGATCCTGAGGTGCCGAGACCCTGGGGCTCCGAAACCCGGGGCGCGGGCCTCACACCGCCTCGCCCAGAGCGGCGATCACGTCCGCCTTGCGGGGCTGCCCGGCGGCCCTGCGCACGACGTGGCCCGCCGCGTCCAGGACGAGCACCGTCGGGGTCTTGAGGATGCCCAGTTCCCGTACGAGTTCCAGCCGGTCCTCGGCGTCCAGTTCCACATGGCAGACACCGTCGACCATGTCCGCCACCTCGGCGAGCGTGCGCCGGGTGGCCCGGCAGGGCTGGCAGAACGCACTGGAGAACTGGACGAGCGTCGCCCGCTCCCCCAGTTCGGCCCCCAGATCGGCCGCCCCGAGCCGCCTCTCGCCGTCCCCTTCGCCCACTGCCGGCCTCCTGTCACCTGACCCACGTCATCGGCGCTGTGCAGCGTTCAAGGAACCGGAGAATATTCCGCGCGGCCCGGATCGCCCTCGGCGACGACCCGGGCCGCACCGCTCTGACGTGAGCAAACACGGTCCGATACGCGCCCCCAACGTGACAAGAATCTCGCCCTACGAACAGACCAGGACTGGCCAGGGAGCCTCGTATACGGCACGATCGGCCCAATGCCGAAAACCTACGGCTGCGTAACTTCCGCCGGGAGAACCCTCCCCGGAACAAGAAGGGTCCTCACCTGATGGCAGAGCTCGTCTATCGGCCGGTCATCGGCGCCGCACGCACCATGTTCAAGGCGCTGGACCTGAAGATCGACACGCAGGGTTCCGAGCACATCCCGCGCATCGGCGGCGCCGTGCTCGTCAGCAACCACATCAGCTATCTGGACTTCATCTTCACCGGGCTCGCCGCCCTCCCCCAGAAGCGTCTGGTGCGCTTCATGGCGAAGGAGTCGGTTTTCCGCCACAAGGTCTCCGGGCCGCTCATGCGCGGTATGAAGCACATCCCGGTGGACCGCAAGCAGGGTGAGACGGCCTACGCGCACGCGCTGGACTCGCTGCGTTCCGGCGAGATCGTCGGGGTCTTCCCCGAGGCGACCATCTCGCAGTCCTTCACGCTCAAGAGCTTCAAGTCGGGCGCGGCGCGCATGGCTCAGGAGGCCGGCGTGCCGCTGATCCCGGTGGCGCTGTGGGGCACCCAGCGGGTGTGGACCAAGGGCCGGCCGCGCAACTTCAAGCGCAGCCACATCCCGGTCACGATCCGGGTCGGTGAGCAGATCGAGGCGTCCCCCGACCAGTACGCGGGCGCGATCACCAGGCGCGTTCGCGACCGGGTGCAGGAGTTGCTGGAGGCGGCGCAGCGCGCCTATCCCGTACGTCCCAAGGACGCGGACGACACCTGGTGGGTGCCCGCGCACCTCGGCGGTACGGCTCCGACCGCGGCCGAGGCCCGCGAGGCCGAGATCCGCGCGGCCGGCAGCTGAGCCGAGTACGGCTGAAACGTCTCTCCGCCCGGCCCGGGTTCCCCGGCCCGGGGAACCCGGGCCGGGCGATTTTTTTGGGTCGCGTCGAGAGCCCGTGCCTCTGGGGCCTCTCGTACGGCCTCGCACGCCTCGTACGCCTCGTACCGGACCTATCGCGAACAGAGGTCCGGACGTATGCCGATGCGACGGTGACGCCGACGTGACGTCGGGGTCGCGGGGCTCTGACGCGCTGGATGGCATCGTGTTTCCGTCCCGATGGTAGGAGCGTCGCCTGCCAGGAGCGCGTCCTGCCCCGCCTGACGATCAGAGGACGCGTCGGATGCCTCCGCCAGCGAAAGCCCCCAGGCCACCGTTGTCCGCTCCTGCTCCGGCGATGGCGTTACGGGCAACGGACACGCGGCGGCCGGCCCAGACGAACACTCGGCGTGGCAGCGGGCGAGTCTCCCTTCCGGGGACGGCCGATGCGGGGATGGCGCTGCCCCTGGTGGGGAACGCGGCGACGACGGCGGCCTTGAACAGTCTGCCGCCGGGTGCGCCGAGATTGCCGGGGCAGGGGTTCCCGGCCTTGCAGGGCCTGGCCGGTCAGGGGACGGTGGGAAACGCGGCGGTCGCGAGTGGTGCCGTCGCCGCACCTCGCGGGCCGGTGGCGCCCGGCACAAAACAACCCAGAGTCGGGGCGGCCCGTGCGGCCGGGACACGGCCTGTCGCGGTCAAGGCGAAGACGCCGCCCGCGACAGCCCCGGACGCACAGGAGCGGGGCCGGGCCGATACGTCCACCGAGCAGCGGCCCGAGAAGACCAAGGGCAAGACAGAGGCTGGCGGACACCGATCGCCGGGGGCCGATCCGAAGTTCCAGGCGCTCAAGAAGGATGTGGCCGCCAAGAAGCGGATGGTGGGCACCAGTCATCCGCCCGCCCGGACCGAGGCGACCGCGGCGCAGGAGGCGGCAGTTCCGCCCGCGGACGACCAGGAGGCACGGGGCAAGGCCGCCCATGCCGAGGACATGGACGCCGCTCAGCCCAAGGAGTTCAACAAGGACGCCTTCGTCGCGGCGGTGGAGAAAGCCATCGCGGACCGTGCGCCCAAGAACCTTGACGAGGCTGACAAGTTCGGTGACTCGGGCAAGGCTGAGGAGGTCAAGCAGGAGGTCCAGGGCAAGGTCGGCGAAGGCAGAGAGAGCGCCGCACAGGAGATCGCCGACACCACCGCGCAACCACCCCAGCCCGCACCGGACGCCAAACCCGTGGTCCCGCTGAAGTCGGACCGGCCACCGGGCAAACCCGCCGGGCCCAACGCCAACCATGCGGTGCCCGACACACTGCCCGCCTCGGCCACCGACATGTCCGCCGGCCCCGAACAGGTCAACCGGCAAATGGCCGACGCGAAGGTCACCGAAAAGCAGCTGGCCCGCTCCAACGAACCGACGTTCAAGGCCGCGCTGGCCAGCAAGAAGACGATGGACAAGCACTCGGCCACAGCCCCCCGCGCGTTGCGCGGCGCCGAGGCCGAGGAGAACAAGTCGGTCAGGAACAACGCGGCAGTGGTCGGGCCGGCCGCCATGACGTCCATGGCCGGCACGCGCGTTGACACCGGCCGACAGGTGACCGCGGGCAAAGGCCGGGCCAAGGGCAGCGACGAGGAGAAGCGGGTCACGGTCACCGCGCTGCTCCAGCAGGTGTTCGACAAGACCAAGGCCGATGTCGAGAAGATCCTTTCCGATCTGGACGCCACGGTCGACACCGAGTTCACGCGGGGGGAGAAACGCGCACGCGACCAGTTCACCCGTGAACACGAACAGGGGATGGAGGAGTACAAGGACCGGCGCTACTCCGGCTGGGCGGGCAAGGCCCGCTGGGTCAAGGACCTGTTCGCCGACCTGCCCGAGGAAGCCAACCGCGTCTACGAACGGGCCAAGGCCAACTACCTCACCGCGATGCGACAGGTGATCACCGACATCGCCGGCACCGTGGAGCGCGAACTGCGCCGGGCCAAGGACCGTATCGCCGACGGCCGCAAAGAGCTCAGGTCGGCGGTGGACAAGCTGCCCAAGGACCTCCAGGCCATCGGCCGGCAGGCCGCGGGCGAGTTCGCCGACAAGTTCGACGAGCTGCGCGACACCGTCAACGACAAGGGCACCGAACTCGTCGACACCCTGGCCACCAAGTACACCGACGCGGTCAAGGAGGTCGACAAGGAGATCGCCGCGGAGAAGGAGAAGAACAAGGGGCTGGTCAACAAGGCCAAGGACGCGATCGCCGGCGCCATCCAGGCCATCAACGAGCTGAAGAACCTCCTGATGGGCGTGTTGCGCAAGGCGGTACAGGCGATCGGGATGATCCTGACCGACCCGATCGGCTTCCTCGGCAAACTGGTCAGCGCCGTGGGCGGCGGACTGGAACTGTTCAAGAAGAATGTCGGCAAGCACATGCAACAGGGCGTGCTGACCTGGCTGCTGGGGGTCGGCTCCTCCGCGGGCGTGCAGATCCCCGCCAAGTTCGACATACGCGGAATCCTGCTGATGATCGCCTCACTGCTCGGGATCAGCTGGCAGAACATCCGCTCACGCCTCGTACGCAAGGTGCCCGAACAGGCCGTGAGCGCGGCCGAGACGGCTGTACCGCTGGTCTCGGCGGTCAAACGTCAGGGCGTGGCCGGTGCCTGGGACGATCTGAGGAGCCGCGTCGGCGACCTGAAGAAGGACCTGGTCGACCGGCTGATCAAGTACCTGACGCCGACCGTCGTCCTCGCGGGCATCACCTGGATCCTCTCTCTGCTCAACCCCGCGTCGGCGTTCGTCCGCGCCTGCAAGATGATCATCGACATCGTCCGGTTCATCGTCACCCAGGCCCGCCAGATCATCGAATTCGTCAACTCGGTTCTCGACGCGGTCATCGCCATCGCCCGCGGCGGCACCGGCGGAGTCCCCGCGATGATCGAACGAGCCCTGGCCCGCTCCATCCCCGTACTCATCGGCGCCCTGGCGGCGATCCTGGGCATCGGCGGTATCGCGGGCAAGGTCCGGCAGATCTTCCAGCAGCTGGCCGCCCCCGTGAACCGCGCCGTCGACTGGGTCATCGACAAGATCGTCGGCCTGGTCAAGAAACTCTGGGCGAAGATCAAACCCAGGAAGAAGCCCGCGGCGAAGCCGGCGAGGCGCGGGCCGGACCGGAAACGGCCCGGCAGGCGTCGCCCGGACAGGTCCCGCAAGCGCCGCAAGGACAAACGGCCCAGGCGCGGGGCCAAGCCGGACCGGAAGAGGAAGCGCCCCGAGAAGCGGTCCAAGAAGGACATGCAGCGCGCTCTCGATGCCGCTGTTCGCGACGCGACACGCCTGCTGGATGCGGAAGGGGCAACAGAGGAGAGCGTACGGCGGGGACTTCCGGCCATCAAAACGCGGCACCGCCTCAACCAAATCCTGCTGGAACAGGCGGCCCCCGGCAGGTACTTCATCACGGTGGCCATCAACCCCAAGAAGCGCACGTCGTACAGGGACATCTTCCCCTACAAGATCGGCAAGGCCAGGAAGCCCATCAGTATCGAAAGGCACCCACACGCAGTCGTGCAGCTGCATGCGATCACACAGCCCATGGACATGGAAAGGAACGACCGCTGGATCGGCTTCGTCGTCAACATGGCGGCCATCCCCGACGAGATCCGGAAGAACCCGACCGTGGCACTCCGGTACCTCGACAAGGCATGGGAGGGCACGGGAGCCAAGCACGCCCAGGACCTGGCTGAGGCAAGGACCGCCGTCGTGATCGGCATCAACACGTTCGAGCGACTCAACCCGCAGGGGGACAATTCCATCACGGGCGCCATCAACAGCGTCGGTCGGCGGCCGGAACTCCGGATGGCGGTGTTCGGCTTCGTCTGGACGCCCAGATGGGTCAACGTCAAGACCGACGCACCGGTGGGCATTGACGCGGTGCGGGCGTCATACCAGCGGTTGAACTCCCGCAACAAGAGGCGCGCCGAAGCCAACGAGAAGGGCCTGCGCGACAAGGACGCACTTCCCTACGGCCTCTTCCGCGAAGAGGTCATGCGCTCCGAACACACCCGGGCGGCGGTGGAGATCCTCAAGGCGGTGAACCGTCAGGTCCACATCGTGAGCCAGGACGCCGACACCGGCGCTGCCGCCATCAGCGGGGTGGGAGTCCTGCGCGCGTACGAGAAGGTGCTCTCCGAGATGGACAGGCACCCGCTACTCACCATCGGCGGCTACCACTTCGAGGACTTCGATTGGGGCAGGAAAGCCGATCCTCGCGCGAAGCAGCTGACGCTGCTGGCCAACCGCCTGGACCGGGCCATCCGGGTCGCCATCGCCGAAAAGTATCCGCAGATGCTCTACCCGACCGAGCCGAACATGCTCATCAAGGCCTGGGACAAGGACCATTCCGGGGGAATCTTCCAGAACGCCAGGACCCGCGCGCTGCTTGAGGCCGGAGACAACGCGCGTAACCAAGGGAAACTCTTTGGAGTTGGCGGCGCCGAGGGCCGGAACTTCCGGAACCAGTTGATGAAGATCTTCGGCACGGATTTCGCCGTGGTGTACGCGCCTGAGGCGAGCACCAGCACGAGCCCGCTGCCGCGCGACCTCACCCGCGGCCTCACCGTCAGGGCGGAGAGCGTACGCCGGGCCGCCAAGGGGAGGATGCGCGGAAAAAGGTGGGAGGAGGCCATTCGTGTAAGCCACCGGATGTACGCGCTCATCATCCAGTCGCAGTCGAACGCCAGCGCCCATACCCTGGCCAGGGAGTTCTACCGTGCCACTCGCGGACTGAGCCAGGAAGTCAGGGACGAGCTACAGACCAAGATCTTCGTCCATGTCGAGGACGTCGCCATGCTGATGGCGGACAACCCGAAGCTGACCTACGACAGCCCTGCCGTCAGTCGGCATCTGAGGAAACTCGAGAGCAACGTCGAGACCATGGTCACGAGCGACGCCGCGCAGAACGAGCGTTACAAGCAGGCCATCGAGCGGGCGCACGAGACGACGAAGGAGATCATCTCGGCGATGACCGCTCCAGAGTTGACCGGTCTCTGGCACCGTATCCAAAGAGAACTGGACGCGGTCACGAAGCCACGGAAACGAGGAGGACGAGGGTGACTGCGAGGGCCATCGACCGACTGCGGGCAGAGGCGTCACGCGACGACTACGCGTCGATGACCCAGCTGGCACAGGCGCTGTACGAGACCGGGCTCGTCCCGCAGCAGGTGCTGCGCGAATGCTACGGCGTGAGGTTCCCCAAGGAGATCTTCGTTGTCGTCGAGGGCGGGCTGTGGCGGCTGCGATTGCGTGCCCGCTTCACCAACCAGCCTTGGCAGCTGGCCATCCCACCCGCCCGAGGAGGTCCGGCGACCACGCTCAACAGCATGATCGACACCGAACTGCGGCTCCTGGCCGAGGACCCCGATCTGATGCCACTCTTCCGCGTTCCCGCTGTCGCGATTGGCAAGGAGGACCAGGTCGTGTGCTATCGGCTCAGTGAGCTGCGCGCAGGCCGCTCGACGGTCTTCGGTCTCTTTCAGTCATCTCACGCCGGCAGCGCCCTGGACTGTGGGGAGTCCTTGCTGAAGTTCCTGTACTCCGAGCATGCCAGGGCGGTGCGACGGCTTGAGGGTGAGCAGCGCGCGCCGTCGAGTTGGGGAGCCGGTTCGGTGGACGACGAGGAAGTGGAGCAGGCGAACGAGTCCCTGGAGCGGGTCCGGGAACTCCAACGGCAGGCGGCCGACCGTCAGGGCGACTGAACGGCCTTCGGCTTCGATGCCGGGGCCACGACCACCACCGGAGGCGTGACAGGGCTCGTCCGGGCCGCCGCGCCCGCCACCGCCGCGTTGCCCACCTGGTTCTGGCCCACCAGAAGCATGTGTTCGAGAGCGGTCGGCGGTTTCGCGTGGGCCGCGACGGGCGTGGCCTCGGCCGTGGCCGCGGGCCGCTGCTGAACGGGGACGGCCGCGGTCCCGCTGTCCTGGACCCGGGCCGGTGGTGTGGGCGCCACCAGCCGGTGGAGCGAGAGCGGAGGTTCCGTGGGCAGCATCGGCGTCACCCCTGTGATCCGTCGTCGAGCAGATGGGCGTGCGGGCCAAGTTCGGAGGGGCGGAGCAGGCGGGCCTCGCGCTGGTACTGGCGGGTCACGCCGCGCACGATGTGGCGCATGCCGATCGCTGGGGCGTCGGCGTCCGCCGCGGACAGCGCGGCGGTGCGGGCGGCGGCGGCGATGGCCGCGCCCGTCATGTCCAGGCGGGCCAGGACGTCCAGGTCCGCGTCGGGGCCGAGCGGGGCCTCCTGCGGGAACGCGAGGCGCCACAGCCTGCGGCGCTCGGGGACGGCCGGGCGGGGGAAGTGGACCACGAAGTGGAAGCGCCGCGTGAACGCCGGGTCGATGTTGTCCTTGAGGTTGCTCGTCAGGATCACCAGCCCGTCGCTGGCCTCCAGGCGCTGCAAGAGGTAGCCGACCTCCAGGTTGGCGTACCGGTCCGTGCCGTGTTTGACCTCGCCGCGTTTGCCGAACAGGGCGTCGGCCTCGTCGAACAGCAGGACCGCGTGGCTCTCCTCGGCCTGCCGGAACGCCTCCTCCATGTTCTTCTCCGTCTCCCCGACCCACTTGGAGACCACTTGCGCCAGGTCCACCTTGAGCAGCTCCAGGCCGAGCATGCCGGTGACGATCTCGGCCGACATCGTCTTGCCCGTCCCGGGCTCGCCGGTGAACAGCGCCTTCACCCCGCCGTGCGCGGAGCGGCGGGCGAATCCCCATGCCTCGGCGACCCGTGGCCATGCGCGGGCGGCGGACGCGATCTCCAGGATCTGGTTGAACTGCGCGTCGGGCAGGACCAGGTCGTCGGCCGTCCGGCGGGGCACGATCGACTGGACGGTGCTGCCACCGCGCCCTCTGGTCACCGTGGCGATGGCGGGGCGGACATGGTCGGCGACCGGCTCCGGGTGCCCCTTGCCGGCGAGGCGGGCCCCGGCGCCCGCGACCGAGGCCACGGCGCGCAGTTCGCCGCCGCTCATCCGGTACCGGACGGCGAGGTCCTCCAGGAGGGGGCCGTTCAGGTCCGGGAGCGCCGACGACCACATCGCCCGCCGGTCGGGCAGATCCGGTACGGGCACGGTGAGTTCGGCGTACGCGCGTACGGCGAGCAGGCCCGCCGGGCGCCACGGCCTGAGGCCGGTCAGGCAGACCGGTGCCCGCGACCGGAGCAGGACGGCGGAGACCGCCTCGGCCGCCTGCCGGTGCGCCTCGCCGTGCAGGCCGTCGGTGGGAATCCACAGCACGGTGCCCAGCGCCGCGGCCGTCCGCAGGTCGGCCTCGGGGTCGGAGGTCAGGGTCCGCAGTGGTGCCCCCGCCGCTCGGGCCAGTGCCTGTACGGCGTCGAGCTGGCCGTCGGGCGGGCAGCCCCACAGCCCGGCCAGATCGATGTCGCCCGAGCCCAGCGCGCGGCCCAGTCGCACGAGCCGGTCCGAGGACAGATACGGGGAGAGCACGCGCGGTCCGGGCTGTACGACCTCGCCGGGGTCGTGGCCGAGGAGGCCGACGTCTCCGCCCCAGCCCAGCAGGAACTCCAGCACGCCGGGCCCGAGGACCAGTTCCTGGGCGAGTTCGACCGGGGCGTCGCCGTGCGGGCGCAGCAGGCCGTAGCGGCGCAGCGCTCCGGCCGGGCCGAGGGCGCGGCGCCGGGCCAGCCGCCGCGCCGCGTTGTCGGCGCCGACCGTCACCAGCAGTTCCACGCAGGGCAGCCGCCGGTTGAGGTTGTCCACGATGTACGCGTAGATCCGCTCGTAGCCGCGGTCCAGTTCGGGCGCGGCGGTGAGCAGCAGGGCGTCCTGGTCCGCGCGGGTCAGGCCGAACCGGGTGGCGAGCGCGTCCAGCGGCAGGGTCAGTCCTTCGGCCGCCGCGCGCCGCCGCAGGTCGCGTTCGGCTTCCGGCTCCGGCTGCTCCGGTGCGTACGGCTCGGCCATGGTGTCGGTGAAGGCGTGCACCTCGGCGAGCAGGACGTCGACTTGTTCGTCGGTCACGCAGTACGGCGTGAGGTCGGGCCTGGTGAGCAGCCCGGCGATCCGTGCCTGCCGCTCGACCGCGGTGCGCAGCGCCCGGTGTACGTCGGCCAGGCGTATCCGCAGGTGCTCCACCGCCGGTTCGCCCGTACCGCTCATGCCGCTCATCCCCCTCACCCGCCCGAGAAGGTCAGGGTCCGGCCGCCCAGCCACACCACATCGGGAACGTCGGCGAGCAGTCCGCCGCGCAGCAGGTCCGTGTGTCGCCGGCCCAACGGGACTCGTACCCGTACGGCCGTGGGCTCGAACCGGACGGTGGCGTCCAGATCGGCGAACCTGCTCAGGGCCAGCAGCGGATCCGGTGTCTCCCGGTCGCGCCAGAGCGTCCAGGCGAGGGTGCTCAGGCCGAGTGCCGCGGCGAGGGTGACGGTACGTTCCAGGCCGCCGTCCCGCGCGAGCGGTGCCGCCCGGCGCTCGACGGCGAGGACGGTGACCAGGTCGGTGAGGCGGGCGGTGTGGCCGGGCAGTTCCGCGGCCAGCCGTACGTCCACGCGCGCGCCCGGCGCTTTCCACAGGGGGGTGCGCCAGGGCAGCCGTGTCACCGGATCGCCGCGCAGCGGCCGGATGCCGGTCATGAACGGCACACCCGCCGTGGCGAGTTCGCCCAGGGATCCGGTGGGCAGGGGGCCGTCGCAGATCAGCACGTACGGCCGGCCGCACGCCTGCCAGTACGGCAGCAGGTCCCGGATGGTGGCCGCCCAGGCGATCGGGAACATGCCCTGGGCGTCGGCGAGGAGCAGCCGGTCCTCGGCCCCGGTGATCAGCAGAGGGGCGGCGGGGTCGTGGCCGCGGCACACCGAGAGCGCCAGGACACCGTCCAGGACGGGGAACGCGGGCGCCGCGACGCGGGCGAAGCCGGTCAGCCGGTCCTCGGGTACGGGCGAGCCAAGACCGGCGAAGGCCGCCGCGGCCTCGCTGTCCTGTTCGGTCCGGCGCCAGCCGCGTCCGGTCACGCCCAGGACCTTGTACGCCAGGGCCGCCGCGAACAGGGGCGCTTCCTCGGCGAGTTCGAGGCCGGCCAGGGCGGGCCCGATCGCGTCGAGATACCCGATCCGGGCCAGCGGTCCGGCGAGCAGGAAGGGCAGCGCGGACCAGACCCGTACCTCGCCGGTCGTACGGGGTACGAGGGCGCCGCCCGTTGCCGGGGACGGCTCCTCGGCGAAGGAGCCGGACCGACCGGACGGGTCGGACAGGTCGGAGGGGTCGCACAGGGAGTTCCGGTCCGCCGTCGCGAGGTACTCGGTCAACAGGCGCGCCAGGGCGGTGGTGTCACCATCCGGAGGGTCCCCGCGCAGAAGTCCGCGCAGTGCGGCGGGCATCTCCTCGGTCGACGTGTTGAGGAGGGCGCGTCCGGCAAGCTCCGCGAGCAGCCGGCCTGCCGTCGCGTCACCATCACCGTCAGCGCTGCCGTTACCGTCAGCACCGCAGTTACCGTTACCGTCGCCGAGCAGGGCCAGCAGATAGACGCGGACCGAGTCGTCCGGCAACAGTGCGAGGAGCGCGTCCAGTTCGTTCCGCTCGGCGAGTTCCGCGAAGAGCGCGGCGACGGACGGTGCGGGCCATGGACGTACCGCCACCCCGAAGGACTCCTCGAACGACCTCTCGAAGAACCCTTCGAACGCCTCCGCACCGGCGACGGGGGCGCCTGCGGCGGACGCGTCGGCGGAGATCTCCACCATCTCCGCCGGTGCGAAGTGGACTTCGACGGGCATCCGGCCGGGACCGGTCCACCCGGGCCTGCCCGGCCTGACGGTGACGGTCATCGGCTCGGTGATCTCCATGTCCGGCCCGTCGCCCGCCAGTTGCTCCGCGAAGTGGTCCGCCAGCAACTCCGGGAGACTGCCGATCACTTCGTCCACCACAGCGCGTGGATCGGGTCCCCAGCTCCACCCGCCGCGGCGGACCACCGTCACGGTGCAGTGGTGCACCGTGATCTCTCCGGTGGTCCGCGCGGTGGGCGTGTTCACAGCACCTTCGCCTTCTCCAGGCGGCCTGCCCAGCCACCCGCGAGAACCAGGACACCGTGTTCGCTCGCCGCCGCCAGGGTCACCGGCAGTTTGACCGTGGTCTCCCCCGCCGGGATCTCCCCGGCGAGCACATGGGTGTCCTGCTCGTCGGAGACCAGCGCGACCACTTTGATCAGGCTGTTCCTCGCGAAGGGCAGGGTGATGGCGAGGCCGTCCGTCGCCAGTGCCAGCCCGTCCTTCCATGTCGCGAGGCGCAGCAGCGTGGGTTTGGGTCTGGGGGGCGCTTCGGCCGTCAGCTCGACCGCGTAGGCCAGCGGATCGGCGAGGGCGCCCGGTTCGTCGTCCGCCGCCGCCACGGCCAGTTCCCTGGCGTTCAGCGGGAGGGTCGCGGTCCTGCCCGCGCCCAGGGATACGCGTAGCGGCAGTGCGGGTCCGACGAGCGAGGCCACATCGGGCAGGGTGCTCGCGCCGGTCAGGGCGAGCGCGCCGACCACATGGCCGGTGTCGGCCGCGTACACCACGGACAGAGCCATCGTCAGCCACCACCGTTCGTCGCCGCGACCGTGGCCAGGACGAGGAAGTCGACCGTGCCCGGCCGTTCGACGACCTCGCCCGGCGCCATGACAGGGTCGTACAGACGTGCCCGGCACCGGACTCTGCGGTCGCTGTCCACGCCGGTCTCCACCGGGCTGTACAGCGTCGTGCCCGCCGGGGTCGGCGGTACGCGCGGGGTCAGGTGGACATGGACGACGACCCGGCCGTCGGCGACCTGTTCCGCGCTGACTCCGGAAGGCAGCGGCAGGAGCATGCCGTCGGTGGCCGTCCCGGAGGTGACCAGTGTGGTGCCCGCCGAGATCCGGCCGCTGAAGCTGCCCTCGATGACCAGGTTGCCGTTGGCCGCCACGGTCATCAGCGGCGCGATCGTGCCGCCGCCCTGGTACAGGCCGAAGACCAGACTGGGCGGGTCGCCACCGGTCAGCACCAGCACCGGTCCGCCCTCCTGGACGGCCTGGCCGGTACGCAGGGTCAGCGCGCCCGACCGGGCCGAGACGGTGTCCGCGCGGACACCGGCGTGGCGCACCGCGACCCCGCGTGCGGTGGTCTCGATGCCGCTGAAGTGACCGTCCGTCCACCGGACATAGCCGAGCAGGACGAGCCAGCGGGCCGGTGGGTCGGCCGGGGGAGCGCCGATCGCGGGCGGCTGCTGGTCGGCGACCAGCAGTTCGTCGCCGAGGCGTCCGAAGAGGATCTGGTACGACTCCTCCACCCGGGTCTTCGTGGCGGCGCCCGCGCAGGAGTCCGGCCGGGGGGACGTGGCCGGTTCGCGGTCGGCCGCGGTGAGGAAGACGGGGTAGGGATCGTCCGTCGGCTGGTCGGCCCCGTTGACCTCTTCGAAGCCGCTCTCGCGCAGGACGACCGGTTCGGTGAGGACCACCTGACGGCCCGTCCCGTCGATCGCGACGCCGGGCGACACGCTCACTTCCACGAAGCGGGCGTTGGTCCGCGGGTCGGTGCGGTTCGCGGTGACCAGACCGAGGCCTTCGGCGATGCCCCACTCGTGCAGATGCCGCGCGTGCAGGGTGGTCAGAGAACGCGCGTACTCCACCGAGGCCGACAGGTCCGCGGCGGCCAGTACCTGGCCCTCGTGGAAGGCGGGGCGCAGCGGGCCGGTCATGGCGTCTCACCGGGCTTCTGATTCCGGGGCGACCGGGCGCGCTTGGCCGCCGGAGGTTTGGCCGCCGGGGGTTCGGCCGGCTCCGCCGCGGGCGGCTCGGCGGACTCGGCCGACTGGTCCCCCGGTGCGCCTTCGAGTTCCGCGAGCCGGGACCCGAGCCGTTCCGGAACTTGCTCCTCCAGGCGGCTCATCTGCGTTTGGGCGCTGCCCAGTTGTGCGCGCAGCCCTTCCAGGACGGCGGTCAGATCGGCCACTTGCGTCCTGAGCATGCCCAGTTCCTGCATGCTGTCGGTCACTTCGCTGGGTGTGGTGTAGACCTGCTCGTGCAGGGCCTTGGGCGGCGTCTCCCCGGGTGCGGGGGTGAGCAGCAGGGACAACATCTCCTCCAGGTCGCCGGTGCGCGGCCAGTCGGCGAGGAGCCCGTCGGCGTACGGGCGGGGCACCGGGCCCTGGGCCGGGAGGTCGGGTCTGTGGTGGCCCGGCAGAGGCCGGCAGCAGACCCGCCCGGCCAGTTCGCGCAGCCGGTAGAGCTTGGGCAGCCACTCGCCGTACGCCGATCCGCCCGGCAGCACCTGTTCCCGGCTCGCGGAGCAGATCCGTACGACGTCGCAGCCGTCCAGTTCCACCTCGGCGAGCAGGACGTCGGTGTCGGTGCAGTCGTCGCACGGCGGGTTGAGCGTGGCGCATGCCGCGTCGGTCACGAACCGGCGTACCGCGAGGGAGAGTTTCTCGGCCGCTTCGGCGATCTGCCGCAGGTCGGCGATCGTCGTCGGCTCCACGCTGTCCGCCGGTGGGGGCGGCAGCAGCGGCGGTACGTCGATGGCGGCGACGTAGGGGCGCAGCGCGCAGTCGCCGAGCCCGGTGGCCCGGTCGAGGCGGCCGAGGAGCCACTCGCGCATCAGGGCGAGGTCGGCGCGGAACTCCACCTGGAGCGCGTGACCGAGCGGTGTGCCCTGGGCCAGCATGCGTACTTCCAGCTGCGCGTCCGGGGCTCCCCGTTCGGGTACGACGCGGGCCGCGGACTCGGTGACGACCGCGCGGGCGATCGTACGGCGCAGCGGGTCCGGCCACGCCGCCTCCATGTCGGCGCCTTTGAGGCGCCCGCACGCGGCGCCCAGCACGCCGCGGGCGTCCTGGACCTCCGCGAGGCGCGGGTAGTCCTTCTTCAACTGGGTCTGTCCGGCGGCGTCGTAGGTGTCGAACCGGGCGACGGCACTGGCCAGTGCGCGTACGTGATCGGTCATCTCGGGGACTGTCTGCGGCGGGGGCGGCCCTTCTCCGCCCGCGTTCTGACGCAGCCAGTCGAGGCCGTCGGTGAACCGTTTGTTGTCGGCCGCCTCGAAGGCGATGGTCCGGCCCGTGGAGAGCGACGCGGCGAACATGGCGTCGGCATAGTGCCCGAGCCGCCGGTCGCGGGTCCGGGCCTGGTCGGCCTGCGCGGGGCTGCCGAGGCCGGCCAGGAGGGTGGTGCCGGGGTTGTGCCGGTGGTCCTCGAAGTCGCCGTGCTTGACGAGGAATCGGTACCCTTCCCGGATCCTCGACGGCACGCATCCCGGCGTGGGGCAGGGCTCTTCCGTGGCGTACGGCGCCACCGGGTCGACGGAGAGCTCCTGGTAGCGCACGAAGAGGCCGTAGCGGCGCTCCCCGTCGTCGTCGCAGGGGTCACCGCAGTCGACGCCGAGGCCGCTGACGCGCTGTTCCCGCACCAGTGCCCGTACATCGACCCGTTCGGTGCAGGACACCACGATGTCGTTGCCCGCGCAGTCGAAGGCGTGTCCGGGGTGCACCGCCACGGTGCCGCCCCCGCAGGGGTCGCAGGTGACGCCGAGGCCGCGGACGACGCCCGGCCCGTACAGGGAGCGGTTGTGCAGTCTGCTCTTCGCCGTCACATAGTCGACCAGCAGGCCCAGATCGTCCTCGGTCAGCAGTTGTCCGGCGAAGAAGCGGGGGCGTACGAAGGCGGAGGTGCGGGTGGCGTCACCACCGCAGCCGCAACCGCAGTCTGTTCCCATGATCAGCGCTCCTTCACGAAGAACCAGCTCTCGAAGACGTCTCCGCCCGAGCCGGTGCCGGACGTCCAGGGCCCGATGCCGGACGGCGGGAGGTCGCAGCCGCGCCGCCCTTCCACCTCGGTCGCCCCGGTCGCCCCGGTGTCGATGGTCGGTACGCGTCCGCCGACGTGGGTGCCGTCGACCGGACGGCAACAGCGGTCGAGGAGGAACGCGGCGCGGACGGTGACAAGGACGCGGTCGCCGTCCTGAAGCGTCTCGCGTGTGGTCTGGCGGTAGCGGAACTCCCGGGTGAATCTGTGTGATCCGGTCGATTCGGTGGTCGCGTCGGCCGCCGGTTCAGCGGCTGATCCGGTATCGGATTCGACGTGCGGGTCGGCGAAGGCGCCGCCCATGTACCAGGTGGAGGCGTTGCGTCCGCTGCCGCCCTCGATCACCTGGATCTCCACCACGCCGCGTCGCAGCGTGTCCGTACGGACGCCGTCGGAGAAGCGCACGACGAGCCCGCCGTCCTCGTCCTGGGTGCCGAGCAGGGCCTTGGCCTCGTCGACCGTGTAGGTGTGTCCGTGGATCCAGTTGATTCCGGTGATCACCGTGGGCACGTGTGTGCCGAACGGGCGGCGGATGTTCATGTGGATCTGGTCCGCGCGCACCGGCTCGTACCAGTCCACGCAGTCGATCCTGGCCAGCCACAGCGTCTTGTGCTCGCACCGGGAACAGCAGGTGTCGCAGCGTTCGTCCGCCGGCGGCTCGCAGCCGGTGACGCGTACCGTGCAGCACTCCTCCGTCCAGCCGTACTCGCAGTCGGAGGTCTCCGCGCAGGCGTCGTTGTAGACGGCTCGAGTGGGCTCGACGGGCCGCTCGGCGTACTCGACGCCGATCCAGACCGTGTCCGTGTCCCGTTCGTCCCGGGGAAGCGCCTTCCACAGGTCGATCACACAGCCGCCCCGGACCACGACCTCGTTGCCGTCGCAGTCCACGGCGAGACCGGGGGTGAGTCTCACTTCGGCCCTGCGCCGCCCGCGCTCCGCGCTCCCTTCCGTGCCCTCGGTGTCCTCCGCCACCTCGTGGTGGTCCGGTGGGCAGTCGTCGTGATGCCGCACCGGCCGTACGTACAGGCCGCACACCACCCCGTAGCCGAGCAGGGAGCGCATGCGCAGCTTCAACTTCTCGCGGAAGTACTCCTGTTCACGCTGGAAGTCCCTGGCGCCCAGATTCTGGCCGTGGAAGTACCGCAGCCTGCGCAGTGGCGGCGTGTCGAACGCCTCCGTCGGTCCTGTCCCTGTCTCCGTCATCGCACGGTCCTTTCACCACACTCGCGTATGCACGCCGACGGCGGAGACGACTCCCACTCCGACCCCTTGGCGCCATCCTCTTGGTCCTGGTCTGAGCACCCCGTCGCGATTCAGCCGCAGCGGGTGGTCGCCGCCCAGCACGGGTGGCGGCAGCGGGACGAACGCGGTGTCCACGCCCACCGTGGACCGTGAGCCGACCACGAAGCCCGCGCCGCCGGTCCGGACCGACCCCACCGTGTGCGCGGGCGCCTGCCTCTCCACCAGCCGCCGCAGCGCGCTCTCGTCCGCCGCGCCGGCGGGCAGAAGTACGCGGAAGCGGTGCGCGTGCGCGGTGAGCGGGTCGTTGTCAGGCTCGCCGAACGCGCGCAGCGGCGCCGCGCCCAGTTCCGATCCGCCGACCCGGAACCGGCTCGCCGACCGGCCGAACAGCCGTACGGAGCCAAGGCCCGGCCCGGTGCCGCCGACGATGTCGCGCAATTGCGCCCACCGGCGGTCCCGCGCCAGTTCGTCGATCACCGGGGCCAACCCGAACACGATGCGTACGGCCTCGCCCAGCGCCCACGACGTGCCGCGGCGCCGGTACAGCTCCGGGGCGGCGGCCAGCAGCGCGCGCCGCGTCTTCGCGTCCCATCCCGCCTCGAACGACAGGCCCAGCAGACCGGCCAGCCACGGCAGCACCCGGTCCGGCACGCCGGCCGGGTCGAGCAGCGCCGGATACCGCTCGATGACCCGGTCGAGATCGGCGAGCGAGGAGTCGAACAGCGACAGGAAGCGCTCGGTGAAGTCGTCGGCCGCGGGGTCCTGACGGAAGGCCGGGGGCAGCAGGTCGGCGCTGGTGACCCGGGGGAAGTCCAGCCGGATCCGGTGGACGACCGGGGTCGCGCCGCCGTCGCCCGACAGCCGCAGCCATAGCCGCAGGAAGCGGCCGGGCGGCTGGTCGACGAGGAAGTCCATGGCGCCGGGGGCCGATGTCTGCCAGTCGCTCTCGTCGTACCGTCCGTCCTCGGAGACCATGATCCGCACGGCGACGGCCGTACCGGTGGGCACGTCGGCCTCCACCCGTACTCGATGCCAGCGGCAGCGCGAGATGCCGCTGTCGATCAGGGCCGTGACATAGGACCCGTCACTCACGTAGGGGGTGGTCGCCGGTGGTGTGGTGGCACGCGCCAGGCCCTGCCAGGTGTAGCAGCTGGTCACGTCGGTGCCGGGGCCCTTGTCCCGCAGGCAGAACCCGTCCTCGTCCACCGAGGTGAGCGTGGACGGCGGCAGGGCCGCGGCCAGTTCGTCGTCAGTGACCGTACGGAACGGGCGGTGGCGGCCGCCCCGGTGGATCCGCAGCCGTTCGCCGTCGTCGGTGAGCAGCCAGATCGTGCGGTCCGGTCCGGTGCGCAGTCCGATGATCTCGCCGTGCGCGCCGGTGCGGAGCGCGCCGCGGAAACCGCCCGCCGAGTCGTACCGGCGCAGGTCGGTGGTGCCCTGACAGGCCACCAGGACCTCGTCTTCGGGGGCCGGGGCGGCCAGGCTCGGCCGGTGGACCCTGATCACACCGGAGAGCTGTTCGCCGTCGCGGCGCCACACCAGCACCCGGTCCGTCTCCACGACGGCGAGCCGGTGTCCGCGCGCGGCGACGGAGACGGGCGCGCGCAGCGGGCCGGTGCCGCGGCCGGGCTGCCATACGGGGACCCAGTCGCCGGTGCAGATGTCGCGGCGCAGCAGCCGCGGCCCGTCGGGAACGAGCAGGTACCAGGCGCACGGCCCGCATCCAGGGGCGAGATGTGCGTCGGGGAACCACGGCAACAGCCGGGCTCTCGTGGGGCCTTGCGGCTCGGAGCCCCGGAAGGCCAGCCGGATGCCGTCCGGGTCCTCGAATCCGACGATGCCGTCCGTCCCCGACTCGCCGTCCTCGCCGGTGAGTTCGTCCCAGCCGGCGTAGGCGTCCAGCAGACGGAAGGTCGCGTTGTGCGGTGCACACGTCATGGCCGGTCTCCCAGGGTCTGTCCGGTCGGTCTTGCGGGCCCGGCGAAGACCGGCCGGACAGGATCTACGGGGATCAGGAGCGGGCGTTCCGGCCAGACGAGGGTGTGGGGGCCGATCGCGTGGTCGGTGCAGGGCGGCAGCCGTAATCCGTCGACGCTGAGGGAGAGCTGTGACACGGCCAGGACTCCGTCGACCGCGAGCAGCCTGCGGACCAGGGCGGAGTGCCGCAGCGCGCCGCCGAAAGGCCAGCCGGCGCCGTTCTCCCCGCCGGTCAGCGGATCCAGGTAGGCGCGCACCGCGTCGCCCGCCCTGGCCAGGGCGGCGGCGCGGTCGTGGTCCGGGTCGAGGGTGACCCATGACTCCACGGCGACCCGCCGGTAGCGCGCGGGGGCGGCGATCACCGTGACTCCGGCGGGGGCGACCTCGCGGGTCAGGTGGTCGGCGACGGCGCGCAGTGCGGCCGCTGTGGGCACCGGTGGTTCGCCGGGGTCGTCGCCGGGCGCCGCGGCCGGTACGACGAAGACTCCTACGACGCCGGGGATGGGCACCCCGGCGAAATCGGGGTGCAGGCCGGGCACCCCCTGGGCGCGGGCCACGGAAGCGCCGGGCGCCCGGGTGGCCAGCAGGCCGTAGTCGGCGGGCGCCACGGCCCGGCCGCGGGCCCGCAGTTCGCCGACGCCGCGGCGGATCGTGTCGGCGTCGGACTCGGCGTCCGTTCCTCCCGAGGCCGGGAAGGGGTTGTTGACGCCGGTGACGAACGGCAGCGCGGTCACCACCCCGTTGACGGCACCGGCGCGTACGGCGCCGTCGCTGCCGCCGCCGACGCGGTACCGGAGGGCGCGGACGTTACGGAACCCGGGCGGCACGGCGGTGCCGTTGACGCCGTCCCCGAAGGTCACTTCGCCCGTCGCGTGGTCCACGGTGAACACCCGGTCGTCGGCGCCGTACGCGGCGAGGCTCTCCACTTCCCGCCATCGGGAGGGGGAACCGGTCGAGGTGCCGGCCGAGGAACCGGTCGAGGTGCCGAACACATCGCCGCCTGTGTCGTCGTCGACCTCGATGACCACGGAGCCGGTGAGGATGGGCAGTTGACTGAGCCTCATGCGGCTGCCGCCCGTCCGCGCGGCGTCCTGGATCGGCTGGAGCGGTTCGTCCCTGACAGTGCGGGCGGCCGTGGCGGCGACCATGTTCAGCCGCAGTCCGGACAGCACCGGCGCCGGTCCGGTGAAGGCGCCGTGCGCGATCTGGAGGCGCAGCCAGCGCAGCGGGGGCCCCGGCCGGAAGCCGGGCGGGCTGCCGGGCGCCCAGGAGCGCGGGACCCGCAGTTCGACGGTGCCGCCGGCACGGAGCCCGGCCGTGGAGTCGCGCATCAGCTCGGCGCGTACGAGCCGGGTGCCGTCCAGCACGTCCCAGCGCAGCAGCGGTACGGAGGCCAGTTCGCCGGAGCCCGCCGGCGCGGGGGGAGCGGCGACGACCACGAAGCCCAGGGACAGCCGCGGGTAGGCGGCGGCCGTCCCGGCGAGGCCGATCCACAGGCCGTTGCCCGGCTCGGGGTCCCGGCCGAACGGCGCGAAGGGGCGGCTCGGTCCGGCGGGTCCCAGCGGCAGGGTCTCCAGTGTTCCGGACTCCTGTACGGCCAGTGCGCCGAGTGTGGCCGGTGTGGCGTACAGGTCCTCGTCGGTCTCGTAGATCACCTGGCCCGCCGGGCTCGACGCCCCGCTCTGGAAACCGGCCGGGACGAGCACGGAGGTGCCGTCCGGCGGGTTCACGGTGAATTCGAGCAGCGTGGCCGCCGCACCGGCCGGGTGCCGTCGTACGCCCGCCGTCGCCAGATGTTCGGCCAGCACCTTTTCCGGCAGCCGGTTGACGCGGCCGAGCACTGGTTCGAGCTGGGTGCCGAAGAGACGTACGAGCGCGACGCCCGCGTCCTGGCGGTCGGGGTCGGTCCAGTCCGGGGTGTATCCGGCGATCCGGCCGCGAACGTCGGCGCGTACCGCCTCACGGGTCGCCTCGGTCAGCTCCGGCTGGACGCCGGACGGTCCGGGGCCCGGTACGAGCCTGTCCTCGCCCCGCGCGTCCCGCTCCCACCACACATCGCCGGTCATACCAGCCCCTCCCCCGGCTCGACGGCGGGCACGGTCCGGATCCGGACCGCCCGCAGGACGGGCAGGTCACCGGCGCGCAGCTCCACCTCGTCGCAGTCCTCGGTCGCGTCGGCCCCGTCGAGGCCGATCGCCACGGCGGCGACGTCCGCGAGGTCGCCCAGCGCTCGCTGCGCGGCCCGCAGCAGGGCGGAGGGGCGCAGTGTTTCGCCGAAGGGCCAGCCGCCCTGTTCCTCGCCGCCGACGAGCGGGTCGAGGAAGCGCCGCAGTGCCATACCGACCACGGTGGACACGCGGGTGCGGTCGGCCGGGTCGCCCGACAGGTCGACGCGCAGCGTCACTTCGCGGTAGGCGGGCGCGCGGACGAAGACCTCGGAGGTGAGCAGTCGCGCGCTCTCCAGGCGGGCGGCGACCGCGCACAGGGTGCCCGGGTCGGGCTGTGGCGCGACGACGAAGTCCTCCCTGGTGAAGTCGTCCCGTGGGACCGAGGGGACGACGTGGACGGTCACCGCGCCGGGCACCGTGGAGCAGGGGAAGCCGGGGTGCTCGCCGAGGGACGGGTACGCGCGGGCGACGGCGACGCCCGGTGTCGTACGGGCGAGGGTGACGAAGTCGTCGGCGGTGACCGCGCGGGTCACCTCTCCCAGGGACGCCGCCGCGCGCTGTCGCGCCGCAGCGACGGTCTCCGGGTCCTGGCCGCCCTCGGCCGGTACGAGGTTGGCGGCCGAGACCGCGCCCTGCTCTCCCGGCGCGTCCCAGGCCGGCTGCCAGTTCGCGGTCCGTCCGCCGTTGCCTGTCCGGCCGCCGCCGATGACGTAGTCGACGCTCACGCAGTCGTCGGTCACGTAGTCGTCGGTCACGTCCGGGACGGGCCGGGGGATGCGTCCGGTGAGTCCGTCGCCGAACACCACCGCGCCCTCCTCCCGGTCGATCAGGAAGGTCCGGTCGGCCGACGCTCCGAAGGTGAAGTCCGGCACCGGCAGCCACACTTCGCCCGCCAGGCGCACGGTCGCCTCCAGCAGCAGGCCGGCGGCTTCCGGCAGGACGAGGTGCTGGCCGGGCAGCTTGAGCCAGGCGGTGATCTGCTCCGCCAGGTCGGTGCCGCGCGCGGTGCGTCGCAGGCGGTGGTGGGCGGCGGACACGTTGAGGGCGAGCTGACGGAGCCGGGGCGGGGCCGCGTAGGTCGCGGCCCGGGTCGACACCAGCAGCCCGGTGTCGCGGGTGGACCAGCCAGGCGGCGGGTGCAGCCGGACGACGCCGGACCGCCGCAGCCCGGCCGTACCGTCCTCGACCTTCTCGAACTCGCCCGCCACGTCGGAGTCCGGCCGGAACCAGGACCAGGTCAGTTCCGCGGGTGGCGGCACCCCGGCCGTCGCCCCGGGCAGCCACGACGGCGCGGACGCGGCGGGCGCGGCCAGTTCGACGAGCAGGCTGAGCGGGCCGGGCGCCGGCAGCTCCCCGGTGAGCGGCAGGGTGAAACGGGCCTGGGCCGGGGCGCCGTCGCTCGCCAGGAGCGTGACGTCCCGGCGGGCCCGCAGGTCCGCCGTACGGTCGCGGTCGGTCCATACGGTGACCTCACCGCCCTCGGCGAGCGGGAACACGGCGACGTCGTCGTCGAGGGTGAAGACGACGCGGCCCATGAGGTCGCGGGACAGGGCCGTTCCGGCGGGGACGACCGGGACGGCGGCCGTGTCCGTGCGGGCGGCCGGTTGCAACACCGTGGCCGCGGGGCGGGCGGGGCGCGGAGGGTCGAGGCCGAGCAGCCGCAGCACGGCGATCACGAGCGCGTCCGGCGCCTGGTCGAGCCAGTACAGCCGCTGTTCGAGGAGGTAGGCGAACAGTTCGAGGAGGGTGACGCCGGGGTCGGCGGGCGCGTGCAGCGTCCAGGTGCCGTCCGACTCGGCGGGGATCCGGCGGCGGATGGCCGCCATCATGTCGTCCCAGGTGAGGTCGTCCAGTCTGGGCGCGGGCACGGTCATGGCGTCCCCCCGGTGAGACCGGTGAGGCCGACGTAGAACGGGAACACCAGGTTCGCCTTGGTGTTGCTGCGGCGGATGCGGTAGACGACCGAGACGGTGACCCGTGATTCGTCGGCCGGGTCGGCCTCCGCGCGGACCTCCTCCAGCTCCACCCTGGGTTCGTGGGTGCGGACGGCCTCGGCGACCGAGTTCTCCAGGTCGCGCAGGTTCTGCACACTGCCGGGCGCGAACACCAACTCCTGGGCCCGGGTGCCGAATCCGGGCCGCATGACGCGTTCACCGGTGCCGGTGAGAAGCAGCGCCCGCAGACAGTGCTCGATGCTCTGCTCGCCGACGGCGTACCCGAGCCGCCCGGCTTCGTCGGGCAGGATCGGGAACCGCCAGCCGGTTCCGAGGAAGTCCTCGCTCATGCCGTCTTCGCCTTCTTGGCCAGTACGGAGGCCCCGAGTTGCGGGGCCGGCGGGGCGGACTGCCCGGCGGGGCAGGTGTGGGTGTGCGCGTTGAACAGCCCGACCAGCATGTTGCCGAGCACGAGTTGCTCAGTGGCTCCGGCGCCCAGCTCGATGTCGGACGAATCGACGGTGACCTTCGGAGCCTTGAGGGTGATCTCGCCCTGCGCGGACACGGTCACGCTCCCGCCCTCGGCCGCCGTGATCCGGATCGCCTTGCCCTCGTCGTCCAGCTCCACCACATGTCCGGCGGCGGACTTGATCCGTACGGCGGCCTTGGACCGCGTGTCGTCGAGGAGCACCTCGTGACCGTGCCGGGTCCGGATGATCTTCTGATCCCGCCCGTCGGTGCGGGCGGTCGGCGGCTTGTCCTGGCCGTTGTACAGACCGCCCAGGACGATCGGGAACCGCATGTCCCCGTGGACGAAGGCGACCAGCACCTCGTCGCCCTTCTCCGGGACGAACACCGAGCCGTAGCCGTTGCCCGCGTACAGCTGACCGACCCGGCACCAGTCGGTGACCGTCGTCTGGTCGAACCACGGGAACTGGAGCTTGACCCGCGCCTCGTCGTCGCCGTCGTTCTCCACGACGAGCGCTTCCACGACGCCGTAGTACCGCTTGTCGGTGGAGCGGGCGCGTGGCGTGGTCCTGGTGGTCACTGGTCCCCCTGGTGGATCCGCCGTGCGGTGAACTGGGTGAAGAAGCCACTGGTGTTGAGCGTGTGCTCGACCCGCTTGACGAAGTACGTGCCGGAGAACCGCTGTCCGAGCCCGTAGATCTCCAGGTTGTCGCCGGGCCGCAGTTCGGGGAGCCCAGCCACCCGGCCGGTCGCCGTGATGAATTCGTACGCGCGCTCGCGCAGCAGACTGATCGCCAGCTCACGGGCCTCCTGGTCGCTGGTGACCGGTGCGTCGACCAGTACGTCCTGGCGGCCCCCCAGCGTGGACTCGGCGGCCTCCGGCCCGCTCTGCCCGTCGGCCGTGTTCTGCCCGGCCGGCAGGTTCTCGGCGGTCGCGGTGAACGCGATCGGCTGTTTGGTACGGGGGTCCCAGCCGCGCACGGTGAGCTTGCCGACCTGCTGGGACACCGTCAGCGTCGGGGTGAAGTCCAGCAGGTTGGGGATCAGCCCTTCGGGCCGGCTGGTGGGTCCGGTGGACAGTCCCGGAGCGTAGGCCAGCCGGTACACCCGGATCGGGCGGCCGTCGCGGCCGTCCGTCGGTCTGATGAAGTACAGCGTGTCCTCGCCGGACTGCGGGTCGGGCAGGACGTAGCAGTCGAAGTCGAGCCGCTTGGCCCGTTCCATGAGGAAGCTCGCGTCGTCCTGGTTCTTCTGCACCACCTGGTCATGGGTCGGCCCTTCCCTGGTGACCTCGATCCGCAGGTGGTTGCGCTGCGCGATCTGCTCCGCGATCCGCCAGTCGGGCAGATTGCGGTAGATCTTGACCTCGTTCTCGGCGGGCTTGCGGTCCTTGAGCCGCAGCAGCCCGTCCACCCCGCTGACCTGGACGGTGGGGGACGCGCTGTCGGAGAACTTCGGGCTGAGCGTGCTGATGGTCCCGGTGGCAACGGTGAGCAGCTTGTCGGCGTAGCCGAGCCGCACCGAGACCCGGCCGCCGAGCTTGAGCCGCGGCGAGTCGCTGTGCTTGAACTTCAGGTTGACGTCGTCCCAGTTGTTCAGCGTGAGGTCGAAGCCCGACATCTCGTCGATGTCCCGGTTCACCTTGACGTCGATGATGTCGTTCTTGGTGCTCGGGTCCATCTCCAGGCCCTCGATGCGGACCTCGAACTCGGGCGCGTACCGGTCGGGTGAGGCCACTTCCGGCGTGGGGGTGCTCATCACTCGCTCCTCACGGCAGCCGGGGCACGGTCAGTACCCGGCCCGGCCGCAGGTCCCGGGGATCGGTGATCCCGTTGGCACGCGCCAGTTCCCGCCAGGCGTCGGGCCGCCGGTAGAGCGCGGCGGAGATGGAACTGAGTGTGTCGCCTCGGCGCACCACGTAGCTCTTCTCCACCGTGGGCGAGGAGCGTGGTGTGCCGGCGACCTGTGCGGCGGCCGTACGGAACTCCTTGAGCGACAGGTCGAGCATGGCCCGCAGGGGCACACCGTCCGGCCGGAACAGCTGGTAGTTCACGTCCAGCTTCTCCACGACACCGGTGAAGACCTCTTCGTCCCAGACGAACCGGACGATCGGCGGCGCGTGTTCGCGGCTGTCGGGGCGCAGCAGATTGCGCAGCGCGTCGACGTACGCGGTCCGTACGTTCTCCAGTGTGTCGGAGGTGTCGACCAGGGCCTGGACGGTGAGCGTCTCCGTGCCGCCGCGTACGTACTGGAGCGGCGGTGTCTCCAGGCCGGGGATGGTGATCTCGGCGAAGGTGTTGGACTTGCTCAGCTTGTAGTCGGTCGGGTTGAACCGCAGCGGGATCCGCCGCTTGCGCTCGTCGGCGATCACCGGCCGGACGATCTCCAGCCGGGCCTGGGCTCCGGCCTGGCGGGCGAAGGACACGGGTGTCACGCTCACGGCCGGCCCTCCCCGTCGCCGAAGCCGCGTTCGGCCGCGGTGTGTTTGACGCGGGCGCACTCGTCCTCGTACAGCCTCGCCCAGGCCTGGATGTGCTTGTTGAACAGGCGGGTGAAGACCGCGCCGTCGTCGCCGTCCACCTGCATGCGGACTTCGAGGTTGTGGATGATCACCTTCGGCACGCCGGTCACCTTCTTCCTGGGTTCGGCCGCTGCGCGGCGGACAGCGCGTCCGCCGCGGTGTCCTGAAGGACCTTCGTGAGCCCCTCGTGGGCGATCTCCAGCGACTCGACGGCGATCGCGTTCTGCTCGGCGTGCAGGTCGGGGCCGCTCCATTTGGCGGCGAGGCCGCCGTGGAACGCCCAGGCCGCACCGGGCACCCCGTCCGGTCCCAGGACGATCACCGCGCCGTCGCGGCGGGCGCCGAGCGAGTCGGCCAGTCCCGCCTGGTACCAGGCCCACAGCCCGGGATCCCGTACCACTCCGCGCTTGAGGGTGATCCGGTTCCACGAGTGGCGCAACGGCAGTTGGTGGACGGAGTCGTTACGGCCGCCCTCCGGATAGCTCGTCACCTCCAGCTGGGCGCCGAGCCCGGTGACTTCCTGGAAGGCGCCGGAGGCGACCAGCGGCAGCAGCAGTGCCTGGGCGGACGGCAGATACGCGTCGCCGGGGTCGAGGGTGACGAGGAAGCGGTACTTGGGCAGTGGATCCAGGGTCATGCCTCGATCACCTCCAGGGCGCGGTCCTGGCCGAGTACGAGACGCAGCCGGATGAATTCCATGGGGACGGCCGGGGCGACCTCGATCTCGCAGACCAGCTGCCCCGGGTCCTGTTCGGGCGGGTTGTTGGTGTCGTCGCACACCACCCGGAACGCCTGCTCGGGCCGCGCGCCGGCGAGTGCGCCGGACCGGAAGGCCGACAGCAGCACGGAGGTCACCGCCCGTACCAGGGTCAGCCGCAGTTCGGGCGAGTTGACGTCGAACACCAGGGGGCTCGCCACCCGCCGGACGGCGCGCACCAGCAGGTGCAGGAGTCTGCGGTGCGCGATGTAGCGGGTGCGGGGATCGGCGGACAGGGTGCGTCCGCCCCACACCGTCAGCCCCCGACCGCGGGTGCACCGGATCAGGTCGATGCCCGCGTCGAACAGCCGGACCTGCTGCGGCTCGGGGAATTCGGCCCCCAGGTCGACCGCTTCCAGGATCGTGGCGTTGGCCGGGGTGTGGTGCGCTCCGCGTTCGCCGTCCAGCCGGGCGATGACGCCCAGGACATGCCCGGACGACGGTACGGTCCGCAGCGCGGGCCCGTCGGGTGTCCGCAGTGAGGGATGGTAGACGGCGGCGGTGCTCAGCAGACGGCCGTCGCCCGTGGCGGCCAGGGACCCCACCCAGTCCACCGCCTCGTCCACGGACGACAGCCCTGGCGGTACGTCGAGGACGACGAGGCGGTCGAGCAGTGGCTCCACGGTCCGCAGCACCTCCATCACCATGTCCGTGTGCGTGGTCCCGGAGAGGTCCGTGCCGAGGTCCGGCAGGGCCAGCAGGGCAGGTTCCGGAAGCTCGGCCTGCACCGCCACGGCGTCGGAGTACTCGCGTCGCCCCGGCGCCTCGTCGGTGCCGCCCAGCAGTGTCAGGTCCCAGGACATCGAGATCGGTCCCGGCGCTCCCGGCGGTGGTGCGGGGCGGTCGGGTATCAGCCGGATGAAGCGGGAGGCGGCCAGCCGGTCGGCCACTTCGGCGGCCGGCAGACCGGCGAACGTCTCGGGCGGCTCGCCGGGCACCGTGACCCGTACGCTCACCGTCGGCGGTCCGGCGACCGTACTGGTCCGGTAACGGATGGCGACGCGGGCGCCGTTGGCCCAGGCTCCCGGGCTGGTGGCGAGCAACTGGTAGCGCGCGGCGGGGAATCCGCCGACGTCCCCGACCGTCCATCGGGTCCGGGCGGTGACGGCCGGCCCGGACACCCGCAGCACCCAGGCCGTACGGCCGCCGTTCTCGAAGAAGCCGCGCAGTGCGTACGGCGCGGCACGGTCACCGGAGGGCGGGCCGAAGGCGCCCACGACGTCGTTCCAGTTCTCCACCCGTACCGGCGTGGCGACCGGCCCCCGGCGGAACCGGCCGAGGAACGCCGCCACGTCGGTGCGCAGCGGCTCCTCGTCCGGGCCACGGGGAGCGAACGTCAGGGATACGCCGGGGAGCGCTTCGCCGGCCATGTCAGGCGTCGATCTCCAGCTTCTCGACCGCCAGCACGAGTGTCTCCATGGCGATCTCGTTCTTGGTCGAACTGAGCGTCGGGCCGGTGTACTTGGTCGGCCAGCCGCGGTCGAAGTTCCAGCGCATGGCTTCCTGGCGGTTCTCGTCCAGCATCACGATCGAACCGGAGGCGCGCCGCACCTTGCCGTTGAGCGCCTCGACCACCCAGTTCCAGAAGCCGACATGGCCGGTGATGCCGCGCTTGAGGGTGAGGTTGGTGAACTTCTTCAGCCCCGGGATCTTGCGGACGGTGATGTCCTCGCTCCCGTTGCGGTACTCGATCGGCGGGATCTCCAGCTCCAGCCCGCTGACCTCGGTGAAGGAGCCGCTCACCGCGACACCGTCGTCACTGACGTTGGTCACGATGATCAGGAAGTTGTAGGACGCGTACGGATCGTCCCTGGTCACGGGTGGCATGGTGCCCCCTTCTCAGTCGGGTGCCGCTCAGGCGAGCTGGGTCTCGCGGGTCTTCTGCTGGATCCGGAAGATCACGAATTCGGCCGGGAAGACCGGCGCGACCCCGATGGCGCAGATGAGCCGGCCGTTGGCCAGGTCGTCCTCGGTCATCGTGGTGCGGTCGCAGGCGACGAAGAACGCCTCGTCGGCGGTGGTGCCGGCGAGCGCGCCGCTGCGCCAGACCGTGGTGAGGAAGTTGCCGACCGTCTGGCGGACCAGGGCCCACAGCGCCTCGTCGTTGGGTTCGAAGACCACCCACTGGGTGCCTTCGTCGATCGACTCCTCCAGGAAGAGGAACAGCCGCCGGACGTTGATGTACTTCCACGAGCTGTCCGAGGACAGCGTGCGCGCGCCCCACACCCGGTGGCCGAGTCCGGGGAAGAACCGCAGCGCGTTGATCCCCTTGGGGTTCAGCAGGTCCTGGTGCCGTTTGGTGATGTCCTGGGCGATGCCGTCGGTCTGCCGGATACCCCGGATGACGACGTTGGCCGGCGCCTTGTGCACGCCCCGCTCCACGTCCACGCGGGCGTAGATCCCGGCCATATGACCGGACGGCGGCACTTCGACATCACGGTTGGTCGACGGGTCGCGCGTGACCAGCCACGGGTAGTAGAGCGCCGCGTACTTGGTGTCGAACGGCTCGCGGAACGCCTGGATGCCTTCGATGTCCAGGCCGTCGCGCGGGTCGAGGATCGCGAACCGGTCCTTGAGGAGTTCGCAGTGGGTGACCAGGGCCGATTCGACGGTGCCCGACCACATGCCGGGGACCGCGCAGACGGCGATCTCGTCGATATCCTCCAGCGCGACGATTCCGGTACGCCGACCGCTGCCGCCGTCGGTGCCGACGAAGTCGGCCACGCTCAGGGTCCCGTACGCGTCGTCGCCGTCCGTCAGTGTCAGCCAGGAGCCGAGCGCGGGCACCGGGAACTGTGCGGGATCGGTGGTCAGGCCGGGCAGCGTCGTGGCCCGGACCAGCTGGGAGCGGCTCTCCAGGGTGGTCGTCAGGTTCGCCGCGCTGTCGCCGGTGAGCCGGAGGTTGCTGAAGGTCTCGGTCACGGCCGCGCCGCCCGGCTCCGTGAACCGGGTCGAGACCTCGGCCTCGATCAGGTGGATCCGGTCGGTCTCGAAGAACGTGCCGGGTACGTCCTGGTCGAAGGTGACGACGTCACCGGCGATCGTGTCGACCTTCACCGCGGTCAGGGTGGTGCCGTCGTCGAGCTGGACGACCGCGCCCTGGTAGAGGCGGCTCGCACCGCCGACGCGCAGGGTCGGCGCCGTCGCGGTGTTGCCCCGGCGCACCCGGCGCACGGTGAGCCCGCTCTCCCACGCCTCGTGGGTCGTGCCCGCCGGGAAGGTCAGCGTGACCTTCCCGTCCGCCGGCCGGCTCGCCTCCGCTTTGAACCGGCGGGGGCCGATCTGCGCCCAGATCTCGTCGGGCAGGTCGTCGGGGTCGAGCCCGTTGACCGCGGCCACCTGGACCGTTTCGCTGTCCGCCGCCGCGTCCGCGACGAGCCGGGTGATGAACAGCGCGCCTTCCTGCGGATCGGGCAGTACGGGCAGCGCGGCGCCGGCCATCGGCCGGACGCGGACCTGGACGGCCCCGCCCCATGAGCCGGGGCTCACGGCGGACAGCCGCAGCGTCTCCTCGGCGCCGCGGGTCCCGACCTGTACGTAGTCGCCGCGGGCCGTTCTGACTTCGGCGGGCAGGGCCGAGTCGAGTGTGATCCGGCGCGTGGTCATGTCGTAGTGGGTGACCGCGGCGGTGTGGATCGTCCGCTGGTCGTCGCCCCGGAAGATCTGGATCTGCTGACCCACCCCGGTGAAGCCGATCAGATGGCCGAGTTGCACACTCGTCGCGCCCCGCGCGGCGTCGCCGGCGATCGCGCTCACCAGCCCGCTGCCCAGCACGCCCGATGCCGGCTTGGCCTGCCCCGCGGCGACGCGCTTGATGTACAGCCGCTGCCCGCCGTTGTCGAAGAAGCCCTTGACCGCCAGCGGGAACAGCCACCAACGTCCGCCTTCGGCGGGGTCGTTGGCCCAGGTGTCGCGTACGGCCGGGTCCGGTTCGGGCAGGAACCCGCCGAAGGTGTTCTGGAACTCCAGGAAGTTCGTGACCAGTTTGGGCTTGCCCGTGTACGGGCCGCGAGCGGTGACCCCGACCATGCCGGCCGTGCTCGTGCTCACTCCCGCGATCGGCCGCGGTCCCGCGTCGATCTCCTCGATGTAGACCCCGGGGCTCAGATACTCAGCCATGGACGGCTCCTCACTGCTGCTCACGGATCTCGATGACGTGCCGACGCGTGCTGTCCTGGGGCAGCCGTACGACAAGCTCCCCGCTCCGGCCCGGCTGTTCGACCGCTCGCAGGCGGAATGTCTCCTCGTCGGCTTCGGAGGTGGCCTTCTCGCCCTCCCACCGCAGGGCGAGCCGGAAGGCACCCGTGGCGTCGGACAGGGTTCGTTCGTGCCAGGGCGTCAGGTCGCGACTCGTCTGTCCGCGGGCCTCGACGAGCGCGTTCGCGACGGGCGCCCGGGTGGACGCGTCGACCACGGCCCCGTGGACCGTGCGCAGGCCCGGCGGACAGGGGAAGGAGACGGCCGGCAGGAACCGGACCAGCCGCGGGGCGGTCGGCCCGGCCGGCGGGTGCGTGTCGTCGTACGGGTGAACCAGGAACTCGACGCCGACGAGAGTGGCCGAGAACGGCTCGCCGTCGGCCGGGTACAGCGGCCGGTATCCGGCGGCCGAGAAGCGGGCCCGATGGCGCTCGGGCCGGGCCGTCCACGGTTCGCCTCGTCTGCCCAGACCGGGAAAGGCCAGGGCCCCGCTGGGCGTGCGTACGGCCCGGTCGTCCAGCGGCAGCCAGCCGCCGTCCTGGAACCGGTCCAGCTGGATCTCCACGCCCGCGGTGCGCACCCGTCCGGCGAAGTCGTCGAACGGCACGAACCAGGCCGGACTGTAGGTGGTCGAGCGGGTCAGCGGGAGAAAAGCGCTCATGGTGTCGCCGTCCCGTCGATGACCCGGCTCCGCACCGGCTGGACGGCTGTCTCGACGGCCGAGTCCAGGCTGACAACGCGGACCTCGTAGTTCAGCGAGAGCCGGTACGGCTTCTGGATCGCGTACCAGATCCAGGACTTCTGATCGAGGGTCAGGGGCGTCAGGGTGAGGTGGAGCGAGTCGGTGCTCGCCGCGAGGCTCCCGGTCAGCTGGACGCCGTCCAGGATCGCGTCGTCGTAGAAGGTCTGCAGGGCGCGGCCCAGCATCCGGTGCTGGGTGATCTGGTCGCCGCCCCAGGGAGTGACCAGGTACCGCAGCATCAGGGCCATCGGCGGCTTGCGGGTGGTCGGCGGTCCCGGCGGCAGGGAGCGCACCGGGGGCCGGTTGCGTGAGGTGGGGTCCTCGGCGATCTCGTAGAGGAACACCGTGAGTTTGGCCGGCGGTGTCTGCACCGCGTCGGCGAGGTCGTTGAGTTCCGCGATCGGGGGATCCACCTGGCTGAGCGGGCGCAGAGCCCGCGTCAGGGCGCCCACGATGACCGTCGAGACATCGGCGATGACACCGAAGTCACCCATTGGAAGCCTCCCCCCGCCTCGGCACGCACGGATGACGCACACCGAGAGCATGCGGACTCCCCTGTGATCAGGCCGCGACTCACTCGTCACACCGGCGTCACGAGCGCGTCCTGGAGCCGCGCGATGACGTCACCGGACACGGAGCGACAACGCCCGGGTGACATCGATGAGGAACACTTGGTCGTTCATGGAGACCCCCTCGACGCGGTCCGGTGTCCTGATACTCCGGGTGTGGGTGGAAGACGGCAGGGCAGACGGCTTCCGCGCACGCATCATCCAGACGGTCGACGGCGAGCCGTCGTCCCCCTCCGCGGCGAGTGAAACCGTCGATGTCCTCATGGCGGTCCGGAAGTGGCTTGATGACCTACTGGAACGGCCTGGGTGACGCTGCCGTGACGTTCCAGTGATTCCTTTTTGACACCCCGCACGCTAAGAGTCGACCGTGCGATCACGATTTACTCGCAACACGGCTTCGTGAGTCTTGGGAAAACACCGAAGATCGCCGGAGCCGACATCGTCCGGGGGCGCAGATGAATGGACAATCACATTTTATTACCTTGAGACTGCTCAAGGGATTCGCACTGACGGTCAGCCATACACGCGTGCCGGTCTGCACCAGCACGCAACGACTCCTCGCATTCCTGGCTTTGCAGGACATTCCGCGATCCCGCGCCTATGTGGCCGGAATTCTCTGGCCGGACGTCACCACCGCACGCGCCAACGCGAATCTTCGATCTTCGCTGTGGAGAGCGACGCGAACCGGCCATTCCATCATCGACGCGTCCGCTCAGGAAATGTCGATCTCCAAGGACATCTCCGTGGACCTGCACGAGGCGGTGAGACACGCACACCGCCTGCTCGACAACTCGCGCCCGTGCGACGACATCCTCACCATGCGGACCCTGACGGACTTATCGGCGGATCTGCTGCCTGAATGGCCGGAAAATGACTGGATGCTGATCGAGCAGGAGCAGTACCACCAACTCCGGCTCTACGCCCTGGAAGCGATGACCGAGCGGCTCACGGCAGCGCGGCGCCACGGTGAGGCCGTCGCCGCCGGACTCGCCGCCGTTCGCGCGGAGCCCTTACGGGAAAGCGCCCATCGCGTACTGATGAAGGCGCATTTGGCCGCCGGCAACAGGGGCGCCGCAATGCGTCAATACGAACAGTGCCGCTATGTCCTGCGGGAAGAACTGGACCTGGAGCCCTCCCCCTCGCTGAGAGATCTCCTGCCGTGCCGTACGGATCACCATGGGCAGCCACGACTTCAGTCCAATACCCAGCTCAGAGGTGCGACTTCGAAAAAAACAGCGGCGAACACCTGACAACCGCGGCCACCGGAAAGGCAGTCGTACGGAGAACCCTCAGGTGGCCATCTCCTCCTTGAGTGCCTGCACGAATGCGTCGACATCGTCCTCGGTCGTGTCGAAGGAGCACATCCAGCGGACGTCCCCGGCCTTCTCGTCCCAGAAATAGAACCGGAAGCGCCGCTGAAGGCGCACGGTCACCTCGTGCGGCAGCCGCGCGAAAACGGCGTTCGCCTGGACGGGGTGGAGGATCTCCACCCCGTCCACCGCCCGTACGCCCGCCGCGAGCCGCTGGGCCATCGCGTTGCTGTGCCGCGCGTTGCGCAGCCACAGGTCCTTCGCCAGCAGTGCCTCCAGTTGTACGGACACGAACCGCATCTTGGAGGCGAGTTGCATGGACAGCTTGCGCAGATGCTTCATGGCCCGTACGGCGTCCGGGTCGAGAACGACGACGGCCTCGCCGAAGAGCATGCCGTTCTTCGTGCCTCCGTAGGAAACGATGTCCACGCCGACGGCGTTGGTGAAGCTCCGCATCGGTACGTCCAGCGACGCGGCCGCGTTGGCTATCCGGGCGCCGTCGAGATGGACCTTCATGCCCCGCTCGTGGGCGTGCGCGCAGATGGCACGGATCTCGTCGGGCGTGTAGACCGTGCCCAGTTCGGTGTTCTGGGCGATCGACACGGCCTGCGGCATGGCCCGGTGCTCGTCGTCCCAGCCGTACGCCTGCCGGTCGATCAGTTCGGGCGTGAGCTTGCCGTCGGGAGTCGGTACGGTCAGCAGCTTGAGCCCGGCGACCCGCTCGGGGGCGCCGCCCTCGTCCACGTTGATGTGCGCGGTCTCCGCGCAGATGACCGCCCCCCAGCGGTCGGTGAGCGCCTGGAGGGCCACCACATTGGCGCCGGTGCCGTTGAAGACCGGGAAGGCCTCGGCCGTCTGCCCGAAGTGGCTGTGCATGATCCGCTGGAGATGGCCGGTGTAGTCGTCCTCGCCGTAGGAGACCTGGTGGCCGCCGTTGGCGAGGGCGAGCGCCGCGAGGACCTCGGGGTGGGCGCCCGCGTAGTTGTCGCTGGCGAAGCCGCGCACCTCGGGGTCGTGATGGCGGCGGGCGTCGGTCGTACGGGCGCTCACGGCTCGGGGGTCAGCCACAGACGGTTTCCATTCGCTTCCCGGGCGGGCAGGTCCCAGACTCCGGCGATGGCCTCGGCCAGGTCGGTGACGTCCGTGAAGCCCGCGAACTTCGCGTTCGGGCGCTCGGCGCGCATCGCGTCGTGCACCAGTGCCTTGATCACCAGAATGGCAGCCGCGGCCCGGGGGCCCTCGTCGCCCCCCGCCTTGCGGAAGGCGTCACCGAGCGCCAGTGTCCAGGCCTCGGCGGCGGCCTTGGCGGCGGCGTAGGCGGCGTTGCCCGCGGTGGGCTTCGCCGCGCCCGCCGCGCTGACCAGCAGAAAGCGGCCGCGGCCGCTGCGCAGCAGCCCGTCGTGGAAGGCCAGGGAGGTGTGCTGGACCGTACGGATCAGCAGCTTCTCCAGCAGCTCCCAGTCGGCGAGGTCGGTCTCGGCGAACGAGGCGCTGCCGCGCCAGCCTCCTACGAGGTGGACCAGTCCGTCGATCCGCCTGAATTCCTTCTCGGTCCGGTCGGCCCACGCGCGCGTGGCGGCTGGATCGAGCAGATCCACGGTGTCGCCGATGACCGTGGCCCCGCCATGCGCGGACCGGGCCGCGTCGACCGCTTCGGCCAGCCGCTCGGAGTCCGCGTCCGAGGCGACCACGGTCGCACCGCCCCGGGCGAGGCGCAGCACGGCGGCCCGGCCGGCCGGCCCCGCCGCTCCGGCCACCGCGATCACGGCACCGTCGAGCGCACCGCCCGCGCCACCCGCTCCGCCGCTCCCGCTCGTGGCCGTCGTCATGCCCGTCGTCTCCTGCCCGCGAGGGCTCATGCGGCCGCTCGCTCGGTGCTCGTCGCGGTGATCCCCTTGGTGGAGGCGATCACGTCCTTCAGCTTCTTGGAGAGTGCCTCGTAGAACATGCTGAGCGGAAACTCGTCCGGCAGCACGTCGTCGACGAGTTTACGGGGCGGCTGCGAGACGTCGAGGGCGTCGGGACCCTTGGCCCAGCGGGAGCCGGGGTGCGGCGCGAGATAGGTCGAGACCAGGTCGTACGCGGCGAACCAGTGGACCAGTTTCGGGCGGTCGATACCGGCCCGGTAGAGGTCCTCGATCTCCTCGCAGAGCCGCTGTGTGACCTGCGGGGCCCGCTCCCAGTCGATGCGCAGGGTGTTGTCGGTCCAGCGCACCACCTCGTGCTTGTGGAGGTAGGCGAAGAGCAGCTGGCCGCCGAGACCGTCGTAGTTGCGCACCCGCGCACCGGTGACCGGGAAGCGGAACATCCGGTCGAAGAGCACGGCGTACTGGACGTCGCGTCCCTGCGGCACGCCGTCGGCCTCCAGCCGTACGGCCTCGCGGAACGCGGTGAGGTCGCAGCGCAGTTCCTCCAGTCCGTACATCCAGAACGGCTGGCGCTGCTTGATCATGAACGGGTCGAAGGGCAGGTCGCCATGGCTGTGCGTGCGGTCATGGATCATGTCCCAGAGGACGAATGCCTGCTGGCAGCGGTCCTGGTCGGCGACCAACTCGCGGATGTCGTCGGGTAGTTCGAGCCCGAGGGTACGGACGGCCGCCTCGGTGACCCGGCGGAATCGGGCCGCCTCGCGGTCGCAGAAGATCCCGCCCCAGCTGAACCGCTCTGGGGCCTCGCGCACAGCGATGGTCTCCGGGAAGAACACCGCGGAGTTGGTGTCGTATCCGGCGGTGAAATCCTCGAAAGTGATGCCGCAGAAAAGGGGATTGTCGTAGCGGGTGCGCTCCAGCTCGGCCAGCCAGTCGGGCCAGACCATGCGCAGCACGACCGCTTCGAGATTGCGGTCCGGATTGCCGTTCTGCGTGTACATGGGGAAGACGGCGAGATGCTGGAGGCCGTCCCTGCGGTCCGCCGCGGGCTGGAAGGCGAGCAGCGAGTCCAGGAAGTCGGGTACGCCGAAACCGCCGTCCGCCCAGGCGCGGAGGTCCGCGGCAAGAGCCGCGTGGTAGGCGGCGTCGTGCGGGAGAAGTGGGGAGAGCCGGCCGACGGCCACGACGACCCGTTCGAGCGTCGCCCCGGCGACGGCGCGCGTGGGCGCGCCCTCGGCGTCGAAGTCGATCGATCCGTCCTTCGACTGCCAGGGCCGGATCTCTTCGACGGCACCCCTGAGCTCCGGCCAGGCCGGGTGTTCAATCACCCGGGGGGCATCGGATATGCCTGGTCCAGCGCCACCCTGCACAAGGATTTCCGTCATGTCACTTCCTCCACGGGAGATCTTGGCGTCAAGGCACCGTATCGGCCCCTCGTTCTTCTATACAACCGCAGATGGGAGAAATTATCCTGTTGGACCCCCATGAGCACCGTGATTTTTCCTGCGACACAAGGGGAAGACACGTGTATACATCACTTCCCGGCACTCCCCTGCACGCGACTGTGTGTAGTGGTATCGGTGCGGGAAGCGGACTATTAGGCTTCCGCGCGGGAGTCGCCGTCGACGGAAGCGAGTCAGTCTTGAGTTTCCACACCATCGGTCATCGTGGAGTGATGGGTGTCGAACCGGAGAACACCATGCGCTCCTTCGTCCACGCCGAGCGCGCGGGCATGGACGCCATCGAGCTGGACCTGCATCTGAGCAAGGACGGCGCCCTCGTCGTCATGCACGACACGGCAGTGGACCGTACGACCGACGGCACGGGCGCGATCGCCGACCACACCCTCGCCGAGCTGCGGGAGCTGGACGCGGGTCTGGGCGAGCGCGTCCCGCTCTTCGAGGAGGTCCTGGACGCCGTACGGTCGCCGATCCAGGCCGAGATCAAGGACGCGGCCGCGGCCCGCGCGCTGGCGGAGGTCATGCGCCGGCGGGGGCTCGTGGACCGGATCGAGGTGTCGTCGTTCCACGACGAGGCGGTCGCCGAGATCATCTCGCTGGTGCCCGGCGTACGTACGGTACTGATCGCGAGCCGCTGGGGCACGGACGTGGTGGACCGGGCCAAGGCGGTGGGCGCCGACCGGCTGGCGCTCAATATCCGCAGGCTGACCCTGGAGGTCGTCGAGCGGGCGCACGGGGAAGGGCTGGGGATCATCGGCTGGGTGGTGAACACCCAGGAGCAGCTGCGGCTGGCGCGGGCCTTCGAGCTGGACGCGGTGACCACGGACTTCCCGGAGATCCGGCGTACGGGGCGGTTCACCGCCTGACCGCCGGGCCTGTCCACCGACCGGTCACCGGTCGGCACACCGCGTGATCACCGGTCGGCCTCCGCGCCCGGGGCAGGGCCCTGAGGCCTCAGGCGAGGCGCTTGACCAGCAGCTCGAACGCCAGGTCGTCCCGTTGCGGGATGCCGAAGCGCTCGTCGCCGTACGGGAAGGGGAACAGCTTTCCCGTACGGCGGTAGCCGCGCCGCTCGTACCAGGCGATCAGGTCCTCGCGCACCGAGATCACGGTCATCTGCATCTCACCGACGCCCCAGGCCTCGCGGGCCGTACGTTCCGCCTCTGTGAGTATCCGCCGCCCGAGGCCCCCGCCCTGCGCTCCTGGCCGTACGGCGAACATGCCGAAGTAGGCGGCCTCTCCCCGGTGTTCGAGCTGGCAGCAGGCGACCAGCCCGCCGTCGCGCTCGACCATCAGCAGCCGGCTGCCGGGCGTCTCGATCACGTCGAGCACTCCCCGCGGGTCGGTCCGCTGCCCTTCCAGGATGTCCGCCTCCGTGGTCCATCCGGCGCGGCTGCTGTCCCCCCGGTAGGCGGACTCCACCAGGGCGACGACCGCCTCGACGTCGGCTGCCGCGGCGTCCCGGTAGGTGAGTTCGCCGACGGGGCGCGGGGCGGTGTCCATAGAAGGCGGTCTCCGAATCCGGTCTGCGGCGGGAAGGTGACGTCCGCAGCCTAACGCCCGCACGCGGGCCCCCTCACGCCGCGTGGGGCACCCTCACCCCGCGTAGGGACGGACCGCGCCGGGCATGGTCATCGACGTACGGGGGACGGCCGCCGGCGCGTGCCGCGCGACCTCGACGACCGCGACTACCGCGTGCGGCGCATGTGCCGCGATGACCGATGGGAGTGTGCGACGACCGTGATACCCGACGCCCGAAGGGCTCTTGTCGTCCGTGGCGGCTGGGAGGGACACCAGCCCGTGACCATCACGGAGCTCTTCCTGCCCTTCCTCCGCGACCACGGCTACGACGTCCGGATCTCCGAGACCCTGGACGTCTACACCGATACCGAACTGCTCGCCGCCACCGACCTGGTGGTCCAGTGCTGGACGATGGGCGAGATCACCGGGGAACAGAGCGCCGGGCTCATCGCGGCCGTCCGCGCCGGCACCGGACTGGCGGGCTGGCACGGCGGGATCGTGGACTCCTTCCGCGGCGATGTCGGCTACCAGCTGCTCACCGGCGGCCAGTTCCTGATGCATCCGTCCGGCTTCCTGGACCACGGGGTCACACTGGTCGAGGAGCGCGCCGACCACCCCGTCATCGCCGGTCTCACCGATTTCCGTGTCCATACGGAGAAGTACTGGGTGGCCACGGACCCGCTGGTCGACGTCCTGGCGACCACCGAGTTCCCGGCGGACGAGGAGCGGTCGCGGCCGGTCACCATGCCCGCCGTCTGGACCAGGTCCTGGGGAGCGGGGCGGGTCTTCGTCTCCGCGATCGGCCACAAGCCGGACGACTTCGACGTGCCCGAGGTGCGGGCGCTCACCGAGAGGGGCCTGCTGTGGGCGAGCCGCTGAGGATCGGCGTGACGGGCGAGCCGCTGAGGGTCGGCACGGTGGGCGAGCCGCTGAGGATCGGCATGGTGGGCGCGGGCGCGATCAGCGGCGCCTACCTGGACACGCTGGAGCGACTGGAGAACGTGACGCTCACGGCCGTCACCGATCTCGATACGGGCCGCGCCGAGGCGGTGGCGGCCCGGGTCCCGGGGGTGGCGGTCGCCGGTTCGGTGGCCGCGCTGGTGGACCGGCCGGATGTCGACGCCGTACTCAATCTGACGATCCCGGCGGTCCACGCGGAAGTGGCCCGGACCGCGCTCGCCGGGGGCAAGCACGTCTACGGGGAGAAACCGCTGGCCACCACCCGTCAGGAGGCGGACGGGCTGCTGGACGCGGCTGCCGGGTCACGGATCGGCTGCGCGCCCGACACGGTCCTCGGCACCGGCCTCCAGACGGCACGCAAGGCGGTGGACGACGGAATGATCGGCGTGCCGATCGCAGCGACGGCCTTCATGACCACCCCGGGGCACGAACGCTGGCACCCCGACCCGGAGTTCTACTACCGGCCGGGCGGCGGGCCGCTGCTCGACATGGGGCCGTACTACCTCTCCGCGCTCGTCCACCTGCTGGGTCCGGTCGTGCAGGTCACCGGCGCGGCCGCCCGGCCCCGGGGCGTACGTGAGATCGGCAGCGGGCCACGGGCGGGCGAGCGGTTCGCCGTCGAGGTGGACACGCATGTCACCGGAGTTCTGCGGCACGCGGGCGGCGCGCTCACCACACTGGTGATGAGCTTCGACATCCATGCGGCGCGGCTGCCACGCATCGAGGTGCACGGCACCGAGGGATCGCTCTCGGTACCGGACCCCAACGGCTTCGACGGGCCGGTGGAACTGCACCGGCCCGGCGGGGAATGGGAGCCCCTCGCGGTGTCGGCGGGATACGCGGGAGCGGGGCGGGGTACGGGCCTCGCCGACCTGGCCGAAGCGATCGCCACGGGCCGCCCGCACCGGGCATCGGCCGAACTGGCGCGCCATGTCCTCGACATCATGCTGACGCTGCTCGACTCCGCGCGCGAAGGCGTGGGTCTCACCGTGGAAAGCAGCTGCGGCAGACCGGAGTTGGTGCCCCGGGTGAACCTCGGGACCGGGGTCCGGGGCCGGTAGGGCCCGTCCGGCCGGTCTTCGCCGGGCCCGGAGCCCGGGGATCACACCCAGGAGTCGGGGGCCCGCGAGCCGAGGGCCTGGGGAAACCTCCCCGTGTCCCCCGGTGCGCTCCCCCTGTGTCCCCCTGCGCTCGTATGCGCCTCGGGCGCGGGGGGCATCACCTCTCCCGACACCTTTTGGGCGGGGCGGGGACGGGGGTGCGCGATGCACGGACCGGTGACGGCCGGCTGGTTGCTTGTCGCGCTCTGCGCGGCGGCCGGGGGCTACTGTCTGCTCCGGATGCGCAGCAGCGTGGACGAACAGCGCGGTTCGGCGGGCGGCGAGGCGCTGATGGGGTTCGGGATGGCGGCCATGGCCGTGCCCGGGGCCGTGCTGGCACCGCCCCGGTGGATGTGGCTGGCGTACGCGGTGGTGTTCGGCGGCGCGGCGCTGCACACGCTCGTCTCGGCCCGCGGAAGACCGCACCGTCCGCACCGCCTGCGCCATCATCTGCATCATCTGCTGGGAACACTGGCCATGGTCTACATGGCCGTGGCCATGGCCGCCACGTCATCAGGGACGGCCGGGGCGAGCGGGGCGCACAGCGGGATGAGCGGCACGATGACGGGCATGTCCGTGGCGGGCGGTATACCGCTGCTCACCGGGGCACTGCTGATCTATTACGCCGGTTATGTGCTGGGGGCGGGTGCCCGGCTGCTGCCGGGACCGGCCACCGCCGGTCCAACGGGCGGTGGCGGGGCCGCCCTTGCCTGGGGTGACCGGCCCGAACTGGGGCTGGCGTGCCGACTGACCATGGGGCTCGCCATGCTGGCGATGCTGCTCACGCTCTGAGTCCGGCGCGCGTTCGACCCCGGTTCAGGTTCGGAGGGACCATGTCCGGCGTGAATCCGGCCCGATTCCGGCCCGCATCTGCTCAAATCCGGGCGCCCCGGTGGCGTCCGGTCCGCGTTCACCGGCCCCGTACCGACACCGCCTCCCGCGGCTCGAAACGTGTCATGGGTCACATGCCCGGCAAGGCCATACCCCTCAGTAGCAACACCCTCATAGTCTGTCGTTCATGATGGTCTCCCTGGCGCTGCTGCTGCTCGGCGCACTGGCCGCCGTCGTCGCCCCCCGGCTCCTTTCGCGTGCCGAGTGGCCGGAGCGCGAACCCGTGGTGGCGCTGTGGGTGTGGCAGTGCGTCGTGGCGGCCGTCCTGCTGAGCTTCGCGCTCTCCATGGTCCTCAGCGCGGCCACCGCCTGGCAGGCCGTACGGGGACACATCTTCGCGCCCGCGCCGCGCGGCGTCGTGGAGGCCTACGCCTTCGGCTCGCACCAGCCCTGGCCGGCCCTGCTCGCCGTTCTCCTGGCGGGCGGCGGCCTGTGGACGGTGGCGATGCTCACCCGGGAGATCCACCGCTCGCGCCGCAGGCGCCGGCGGCGCCGCGCCGAACTACTCGTACGCTCACCCCTTCTGCCCGGCGAGGAGTCCGGCGGCGAGCCGCTCGTCGTCCTGGAGGGTGAGCGCCCCGACGCCTGGTGGCTGCCCGGCGCAGCGCCCCAACTGGTCATCACCACGGCCGCGTTGCGTCGCCTGAAAGGCCGTCAGCTCGATGCCGTACTCGCCCACGAGCAGGGTCACGCGCGCGCCCGGCACGACTGGCTGCGGCACTGCTCCGGGGCGCTCGCGAACGGTTTCCCGCAGGTGCCGGTGTTCGCGGCGTTCCGCGACGAGATGCACCGGCTGGTCGAGTTGGCGGCGGACGATGTCGCGTCCCGGCGCTTCGGACGGCTGACGATCGCGCTCGCCCTGGTCGAACTGAACGAGGAGCGTGGCGTGTTCGGGCCCGCCACCACTGCGAACGGGCTGTTGCCGCAGCGGGTGAACCGGCTGCTGTCCCCCGTGCCCCGGCTCACCGCGGGCCGTCGGCTGCGGCTGACCGCAGCGGCGGCGGCGGTGCCGGTGATTCCGCTGCTGGTCGCCTTCGTACCGGCACTCCGCGCGCTGGGCTGACCGCGACCGCGGGCCGGGTTGACGGGGCCCGCGTGTCGTCGGCGAGGATCTCCCCATGCACTCGCCGTCGTTCCCCGCCCCCACCCCCGCACCTCCGACCCGGTCACCGCTCGTCACTCCCGCCCGTACGGCCGCCCTGCTGGCCGTCTTCTCCGCGGTGCTCGTCGCTCTCGTCGTCGCGCGGTGGGGCCCGCTGTTCTCCTTCGACCGGCTGGTCGCGGACACACTGCACCGCTGGGCGGTGGCCGATCCGGCACTCACCCGGACCAACCGGGTGTTGACCGACTGGTTCTGGGACCCCTGGACGATGCGTATCCTCACGGCGGTCGCCGTGATCGTGGTGTGGCTGCGGGGCGAACGTCTGCTCGCCGTCTGGGTCGCGGCGACGAGCGCGGTCGGCGCCGGCATCTCGCAGGTGCTGAAGGCGGCCGTGGGGCGGGAGCGTCCGCACTGGCCCGACCCGGTCGACTCGGCCCATTTCGCGGCGTTCCCGTCCGGACACGCCATGACGGCCACGGTGACCTGCGGGCTGCTGCTGTGGCTGGTGCGGCGCCAGGATGTGGCCCGTTGGGTGTGGCGTACGGCACTGACCGTCGCGGTGGTCTCGGTGATCGGCGTGGGCTTCACCCGGTTGTGGCTGGGGGTGCACTGGGGTTCGGATGTGCTGGCCGGCTGGCTGCTCGGCGGGTGCCTGGTCGCGTTTTCGATCGCCACGTACGGACGCGTGACCTTGTCCAGGAAGCGGTGACCCCGCAAGGATCGGACGCATGACCTACAAGGGTGTGCTCTTCGACTTCTCCGGAACCCTCTTCCGTATCGAATCCGCGGGATCCTGGCTGCGGGCCGTGCTCAACGAGTCGGGTGTCACCATGGCACCCGACGAGGTACGGCGGGACGCGCTGCGGCTGGCCGTGGCGGGCGCGCTGCCCGGCGGGCCGTCCCCGCAGCAGGTGCCACCGGACCTGGCCGACGTGTGGGCCACCCGCGACGAGAGCGCCGAGCGGCACCGCGCCGCGTACACCGGGCTCGCCCGGCAGGTCCCCCTGCCCGACCCCGCGCTGTACGACGCGCTCTACGACCGCCATATGACCCCGGACGCCTGGCGGCCCTACGGCGACGCCGCCGAGGTGCTCGGCACGCTGCGGCGCGGCGGTGTCGGCATCGCCGTGGTGAGCAATATCGGCTGGGACCTGCGGCCCGTCTTCCGCGCCCACGGCCTGGACGCCTTCGTGGACGCGTATGTGCTGTCGTACGAGCACGGCATCCAGAAGCCGGATACACGGCTCTTCCGGGCGGCCTGCGAGGAGCTGGGCCAGGATCCGTACGACGTGCTGATGGTCGGGGACGACCGCGGGGCGGACGGCGGAGCGGCGGATCTGGGCTGCTCGGTACATTTCGTGGACCATCTGCCAGTGGAGGAACGCCCGGCGGGGCTGCGGCCGGTCATCGCTCTGGCGGGCCAGGGGCCGCTGCCGTAGGGCGAGTTGAGCGGGGACGGGCGCGCCTCCGTGAGACCCCTCAGGGGGCGCGCCCGTCCGCGGCCGGCATGGAATCCCCCACGGGGCGGGGGCGGCGGCCATCCGGCGTGTACGCCAAGGCCGCCGTTCCGTGGGGTTCACCCGGACGAGGAGGCCTCGGCCCGCTCGTAACGCAGGAGTACGACGCCGTTGCCGAAGGTCCGGTTCTCCGCGAGCCGGAGACCGACCCGGTCGTCCGATGCCTGGAAGAGGGGTTTTCCCCGCCCGATGAGGACCGGATGGACGTAGACGCGGTACTCGTCGATCAGGTCGTACCGCCTGAAGGCCGCGGCGAGGTCGGCGCCACTGAGCGCCAGGTCCCCGCCCGGCTGCGCCTTGAGCGCCATGATCTCCTCGGGGACGACCTCCCGTACGACGGTGGTGTTCCAGTCCGCTCTCTCCAGGGTCCTGGAGAAGACGAATTTGGGCATGTCACGCCAGATTCCGGCAAACTCGACCATGACTGCGGGACTTGAGGGGTCGGCGTCGGCGGTGGGCCAGAACTCGGCCATGAGCTCATGGGTGACGCGTCCGCTCATGAAAGCGCCCATCCCCCTGAGCCACTCGTTGAAGTGACTGTGCAACTCGTCGTCGACCATGTGCCAGTCGATCTGACGGTCCGGTCCCTCGATGAAACCGTCGAGGGAAACCGACATAGACAAGATGATCTTTCGCATCGCGGTCCTCGCCCAAGTCGCTGTGGGACCCGGTGACGGCCCCACAGCCGACCGTACTACCGCGGCTTTCGCCAGACGAAGACCTCGGTGCTCAGCAGGCGTTCGGAAAAACGACCGGAGGGGGAGACGTCCCGAAGCAGCCGGTCGAGGTCTGCCTCGAAGGCCTCACGGCGCCCGCCGAACAAGTGCGGTGCGGAGGACGAGAGGGAGAACACCCATGCGGCGACATCCTCGCCGGTACGTTCCCACACCTGCCCGCCGGGTACGACATGCCGCTGCGGTCCGGCGAACCCCGCGCGAGTGAGCACGGCGGCCTCATCGCCGGGCGTTCCGTGAAGAAGTACTCCGCGTCCGGCCCTCCGGACCGGCCCGAGGTACTGCCTGGTCAGGCTCGCGACGGCGGAATACGGGACCGCGGGGTGGGGCAGGCCGTCGACGGACCGGGTCTCCGTCTTCAGGTCCGAGATGTGCACGAAGGCCCCACCCGCGTGGAGCATGCCCTTGACGGTCGTCGCCACCGCGTCGCGATCCATCCAGTGGAAGGACTGTCCGAAGGCCGCGACGGTGAACGTCCCGAGACCGGCGGGGAGTTCCTCCGCGCGGGCCCGGACCCACCGGGTCCTGCCGAGCATTCCCGCCTCGCCCGCCCGCCGCCGCGCTTCGGCGATCATCCCGCTGTCCGGGTCCAGGCCGACGACTTCACCGAACAGGTGCGCCAAACTCAGGGCAAGGGTGCCCGGACCACATCCCACGTCGATGAGACGCCCCCGGCCGTCGGGCATGAGGATCTCGGCCAGCACGTCCGGGAGCCCGGGTGCGTACGGGAGCCGCCCGCGCTGGTAGTAGGGGGCCGATCCCAGGAACAACGTGTCGTCCCACTCCCAGCCCTCGACCATGCCGGCATCCCTTCTTTTTCCGATCCGCCCCGCTCCGACGCGGACGTGCGCCCTGCCCGCTGTCGCGATCATTCCACGACCGGATCGGACAGCTCGCCGCACCGATGCCGGCGGCAGACCGGTACCAGGGAGCGTTGAGCACGCCGCGCGGGAACCCGCGTCCGGTGGCCGGTCCGTCGTACCGGGGCAGGATCCGGTCCGCGTGCTGAGGCAAGATGGGGGCATGAGCATCGTCAAGATCAATGTGTTGCAGGTCCCGGCGGAACAGCGCGAGGTGCTCGAGAAGCGCTTCGCATCCCGCGCGGGGTCGGTGGAAAACTCCGACGGCTTCGAATGGTTCGAACTGCTGCGCCCGGTCGAAGGCACCGACCAGTATCTCGTCTACACCCGCTGGCGCAGCGAGGCCGACTTCCAGGCATGGATGGAGGGTCCGATGAAGGCCGCCCACCAGCGCGGCGGAGACGGCCCCCAGCAGAAGCCGGCCGCTTCCGGCTCCAGCCTGTGGTCCTTCGAGGTGGTCCAGCAGGCCGCGCCGAAGACCGCCGACGACGCGTGACACGGTGAGCCGCCGGGACGGTGAAGCGCGCAGGGCGCGCCACCGTCCCGGACGGTCCAACAACCCTGTCGGGTCAGGCGGTTGATAATCGGATGCTCCGCCCTGCGCGGTACTGCGATCATGGCACCGGCCGCTGACACGTCGTCCGAAGGAATCACTCGCCATGCCTGTGCCCGCCGACCCGACGGTGCTTCATCCGATGCCGGAGCAGCCGCGTGTGGTACTGCTCAGGCCGCTGGTGAAGTCCCCGCTGATCGAGGTCGGGGAGTACTCCTACTACGACGACCCGGACGACCCGACCGCGTTCGAGACACGCAACGTGCTCTACCACTACGGGCCGGAGAAGCTGCTCATCGGCAGGTTCTGCGCGCTGGGCACGGGGGTGCGGTTCATCATGAACGGCGCCAACCACCGTATGGACGGCCCGTCGACCTTCCCCTTCCCCACCATGGGCGGCCCGTGGTCCGAGCATTTCGATCTGCTCACCGGCCTGCCGGATCGTGGTGACACCGTCGTCGGCAACGACGTCTGGTTCGGCTACCGCACAACGGTGATGCCCGGCGTACGGATCGGACACGGCGCGATCATCGGCTCCGGCGCCGTGGTCACCACGGACGTACCCGACTACGGAATCGTCGGCGGCAACCCGGCCCGTCTCATCCGCACCCGCTACAGCGACGAGGACATCGCCCGGCTGCTGGCCGTGGCCTGGTGGGACTGGCCCGCTGAGCACATCACCGAGCATGTGCGGACGATCATGTCGGGCAGCATCGCCGAGCTCGAAGCCGCCGCCCCGGACACCCGTCGCTTGTGACGCTCGCGGGGAAGATTGCCCCCGCCTCGTGCGTTGCGTTACAGAAAGGTGCTTCGACAACACGGAGAGAACGACATGCCACTCAAAGGCGAGTACGAGCCGAGCGCGACGCAGGCGGTACGTGACCAGGTGGAGCTCTACGAGGCTTCCGGTGGTACGGAGGGCACGACGCTGCTCAGCATGGTCGGTCCGGACGACGCGAAGCGGCGGGACCTGCCTGTCGTCGTCCTGACCACCCTGGGCGCGAAGAGCGGCAAGATCCGCAAGTCCCCGCTCATGCGGGTGGAGCACGACGGCTTCTACGCCGTGGTCGCCTCCTTGGGAGGGGCCCCCAGACATCCGGTCTGGTACTACAACGTGGTGGCCGACCCCCGGGTGGAGCTTCAGGACGGCCCGGTGCGCCAGGACATGCTGGCTCGTGAGGTGACGGGGGACGAGAAGGCCTTGTGGTGGGCCCGAGCGGTCGAGGCGTTCCCCGACTATGCCGATTATCAGCGCAAGACGGATCGTGAGATCCCGGTGTTCGTCCTGGAGCCGGCGCCCGAGGAGCACTGACCGGGTACGACTGTTCGCGTGGCGTGGGTACGTTTCGCCGGACGTGCCCATGCCTGTCGGCCTCCGGGAGCCCGGTCGCTGGGTGACCGACCCCGTACGGGTGGTCGTGGGCGCGGTCGGCCCCTCATCGTTCGTCGCAGGGCTAGGTTGCTGGGCGACCCGCTGTGGATCTCCCGGAGGACACCGATGCCGATTCCCGCCCTGGACCACTCGACGACCCATTACTCCCTCCCGCACGCCTACTGGATGGCGCAGGCGGCCGGACTGGCCTCGCTGGACCGAGGCGGCATCGAGGCTCAGGCCTCCGCGTGGGGATTCACCGAGGTGCGGCACTTCGAGTCCACGCACCGCATGCCGTTCCCGATCGAGGACACCCAGGCCTACGTCATGGCCGGCGAGCGTATGATCGTCGCCGGTTTCCGGGGCACCGAGGTGCTGAAGATCTACGACTGGCTCACCGACGTCAGCACCCCGCCCGTTCCCGGACCCGCGAACAAGGGGTTCGTCCACTACGGCTTCCACCAGGCGCTGGAGTCCGTCTATCCCCAGATCCGCGACACCGTCCAGGAACTGCGCACCCACGGACAGAGCGTCTGGTTCACCGGCCACAGCCTCGGCGGCGCTCTCGCGATGCTGGCCGGTACCCGCCTGTACCTGGAGGAGCCGCGACTGCTGCCCGACGGCGTCTACACCTTCGGCCAGCCCCGCACCTGCGAACGGCTGCTCGCCGGCGTGCACAACAAGGCTTTCAGGAAACGCTGTTACCGCTTCGTCAACAACAACGACATCGTCCCGCATCTCCCGCCCGAGCCTGCCTTCACACACGTGGACGCGCTGCGCTACTTCGACGCCGACGGCAAGCTCCACGAGGCCATGCCGCTGATGGCCGGTCTGCTGGACCGGGCCAAGGGACTGCGCGCCGACCTGTTCGCTCCCGAGACCGATGCCGTCAAGGATCACCATCTGCGGAACTATCTGGCCGCGTTCGAGAAGAACCTCGCCAACGCCGTTTGACCAGCGCCGCACACAACGGGTTTCAGTCGGCGATCAGTGTGTTCGGAGCACCTGGTGGCATGTTGAACGGCGTGACCACCTGGATCGCCGAGGGCAGCGAGGGGCCGTCGTCGGGGAGTGCGTTGTGGGCGCGCATGATGGTCTGGCAGGCGCGGCGCATGTCCTGGCGCAGGTCGTGGTGGAGGACCGCGGAAAGGCGGCGCTCGCGCAGCAGCCGGGTGTTGTCGTGATCGAGGTCGTGTGCGATGAACACCGCGCACTCCTGCCCGAGCGCGTCGAAAGCGTCGAGGGTGGCGAGGTTGCCCCCGCCCGCGGAGTAGACGGCGACGATGTCCCCGTCCCGCCTGAGCGCCTCCAGGACGAGATCGTGCTGGGTGGCGTCCAGGCCGTCGCTGTCGGTGACCTCCACCAGAGTTCGTCCGGGGTCGGCGAGGCGCATCGTGCTGCGAAAGCCCATCTCGCGTTCCTCCTCGCCCCGGAAGGAGCCCCGGCTGATGGTGGTGAGCACGTGGCCGGGCCGCTTGCCCAGCCACTGTTCGAGGAGGTAGGCGGCGGTGGCGCCGGCCGCGCGGTTGTCGATACCGACGTACGCCAGGCGTGCGCTGTGGGGCAGGTCGGACACCAGGGTGACGACGGGGATGCCCGCCGCGACCAGCCGGCCGACCGCGGCTGCGATCTCCGGCTCGTCGGGGGCCTTGAGGATCACGCCCTGCGTACCACGCTTCGCGATCTTGTCCAGGGTCTCGGTCAGCTCCTCGGGAGGGCAGGCCTCCCGGAAGTGGAAGCGGGAGCGCACATGAGCGGGATGCAGGGAGGGCAGTTCGGCTTCGAGTGCGTCCCGAATCGCGGTGGAGAACCGCTCGGGGGTCTGCATCACGATGTCGATCATGAAGGTGCGGCCCCCGAGCCGGACCTGGCTCTGCTGGCGGTCCAGATCCCTGATCGCTTCGTGCACCTCGCTGATGGTGCTCGCCGTCACGTTGCCCCGCTGGTTCAGGACACGGTCGACCGTGGCCGTGCTCAATCCGGCCTGCCGGGCGATTTCCCTGATCGGGTAGCGGTGTCGCATGACTGATCCCAAGAGCCGATGATGGGTTTTTGATGCGTTGACAAGCATTGAATGATGGGTTCGGGTTCTCAAGACTGGCAGAAATACACGGACTGCGAAAGGACCCGGATGTCTCCCACAGTCGCGGGAGCGCGGACTTGGCCGGCCGAGGCGGACTGCGATCTCGACGTGTTCCGCTCACTCGTGGAGCAGCGCACCGACCCCGCCGACCATCCCTCGGCCGAGCGGGTCGAGCAGAACGTCCCGCTCTACGACAGCGAACGGCTCCGCTCCCTGGCGGGCACTGCCGAGGGCCGTCGGAGCGTGCAGGACGAGTTGGTCCGGGCTCTGCTGGACGGGCCCGGCATCGTGGTCCTCAAGCGCGCCTTCGCCGAAGCGGCCGTCGTGGACGCGGCGTCCGAGGCCTTCCGCGAGCTGATCGCGAAGGAGCGTGCCACGGGCACGGCACGCGGCGACCACTTCGCCAAGCCCGGCGCGAACGACCGCGTCTGGAACGCCCTGGACAAGGTCGCCGTACGGGCACCCGAGGTGTTCGCCGACTACTACGCCAATGACATCCTGGAACTGGTCGCCGAGGCCTGGCTCGGCCCGGCCTACCAGGTGACCTCCCAGGTCAACGTGGTGAACCCGGGCGGCGCGGCGCAGAACGTCCACCGTGACTACCACCTCGGCTTCCTCTCCCAGGAGCGGGCCGCCGCGTACCCGGCGCATGTGCACCGCCTCTCACCGGTGCTCACCCTTCAGGGCGCGGTGGCCCACTGCGACATGCCCGTCGAGTCCGGTCCGACCCTCTACCTGCCGCACTCACAGAAGTACGAGCCCGGCTATCTCGCCTGGCGACTCCCGCGATTCGTCGAGTACTTCGACGCCCACCACGTCCAACTCCCCCTGGAAAAGGGCGACTCGGTCTTCTTCAACCCCGCGCTCTTCCACGCCGCCGGGCACAACCGTTCGACCGGCATCAGGCGCATGGCCAATCTGTTGCAGATCTCCTCCGCTTTCGGCCGCGCGATGGAGACGGTGGACCGCGAGGCGATGGCGAACGCGCTGTTCCCGGTGCTGCTGCGCCGCAAAGCCGAGGGCGCCTCGGAGAGTTGGCTGCGCCGCGTGATCGCGGCCTCCGCCGAGGGCTACCCCTTCCCCACCAACCTCGACCGCGACCCGCCGGTCGGGGGTCTGGCCCCGGCCTCTCAGGCGGACACGGTCTGGCAGGCCGTCGCCGAGGGCTGGGCCCCCGAGCGACTGCGCCAGGAACTGCAGGCCGCCGCCAAGCGTCGGCAGAGCTGAAAGGGACACACACTCATGGGACTCCTTGAGGACAAAGTCGTCCTCGTCAACGGCGGCAGCCAGGGCGTCGGCGCGGGCGTCGTGCGGGCAGCCGTGCGCGAAGGCGCGACCGTCGTCTTCACCGGCCGCCGTGCCGACCTGGGCGAGAAGCTCGCCGCGGACACGGGCGCGCGCTTCGTGCGGGCGGACCTCTCCGATCCGGCGCAGGCGCGCGACAGCGCCGTACAGGCCGTGAAAGCTCACGGCCGCGTCGACTGCCTGGTCAACGCGGCCGGGCTGACATCACGCGGCTCGCTGCTGGACACCACGCCGGAACTGTTCGACCAGCACATCGCGATCAATCTGCGCGCGCCGTTCTTCGCGATGCAGTCGGCGGTGGCCGACATGACGGCCCGCAAGGCGCCGGGCACCATCGTCAACATCATCAGCAACTGCGCCCACGGCGGCGCGCCCCATCTCGCGCCGTACTCCGCGGCCAAGGCCGGTCTCGCCGGTCTGACACGCAACGCCGCGCACGCCCACCGCTGGGACCGGATCCGGATCAACGGCCTCAACATCGGCTGGACGGACACCGAGGGCGAGGACGCCACACAGCGCGCCTTCCACAACGCGGGGGACGACTGGCGGGAGAAGGCCGCCGGGGCACTGCCCATGGGCAAACTCGGACAGGTCGACGAGATCGCCGACTTCGTCGTCTTCCTGCTCTCCGACCGCAGCGGCGTGGTGACCGGCTCGGTCATCGACTGGGACCAGATCGTCTTCGGCGGGCAGGACTGAGCCGCCCTCGGGCTGAAGGAGCACGATTCTTATGCGTATCGGCATCATGGGACTGGGCCGGATCGGCGCCTTCCACGCCAAGACCCTCGCCGGGCTGGACGCGGTGGACTCGCTGGTGGTCACCGACCCGGTGACCGCGGCCACCGCATCGGCCGTCGAACAGTTCGGGGCCACCGCGGTGGACTCCCCCGAAGCGGTGCTCGCCGCCGGTGTCGACGGCGTCGTCATCGCCGCCGCGACCGACGCGCACCCCGGGCTCGTCCTCGCCGCTGTGAGGGCGGGCATCCCCGTCTTCTGCGAGAAGCCCGTGGCGCGTGACGTCAAGGAGAGCGTGGAAGTCCTCCGTGCGGTGGAGGGCAGCGGCGTCGAGGTGCACATCGGCTACAACCGGCGCTTCGACGCGGGGTGCGTGGCCGCGCGCCGGGCCGTGCTCAGCGGTGAGCTGGGCGATCTGCACACCGTACGGTCCACCACCCTCGACCCCGCCCCGCCGCCGCCCGCCTATGTGGCCGTCTCCGGCGGCATCTTCCGCGACTGCAGCGTGCACGACTTCGACACCGTGCGCTGGGTGACCGGCCACGAGGTGGTCGAGGTGTTCGCGACCGGCGGCAACCGGGGCGCGGACTTCATCCGCGAGGCGGGCGACGTCGACACGGCGTCTTCCCTGCTCACCTTTGACGACGGCACCATCGGTGTCATCTCCAACTCCCGTCACAACGCGCGTGGTTACGATGTGCGCCTGGAGCTGCACGGTATGACGGACAGCATCGCGGTCGGCCTGGAGGACAAACTGCCGCTGCGCTCCGTCGAGCCGGGCGTCACCTTCCCGGCCGGGACACCGCACACCTTCTTCATGGACCGCTTCGCCGCGGCCTACCGCGCCGAACTCACCGCGTTCACCGAGGTCGTCGCCGGTACCCGCGGCTCCCCCTGTACGGTCGCGGACGCCCTTGAGGCGAGCTGGATCGCCGAGGCGTGCACCCTGTCGCTCCGTGAGCACCGGCCCGTACGGATCGAGGAGGTACGCGAGTGAGGACGGCCGGACCTCTGCGGATCGGCGTCCTGGGCGCGGCCCGGATCGCCGAGCTGTCGATCGTCGGGCCGGCCCGTGCCGGCGGCCACCGCCTTGTCGCGGTGGCCGCCCGTGCCCGCGACCGGGCCGAGGCCTTCGCCGCCACGCACGGCGTGGAGCGTGTGGCGGACTCCTACGCCGACCTCGTCGCCGACCCGGAGATCGAGGTCGTCTACAACCCGCTGGCCAACAGCCTGCACGGGCCGTGGAACCTGGCCGCGCTCCAGGCCGGCAAGCACGTCCTCACCGAGAAACCGTCCGCGAGCAACGCGGCGGAGGCGACCGAGGTCCACGAGGCCACCGCCAAGGCGGGCACCGTGTTCATGGAGGGCTTCCACTACCTGTTCCATCCGGTCACCCTGCGCCTGCACGAGCTGCTGAGCAGTGGGGAGTTGGGCGACCTCCGGCACGTCGACACCATGGTCGCCATGCCCGCGCCCCCGGACAGTGACATACGGTGGTCGCTCCCGCTGGCGGGCGGCGCGCTGATGGATCTCGGTTGCTACAGCCTGCACGCCCAGCGTGTGCTCGCGCCCTGGGCGGGTGGGACGCCCCGGCTGATCGCCGCGCGCGGCGGTGAGAGGGCGGGTGCCGCGGGAGTCGACGAGTGGCTGGACGCCGATCTGGAGTTCCCGGGCGGCGCCACGGGTACCGCCCGCTGCCACATGGCCCACCACACCTTCGAGATGAGCTGCCGCGTCGTGGGCTCGCGCGGCGAAGCCACGGCGGTGAACTTCGTACAGCCCCACCTGGACGACCGGGTCGTCGTACGTACCTCCGCCGGTGAGCGCACCGAGGAACTCGGCCGCCGGTCCTCGTACACCTACCAGCTCGAGGCCTTCGCCGCCCACCTGCGGCACGGCACACCGCTGGTGCTCGACGCCGACGACGCGCTGACCACCATGCGGCTCGTCGACGACACCTACCGGGCGGCCGGGTTCCCGGTCCGGCCGCGTTCGGTCCTTCCCGGCACCGCATAGGACACGGCACACCGAACGGGAGAGGGCGGTACCGGTCCGGTACCGCCCTCTCCCGCTGTGCGTGCGTCCTACCGGTACAGGGCAGGCCGCTCGGTGAGTTCAACCTGGACGCGCCGGCCCTCGCGCTGGGACAATACCCCCGCCTCGCACACGGCCGCGGCCGCGTAGCCGTCCCAGACACCGGGGCCGGTGACCTCCCCGCGCCGGGTCGCGTCCACCCAGGCCTGGACCTCGCGGTCGTAGGCGTCGTCGAAGCGCTCGATGTAGTCCGGCGTGATACGTCCGCCCCAGCGGCCGTCGGCGCTCAGCCGCGGTCCCGGCTCGTCACCGATACGTACGGTGCCGCGTTCGCAGACCGCTTCGGCGTGCACCTGGTAGCCGTACCCGCAATGACCGAAGATCTCGACATCGGCGAGAGCGCCGAACTCGGTTTCGAACAAGACGAATTGAGGGTCGTCCATACCGGTCGGAGCATGCGACGTCGGGGCCGGCTTGTGCACGGTGACCGCTGTGATCTCCTGGCCGAGGAGCCAGCGCGTGACGTCCATCTCGTGGACCACCGAGTCGTTGATCAGCATCTCGTTGGTGAACCAGGGCGGCATGGACAGGTTCCGGTGTCTGTGGTGCAGCATCAGGGCTCTGCCCAGCTCCCCACTGTCGAGGAGCCGCTTCAGCTTGATGTATTCGGTGTCGTAGCGCCGCATGAAGCCGACCTGGACACGCCGGTGCCCGAGCTTCTGTTCCGCTTCCAGGACACGAAGGGCGGAAGCCGCGTCGGGGGTGAGCGGTTTCTCGCACAGCACCGGCAGGTCACAGCCGAGGGCGTCGAGCAGGGCCGCCTCATGGGCGGGCCCCGGTGAGGCGATGAGGACCGCGTCCACGTCCTGCGCCGCCATGGCGGCAGCGGCTTCGGTGTACGCCGTACATCCCTCCGACGCGTCGGCCAGGGTCTTGGCACGGTTCTCGTCGATGTCGACGACGGCTGTCACACGTGCCCCGCTGATGACGTGCTGGAGTCTGCGCACATGGTCCGCGCCCATTTTGCCGGTGCCGATGACCGCGATACCCAGCGCTCGCTGAGATGGCATGTTCAGATGTCTCCGGTGTTCGTAGGGTTCAGCCGGCCTGGGGCTCGCGGACGTGAAGTTGGCCCTCTCCGGGGAGTCCCTCGACGTCGACACCACGCACCTTGGCCAACTCACTTTTGAGGGCCGCGAGTTCGGTGCCGCCGGCCATGTGGTTGGTCAGCTCTTCGAGGGTGATCTCGCTGCGCTCGGCGGACAGATCGAGGGTGCCCAGACGCAGGACGCTGAAGTGGTCGCCGACCATGTAGGCGTGGTGCGGGTTGTGGGTGATGAAGATGACGCCGAGACCGCGGTCGCGGGCGGCGGCGACGTACTTCAGCACCACACCGGACTGCTTGACACCGAGGGCGGCGGTCGGCTCGTCCAGGATCAGGACGCGGGCGCCGAAGTAGACGGCGCGGGCGATGGCGACACACTGGCGCTGGCCGCCCGAGAGCGTGCCGATGGGCTGCTCCAGGTTGTCCAGGACGATGCCCATGTTGCGCAGTTCCTCGTCCGCGGTCCGCTTCATCGTCTCGATGTCGAGGCGGCGGATCGGCCAGGGGCCCTTGGTCATCTCGGAGCCGAGGAAGAAGTTGCGCCACACCGGCATCAGCGGGACGGTCGCCAGGTCCTGGTAGACGGTGGCGATTCCCCTGTCGAGGGCCTGACGCGGGGTGGAGAAGCGTACCGGTTCGCCGTCGACAAGGAAGTCGCCCTCGGTGTGCTGGTGCAGGCCTGAGATGATTTTGATGAGGGTGGACTTGCCGGCGCCGTTGTCGCCGAGCACACAGGTGACCTGGCCGGGGTGGACGGCGAGGCTCACACCGTGCAGGGCACGGATGTTGCCGTACGACTTGCCGGCGCCGCGCAGTTCGACGGTGGCACTGTCCTTGTCCGTGGCGTTTTCCGCGAGGATCGCGCCGTGCGTGCCGGATCCGTTGTTGGATGTCATGGGTCGGGTCACCTCCTGGTCGCCGACTGGCGAACCCACAGATTGATCAGGACGGCGCCGAGCAGCATGACGCCGAGGAAGGCCTTGAACCAGTCCGGGTTCCAACCGGCGAACACGATGCCCTGGTTGACCATGCCGAACATGAACGCGCCGAAGACGGGGCCGATCGCCGAACCGGCGCCGCCGGTCAGCAGACAGCCGCCGATCACCGCTGCGGCGATGTAGATCAGCTCCTGTCCCACGCCCTCGCCCGACTGCACCGTGTTGAAGGTGAACAGCTGGTGCATTCCGACGAACCACGCGCCTACGCCGACCAGCATGAACAGGGAGATCTTCGTGAAGGTCACGGGCACACCGACCGCCCGTGCGCTCTCCTTGTTGCCGCCGACCGCGAAGATCCAGTTACCGTACTTGGTGCGCAGCAGGACCCAGGTGGCCAAAGCGGCGAAGGCCAGCCAGTAGAACACGGTGATCTTCACCTGGACGCCGCCGATGTCGAACGAGTGGGCGAAGATCTTCTGCGCCTGGCCGAAGCCGTCCATGTCGCTGATGTCGTCGGTCGCCACGTTCTCCGTGACCAGCTTGGTCACCGCCAGGTTGACGCCCTGGAGGATCAGGAAGGTGCCCAGGGTGATGAGGAAGCTGGGCAGGCCGGTCTTGACCACCATCCAGCCGTTGAAGAACCCGACGGCCAGTGACACGAGGAGTGCCACGAGCACTCCCACCCAGACGTTCATGCTCAGCTGATAGGCGAGCATGCTCGCGGTGAGGGCCGAGGTGATCACGGCGACACCGGACGACAGGTCGAACTCGCCGCCGATCATCAGCAGCGCCACCGGCAGCGCCATGATGCCGATCGTCGACGACTGGTACAGGACCGTCGCCATCGAACTGCCGTCGCGCACCGGCGGAGCGGCGATCAGGAAGAACACGTACACCGCGGCGGCACCGAGGAAGACACCCACCTCCGGCCGAGCCAACAACCGCAGAGCCAGCGGCCGTTCAGATGTGCGGCCGTCCTCTGTACGAGCCGACGGGGCCGGCGACGGGGAGCCCGTCGCCGGAGCCGTGGTCTGGGTCATAGTCATCACCGAGTCCCCTTCGCGGCGAATGCGGCGACCTCGTCGATGTTGGACTTGTCGACGATGGCCGGCCCGGTCAGCACGGCCGCCGCACCGCCGCCGCTGTAGTTGCCGTTGTTCTTGTAGAGCCACAGGGAGTCGACCGACAGGTAGCCCTGCAGGTAGGGCTGTTGGTCGACGGCCCACTGGATCTTGCCGTCCTGGACGGCCTTCACCAGGTCCTTGTTGAGGTCGAAGGTGGCGAGCTTGGCCTTGCTGCCCGACTCGGACAACGACTGTGAAGCGGTGAGTGCGATCGGGGCGGCGAGGGTCGCCACGAAGTCGATGGAGCTGTCCTGCTTGAGCTTGGCGGTGATCGTCGACTTCACGGACGGCATGTCGGTGCCGTTGGCATAGAGGATGTCCGTCTTGCCGGAGAAGGTCTTCTTCAGTCCGTCACACCGCTGGGTGAGGCCGATGTTGCCCTGCTCCTGGACGACACAGACCGTGTGCTTGGCGCCGACCTCGTTGAGCTTCTTGCCGAACGCCTCACCGGCCACCGTCTCGTCCTGCCCGAAGAACTCCAGCATGCCCAGCTTCTTCCAGTCGCTCACACCGGAGTTGAAGCCGACGACGGGGATGCCGGCCTGCCCGGCCCCGGCGACGACGTTCTTGAGCGCGTCGGGCTTGGCGAGGGTGACGGCGATCCCGTCGACCTTCTGGTCGATCGCGTTCTGCATCAGGTTGGCCTGGTTGCCGGCGTTGGGGTCGGAGGAGTAGACGAGCTTGATGTTGTCCTTGGCGGCGGCGGCCTGGGCGCCCTTACGGACGGTGTCCCAGAAGGTGTCACCGGGGGCGGCATGCGTGATCATCGCGACCGTCATACGGGGAGTGGAGGCCTTGCCGGCCGAGATGTTGTTGTCAGCCTCGTCGGCCTTCTTGCCGCCGGAGCTGCTGGAGCATCCGGCCACAAGCAGGGCGGCGGCTGCCGCCGCTGCGACGACGGGGGTGATTCTGCGGGAGCGGGGGTGGGACAAGCGGTCCATCTTTACGACACCTCACTGTGCGGCAGGGGATGGGAGAGGTCCTGCTCCGGGTCGACGTGGCCGGCGAAGGGGAGCCCGTCGCCCCAGCCGTGGTCCGGGGCGGGGTGATCAGCGGGTTCCCCTCGCGGCGAACTGGGCGATCTTGTCGACGTTGGACTTGTCGACGAAGGCCGGCCCGGTCAGCACGGGCGCCTCGCCACCGCCGCTGTAGTTACCGTTCGTCTTGTAGAGCCACAGGGAGTCGACCGACAGGTACCCCTGGAGGTAGGGCTGCTGGTCAATGGCCCACTGGATCTTGCCGGCCTTGATGGCGCCGACCGCGTCCTTGTTGAGGTCGAAGGTGGCGAGCCTGGCCTTGCTGCCGGACTCGGCGATGGACTGGATGGCGGTCATCGCGAACGGGGCGCCGAGCGTGGTGACGTAGTCGATGGAGGAGTCCGTCTTGAGCTTCGCGGTGATCGTCGACTTCACCGACGGCATGTCGGTGCCGTTGACGTAGAGGATGTCGGTCTTTCCGCTGAAGGTCCTCTTCACGCCCGCACAGCGGGCCTCCAGAGCCACCTGCCCCTGTTCCATGACCACACAGACGGTGTGCTTGGCACCGGCCTGGTCGAGCCTGCGGCCGAACGCCTCACCGGCGATGCCCTCGTCCTGGCCGAAGTACTCGAGCAGGCCCTGCTTCTTCCAGTCCTGCACGCCGGTGTTGAAGCCGACGACGGGGATGCCGGCCTTCTCGGCCCGCGCGACCACGGTCTTCATGGCGTCCGGCTTGGCAAGAGTGACAGCGATGCCGTCGACCTTCTGGTCGATCGCGTTCTGCACCAGGTTCGACTGGTTGGGGCCGTTGGGGTCGCTGGAGTAGACCAGCTTGACGTTGTCCTTGGCGGCGGCGGCCTGGGCGCCCTTGCGGATCGTGTCCCAGAAGGTGTCACCGGGGGCCGCGTGTGTGATCATCGCGACCGTCATACGGGGAGTGGAGGCCTTGCCGGCCGAGACACCGTTCCCACTCCCCTCTGCCCTCTTGCCGCCGGAGCTGCTGGAGCATCCCGCCACAAGCAGTACGGCGGCTGCCGCCGCTGCGACGACGGGAACGATTCTGCGGGAGCGGGTGTGTGACGAACGGTCCATCTTTGCGGCACCTCACTGTGCTGCGGGGAACGGGAGAAGCAACTGGCCGGGCGAACACTGCGGATCACATGCGGTTAACACGGCTGTTTCCTATGACGAGATGGAACCGTCACGCCATCCTTGAGGTCAACGTTTGTAAGGACATTAATGACATCATTTTTCCATCAAGACAAGATGTCCGAAGAATTTATTGACGCCGGTTGTGTGTGCCCTCTGCACGCGAAAATGGACGCTTCCAGGGGGCGAGGGATCCGGCACCTTCCTGGGTGGCTCCGCCCACCGGATATCGCGGTCGCCGAGGCCCCTCTCGGACGTTCCACCGCCGTGATGAGCCGGTCCGCACCGGAAGAGGGAAACAGGGATGGCGGGGACGACCGTGGTTTCGTCCCCGCCACCCCTGCGGCTCTTACTTCAGCAGCCTCGCGGCAGTCCGGTACGCCACCGCGGCGGCCTCCCGAACGGGCAGCGCACGGTGCGTGTCGGAGAGGATCTCCACACCCCAGGGGCCGCGCCAGCCGGCCGTACGGAGCGCGGTGACGATTCCCGGGAGGTCGAAAGACCCCTCTCCGCACAGCCGACGGCGCCGGACGGTGTCCTCGAAAAGTGTGCCGACGACCTCGCTGTCGGCGTCGTTGAGCTCCACGCCCACGATCCGCGACCCGGGTACGTGCGCCAGGTCGGCGGGTGGGGTACGGGCACGCTCGGTGTGCCAGACGTCGATGATGAGGCCACCCGCCGGGTGGCCTGCGGCCTCGACGAGCCGGAGCCCGTCGTGCACGGTCTTCAGGTTCGACCAGGGCAGGAACTCGATCCCGAGCCGGGCGCCCACACCATCGGCCTGCGCCGCCAGCGTGGCGAACTCCTTGGCCCAGACGTCCAGGTCCCAGGGCTCGTCCGCGACGTCGGGTGCGATCTTGAGGGTGCGTGCGCCGAGCGCCTCGATGGCTCTCAGGAGTCCGCCGCGCAGGGTGTCGGACGCGGCCCGCCGGGGTCCTTCGGTCCACCAGTCGGTCAGGAGTTCCAACTCGATGTGACTGATTCCGTTGTCCGAGAAGAGGGAGCGGACCCCGGCGAGCCCGTACTCGCGCTCAGCCTCCACCAGGTCCGCGTACAGCAGCCCGAAGCCCTTGAACCCGGCCTCGCCCGCCGCTTCCGCCCGTTCCCGCAGACTCAGCGGACTGCGTTGGTCATTCTGATCGGGAGCGGTGTCGCCCGCGGTGGTCCAACACGTGGCCAGAAATTCATCAGTGGTCATTTCTGTTTCCTGGATTCCTCATGTTCGGAAAGGCGCCGGCACACAACGAATAGCGATTCCAAGAACTGGCAGGACCAGGCAACAGGTCGCCTCGGCATTCTTGGATGTCCCGCACGTGCCGGTCAACCCCTCAGCAGACATCAACTACGCATCAGTCCTGTATACGGCTACCCGACATCGCTCAGCACCGCGCGCAGATGCTCGGCACTCGCCCACACATCATCGACCGGTCCCTTTCCTGTGGGCTCCTCGGTCAGGATCGTGTCCTGTTCCAGGACGTACCAGCCGTCGTAGCCGCGTGCGCCGAGGTGCGTGACGATGGCCCGGACGTCCACGTCTCCCGCTCCCAGCGGGCGGTACATGCCCTTGCGCACGGCCTCCGTATAACCGAGTCGTCCGGACTGCACCTTGGCGGCGAGGGAGGCGTCCACATCCTTCATGTGGGTGTGGGCGATACGTTCGGGCGCCTGGCGGGTGAGCTCGGCCGGGTCGGTGCCGCCGATGAGCAGGTGCCCGGTGTCGAGGCAGAGCGAGATCGCCGAGTGCTCCAGGACGCGCCGGACCTCGTCGCCGTTCTCGATCATCGTGCCGACGTGCGGGTGCAGGACGGCGCGTACGCCGCGTTCGGCGGCCAGCGAGGCCAGCCGGTCGAGGTTGGACAGCAGCAGCTTCCAGCCGTCCGCGTCGAGTTCGGGGCGGGAGTCGTAGCCGTCCTGGCCGGTGACGGCCGACAGGACGAGGACTTCCGCGTTCGAGGCGGCGTAGCTCTCCAGGAGCTGTTCGGCCTCGGGCAGCGGGTCGTGTCCGGGTACGTGCAGCAGCAGCGGGGTGAAGCCGCCGACCGCGTGGAGGTCGTGGTGGGCGAGAGCGCGGGCCATGGCGTCCGGCTCGCCGGGAAGGAAGCCCTCGGGGCCGATCTCGGTGGCGGCCAGACCGACTTCGCGCATCTCGTCCAGTACTCGTTCGGGCGTCAACTGGTAGCCCCAGCCGGGGACTTCGCACACCCCCCAGGAGATGGGCGCGCCGGCGATCCTGTTCAAGGGTGACGTGGTCATGCCGTGGCCTTTCGATGGTTCCAGTCGGGGTTGGCTACCGCGGCCGGCGAGCGGCCCGCGAGGATGTCCGCGACACCGCGGGCGGCGTCGACGAAGGTCAGGGTCATCGCCCGGCGCGTCATTCCCATCACGTGCGGGGTGAGGACGACGTCGGGGTGGTCGAACAGCGGATGGTGACGGGCCGGCTCGGGGTCGAACACGTCCAGCCCGACGCCCGACAGCCGGCCCGACTCCACAGCGGCCAGGGTGGCGGCCGGGTCGAGCAGGCCGCCCCGGCCGCAGTTGATGAGGATCGACCCCGGTTTGACGTGGGCCAGCAGCCGCTCGTCCACGAGGTGCCGGGTGTCCTCGGTGAGCGGCGTGTGCAGGGTGAGTACGTCGCTCGCCCCGACGAGTTCGCGGAGGTCGGCGCAGGCGAACCCGGGCGGCGGCGGGCTGAACGGGTCGTACGCGAGCGTCCGCATCCCGAAGGCGGCGGCGAGTTCGCCCACCCGGCGGCCGATGCGGCCGTAGCCGACGATCCCCAGGGTGGCGCCGTCCAGGTCACCGACCGGTACGGCGTTCCGCTCGGCCCAGCGGCCGTTCCGCACCAGGTCGGTCAGCGGTCTCAGCCGCTTGGTCAGGTGCAGGGCCATGGCGAATACGCCTTCGGCCACGGCCCGGCTGCCGCTGTTGGGGGTGATGACCACGGGGATGCCGCGGGCGGAGGCCGCCGCCACATCGACCAGGTCGACGCCGACGCCGGTGCGGGCGATGACCCTCAGCCGTGGTGCCCGCTGGAGGAAGTCCCCGTCGACCCGTCGGTCGGCACGGACGATGGCACCCTCGGCGACCGCGAGTTCGTCGGGCGTGGGGTCGGTCAGGAAGGTGACCCGCTCGCCGAGGACGGGACCCACCGTGTCGGCGTCGACGGGGCCGAGTGCCACTACGAGGTGCTCGGACATACGATCAACTCCGCACCGGATGACCGAAGTTCGCAGCCGGTACCTCGGTCACCGGCTGCCAGGAGCCGCTCTCCGCGGAGGCCGCCGCCGCCGCGATGACCTCGGCGACGGCGTGTGCGTCCTCGATCGTCGAGTTGCGGTGCTCGATGCCGGCCACGGCGGCCAGGAACTTCTTGGCCTCGATCACCTTCAGGTCGTCGTAGCCCATGCTGTTGCCGGGTCCTGGCTGGAAACTGGCGTAGTCGCCCATGTGGCCGTTGCCGAGCACGGTGGTGTATCCCTGGTGGGGTCCGCCGCGGTCGAGGGCGACACGCAACTCGTTCATGCGCTCGAAGTTCCAGGCGACCGAGCCGTCGGTGCCGTAGATCTCGAAGCCGATGCCGCACTGCGGGCCGACGATGACGCGGGACGCCTCCAGAGTGCCGACGGCTCCCCCGCCGAAGCGCACCAAGGCGGCGCTGTAGTCGTCGTTCTCCACCGTGGCCATCTCACCGTCCTCGATCACCGCGAAGTGCGTGCCCGAGCCCATGGGCAGGATCGGGCGTTCGGTGTAGACGGTGCTGGTGAGGGCGGAGACCGCGTCGATCGGAGCCACGACGTAGCTGACCAGGTCCACGACGTGGCTCATCAGGTCCCCGAGCGCGCCGTGCCCGGCCAGGTCCCGTTTGAAGCGCCAGGACAGGGCGCCCTTGGGCTCGGCGGCGTAGCCGGAGAAGAACGTGGCACGCACGTTGGTGATGCGGCCGAGTCGCCCCTCGGCGATCAGCTCGCGGGCCCGCTCCACGGCGGGTGCGTGGCGGTAGTTGTAGCCGATGGAGGTGACGACTCCGGCCGCGCGGGCCGCGGCGGCGACCTCGGCGGTCTCCTCGGCGCTGCGCCCGACGGGCTTCTCGATCCAGAACGGCTTGCCGGCCTTGGCGGCGGCGATACCGATCTCGTGGTGGAGGAGGTTGGGCGCGCAGATCGAGACGACCTCGACGTCCGGGTCGTCGAGAACGGCGCGGTAGTCGGTTCCGGCCTTCGCGTAGCCGAGGATGTCACGTGCGTAGGCCGCGCGGTCCTCGGCCGTGTCGGCGGCACTCACCAGGCGGGGCCTGATGCCGAGTTCGGGGTAGACGGAGGGCAGCGCCTGGTAGGCGCGACTGTGCAGCTTGCCCATCCAGCCGACGCTGATCAGTCCGACGCCGATCTCGCGTGCGGCGCCCGGGGTGGTGGTCATGGGTGCGTCTCCTTGTGGTCCTGTGGCTGAGGCCGGGCCTCGGCGAGCGCGGCGGACAGCGCGCCGGCCAGCAGGGTCGAGTCGGAGCCGATCGCGATGAATGCCCAGCCCTCCGCGCGTTTGGCGGCTGCCGCCGTGCCGTCGGGGACGAGCAGGCCGCAGGCCTTGCCGCGCGCGGCGGCGGCCTTACGGACGCGCTCCAGGGCTTCCCGGTAGACCGGGGCGGTGAACTCGCCCGGTACGCCGAGGTCGTGACTGAGGTCGCGGGGGCCGACGAACAGGACGTCGACGCCGTCCAGCGCCGCGATCGCCTCGACGTCCCCCAGCGCGCTCGCCGACTCGATCTGGACCACTCCGAGGATCTCGTCCTGCCGGTCGAGGGCCGCGGAGTCGAGCCCGAAGCGGCACGCCCGGTTGTAGGTGGCCACGCCGCGGTCCCCGGCGGGCGGATAGCTCACGTGCCTGAGCGCGTCCCGGACTTCGGCCGCCGTGTCGAGTCGCGGCAGCATGATCCCGGCGGCGCCGAGATCGAGCACGCGGCCGATGCGGATGCGGGCCGCGGACTCGACGCGTACGACGGTCGGGACGCCGTAGGCCGCCGCGATCGGGACGATCGTACGGGCCTGTTCCTCTCCCCCCGCACCGTGTTCGAGGTCGAGCAGCAGCCAGTCGGCCCCGGCTGCGGCGCACACCTCGGCCGTGACCGCCGAAGCGGTGCCCACGAAGGTGCCCAGGGTGACCTCACCGGAGGCGAGTCGGGCACGCAGGCGGCCGTGATCCAGCGCAGAGCGGTTCATCCGTACCACCTCTGGGATGCCAGGCCTTCTTCGTACTCGCCACGCAACCGCGCGACCGTTTCCTGCTCGGAGACCTCGGCCGGGGCCACGTCCCACCACACACCGGAGCCGGGAAGGTCGGCGTGCGGGATCACGGGGACGACCAGGACGACCGGGCCGTTGTGGTCGCGGGTCCCGGCCAGCGCGGTACGGACCTCGTCGGCGGTGGTGGCGCGGATCGCGCGGGCCCCGAGGCCGGCCGCGGTCTTGACGAGGTCGACCTGGAGATAGTCGCCCTCCAGGCGAGCGGGCTTGCCGGCGCCGATCTCCAGGCAGCCCTCGCGGTAGCGGAACTCGTTGCCGAACTCCCGTCCGCTGCGGACCATCTGGAGCCGGTGGATGACCTGGTAGCCGTGGTTCTCCGGGATCACGATCGTGACCGGCAGCCTTTCCTGGGCGGCCGTGACCAGTTCCGTCGGCGCCATGAGGAAGGTTCCGTCGCCCAGCAGGGACAGCACCCGCTTCGACGGGTCCGGCTCGGCGAGGCGGACGCCGATGGCGGCGGGCAGCTCGTAGCCCATGCAGGAGAAGCCGAACTCCAGGTGGGCGAAACGGCCTTCGGTGGCGTCCCACACCTTCAGCAGGTCGCCGGGTGGACCGCCGGCGGCGGCGATGATCGTGTCACCGGACCGCGCGTGCTCCTGGAGCAGGCCGATCAGCCTGCCCTGCGTGAGGACCGCCTCGGTGTCGCGTACGACGTCGGAGTCGTCGGGCAGTGACGCGAAGTCGAAGGAGGTGTCCGGGTCGAGCGCGGCGGCACGTTGCTCCCGCCACCGCTGGTCCAGGGCGCGCACCCTCTCCTGCCAGTCGGCCGGGGTGGTGGTGCCGTTCGCCCGTACGGCGTCCGTCAGCGCGGCCAGGGCTCGCTTGGCGTCTGCCACAACGCCGCTCGCGCCCAGGCGGCCCGCGTCGTGCGCGCTGACGTTGATGCTCGCGAAGCGTACGTCCGGGTTCTGGAAGACGGAGTGCGAGGCGGTGGCGAAGTCCGTCAGACGCGAGCCCACGGTGAGCACGAAGTCCGCTTCCCCCGCTAGGACGTTGACCGCCGGAGTGCCTTCCAGGCCGATGCCGCCGAGCTGCCACCAGGCGCGGCGCTGGACAGCGCCCTTGCCCGCGAACGTCTCCGCGACAGGGATGCCCGCACCGTCGGCGAGAGCCTCCAACTCGTCGGTGGCACCGGAGTACACGACCCCGCCACCGGCGATGATCAGCGGCTTCTCCGCCTCGGCGAGCATCCGCGCGACCACCGCGACCTCGTCGGCGTCCGGTGCCGGACGGCGGATCGGCCAGTCGCGCTCGGCGAAGAACTCCGCCGGGTAGTCGTAGGCGTGGGACTGGATGTCCTGCGGGAGGGAGACGACGACCGCGCCGGTGTCGACGCCGGTGAGGGCCCGCATCGCCGCGGGCAGCGCGGTGAGCAGCTGCTCGGGCCGTGTGATGCGGTCGAAGAAGCGGGAGACGGGACGGAAGGCATCGTTCACCGAGGCATCGGCCTCCACGGGGTGCTGCAACTGCTGGAGTACGGGCCCCTGATGACGGGTCGCGTACGTGTCGCCCGGCAGCAACAGGACAGGCAGCCGGTTGACGGTGGCGAGGCCCGCCCCGGTCACCATGTTGAGAGCGCCCGGACCGATGGAGGCGGTCACGGCGAGGGTCGCGTGCCGCTTGGTCGCCTTGGCGTAGGCGGTCGCGATGTGGACCAGAGCCTGCTCGTTGCGGCCCTGGACGAAGGGGAGTTGGTCGCTGAGCTGGTCGAGGGCCTGGCCGAGACCGGCCACGTTGCCGTGGCCGAAGATGCCCAGCGCGGCCGGTATGAGTCGGCGGCGACAGCCATCGGCCAGGGAGTACTGCCGGGAGAGGTAGGTGACGACGGCCTGGGCGACGGTGAGGCGTACCGTGCCCTGTTGCGTCCGGTCGGTCATGAGTCGGCTCCTGATCGGGGATGTGTACGGGGACGCAGCCGCGTCACCAGGGGCGGCCGTGCAGGACGACGGTCTTGACCTCGGTCATCTCGCTCACCGCGGCGCGGGGGCCTTCCTTGCCGTAACCGCTGCCCTTCAGACCGCCGTACGGCATGAGGTCGGCACGCCATAGGGGCGTCCAGTTGATGTGGACGGAACCGGCGTCGATCTCCCGGATGGCACGGACCGCACCGGCCACGTCGGAGGTGAAGATCCCCGCGCCGAGGCCATAGGCGGTGCCGTTGGCCTGAGCGATGGCGGACTCCCAGTCGGCGGCCGAACTGACGGCGACCGCCGGACCGAACAACTCCTGTTGGCTGAAAGGGGATTCGGGATCGACACCGGCCACGACAGCCGGGCTCACCACACTCCCGTCGCGTTCGCCGCCGGTCAGGACGCGTGCGCCGTCCGCCCCGGCCCGCGCGATGGCCCGCTCCACCCGTTCCGCCTCGGCGGTCGTGATCAGGGAGCCCATGGTCGTGTCGGGGGACGACGGGTCCCCGGTCCTGATGGCCCGGACCTTGGGGACGAGGGCGTCGAGGAAGTCGGCGGTGACGTCGGGGTGCGTGATCACACGCTGGACGGAGATGCACACCTGCCCGGCGTTGACGTAACCGCCCAACGCGACGGCGCCTGCGGCCAGTTCGAGATCGGCGTCGGGCAGTACGACGACCGGGCAGGAAGCGCCGAGTTCGAGGGAGAGCTTCTTCACGCCCGCGGCCCGCGCGATGTGCTCGCCGGTCGCCGTGGAGCCGGTGAAGGAGATCTTCCGTACGCGGGGGTCGGTCACGAGGGCATCCCCCAGCACCCCGCCGGAGCCTACGAGCACCGACAGCACGCCCTCGGGAAGCCCTGCGTCGACGAAGCACTCGGCGAGTTCCAGCGCGGTCAGCGGTGTCGAGGTGGCCGGCTTGAGGACAACCGCGTTCCCCGCCGCGAGCGCGGGCGCCAGTTTGTGCAGCACGAGCAGTGCGGGGTAATTGAACGGCGTGATGGCCACCACGACACCGCACGGCTGGCGCAGTGTGAAGCCCACCTTGTCCGGCCCGGTGCCGCGGTTGGCGTCCAACGGCAGTGTCTCACCGTAGAGTTGAGTTCCCTCGAAGGCCGCGAGACGGATCAGGTCCCCGGATCGCGACGCCTCGCCGGTGGCCTCGGTGATGGTCTTGCCCGACTCCGAGCTGATGGTCTGCGCGATCTTGGCGGCTCGCTGGTCGGCCAGCTCCGCCGCACGCAGCAGAATCGTCATCCGCTCGTGTGCGGGTGTACGCCGCCATACCGCGGCCCCCCGCTCCGCCGCCGCCAGTGCCGCCTCGACGTCCTCGGGGCCGGCCACCCCCACCGTACCGACGGTCGAGCCGTCGAAGGGCGACGTCACATCCCGGGCACTTCCCGGCCCTGCCGACGCTTGCCAGCGACTTCCGATGAGCAGTTCCACGGGCGCCATTGCCTTCTCCCCTCAGAAACCGTCACGGCCCGTCCGCGGCTCTCCGGGAAGCCTCGGAAGACTTCTCGCAAGGTCGAAGAAGTACTGGTCGACCCACGGTCAGGCCGTTCACATGGGCGTAACCGTAGGTGGGCCGCAAGCCATTTCTGAAGGGGTGGAATCCATCATTATCGCGTCATTGGATACCTCTTTTTTCCATCATCCGCGCCGCCTCGCGGCTTGCGCGGCGATGCCGAACGCCAGGCGGTCGCCCGGATCTCGGGCCTTCGGCCCAAGCCCTTGCGGAGCGGCTTCGCCTTGTCACCGACAGCCGCGTCCATGCTGGTGGAGGGTGTCAGGAACCGGGCCCACTCCCCTGGAAGAGCCGGTCCAGATGGTGGTTCAGCACTGCGGCGGCGGAGTGCGGGTCGCGCTGGCCGACGAGGACACTGATACCGAGTCCCGCAGACATGGCGAGCAGGCTGACCGCCTCCAACCGGACGTCCGCACCGGGCTGCACGAGATCCGCCTCCTGTGCCTGCCGGAGAAGTCCGGCCAGGGCCCTCTCGGCGGCATCAGGGTTCCGGATGAACGGCTGAGCGGCGAGCGCCTGGTCGGTCACGGCCAGGACTGCGTACGAGGTGTAGACGAGGTGGAAGGCGCGGCTCTCCTCGTCGGTCGGCAGCGACTCCATCAGAAGCGCCTCGATCGTCGCGCGCGGTCCCAGGCCTTCGCCGGCGGCCCGGGACCTGGCCGCCACTCGTTCCCCGAACTTCTCCGCCAGCCGTTGCAGCCCGTACAGCAGCAGCTTTTCCTTGGTCTCGAAGTAGTACTGCACCAGCCGCAGCGACACCCCCGCCTCCGCCGCCACGTCACGCATCCCCACGGCGTGCAGGCCGCGCCGTCCGGCGACCCGGACGAGTGCGTCGGCGATCTCGCTGCGCCGTTCCGCGTGGTCCACGCGCTTGGGCATCGGCCGCCTCTCCCTTCATCGACTGCCCTGACCGGGCCCTCCTGGCCATGATGATACAGCCGTACCAGCAACGTGGTACGTTCGTATCACTAAAAATCGAACTCCCGGAGGCGACCGTGTCCGAGACCACGACTCACTCCCAGGCCGAAGTCGGCCGCTATGTGAGCGATGCCTTGCGTGACCGCTACTTCGCGGCCTGCGAGGCCGTGTACGCACTGGGGGCGCCCGCGCTCGCGGAAAGAGACGTGGAGACGTCCTTCGGCACCACGCACGTCTACCGGTACGGCCCCGTGAACCCGGCAGCCCAGTCCCGTACCCCCGTCGTCCTGGTGCACGGGGCGAGCTCCTGCTCTGCCATGTGGTATCCGAACACCCCCGCCCTCAGCGCCGACCGTCCCGTCTACGCGATCGACACCCCCGGCGATCCGGGACGCAGCGTGCAGCGCGAACCCATCCATCGACCCGACCGAGCAGCACAGTGGCTGGACGAGACACTTGCCGGGCTCGGGCTCGATCGCGTGCACCTGGTCGGCTCCTCCTACGGCGGTTGGCTCACCCTCAACCAAGCGCACCGCGGGCCCGGCCGCCTCGCCTCGGTCACACTGCTCGACCCCGGAGGTCTGGAAAAGGTGGGGCTGCGCTTCTTCGTCTGGATCTTCGCGAGTCTCTTCGCGACCTTCGCCCCCAAGGCGCTCCGCCCACGATTGGCCGCCTGGCTGGAGCAGCCCGTCCTCATCGTGCCGGAGCTGCGCACGATGATCAGATCGGGCGTCCGCGCCTACCGCGTACGCCGCCCGGCTCCACTCCCGCTGACCGAGGACGAACTGTCCACCATTCGCACCCCGCTCTACCTGGTGCTCGGCAAGCGAAGCCTCCTCGTGCACCCCGAGCGGCAAGTGGAACGCGTTCCGCGCCTGATACCCAAAGCCCGCGCCGAAATCATCTCCGACACCGGCCACGGACCGCAGATCGACCACGCGGAGGAGGTCAACCGCCGGATGCTGAGCTTCATGGACTCCGTCGACCGACAGCCGGCACACTGACCGGCCGGGGGCCGACCCCGGCCTCGCCAGGGCACGAGCGGCTGGATCCGCCACCGCACGCGTGCGCACCGGAGCGGGGCCGATGCGCACGCGATGTGTTACGGGGACAAGCCCATGGCAGTGCCGGGCCCAGCCGCACACCGCCCGGACACACGCCCCTGCTCGAGCCTCGCACCGGGCTCCGCCCACGACAGGGCGTGGTCAGCGCTTGAAGCCGGCCTTGGCCCTCTCCTTGGTGTCCCGGGCCTTGCCGCGGGCCTCCAGTGCGGCTCCCTTGGCCGCGGTGGTCTCGTTGCCCATCGCGTGGGCCATCTTCCTCACGGCCTTCCCGACAACCTGCTCGGTCTTGGCCTTGGCCTTCTCTCCGGCACTCATGTCGGTCCCTTCGTAGGCACTCACTCATTCGCCTGCCCCTGCCAACGGAGCGCAAACAATGGGCACCGCGGCGTGCGGCCCGGCGCTCAGGCCGGTGCCATGCGTGACCGAGCAGCGTTCCCTCCGGCGGAGGGCGTCCCCCGGCCGTCGGGCGGGAAGGCCACTCGCGCACACCATGAATCAGGAGTTGCGCGCATCACCGCGTGGTGTGATGTGGAAGTCGAACCCGACGGTCCCAGGGTCCAGAGCCGTCGCCCCACCATCGACGGTGAGCACCGCGCCATTGACGTACGACGCCGCTGGAGAGAGCAACCAGCCGATCGCCTCGGCGACTTCACGTGGCTCGCCCGGCCGGCCCATGGGCAGGAACCGGGTCGCCTCCTGGTAAGCGGACTCCACACTGCCGTCCTTCAGGTCCGCGTCCTGAGCGAATCGCGCCATGCGCCGGTCGGCCATCTCGCTCTTCACCCAGCTGGGGCACACGATGTTGGCGCGCACTCCCTGAGTCCCGTAATCGATGGCGACGGAACGGCACAGCTGCAACAGGGCAGCCTTGGACGTGGCGTACGGAACATTGCTCGCGCCGTTGCGCAATGCGGAGACCGACGCCACGGCGACCACCGATCCCCTCGCCTCCAGCAAATGCGGCATCGCCGCACGCAAGAGCAGCAGTGGACCAGTGACGTTGGTACGCATCACGTCCTCCCAGTCCTCCAACGACAGGTCGCCGACCGTTCCGCCGCGTCCGATGCCCGCGTTGAGCACAAGGCCGTCGAACCGACCGTGGGCGGCGAGAGCCGCGCGGACGAGACCGTCCGCGGCATCGGGATCACCCACATCGGACGGATACGCCAGTACCCCGATCTCCCGTTCGAGTTGCCGTAACGGTTCGGCTCGCCGCCCGGAGACCACCACGTGGTGGCCCCCCTCGCGCAACAGCCGGGCAGTGGCCGCGCCGATGCCCGTTCCTCCACCCGTCACGACGACAACTCGCTTGTCTGCCACTGTTGTTCGCCTTCCACGTCGAGATCACAACGGATCCCATCGTAGATACGGCTACGAGCCCGCTACCCGTTGCCGTCCCCAAGCGTCCGAGGGGTACAGCGTCGGCGGCGAGGAGCCCGACGTCGTGATCAATGCGACTCGCGGCTCACCTCCGAACCGCTGGAGCCGACGAGGAAGTCGAGGTCGGCGCCGGTGTCGGCCTGTAGCACGTGGTCGACGTAGAGGCGCTCCCAGCCGCGTCGGGGCTTGGCGAAGCCGGTGACGGTTGCTTCGTCGGGGATCCTGCGGGCGAGTTCGTCGGCGGGTACGTCGACGTCGATACGGCGGGCCTCGACGTCGAGGGTGACGAGGTCCCCGGTTCGCACCAGCGCGAGGGGGCCTCCGGCCGCGGCTTCCGGGGCCACGTGCAGGACGACGGTGCCGTAGGCGGTGCCGCTCATGCGGCCGTCGCAGACACGGACCATGTCGCGGACGCCCTGTTCGAGCAGCTTCTTCGGCAGCGGCATGTTCGAGACCTCGGGCATGCCCGGGTAGCCCTTGGGGCCGCAGCCGCGCAGAACGAGAACCGAATCGGCGTCGACATCGAGCGCGGGGTCGTCGATGCGGGCGTGGAAGTCCTCGATGGAGTCGAAGACGACGGCCCGGCCGCGATGCCTGAGCAACCGCGGGGAGGCGGCGGCCGGTTTGATGAGCGCGCCGTCCGGAGCGAGGTTGCCGCGCAGTACGGCGATGCCGCCTTCGGCGACCATCGGCTCGGCGCGCGTACGGATGACCTCGCCGTCCCAGATCGAGGCGTCCTCAAGGTACTCGGCCAGTGGTCTGCCGGTGACGGTCAGCGCGTCGGGATCGAGCAGGTCGCGGACCTCGCGCAGCACGGCGAGCAGTCCCCCGGCTCGGTGGAAATCCTCCATGAGGAAGCGGCCGGCCGGCTGAAGGTCCGCCAGGACGGGCACGCGGGAGCCGATGCGGTCGATGTCGTCGAGCGAGAGAGCGACCCCCAGGCGGCCCGCGATCGCGAGAAGATGGACGACCGCGTTGGTCGAACCGCCGACGGCGGCCAGCGCCACAACCGCGTTGTGGAAGGACGCCTCGGTCAGGAGGGAGCCCGGCCGCCGGTCGGCTGCGACCATGTCCACCGCCAGCCGGCCGGTGTGGTGCGCGGCCTCCAGCAAACGGCTGTCGGGGGCGGGGATTCCGGCCGTACCGGGAAGGACCGTGCCCAACGCCTCTGCGACGAGGGCCATCGTCGAGGCGGTGCCCATGGTGTTGCAGTGTCCACGGCTGCGGATCATCGCCGACTCGGATCGAGTGAACTGCTCCTGGGAGAGCGTGCCGGCCCGGACCTCCTCCGACAGCCGCCACACGTCGGTGCCGCAGCCCAGCGGAGTGCCGCGGAAAGTCCCGGTGAGCATCGGGCCGCCGGGCACGACGACGGCGGGCAGGTCCACCGAGGCGGCGGCCATGAGCAGCGACGGGATGGTCTTGTCGCAGCCGCCCAACAGGACGACGCCGTCGATGGGGTTGGCCCGCAGCATCTCCTCCGTGGCCATCGCGGCCATGTTGCGCCAGAGCATGGCGGTGGGCCGCACCTGCGTCTCGCCCAGCGACACCACGGGCAGGTCCAGCGGGATCCCGCCCGCCTCGTACACACCGTCACGGACCGAGGCCGCGACCTCGTTCAGATGCGCGTTGCAGGGGGTCAGGTCCGATGCGGTGTTGGCGATGGCGATCTGCGGCCGACCGGTGAAGGCCTCGCCGGGCACGCCTCGTCGCATCCACGCCCGGTGGATATAGGCATTGCGGTCCTGACCCGCGTACCACTGCGCGCTGCGGAGCGTCACCATGGAACGCCTCCCAGTAATTGGTAGCGATCTGGAGTTCGGAACGTCACGAAGCGTACGCAGACGTACGACGGATCGACAGCCCAAGCCGACGGCGCACCGAGCACGCGGTGCCCTGCGCCTGGCCCTGGTCCGGCCGACGACCGCCGTGTCGTCGGCCGGACCGCGGCCACCGGGAAGGCGACCGTCTTCGTCGGCGCTCACCCGGGCCCGGCCCAGGGCACCGCCGCCTGGCGAGTTCAGACCGCTTCTGTCCCCGGTGTTTCGGCGAAGTGGCCTGTGCAGAACAGCAGGGCGCGGGCGTTGTCCCTGCCGCTGCCCGCGTAGGCACCCAGTACGTGGCCGAGAAAGATCGTGTGGTCGCCGTGGACGTGGGTGTCGGTGATCCGGCACTCCAGCCAAGCCAGCGCGCCCGCCAGCAGCGGGGCTCCGGTGAGTGTGCCGGGAAGGGTGGGCACGCCGTCGAACTGGCCGGGGCCCAGCGGCCGTTCCTTGTCGGCGAAGTGGCGAGCGGCCTCGTGCTGGCCCGCGCTCAGGACGGACACCCCGAAGTGGCCGCCGTCGAGCATCTTGTCGTGCATGACCGCGGAGTGACCGATGCAGCACAGCACCAGCGGTGGGTCCAGGGCCACCGAGGTGATGGCATTTGCGGTCATCCCGTGCACGTGGCGGCCGCCGACGGTGAGCACGACGACACCGGTGGCGAAGTGGGACATGGCCTTGCGCAGTGGCATGTTTTCCCCTGGTGGGGAAGACGTGACCTGCTGCTGGAGTTCAGACATACCGTCCTCGGTCCGTGGCAGCGGGGTGTGATCCCTGCGGCCAGGCGGCCACCTCGACCTCGGCCCCGCGCGCGGTGAGCGTGGCGCCCAGTGGGTCCACGCCTGCCGCCCGGCCGCGCCTGCTGAGCAGCAACAGCCTCCGTACACCGTGTCGGGTGACCAGATGCTCGGCGGCGATCAGCGCGCCCAAGGCGCCGGTGCCACCGGTGATCAGGACGGTTCCTCGGGTGGGCCACGGCGGTTGGGGCAGGGTTGCGGGAGCAGCGGACTGGCCAACACCTATGCAGGTCAGGAGTGGTGCGGAGCAGATTGCGGCAGGTGCAAGTGCCGCTGCCCGCAACCGCCTGTGGCAGGGTGCGGGCGGACTCGACTTTCATGACGCAGCGACGGGTGGAGCTGATGGCGCATCATGTTGCCTTCCGCGAAGTTGATCGGATAGAAAGGCCGGCTCTCCCGGCTCCTCTCCCACACCACCGAATATGCGGACCACGCATGGGGCGGTTCGGTGTCGGTGGATTGACGGCCGAGGAAACGGGCTCCGCGAGAGCAAGTCAGGCTCACGGCAGCCGATCCGATCGAAGCCGGGGCCATCGAAGCCGAGGCCATCGAAGCCGAGGCCGGTGACCGGGAGGTGGCCCGACGGTTCAGGTGACCGGATGTCGGCGAACCGCCGGCGTTGGGCGTCGGGCGGTCGGCAGGCCCTGGCCTCCAAGGGCCCCGGCGGCGCCCGCCGCACACTCGACCGCCGGACAACTCCGCGCACCGGAGACGCTGTTGGATGCCGGTCCGGCAGCCTCCGGGCCCGATCCGCGGGGCCCCGCTGTTCCTGACCAGACACAGCCAAACCTGCACACACCTAGAGTGCTTCCTGCTCCTGACTGCAAACTTGCAGGTCAGGAGCAGGAAGCACTCTAGGCCCCGCCGGTCTTGGGCGATCCCCCGCGTCGCCCAAGACCGGCGGCGGCCCCGTACGCACGGGCCCGGGAGGGGCCCGCGACGGGACGCACTGAGTATATTGGCTGAGAGCCAGTCAACGCAGGAGTCAAGCATGTCCCCGCGGAGCGCATCGGTCAATGAAGAGCGCCGTCGGCGTTCCCGGGAACGTTTGCTGCAAGCGACGGTGGAGCTGGTCGCCGAGCGCGGGTACGAGGCCACGACGCTCGCCGACATAGCCGACAGGGCCGGTTCCGCGCGCGGTCTCGTCTCGTACTACTTCCCGGGGAAACGGCAACTCCTCCAGTCGGCCGTGCACCGGTTGATGCACCGCACCCTGGAGGCAGCGCTGACGCGCGAGCCGTCCACGGACGACGGGCGGGAGCTGATGGCGCGGGCGATCGACGCCATCCTCGGCCTCGCGGCCGACAGCCCCGTGGTGATGCGGACGCACATGGCGGGCATCCTGCAAGCCGAGGGCTTCGTGCAGTGCCCCGAACAGCAGCGGCTGGCACGGCTGTTGTACGAGACGGTGGTGCGGTACGGATCACGGGACGCGGAGAGCGACTATCCGATGCTGCGCGCCCTGCTGATGGGCGCGGTCTTCGCGGTCCTGATGCCGGGGGCACCGATGCCGATCCCGCGGCTGCGCGCCGAGTTGTTCAGACGCTACGGGCTCGCATGGGAGTTCGGCGTCCCGCCGGGCGGAGAGCCGCCCGGCGGGACGAGTCAGGACATCGTCCTTCAGTGGCCGAAGTCCTTGAAGTAGTCGGGCTGCGTCTGCACGTTCAACTCGTCCATCCGCACCCGCTTCGCGGGGTTGGTCGTACGGTCGTCGAGCTTCAGCACGTCGAAGCCCTTGGCGATGTCGTTCGAGAAGATGTGGCCGTTGTAGTAGTACGCCGACCAGGAGCCTCCGCTGACCATCGTCTCGGTCGAGAGGGGACCGCGCTCGAAGTAGGCGATCTCCTTCGGCTTCGAGGAGTTGGTGAAGTCCCATACGGAGACGCCGCCCTGGTACCAGGCCTGGACCATGATGTCGCGGCCCTTGACCGGGATCAGCGAGCCGTTGTGGGCGACGCAGTTCTCGGTGGCCGCCTGGTGGCGGGGAATCTTGTAGTAGCCGCGGAAGACCAGCTTGCGCTGGTCGCCCTTGCCGACGATGTCGTAGATGCCGTCGGCGCCCCGGTTCGGGCCGATCTCGGCGTTGCAGGTGGCGGCGCCACCGCCACCCAGTTCGTCGGTGAAGACGACCTTGTTCGCCGTCTGATTGAACGTGGCCGAGTGCCAGAAGGCGAAGTTGACGTTGTCCTGGACCCGGTCGATCACCCGGGGGCGCTCCGGGTTCTTGATGTCGAAGATGATGCCGTCACCCATGCAGGCTCCGGCGGCCAGGTCCTTCGAGGGCAGCACGGTCAGGTCGTGACAGCCGGTGGTCGCGGAGACACCCGGATTGGTGGGCGCTCCCGGGTTGCCGCCCTCCGGGAAGAGCACATCGAACTTGACGAGCGCGGCCTTCTGCGGGGCCTTGCGCGGCACCTTGATGATGGAGATGCCGTCGTGCGGCGGCTGGCAGTCCGGGAAGGTCGCGCTGGGCGAGTACGAGGAGACGTAGACGTAGACGTTCTTGCGCTCCGGCACGATCGTGTGGGTGTGCGAGCCGCAAGCGGTCTCGACAGCGGCGACGTACTTGGGGTTGCGCTTGTCGCTGATGTCGAAGATCTTCATGCCCTCCCACGAGGACTTCTCCGTGGCGGGCTGCGCCGCGCTGTTGCAGGAGTTGTCGCTGCGCGAGGAGTCGGTGGAGAGGAAGAGCAGGTCACCGGAGACGGAGATGTCGTTCTGCGATCCGGGACAGAGCACCTGCGCGACGGTCTTCGGGGACTTCGGGTTGCTGACGTCGAAGATCCGGAAGCCGTCGTAGTTGCCGGCGAAGGCGTACTTGCCCTGGAAGGCCAGGTCCGAGTTGGTCCCCGCGATGAGGTCCTTGGGGACGTTGGTGAGGTGCTCGATGTTCTTGCTGTGGACGACTTCGTCCACTCCGGGTATCTCGCCGTTCTGGACGGCCTCTCTGGCCTCGGCCGCCTGGCTGGAGGAGATCTTCCCCTTGACCGGGCTGTCACCCGGGTCGGGTGTGGCGATCGCGGGCCCTGCGGTCAGCAGAGTGGCGAAGAGTCCGGCCGCGGCTGCCGCCACGCCCAGACGTCTGCGCCGCACGCGAGTGGTGTGCAACGAGATCACTGCGGTTCTCCCTTGTATCCGTTCGGAGTTGAACGGGGTCACGGACCTCGGCAGTATCGTCGTTCGCATGTCCATCTCAACAGATGGCAACAGAGACGTAATGAAAGTTTTTGATCACTCGTGTGCGGAAGCATGCTAGGACGGTCTTTCACCACACCGTCTGCCGCAGGAGGTCGCCGTGTTGATCCGTCGCAGAAGTCCGCGAGTCCGCCGATCGGCGGTCGCGGCGATGGCCGCTGTCGCCGTACTCGCCCTGGGGGCCTGCGAATCGGGCGACGACGACGCCTCGGCCGGGACGAAGAGCACGGCGGATCAGGGCCCCGGCGTGGTGGCACCCGGCAAGCCGGGTGAGGCGGCGAAGACCCTCTCGCCCGAAGAGGCGGTGAAGGCCGCCCCGGACAACACCCCCAATTCCGCTGATTTCGGCTACGCACAGATGATGATCGTGCACCATGGTCAGGCACTGGACATGACCGGGCTTGTGGAGAAAAGGGCAGAATCGGATCAGGTGAAGCGGCTCGCCGCACGGATCGCCGCCGCCCAGAAGCCCGAGATCGGGGCGATGGAGGCCTGGCTGAAGAACAACGGCGGCGCGAAGAAGCAGCAGGGACACGACCACGGCACGATGCCCGGCATGGCCACGGAGGCCCAACTGGCCCAGTTGCGGGCGGCGAAGGGCAAGGCCTTCGACCAGCTGTTCCTGACGTTGATGATCACTCACCATCAGGGTGCGATCACCATGGCCACCGAGGCGCTCTCGGAAGGCAACAACGTCCAGGTCGAGGAGATGGCGAACGACGTCATCTCGCAGCAGACCTCGGAGATGAACCGTATGCGCTCGATGTGAAGCCCGCGATGGGACCCGGAGCGGGTCCCTACGCGGGCCTTGGGTGTGCTGGATCCGGCGGTCAGCGCCGGTGATGGCGCGGCGTCAGATGCCCCTCGTCGCGTGCCCCGGCGATGAGCCTGAGCGACTTGCGGCGACTGAACCCGGTGACGGACATGACCGCGAGTACCGGGTCCGTGCCCGCCTGCTGGGCGGCACGGTAGATCTCGGCGACGGTACGCCGGGCGGCGCTGCCCCGCGGCAGATTCGGGCGGGCGCGATGCCGGCCGGAGGAGGGCTGCTCCAGCGCCGGTCCTTCCACCGGCTCCGAGAGCGGCTCCGGATCTTGATCCGATCCTGGTCCCGGTACCGGCTCCGGCCTCGATTCCAGCCTGGCTTCCAGCCCCGGCTCCCCTCTCCGCTCGGGCTCGTCGTGCGGCGCGGCGTCCGAGTCGAAGCCGCCCACGACAGCCCCGGCGGCCACAGGCCCGGCACCAAGGGGCTCCATACGCGCCGGCTCCGCCTGCGGACCCGCCGGCTCCGGACCCGTCACCTCCGGGCCCATCAGCTCCGGACCGGCCGGCCCACCCCGTACAGCCGCGTCCCTGCGGGGTTCACTCCGCTCAGGTCCGTCCTGCGCCGATTCGCTCCGAGCGGACTCGCTGACCGCCGGGTGAGGCGCCGGCGGCCGGTGCGGCCCCACGATCACCTGGCAGGCGCTCTGGAGCGGCGCCTCGATCGCCTCCGCGAGGGCGGCGAAGCCGTCCAGGGCCAGTGGCGGGTCGGCCTGCGCGTCCTCGATGGCGATCCGGCCGTCCCGTACCACCGCGAGTACGTCGACCCGGGCGCCGTCCGCGAACGTCAGCCGGATGTCGACCCAGGGCGGCAGAATCTCGTACCGCGCGGCACCGTCGCGGGGATCGCCGGCACCGGTGACGGTGCCGTGCCCCTGGACCTCCCACACGGGCCACTCGCACGCGTCATGCGCATCGCGCTCATGAGGTTCCTGGGCGGAAATCGATTCATGTTCCGACACATTCGCAACTTAATCAGGCAATCCGCCCTTATTGTCAGGGCACGCACACATCGGCCCCGGACGGCACCCTGTCGGCGCATCGTGCCGGAATCCGGCCCCGCGCCCGCCCTGCCCGACCGGGCGGGTCAGGCGACGTCGAGCCGCTCCGCCTGGGCCGTGGCAGCGACCAGGACACTGTCGAGCAGACCGGGGAAGAGGGCGTCCAGGTCCACTCCGCGCAGCCCGTTCATCTTGGCCGTCCCACGGTAGACCTGCCGGATCACACCGCTCTCGCGCAGCACCCTGAAGTGGTGGGTGGTGGTGGATTTGGTGACGGGCAGATCAAAACAGGAACAGGAGAGTTCGCCGTCCGCGGCGGCCAGCTCACGGACAACACGCAGGCGCAGCGGCTCGGAGAGCGCGTGGAGCACGCTCTCCAGGCGGATCTCCGCTCGCTGCGGGTGGGCGAGTTCGCGCGTGCCGGTCACGGTGGTCACTACGGCTCCACTTCATCGAGGGACCTCATTGTACGAGCATTCTCGTAGTTTGACATCCACCTTACTACGATGGGTATCGTACGAACTGTTGGCCGGCGTCGTCCCGCGACGCCGCCCCGTCCGCCACGTTCTGAATGGAGTCCGCCGTGAGCGCGCTGTTCGAGCCGTACACCCTTCGGTCACTGACCATCCCCAACCGGGTCTGGATGGCACCCATGTGCCAGTACTCAGCGGCCGAGACCGGACCGGACGTCGGCGCGCCGAACGACTGGCACTTCGCGCATCTCGCGGCTCGCGCGACCGGCGGCACCGGGCTGATCCTCGTGGAGGCCACGGCCGTCAGCCCCGAGGGCCGGATCAGCCCCGCCGACCTCGGCATCTGGAACGACACCCAGGTCGAGGCGTTCCGCCGGATCACACGCTTCCTCGCCTCGCAGGGCACCACGTCCGGGATCCAGTTGGGTCATGCGGGCCGCAAGGCCAGTACCGAACGCCCCTGGAAGGGGGGCGGCCCGGTCGGCCCCGAGGCCGACGGATGGGAGCCGCTGGCGCCCAGTCCGGTGCCGTTCGCGGACGGTCACCTGGTGCCCGCCGAGCTCACCGTGGAGCAGATCAAGGAGATCGTCGGACAGTTCGCGGCGGCGGCGAAGCGTGCGCGCGAGGCGGGCTTCGAGGTCGTCGAGGTGCACGGCGCGCACGGCTATCTGATCGGCGAGTTCCTCTCCCCGCACAGCAACCGGCGTACGGACGCCTACGGCGGCTCCTTCGAGAACCGCGCGAGGTTCGCCCTCGAGGTCGTGGACGCCGTACGCGCGCAGTGGCCCGACGAACTGCCGGTCTTCTTCCGGATCTCCGCCACCGACTGGCTGGACGAGGACGGCTGGAACGCCGACGACACCGTCCGCCTCGCGGACGAACTGCCGGCCCACGGCGTGGACCTGCTCGACGTCTCCAGCGGCGGCAACGCCGCGAACGTACGGATCCCGGTCGGCCCCGGCTATCAGGTCCCGTTCGCGGCCCGGGTCAAGGCGGAGACGCGGCTGCCCGTGGCGGCCGTCGGCCTGATCACCGAGCCCGAGCAGGCCGAGAAGATCCTCGCCAACGGTGACGCCGATGCCGTACTGCTCGGCAGGGAGCTGCTCCGTGACCCGTCCTGGGCCCGTCGCGCGGCCGGCGAACTCGGGGGTACGGTGCACACTCCGCCGCAGTACCACCGGGCCGTCTGAGCCCGGACGGCCAAGGCCCCACGCGCCCTCGACGGGCAAACGCCGTGCGGTGTGGGCGGGTTGACAGGCATGACGACGGGGGGCGCGCGGACAACTACCGCGCGCCCCCGTGGAGTTGCACCTTTACGGCAGTCGCCAGTCCACCGGCTGGGCTCCCTGGCGGACCAGAAGGTCGTTGGCCCGGCTGAACGGACGCGAACCGAAGAAACCGCGATCGGCCGACATCGGTGAGGGATGGGCCGACTCGACCGCCGGGAAGTCGCCGAGGAACGGACGCAGATTCCGGGCGTCACGCCCCCACAGCACGGACACCAACGGCTTGCCCCGCGCCGCCAGGGCACGGATGGCCTGCTCGGTCACCTCTTCCCAGCCCTTGCCGCGATGGGCCGCGGGTTTGCGGGGAGCCGTGGTCAACGCCCTGTTCAACAACAGCACGCCCTGGCGCGTCCACGGCGTCAGATCACCGTTGGAGGGCCGGGGCAGACCGAGGTCCGTGTTCAGCTCCCGGAAGATGTTCTCCAGGCTGCCGGGCAAGGAACGCACATCGGGCGCGACCGCGAAACTGTGCCCGATGGCCATGCCTGGAGTCGGGTACGGATCCTGACCCACAATCAGAACCCGTACCTCGTCAAAGGGCTGTTGGAAAGCGCGCAGGACATGCGACCCGGCCGGCAGATAGGTACGGCCGGCCGCGATCTCCGCGCGCAGGAAGTCGCCCATCGCGGCGATACGCCCCGCCACAGGCCCCAGCGCTTCCGCCCATCCGGGCTCGACAAGTTCGTTCAACGGTAGTGCTGCCACAATTCGTCACCCTACCGGCGCACGAAGGGCGCTCCCCAATCCGGAACCCGGGCATCGCCGCATGCTGTATGGCGGCCGGTCTCGCGCCCCACGCACAGTCACCCCGCACACCTACGGGGCCGGGATACGCTGCCGTCGTCACTCCTCTTCATCCGGGAGACGGTCCATGAGGTCACGCAGGCACTTGCGTCATCAGCACAGGCCGGCCCTCCCGCTCGGGGACCGGGTGCCGCGATGAACTGGGTGCTCGGCGTGGACTCGGGTGGTTCGGGTCTGCGGTTCGCGCTCGCTTCGACAACTCCCGGCGAGACGGGCGGTACGGGCGGGGTGGACGGTCCGGGCGGGGTGGACGGTCCGGGCGGGGTGGACGGTCCGGGCGGGGTCACGGTCGTCGCCACCTCCGCGTCGACCGAGCCCGTACGCACCGGCCCGTCGGGCATCGACGCCGGACACCTCCTCGCCCAATTGCTCCCTGCCGTGGACACTCTGCTGGCGCAGGCCGGGGCGGACTGCGTATCGGCGGTCGCGATCGGCGCGGCCGGAATGGCGTCACTCGGCGACGGGCTCCGCGCCGAGCTGCCCGGCGCGCTGGAGCGTTCCCTCGGTGTACGGCGCCTGGCGCTCGCCGCCGACGCGGTCACCGCGTACGCGGGGGCACTCGGACAGCGTCCCGGGGCGGTCGTCGCGGCCGGTACGGGCATGATCGCGCTCGGCACCGACCTGACCGGCTGGCACCGCGCCGACGGCTGGGGACACCTGCTCGGAGACTGCGGGGGCGGTGCCTGGATCGGCCGCGCCGGTCTGGAAGCCGCACTGCGCGCACACGACGGGCGGCGTGGGGGCTCACCCGCACTGTTGTCCAGGATGAGAGAGAGATTCGGGCCCGCCCCCGAGCTGCCGGGGCTGGTCTATCCGCGCACCGACCGGGCCGCCGTACTGGCCTCGTTCGCCCCGGATGTGGCCCGTTGCGCGGCCGTCGATCCGGTCGCGGCGGAGATCCTCTCGGCGGCCGCCCGGCATGTCGCGGAGTCGGCGGCCGCGGTCTGCCCGCCGTCCGGCCCGTGTGAAGTCGCCCTCACCGGTGGCCTGTTCAAGCTCGGCGCCCCGCTGCTCACCCCGTTGCGGGCCGAATTGGCAGGTCAGCTGCCGCACGCGAGGACGGTCTCCGCGGCGGCCGAACCGGTGACCGGGGCGCTGATCATCGCGGGGGCGCTCGCCACGGATTCGCTGCGGTTGCCGCCCGATCCACTCCTGTTGTGCATCCCGGCACAACAGGACAGATGAGCAGAAAAATAGCTAAAGGATAAATAAGGACAGACGGCTCCCGACCGCACCCTCACCGAACAGCCACACCCATAAAACCAGTAGCATTCGACGCCATGAGCACCCCCACTGGGCCCGCATCCGGCCTGCCTGTACGAATGCCGCGACCCCGCCAGTCGGGACGCCACCGCCGCCCCGAACCGGTTGCGGCTCCCGAAGGTGCGCCCGCGCTTGTTCTCGCCGTTCCCGGCACCCCCTCGGACGCCGTCCGCAGGCTGGTCGAGGAGACCGTCAGCATCGCCCGCTCCGAGCTGCCCGGCCTCGACGCCGGCATCGGCTACCTGGACGGGGACGACGACGAGTACCCCACGCTCCAGAGGCTGCTGGCCGGGATCGTGGCGCTGCGTACCGAGCGTTACGAGCTGGCGAAGGCCGCGGGCCGTGAGGTCAGCGAGCCCGAGGGGCCCGCCGCCGTCGTCGTACCACTGCTCGCCGGCCCGGACAGTTATCTGATCACGCGGATAGGCGAGGCCGTCGCGGAGAGCGGCGCCGACGCGGAGCTGACCGACGTTCTCGGTCCGCACCCCCTGCTCGCCGAGGGGCTGCATGTGCGCCTGTCGGAGGCCGGGCTGGCCCGCGCCGACCGCGCCAGGCTGTTCACGGTCGCCACGGCGGCCGACGGGATCATCCTGGCCACGGTCGGTGGCGAGGAAGCGGTCCAGACCGCCGGGATCACCGGAATGCTGCTGGCCGCGCGCCTCGCCGTACCGGTGATGGCCGCCGCGCTGGACCAGGAGGGCTCGGTCGCCGCCATCGCCGAGCAACTGCGCGGATCCGGTTCGACGCAGCTCGCGCTCGCGCCGTATCTGGTCGGTCCCGAACTGCCCGAGGGCCTGCTGGAATCGGCACTCAAGGAGGCCGAATGCGCGGCCGCCGAGCCGCTCGGCGCGTACCCGGCGATCGGCAAGCTGGTGCTGTCGAAGTACACGACCGCGCTGGGCATCACCCCGCAGCCGCAGGGGACGCCGACGCACTGACGACGCTCCGGCGATCCGCCGACGGGGCGTGGACCGCCGCGCGCACGTCACGCGGGTCAAGGACAGATCAACGCACGGACAACACCACTGTGTACGGGACGACAGTACGCCCGCACACCTGGAAAGGGCCCGCACCGGATCTCACCGGGGCGGGCCCTTCCGCGTCGGACCGCCACTTTGCCGCACGGAGCCGGGCGCCTCGACAAGAGACGGGACCGTGCAGGACACGCACCGATTCCGCACCAGCCCCTGAAGCCACCCCTCCCCCAAGTGGCCCTTATGTCGCTTTTCGCGAAGTATGCGGGGGCGCGAATGTGAGTGGGGTTGCGCCCGGGGGGTGCGCGGATCATCACACGAGCTGGCGCGCCTCCGTGCGCCGGTCCAATCGAATTGCTCTGAGTGAGTGATCCACAGCATGCTGTTATCCAAGCTCTTGGATGAGTGCCGCGTTGGGTGCGTGGTACGTGGACGCGTGGTGCGCGGCCCGCCCAGAGAGCGCTCCCAGACGACTCGTCGGTGGAAGGCCCCTATGTTCAGTTCATCGACAGCCGACGGCGACCGCTCACGGTCAGGGCGCGACGCACGGCGCACGGCGCGGGCGGTGCTGGCCCGGATCGCCCACCCCGTCCTGCTGCTCTCCGTCGCCACCGTCTTCGCCGCGTCCTTGCGGAACGGCTGGGAGCCCGACCGGGTCACGTTCGTCTTCCAGCTCTCGGTCCTCTGCTACCTCGTGGCGCTGGAGTGCCTGATTCCGTACGAGCGCGCCTGGCGACCCGACCGACGCGAGTGGGGCTGGTACGGCGTGTACTACGTCCTCACAGCGGTGGCCGGAGCCCTGGGCCAGTCCCTGGTGCTGGTCGCCGTGGGCGCCGTGGCCCGGCCGCACTCCGTGCTCCCGCTCTGGGCCGAGATACCCGTCGCCCTGCTGCTGGGCTCGCTCGCCAGCTACGTGGTGCACCGGCTCGGGCACACCAATCGGTGGCTGTGGCGGCTGCACGGCGTGCACCATGTGCCCGAGAAGGTCAACGTCGCCAACAACGGCGTCAATCACGTCCTCGACGTCCTTCTCTCCCAGGGCTGTGTGCAACTGGCGCTGGCGCTCGTCGGTTTCTCGGAGACCGCCGTCTTCGGGGTGGGGCTGTTCGTCGTCGCCCAGGGCTACTTCGTCCACGCCAACATCACCGTACGGCTCGGCCCGTTGAACCATGTCTTCGCGAGCCCGGAGCAGCACCGGCTGCATCACAGCACGGACTTGGCGGAGGCCGGGCACTACAGCTCCGATCTGTCCGTCTGGGACAGGGTGTTCGGCAGCTTCACCTGGCGGCCCGGACGTGAACCGGCCGCGGTCGGCCTGGTGAACCCGGATTCGTTTCCGGGCACCGGCGCCATCATCGCCACCCTGGTGCACCCCTTGCGCCGGTCCGTGAAGGCCGGCGAGACCGCCGGCTGACCTTTACAACCACGTTCGACCTCACGCTTTACGCGCGCCTCGGCCCCCGCACGGCCGTCGGGCAGGGGCCCGGGGCGCCCACGCATGTCCTTCTCATGGCTACTTATCTGCCTTTCTTGCCAATGACGCGACTCAAGGAACCGACCATGGCTGACTCGATCCGGAACACGCCTCCCGAGAAGATCGCGATCATCGGCATAGGCTGCCGCTTCCCCGGAGGCGCGAGCGACCACCGGACCTTCTGGCAGAACCTGCTCGACGGCAAGGACTGCATCACCCCGACACCGGCCGACAGATACGACGTGTCCACCCTGGGCAGCCGGGACAGAGCCAAGCCCGGCCGCCTGGTGGGCGGCCGGGGCGGCTACATCGACGGCTTCGACGAGTTCGACCCCGCCTTCTTCGGCATCAGTCCCCGTGAGGCCAGCCATATGGACCCGCAGCAGCGGAAGCTGCTGGAGGTGGCGTGGGAGGCACTGGAGGACGGCGGCCAGAAGCCGGCCGAGCTGGCCGGCAGCGATGTGGGCGTGTACATCGGCGCGTTCACCCTGGACTACAAGATCCTCCAGTTCGCCGACCTGCGCTTCGACACCCTGGGCGCGCACACGGCGACCGGCACGATGATGACGATGGTGTCGAACCGCATCTCGCACTGCTTCGACTTCCGCGGGCCGAGTGTCTCCCTCGACACCGCGTGCAGTTCGTCCCTGGTCGCCGTGCACCTCGCCTGCGAGAGCCTGCGCCGGCGCGAGAGCTCCCTCGCCCTCGCGGGCGGCACCCTGCTGCATCTCGCGCCGCAGTACACCATCGCCGAGACCAAGGGCGGCTTCCTCTCCCCCGAGGGCCGGTCCCGTACGTTCGACGCCGACGCGGACGGCTATGTCCGCGCCGAAGGCGTCGGGGTCGTCACCCTGAAACGCCTCGCGGACGCCGTCCGGGACGGTGATCCGATCCACGCGGTGATCACCGCGAGCGGCGTCAACCAGGACGGCCGCACCAACGGCATCACCGTGCCCAGCGCCGACGCCCAGGTCACCCTGATCGAGCGGGTGTGCGCCGAGGCCGGCATCACACCGGGCGGCCTCCAGTACGTCGAGGCCCACGGCACCTCCACACCGGTCGGCGACCCCATCGAGGCCAACGCCCTCGGCCGGGCCCTCGCCGTGGGCCGGGAGCCGGGCGCCGCCTGCTACGTCGGCTCCGTCAAGACCAATATCGGGCACACCGAGTCGGCCGCCGGAATCGCCGGACTCATCAAGACCGTCCTCAGCATCAAGCACGGCCTGATCCCCCCGCACATCAACCTGGAGCGGATCAACCCCGGCATCGACCTCGCCTCCTCGCCGTTCGACATTCCGACCCGGGTCACCCCCTGGCCCGCGCACGAAGGACCCGCGCGGGCGGGGGTCAACTCGTTCGGCTTCGGCGGCACCAACGCGCACGTTCTGCTGGAGGCCCCGCTCCCGTCCCCGACGGACGAACCGGCCGCGGCCCCGGCATCAGTGCCCCGCGCTCGCTACCGGGTCCTTCCGCTGACCGCGCGCGACGCGTCCGGTCTGCCCGAGCTGGCCGAGGGGATCCGCCGGGAACTGGCCGGGTCCGCCGACCCGTTCACCGGGCGGCCGGCTCCGTCCACCGACGACCTCGGCCACACCCTCGCGCACCGCCGCCAGCACCACGACGCCCGGCTGTCCGTGGTCTACAGCTCCCGTGACGATCTAGACGAGGCGCTCGCCGCGTTCGTACGGGGCGATGCCCATCCCCGTGTGCTCCTCGACCGGCGTCGCGAGGACCAACAGCGCCATCCGGCCTGGGTGTTCACCGGAATGGGCCCCCAGTGGTGGGGCATGGGCCGTGAACTGTTCGCCACGCAGCCCGTCTACCGGGAGGCGGTCGAGCGCTGCGACCGTGAGATCGCCGCCCTCACCGGCTGGTCCCTCGTCGAGGAGATGGCCGCAGACGCGGCCGACTCGCGGATGGCCGAGACCTGGCTGGCCCAGCCCGCCAACTTCGCTGTGCAGACCGGCCTCGCCGCCCTGTGGCGCGCTCATGGCGTGCACCCCGCCGCCATCGTCGGTCACAGCACGGGAGAGATCGCCGCGTTCCACGAAGCGGGCGTCTACAGCCTGCGCGACGCGGTACGGATCGTCGTACACCGCAGCCGCCTCCAGCAGCGGCTGGTGGGCACGGGAACGATGCTCGCCGTGGGCCTGCCCGAGGACGAGGCCATGCGCCGTATCCGGCCGTACGGCGACCTGGTGTCCGTCGCGGCCGTGAACAGCCCGACCGCGCTCACCCTCGCCGGTGACGAGGACGCGCTGGCCGCATGTGCCGAAAGCCTGCGCGCCGAGCAGATCTTCGCCAAGTTCCTCACCGTCCGCGTGCCGTACCACAGCGCCCGCATGGATCTGATCAAGGACGAACTGCTTCTCAGTCTCGCCGGCATCGAGCCGCGCCCCGCCCAGGTGCCGCTGTATCTGACGGCTCGGGAGGGCCTGGCCCACGGCTCCGAACTCGACGCGGACTACTGGTGGAGCAACATCCGGGACAGCGTCAGGTTCCGTGCGGCCGTCGAGCGTGTGGCCGACGACGGCCACCGGGTCTTCCTGGAGATCGGTCCGCATCCGGTGCTGGCCCACTCGATCAAGGAGTGCCTGGCCGACAGACCTGCCGACCGGGCCGGCGAGGACGTGCTCACGCTGCCCTCGATCCGCCGCGAGGAGGACGAGGCGGCCCGGTTCACCACCTCGCTGGCCGCGCTCCACAACCTCGGCTTCGCCGTCGACTGGGACGTACTTCAGCCGGAGGGCCGGACCGTACCGCTGCCGCGCTATCCGTGGAAGCGCGACCGGTACTGGACCGAACCCCGGCCGGTCGCACAGGTCAGGCTCGGTGTGCTCGACCATCCTCTGCTCGGCCGCCGCCTGGCCACCGCGGAGCCCGCCTGGGAAGCGGAACTCGACGTCGAGAGGGCCCCCTACCTCGCCGACCACCGGATCCAGGGCCGGACGCTGTTCCCGGCCGCGGGCTATGTCGAGATGGCCGCCCAGGCGGTACGGGCCATGACCAGCGGCACCGAGATCGCGCTCGGCGACATCGAGTTGCGCAAGGCCTTGTTCCTTCCCGACGACGCGCCCCGCGCCGTACAGCTGTCGTTCTCCTCGCAGAACGCCGCCTTCACCATCGCGACGGGCGCCGGGGACACCGACGAGACGTCCGTCCACGCGTGCGGCGTCGTCCGCACCGGACACCACCGCTCCGCGCATACCGCCCCGCTGGACGTCCACGCGGTCAGGGCCCGCAGTGACCGGCACCTCGACGCCACCGCCTGCTACACGGCGTTGAGCGCCCACGGCTACCACTACGGTCCGGCCTTCCATGGCATCGAGGGAGTGTGGACCGGGCCGGGCGAGGCGCTGGCCCGGATCAGGCCGCCCGAGTGCGTCGGCGACGACGCGGCGCGCCACCACGTCCACCCCGTGCTGCTCGACTCCTGCTTCCAGGCCCTGCTCACCGCCGGAATCCTCACCGGCGGGTCCGGCCCGGCCGACGTGACCGCGACGGCCGCGAGCGAGAAGGCGGGAGCGCCGGACACCGGCATTCTGCTGCCGCTGTCCATCGCCGACGTACACACCACCTCGATCGGCCACCAGCCGTTGTGGGTCCACGCCACGGTCACCCGGCGGCGGGACGACGAACTCGTCGGCGACATCACCCTCTACGGCGACGACGGCCGGCCTCTCGGCCACGTCGGCGGATTCCGGGCCGCCGATGTCGAGAAGGCGTCGGCCACCGTGGGACTCGGCACGATCGACAACTGGCTCACCGAGCTGACCTGGACCGAGGCGCCCCTCAAAGCACCATCGCACGAAGCTCCGTCGCTCGAAGCGCCTTCTCTCGAAGGGCAGAACAGCGCCGAGCAGGCGACCACCGACCCGGTCACCGCCTCCCCCGCGCCCGCTCCCGGCACCTGGCTGTTGTTCGCCGACGCGCCCGGCGGGATCGCGGACAGGCTCGCGGAGCTCGTGACGGCGCGCGGAGGGCGGTGCCATCTCGTACGCCCCGGCGACCGCTACACGTTCTGCCGCGCCACCGATTCCTCGACCGTGGTGCCCGGCCACGCCGACGACCTGCGCGGGCTTCTGGCCGAGCTGGCCGAAGGCACCGGCGCCGACGAGTTCACCGAGGACGGGGAAGGGCCGTCCGTCTCCACCGTCGTCCACCTGTGGAACCTCGACCTCCCGGCGCTGGACGACACCGCGCGGCGGTACCTCGACGAGCACAGCACCGCCGGTGCGTACTCCCTCCTCGCCCTGGCCCAGGCGCTCCAGGACGACCCTCGCCAGACCGTCGCCCCGGCGGCCCTGCACATCGTCACCCGCGGTGCGCAGGCCGTGGACCCGGGCGACCGGGTCGAGCCGCTGGGCGCCCCCGCGTGGGGCATCGGCCGCGTCCTGCGCCATCAGGAACTGACCAGCCACGGCGGCAAGCTGATCGACCTCGCTCCGGCCGGCACGCAGATCACTGCCTCGGCCCGCCGAGCCGAGGCCAAGGCCCTGCTGCACGAGATCCTCTCCACCTCCACGGAAACGGGGCGGACCGAGGACGAGATCGCGCTGCGCGACGGCCGTCGTCTCATCAGCCGTCTCACCCGGCCCGAGGGGCTCACCCGCCCCCTCCCGCCACGGCTGCGCCCGGACGGTGCCTACCTCGTCACCGGCGCCTTCGGCTCGCTGGGCCGGCTCCTGTGCCGCTTCCTCGTCCAGCGCGGTGCCCGCCATCTCATCCTCGTCGGCCGCACCCCCCTGCCGGAGCGCGCCACCTGGCGCGACCTCGATCCCGACTCCACGGCCGGCGGCAACGCGCGCTTCGTCAAGGAACTGGAGGCCCTCGGCGCCCACCCCGTCCACGCCGCCGTGGACATCACCGACGAACAGGCCCTGACCGCCTGGCTCGACGCGTACCGGGAGCAGGACGCTCCGCAGGTACGGGGCGTGTTCCACCTCGCCGGGCATGTCCAGGACACGCTCGTCCGGGACATGGACCGGGCCGTGTTCGACTCCGTCCTCGCCCCCAAGGCCGCCGGCGCCTGGCTGCTCCACGATCTGCTGCGTGACGCACCGCTCGACCACTTCGTCCTCTTCGCCTCGGTCGCCTCGCTGCTCACCACGACGGGCCAGACCAACTATGCGGCGGGCAACGCCTTCCTCGACGCGCTGGCGCACCACCGCCGTGCCCGCGGGCTGCCCGCGCTCAGCCTCGACTGGGGACCGTGGGCGACCGGCATGATCGAGGACCTCAATCTGGTCGAGCACTACCGCGTCAGCCGGGGCATGAGTTCCCTCGCGCCCAGTGCCGGCATGGCCGTCCTGGAACGCGTCATCGGCCAGGACCGCCCCCAGCTGCTGATCGCGACGATCGTCGACTGGAAGGTCTTCCTCGCCTGGTACGCGTCCCCGCCCCCGCTCGTCACACACCTCGCCGCCGAGGCAGCCGCCGCCGGTGGCGCGTCCGCCGACGAACACAGCGATTTCCTCGATGTGTTCCGTACGGCGGACGAGGAGCGGCGCACCGAGCTGGTCGCCGAGCGCTTCACGGAGCTGGCGTCGACCGTACTGCGGGTGCGCACCGAGCAGATCGAACCGGCGAGCAGCCTCGGCTCGCTCGGCCTCGACTCGCTCCTCGCCATGGAGCTGCGCGCCCGTATCCACGCCGAGACCGGTGTCGCGCTGCCCGTCGTGGCGCTGCTCAGCGGCGCTCCCACCCAGGAGCTCATCACCCAGCTCCACGGCGCCACGGCCGCGCTGGCCGCGGAGACGGCGGACGGGACCCACGACGCCGCAGCGGTCGAGAGGTACGAGGACGCGTCCCGGCATCCCCTCACCCAGAACCAGAAAGCCCTCTGGTTCCTCAAGCAGCTCAACCCCGACGGCTTCGCCTACAACATCGGCGGCGCCGTAGAGGTGAGGGTCGCGCTCGAACCGGAGCTGATGTTCACCGCCGTCCGCGCGCTCGTCGCCCGGCATCCCGTGCTGCGGGCCAACTTCACGCTGGAGGACGGGCAGCCGGTGCAGCGGGTCTCGGACAGCGGCGAGCCGGATGTGGCCCTGTTCGACGTCGAGGGCCGCGACTGGGACGACATCCACGAGATGATCGTCCGTGAGTACCGCAGACCGTACGACCTCGAACACGACCCGCTGATCCGGTTCCGGCTCTTCAGGCGCGGCCCGGACCGCTGGGTCATCATGAAGGCCGTCCACCACATCATCTCCGACGCGATCTCCACGTTCACCTTCATCGAGGAACTCCTCGCCCTCTACGAGGGCATGCGTGCGGGCCGGACCGTCCAGCTACCGCCCGTGCCGGCCCGGTACCTCGACTTCCTCAACCGGCAGAACAGGTTCCTGGCCTCGCCCGACGCCCGGCGCATGCTGGACTACTGGCGCGGCAGCCTGCCCGCCGAGGTCCCGGCCCTGGACCTGCCCACCGACAAGCCCCGGCCCGCGGTGCAGACCCACAACGGCGCGTCGGAGTTCTTCGTCCTCGACGCCGACCTCAGCGCCCGCGTCCACGCCCTGGCCCGCGAGCACGACGTGACGGTGTACATGGTGCTGCTCAGCGCCTACTACATCCTCCTGCACCGCTACTCGGGCCAGGACGACATCATCGTCGGCAGCCCGGTGACCGGCCGTACCGACGAGGAGTTCGCCTCCGTCTACGGCTACTTCGTCAACCCGCTGCCGCTGCACGCCGATCTGTCCGGCGCCCCGTCCGTCGCCGCGCTGCTGGCCCAGGTCCGGCAGACCGTCCTCGGCGGGCTGGACAACCAGGAGTACCCGTTCGTCCTGCTCGTGGAGAAGCTGGGCCTCCAGCACGACCCGAGCCGGTCGGCGGTCTTCCAGGCGATGTTCATCCTGCTGGCCCACAAGGTGGCCACGCAGCAGTACGGATATCACCTGGACTACATCGAACTACCCGAGGAGGAGGGGCAGTTCGACCTCACCCTGTCCGCATACGAGGACGAGACGGAGCGGCGCTTCCACTGCGTCCTGAAGTACAACACCGACCTCTTCGTGTCCGGGACCGTGCGCCGGATGGTCTCGCACTATGTCAACGTCCTGGAGTCGCTGACCCGCGCCCCCGCCGACCTGCCGGTGCCCCGCCTGGACATGCTCGGTGCCGAGGAGCGCGACCTCATCCTGCGCGACCCGGCCGCGGTGGGCCGGCCGGTCCCGCACGATGTGCCGGTGCACCGGCTGATCTCCGAGGCCGCCGGCCGTAGTCCGGACACCGTCGCGCTGTCCGTCCCCTCCGAGGTGGGCGGGGTACGCAGGATGACGTACGGCGATCTGGAACACCGTGCCCGGCTTCTGGCGGGCAGGCTGCGCGAGCGGGGTGTGGGGGGCGGGGACGTCGTCGCCGTCTGCCTCACCAAGTCTCCCGAACTGATCGTCGCGCTCCTCGCGGTCCTCAAGACGGGAGCCGCCTATCTGCCGCTCGACCCCGACCATCCCGTCGACCGGCTCGCGTTCATGACGCACAACGCGGGAGCGGACCTGATCATCGCCGACGCGTCGGGGAGGGAACGGCTGACGGCCGTGAACACCGACATCCTGACCGATGTCCTGGATGATGTCGCGGATGGTGTCCTCGCCGCGGACGACTCCACGGCGCCGGAGACCGACGGCAGCGGCGACGACAGTGACGCCGCCTTCGACATGGACGCGCCCGCCTATGTGATCCACACCTCCGGATCGACGGGCCGCCCCAAGGCCGTACGTGTCAGCCACCGCGCTCTCGCCGCCGTATACGGCGCCTGGCGCGCGGAGTACGGTCTCGACGCGGAGCCCGGCGTCCATCTTCAGATGGCCGGCGTCTCGTTCGACGTGTTCACCGGCGACCTCGTCCGCGCCCTGTGCTCGGGCGGCCGACTGGTCCTGATCGGACGCGATCTGCTGCTCAACACCGCACGGCTCCACAGCACGATGACGGCCGAAGGCGTCGACTGCGCCGAATTCGTACCCGCCGTCGCCCGCGCCCTGATGTCACACTGCGAACTGGGCGGTCACCGGCTGGACTTCATGCGGCTGCTGATCGTCGGTTCCGACACCTGGAAGGTCGCGGAGTACGAGCGGCTGCGCCACCTGTGCGGCCCGCACACACGCGTCATCAACTCGTACGGTCTGACCGAGGCGGCCATCGACAGCGCCTGCTTCGAAGGTCCCGCCGACGACCTCGATCCCCACCAGACGGTCCCGATCGGCTCCCCCCTTCCGAACTGCTCGCTGCACATCCTCGACGCCCACGGCGAACTGGTACCGCCCGGCGTGGTCGGCGAACTGTGGGCCGGCGGCGCGGGCGTGGCGCTCGGCTACGCGGGCGATCCCGAGCAGACCGCGCGCCGCTTCATGTCCCTGACCCTGGGGCGGGGCCCGGGTGCCACCTCCGAGCGGCTGTACCGCACCGGTGATCTGGCCCGCCGGGACTCGCGGGGCAGGCTGCATCTCCTCGGCCGCGCCGACGCCCAGATCAAGGTGCGCGGCCATCGCATCGAACCCGGCGAGATCGAATCCGTGCTGATGTCGCGGCCCGGCCTCACCCAGGCCTTCGTCACGGTCCGCACCGATGCCCGGGGCGATGCCGTGCTGTGCGCCTATTGCGTCCCGGCCGCCGGGACCACCCTGGACCCGCGCGCGTTGCACCGCCATCTCGCCGCCCAACTCCCGACGTACCTCATCCCGACCCATTTCACCGCGCTCGACGCCCTGCCGGTGACGCCGAACGGAAAGGTCGACGTGGCAGCGCTGCCGGAGCCCCGGGCCGAGTCGACCGAGGAGGTGCATGAACCACCGGTCACGCTCTACGAACAGCGCATGGCAGCCCACTGGCAGTCGCTGCTCGGTCTGGAACGCGTGGGCCTGCGCGGTGACTTCTTCGAGTCCGGCGGCAGCTCCATCAAGCTGATCGAGCTGATCCACCGCCTCCAGGCCGAGTTCAGTGTCGACATCCCGGTCGGCCTGCTCTTCAAGGTCACCACACTGCACGGCATGGCCGGCACGGTCGAGGACATCATCAGCGGCAAGATCTCCGGCAGCCGCCCCTACCTGACCTTCAACGGCGACCAGGGGCCGACCTTGTTCTGCTTCCCGCCGGCCGGCGGGCACGGGCTGGTCTACCGCCGGTTCGCCGCCCACCTGCCGCAGTACGAGTTGGTCGCCTTCAACCACCTCGACGGCGACAAGGTGATCCGTTACGCCGACCTCGTCGAGTCGCTCCGGCCCGACGGTCCCTGCCTTCTCCTCGGCTACTCCCTCGGCGGCAACCTCGCCTTCGAGGTCGCCAAGGAGCTGGAAGCACGAGGCCGCGAGGTCTCCCACGTGGTGATCATGGACTCGTACCGCATCCTGGAGGCCCATACCCTCGCCGACGAGCACATCGAGGCGTTCGAGCACGAACTGCGCGGCCATCTGCGCCGCCACACGGGCTCCGAGAGCGTCGCCGCCGAGACCCTCGCCCAGGCCAGGGATTATCTGGACTACTGCGGCCGCACCCCCAACGTGGGCACGGTGGCCGGCACCGTCAGCGTGATCTCCGACGAGCGGAAGGCCGCCTTCTACGCGGCGGGACAGCGCGGCACGTGGCACGGCAGCTCGACCGGTCGTACGGCACTGCTCCGCGGTTTCGGTACCCACGCCGAGATGCTGGACGACAAGTACCTCTCGCAGAACGCCAAGCTCGCCCTCGCGGCCCTCGAAGGCCTCACCGAGATCGACGGCATCACCGGCCTCACAGGCCTTTCCGGAGGCGAGACCCATGTCGCGTGACACCAGGACCGTATGGCACGCCCGCGACCGGACCCCGGGCGACAAACCCCGTGTCATCGTCATCGGCGCCGGCATCGGCGGCCTGTCCACGGGCTGCTACGCCCAGATGAGCGGCGCCGAGACCCGTATCTTCGAGCGGCACGTCCTGCCCGGAGGCTGCTGTACGGCATGGTCCCGCCAGGACTATGTCTTCGACTACTGCATCGAGTGGCTCACCGGCACCGGCCGGGGCAACGACGCCAGCCGCGTATGGCGGGAACTGGGCGCTCTCGACGGCAAGACCATCGCGAACTTCGAGATGTTCAACACCGTCACCGACGAGAACGGCCGCTCGGTCACCTTCTACAACGATCCCGACCGGCTGGAGCGGCATCTGCTGGAGATCTCGCCCGCCGACGCGCGGCCGATCCGTGCCTTCTGCCGGGACCTGAGGCGGTTCATCGACACCAACCTCTATCCGTTCCTCACGCCGCCGCCCCTGCAGACGCCGCGGGAGAAGCTGGCCATGCTCCGCGCGATCCTGCCGGACTTCCTTCTCTTCTGGCGTACGGCGGCGACCCGTATGGAGCGTTTCTGCGGCCGGTTCCAGGACCCACTGCTGCGCCGGGCGTTCCCGTTCATCTTCTTCCAGGACCACGAGGTCTTCCCGCTGCTGCCCTACCTGTTCAACATGGCCAGCGCCCACCACCTCAACGCCGGTTTCCCCCAGGGCGGTTCACTGGGGCTGGCCCGGTCGGTCGAGGACCGCTACACCTCGCTGGGCGGACAGGTCGACTACCGCGCACGGGTGGAGCGTGTCCTGGTCGAGAACGACCGCGCGGTCGGTGTGGAACTGCGCAGCGGGGAGCGGCACTACGCCGACCACATCGTCTCCGCCTGCGACGGCCCCACCACGATCAACGGCCTGCTCGACGGCCGGTACACCAGCCCCAAGATCGACACGCTCTTCAAGGAGATGGTGAACCGCCCGGAGCTTCTCTATCCCGGGGTCGTCTCGGCCTTCGTCGGCATGAAAGGCGAACTGGACCCCGAAGAGCGGCACAGCACCACCTATCTGCTGTCCGAGGAGGACAACGCCGCGCTGCCCCACGTGCTCCAGAAGAGTCTTGTCGTGCAATTGCGTTCCCGCTACTCGGACGGCTTCGCCCCGCCCGGCAAGTCGGTCATCCACTGCACGTACTTCAGCGACTACGGCTACTGGAAGCAGTTGCGGCGCACCGACCGCAAGGCGTACTGGACGCGCAAGCAGGACGTCGCCGATTTCGTCCGTACCTTCCTGGAGCGCCGCTACCCCGGTATCGGCGAGGCCATCGAGGTGATCGACGTGGCCTCGCCCGCGACCACCGAGCGGTACACCGGTGTCCAGGGGGGCAGCATCCTCGGCTGGAAGTCGTTCACCGACGCCGACGACGTGATCACGGGACTGATCAACAAGGACCGGATGCGGCTCCCGGGCCTGGAGGGCTTCTCCATGGCCGGGCAGTGGTTCGGCGGCGGCAGCCTGATCCGCACGGCCGCGAGCGGGCGGTTCGTCACGCAGTACATCTGCCAGGAACTGGGCCTCGAATTCCGCGCGTGGGAGAGCGGCGGAACCGACCCCTGGCATCCCGGAAAGCTGGGCCGCCTGCCGCAGCTCGAACAGCGCAGGGTCCGGTGACCACATCATGAAGGCCCGAGGAGATCACACCATGCCTGCTGCCAATCCCGGCAGAAAATCCATGATCATCATCGGTGGGGGCCTGGGCGGCCTGTCCACCGGCAGCTACGCGCAGATGAACGGCTACCGCAGCCAGGTCTTCGAGATGCATGACATCCCCGGCGGCTGCTGCACCGGCTGGGGCCGGGGCGATTTCACGTTCGACTGCTGCATCAGCTGGCTGCTCGGCAACGGCCCCGGCAACGAGATGCACCAGATCTGGCTCGAACTGGGCGCGCTCCAGGGCAAGGAGATGCGCCATTTCGATGTCTTCAACATCGTGCGTGGCCAGGACGGCCGGACCGTCTATTTCTACTGCGACCCGGACCGGCTCGAAGCCCATCTGCTGTCCCTCTCACCGGCCGACGCCCGTCCGATCCGCGCTTTCTGCTCCGGCCTGCGCAAGTTCCGCGCCTGCCTCCCGGCGTATCCGTTCCTCAAGCCCGTTCCGCTGATGAGCCGCCGGGAGCGCTGGCGCATGCTGGCCGGCTTCGTCCCGTACTTCAATCTCTTCCGTACGTCGATGTCGACGCTGATGACGGAGTACTCGGCGCGTTTCAAGGATCCGCTGCTGGTCGAGGCGTTCAACTACATCCTGTACGAGAAGCATCCCGCGTTCCCCGTCCTGCCGTTCTACTTCCAGATGGCGGCTCAGGCGAACCTCTCGGCCGGGGTGCCGGAAGGCGGGTCGCTCGGCCTCGCCCGCTCCATCGCGGACCGGTACGAACGGCTCGGCGGCGAGATCACATACAACGCGAAGGTCGAGAAGATCCTGGTCGAGAACGACCGCGCGGTGGGCGTGCGGCTCACCGACGGGCGTGAGTACCACGCCGATATCATCGTCTCGGCCTGCGACGGGCCCACCACCCTGATGAAGTTCCTCGACGGCCGCTATATGGACGACGACTGGCGGCAGCTCTTCGAGGAGACCATCAAGGAGCCGGGAATGGTGTTCCCCGGCTATGTCAGTCTGTTCCTCGGCCTGCGGCGGCCGTTCCCCGAGGGCGAGCCGACCACCACGCATCTCCTGGACGAGGCCACGGCCTCCCGGCTGACGGGCATGCGCCATCCGAGTCTCAACGTCCAGTTCCGCAGCCGGTATTACCCCGAGCTGTCACCGGACGACACGACGGTCATCTACGCCACGTATTTCTCCGACACGGAGCCCTGGCGCGAACTGAGCGAGGGGCCCGAGCAGTTCAGCCGTTTCCGCAGGGGCGAGGAGCTGCACACCCTTCCCGTTCGGCGTGGCCGCGCCTACTCCATGGCCAAGCGCCGGGTGCGGGACACGATCGTCGCCTTCCTGGACGAGCGCTACCCGGGCCTGAAGGACTCCATCGCCGTACGGGACACCTGCACTCCGCTCACGCAGATCCGCTACACCGGAAACTACGAGGGCACCTTCCTCGGCTGGCAGCCCTTCGTCGAGAGCGGCGAGACGATGGAGGAACTCGTCAAGAAGAACGGCCCGGTTCTGCCCGGTCTGTCGAACTTCTACCTCTCCGGCGTGTGGGCCACCACCGGCGGTCTCATCAGGGCGGCGGGCGCCGGACGGCAGGTGATGCAGTTCATCTGCCGGGACGACGGGCGCGATTTCACCGCCTCGGTCGACGACACGGCGCCCCCGCCGACCCATGTCCTCGTGCCCGTGGGCCCACAGCCCGTCCCGCGCGGCCGGGAGGAGCTGCACGTCCCGGAGCACGCGCGTCTCCCCCGCTGACCGCCGACTGCCGACCGCCGATCGCTGTCGGCCGGAACCGACCACCCCTGACCAGCGCCGCCCCTTACGAAGGCCCGAACCAGGAAAGGCGGAAACCCCTGTGTCTCTCCAGCAGGAACACGACTCCGCGCAGCAACCAGAGCCCCTCGCGTACCCCTTCTGGACCACCGAGGGCCTCGGGCTCCACCCCGACTACCGCCCCTTGCGGGACCAGCCCCTCGCCCGGGTGCGTCTCCCTTACGGCGAGGACGCCTGGCTCGCCACCCGTCATGAGGACGTCCGCAGCGTCCTGTCCGACACCCGCTTCAGCCTCGCCGAGGCCGTCCGCCGCGACCAGCCCCGGATCAGTCCGATGCCGCGTACGGGAGGCGGGGGCCTCATCTCCATCGACGCCCCCGACCACACGCGGATGCGCTCCCTGCTGAGCAAGGAGTTCACCGCTCGCCGTATCGAGCTGCTGCGTGACCGTATCCGCGCGATCGCCGACGAGTTGCTCGACCGGATGATGGAGACCGGGCCGCCAGCCGACCTGGTCGAGAACTTCGCCTTCCCCCTGCCCATGACACTGATCTGCGAGCTGGTCGGTGTGCCCTACGCCGACCACCGCCATGTGCGGGACTGGGCGGACACGGTCTGTTCGGGCAGTGCGCCGCCCCAGGCGATCCAGCGGCAGGCCGCCGAGTTCTTCGCCCTGATGGGCAGTTGGGTGGAGGCCCGGCGCCGGGAGCCGGCCGACGATCTGCTCACCATCCTCGTCCAGGCCTGCGACCGGGACAAGACCATCACCGAGGAAGAGCTGACGGGTGTCCTCAACGAGCTGCTCGTCGGCGGGTTCGTGACCACCACCAACCAGATCGCCAACTTCTTCTCCCTGCTGCTCCTTCCCGCCGAGGGCGACGAAGACCTGCTGGCCCGGCTGCGCGCCCAACCCGGCCTGGTGCCGAAGGCCGTCGAGGAACTCCTGCGGTACGTACCGCTGCTCAACGGGCTGACCCTGCCCCGGTACGCCATGGAGGACATCGAACTCGGCGGGGTGCTCGTCCGCGCGGGCGAACCGGTCGTCATCTCCCAGGCGGCCGCCAACCGGGACCCCGATGTCTTTCCCGACCCGGACCGGCTCGTCCTCGACCGCCCCGTGACCGCGCAACACGTCAGCTTCGGGCACGGAATCCACTACTGCCTCGGCGCGCACCTCGCCCGGCTGGAACTCCAAGTGGCTCTGGAGCAGGTGATGACCCGCATGCCGGAGTTGCGCCTCGCCGTTCCGGTGGAAGAACTGCGGTGGCGGTCGAAGGAGTTCTTCAGCGGGCTGCGTGAGCTGCCCGTGAGCTGGTGATCGCACCACGCGGAGTTCACTCCGCCGCGTCCTGCGGATACCAGCGCAGTTCGACGGTGTTGCCATCCGGATCCCGTACGTAGATCGACTGCGCCTCGCCTCGGGCACCGAAGCGGCCGACCGGGCCCTCCAGCACGGTGAAGGTGCCCGAGGCGATGATCTGCCGCCAGTCCAGCGGCTCGACCACCAGGCAGATGTGGTCCACGTTCGACTCGGCGCGCGGGCGGCTGAGCAAATCGATGATCGTGGTCGGGCTGACCCGCACCGACGGGAACGGCACCTCACCAGCCCGCCACTCGTCCACCCGGACCGGCTCCAGACCGAGTGGTCCGCAGTAGAAGTCCAGGGCGCGCTCGACATCGCGCACGTTGAGTACCAGGTGATCGAAAGCCTTGACGCGTACGCGCATGGGACAACCTTCCAGTGAATGGGTTCCGGTCCGGGCCGGATTCCGTCGCTCGGGGCACAATGGCAGGCCGGAGGGCAGTGGGGTGGGCCGCAGGGCGGTGACGCCCCGGAGATCCGGACCGTCACCGTCCGTGCGGGCCTCTGTCAGACCTTTCCGGCTTCGCTGTCCTCAGCCGTGTTCGCGGGAGGAACCGGCGGCCATGGAACCTCGGCCAGGAGGGGAAGAATCGACTCCTCCTCGTAGTCGAGATGCGCATTCAGCTCGGCCGACATCTCTTCCAGCTCGGTGCGGAAGCGCCGGGGGTCGGCGATGTCGATACCGGCCAGCAGGGCCACCAACTCGCTCTGGATGCGTGCGACCGTGCGGTGTTCGTCGCGGAGCCGGCCGAAGGTGTCGGCCAGGTGGGGGTGGTGGCGGGCGATGCCGGGGAACAGGTGCGCGTCCTCGCTGGTGTGGTGGAAATCGAGAGCCTGACAGAACGCCAGGCATCGCTGCCGGATCTGCAGCCCGAGGCTCGGGGCAGGTGGCTCACCGGGGCCCTGGTGGGCGGCGCGTGCGGCGCAGTGGGCGTCGGTCTCCGCCTTCACCTGACGCAACTGGCGGCGCAGCCAGGTATGGACCTCGATGAGTTTTCCGGCGAGGGTAGTGATCTCGCGAGGGCCCTCCCAGCCGTCGGGCTCGGCGCGCTCCAGCACCACGACGGGCAGGGTCCGGGCGGTCATGGCCTGGTAGTCGCCGTATCCGGGCGTCACTCGTACGACATGCGCGAACAGTTCCTCGCGCCGGTCTCCCTCGGCGGGCACCGCGAGGGCCTGGAAGGTACGGGTGCCGATCTCCACCCGTACCACGGGGTGGGCGAGCACGTTGAGAAACCACTGAGGGTGATGCGGGGCACCGAGGTTGGACCCGACGAGCAGGAGTGAGTCGCCGTGACGGACGTAACCGAGAGGAACGGTCTGCTCGGTCCCCGACTTCACGCCGGTGGTCGTCAGCAGGAGCAGATTCCCGCCTTCGAAGGGGCCGCCGACCTTCCCCTCGTTGGTGCGGAACTCCTCGATGACCGATTCATTGAAGGATGTGGGCATTCGGTTCTGTGTCTCCGGAGGATGCGAGTGAAATCCGCAGTGACTGCGGTGATGACTGGTGATGACGTGTGCAGGTCGGAGTGACCGCACAGCCTCTCGCCGGGCGCGCGTCGCGGACGGGTACCACACGGCCGTTGAACGTGCCGCCGTAAGGAACCGTCGGGCTCGGCACAGGTGACGGTGCCGGGATACGCGGGAGGGGAGAGAGAAGACGCTGTGCGACTGCGTTACGTCATGTGCAGGGCGCGGAGTATGAACTCATGACGGACCCCTTGACTGAAGGGTGTTCGCCCGATCGCCGACCGGCCCACTGCTCTTTGGCCGGCGTCACGCGACACCGGGTTCATTACAGACACCAGAACTTCACCTGTCAATACGGAAGATCACGCATCCGGGGCAACTCCCGTAAGCAGCACCGCTTTTACGCTCAGACGGGGCGCGATACACCGGTATCGCCTTGTTCGGGGCTCTCCTCGGCGTAGGCGAGGAAGTCGTCGACCATCCGATGGAACAGCGTGGCCAGTCGCTCCAACTCCTGCGGCGACCACTCCGCCAAGGCCATCTCCATCCCCCGGCAGCTCGCCTCCCGGATACGGTCGACAGCGTCCCGGCCGAACGGTGTGAGCTCGATGCGCTGCGCTCGGCGGTCATCCGGATCCGGGACACGGGTCACGTATCCGGCCTTCTGCAACTGCTGCACCTGCCGGGTGACATGCGATGCCTCCACGGCCAGCTGGGCCGCCAGCTCGCCGAGACGCAGGGACTCCGAATCGGCGATCTGCCGCAGGAGCGCCACGGCGGCACGGTCCAGCGGCACTCCGGCCAGGGCCATGAGGCGATCGTGCTGCCGGACCCGGCCGGTCAGATAGGCGACACGACTGAGGGCACGCTCGATCTCGGCCACGTCCGTCGAGACGGAGCCGGCTGCTGACTGCGGTGTAGACATACCAGCCACCCTATCAGCAACTTGCTTGACTCAAGCAATACAGACATGCTTGCCTGACTCAAGCAGTCCGCTGTCCGCCGTCTCCGCGGCCAGGACCGGACGGTCGGCCGCCGAGGCCGGCACCTCAACGACACCCGCGGGCGCGCGGACCGGGACGACCCCGGGCCGATGCGGCCCCGCCGAGCACAGGGAGTGCCCCATGAGCAGTACCGGTCTTCAGGGACACAGCGTCATCGTCACCGGAGCGGGATCGGGCATCGGCAGGGCCACGGCCCTGCGATTCGCCCAGGAGGGCGCGAAGGTACTGGTCGCGGATCTGCACAAGGAAAACGCCGAACAGGTCGTCACGGCCATTGAGGCCGACGGAGGCATCGCCCGTGCGGTCGTCGGTGATCTCAGCGACCAGCAGGTGGTCGACCAGGTCGTCGCCACGGCCGTGGATGCCTTCGGTGGCCTGGATGTCCTGGTGAACAACGCCGGCATCATGGACCGCATGTCGGCCCTCGCGGACACCGACGACGCCGAGTGGCACCGCGTCATTCAGGTCAATCTGACGGCACCCTTCCTGCTGACCCGGGCCGCCCTGCCGCACATGCTGGCCGCCGGCAAGGGCGCGATCGTCTTCACCGCGTCCGAGTCGAGTCTGCGCGGCAGCGCGGCCGGTGCCGCGTACACCGCCGCCAAGCACGGCGTCGCGGGCCTCACGAAGTCCCTCGCCGTGATGTACCGGAACGAGGGAATCCGCACCAATGCCATAGCCCCCGGCGCCACCGCGACCGCCATCCAGGTCGACGCGCGGGCGGAGGCGCACGGTCCTGGCGCGCTCCGTCCCTATCTCGGACTCGCCGGCAACGTGGCAGCCGCCGAGGAGCAGGCAGCCGCCATCCTCTTCCTGGCCTCGGACGCCGCGGCGAACATCAACGGGGCCATCCTGCCCGTCGACAACGGCTGGTCCGCCGTCTGACCGATACGCCGGTCAGGCTCCGGTGAGTGCCGGGCGCGGCGAGCCGCGCAAGGGGGCGGCGAGGTCCGCCAGTGCTCGCTCCAAGCCGTGGAGATGAGCCAGCGCGGGCTCGGCGCCGGCAGGCCGCGCCACGATGTCGGGGACCTTCGTCCCGGGCCCGCCGTCCGGCCTCGTGAGCGCTTCCACGGCAGTCTCGACCCGTCCGCAGACGACGGCCAGTCGTGCTTCGTACGTGACGTCCGGGACGGCGGCGCGGGCGGCGAGGGCGGCGAGACCGTGGACCTCGCGGGCGCAGTCGTCGAGCAGCGCGAGCACCTGGCGGGCCCGCGCCTTCCGGGCCCTCATCGGGCTGAGCGGGTGCACCAGCGGGGCGAGCGAGAGCCGGACCCGGCCGAGCAGCCGTTCCAGCTCCGCGATGTGGCGGGCGGGGTCCGCGTCCGGGGAACCGTCGAGCCGCGCGGCGGCCTCGGCGGTGCAGACGTGCACACAGCGCAGCGCACGCTGGATCCACGCGTCCGTTGTGGCATGTGTGGTGACGGGCAGCACGAGGAGTACGGCCAGTGCGGCGCACACCGTGCCGGCGCCCGTCTCCGCGAGGCGGAGCACGAGCAGGGCCGGGTCCAGGACGCCCAGCAGACCGTAGAGCAGGCCGGCCATGACCGTCACCGCCAGCACCATCCAGGAGTAGGAGACCGCGGCTGTGTAGAAGATCGCGAAGACGCACAGGGCGACCAGGGCCGCCGTTGGCACGGGCGCGCCGTGCAAGGGGATGGCGACCAGCAACCCGACGGCGATGCCGGTCACGGTGCCGAGGACACGGCGGAATCCACGGATCAGCGTCTCGCCGCGGGACGTCGTGTTGACGAAGATCCACCAGACGGTGCCGACGGCCCAGTACCAGCGGTCTTCGGAGAGCACCTGTCCGATCGACAGCGCGGCGAGACAGGCGGCGGTGGCCTGAAAGGCCTGCCGGGTCGTCGGCCGGGCCAGGCCGCCGCCGGGCAGGCCCGGCGGCGGCGCGACGGGAGGGTTACGCCGCTCGATGGGCCAGATCACGAAGCGCACAGCGCCGGCCACGAGGAGAGCGAGGCTCACCGAGGCGTACAGCTCGGGCAGTTGGGCGGGGACGGCGTGCAGGAACTGCGTCATGAAGAAGCTCATGAAGGCGAAGATCCCGAGGGCGTTGCCGCGTGGGCCCCAACGGCGTGCGTAGACCCCGCAGAAGACGACCGTCAGGAACGCGGCGTCGCGGGCCAGGGTGACGCCGTGCAGGGTGGTGGCGAGCGCCAGCACGGGGAATCCCGCGACGGGAAACAGCGCGGTGGTGATCCGCTGGGCACGGACGGTCGCGTCGGTGACGGTGAAGAGAGCGACCAGCGCCGCGAGCCCTCCGGTGATCGACGCGACGAGCGAGAACCCGCACAGCTCGGCGGCGGCGACAGCCAGGGCGATGCCCATGACGGCGCGGGTCGCGTTCCGCAGCCTCAGACGCCCCGGGTCCGGAGCCACGAACATTCTCTTCACGGCGGTTTGCCGCCCCCCTCGCAGTGGTGCCCGCCGCTCCTGCGACCGTCCGGGGGCAGGGCCTGTCCGGTGGCGGCGAGCAGGACGACGAAGGCACCGCGGACCGGATCCGGCTTCGTCGCCGGCCGGCGCTGCGCGGCGCCCTGAGTACCTGGATACCGCACAGAGAACCATCTTTGACCCCACTGGCTCAACAGCCCAGCGATCGACTGCACCATTGGCACATCCAGGCATCCTGTTCATGGCCACTGGTAGGCCAACGGCCATGCCTTGCCCGCGCCCGAGCCGCATACGACCTTTCGCACCGGACTCCGTCGTTCGATTGCCTCACGGCGACGTCCCGTGCGGGATCAGCCGACGCGTACGGCACGGGCCAGGAAGTGGTGATGCGCGTCCTCGTAACGGGCCAGCCGCCAGCCGGCCGCCTCCAGCGCGGGCCGCAGGTTGGTCTCGGCCAGCGGGTCGTCGGGGTCCAGGGGGCGGCCGTGCCGGGCGGCGCGTTCGACACGGCCCGAGGGGTGGAAGAGCAGGAGGGTGCCGCCCGGAGCGGTCACCCGGGCCCATTCCCTCAGTGCGGGGGCCGGTTCGGGGATGTGGTTGAGCAGTCCGGCGCTGAAGATGCCGTCCACGGTGCCGGAGGGCAGAGGCAGGTGGCAGGCGTCGGCGAGCAGCAACACCGCGAGGTCCGCGCGGCCGTACCCGGCGGCGGCGGCGAGCATCGCCGGAGTGACGTCCACGGCGAGGACCGCCCCGTTGTCCGCGACCCCCGCCCGCAGCGCGGGCAGCGCCCTGCCGGTGCCGCATCCCAGGTCGAGCACCGTCTGTCCCGCGCCGAGCCCCATCCGGGCGACAGCGGCCGCGTAGACGGGGCCGTCGCCCGCGAAGCGCTCCTCCCAGGTCCGGGCCCTCGGCGTGAAGAACGTACGGGTCGACGTGTAGCCGGCTCGAGCCGCCGCCAGCGCGGCGAACCGCACCAACACCCCGTCCCGGTACGGCGCGAGGACCGCCGGTTCCGCGAGCGCGTCCTCGCACAGGCCCGGCGCGACAGCAGCTTCCTCGGGGAATGCCGTCGCGAAGGTGTCGACCGCGGCGGCGTCGGTCTCCACGTGGAACTGGAGTCCCCACGCTGCCGCGCCCACCCGGAACGCCCGCACCGGAGAGCGGTCGCGGGCGGCCGACCTCGCCGCCCCGGCGGGGAGATCCAGGGTGTCGCCGTGCCCGTGCAGCACCCTCGGCTGCTCCGGGAGCCCGGCGAACAGCGGGTCACCGGCGGCGGATTCCCCGCGCACGGGCCCCCACCCCACCTCGATTCCGTTGCCGGGCCGGGCCGTTCCACCCGCCGCCACCGCCAGCAGCCGCGCGCCCAGGCACACGCCGAGCACCGGCACTTGGGCCTCCAGCGCCGCGCGCAGCAGGCCCAGCTCCGCCGTGCGAGTGGGGAAACCGTCGTCGCTGTGCTCGGACATCGGCCCGCCCAGCACCACCAGCGCCTCGGCTCCGTTCAGGTCCTCCGGAAGCGGGTCGCCTTCCCATACCCGGCACACCCGTTGGGCGAGTCCGGCGGCCCTCAGGGCCGAACCGATCTCGTACGGCCCCTCCTCCGCCACGTGCTGCACCACCAGAACAGCCACGGCCGACCCCCTCCAGATCCGCAGATGCCACCCGGAACAGCGAGATCACATCGTACTCGCGAACCCAAATCGACCATCAGGGTCGTGCATGCGGAACGTTCGTGCATGCGGAAACAGGCGACAGCCGCACCTGCAGCTGCCGGAGGGGCGCCCCGGGGCGCTCGCTACCACTGGTACGGCAGGTACTTCCCGTCGAGGGTGATGACGACCCGGTCGCCCGCGGGGTCGGGAACACGCCGGACGTCGAGGCGGAAGTTGATCGCGCTCATGATGCCGTCGCCGCACTGTTCGTGGATCAGCTCCTTGATGGTCGGCCCGTAGACCTGGACGACCTCGTAGAGCCGGTAGATCGTGGGATCCACGGGAACGGCGGCGTCCAGGGCTCCGCGGGTCGGCTGGAGTCGGAAAGCAAGGGCGGCGTCGTCGCCGAGTTCGAGCAGCGCCGCCGCGGTGTCCGCCTCGTCCTTGCCCATCGGGTGCTGGCCGAGCAGCGCTGCGGTGGTCCAGGCCAACGGCTTGCCGACGGCATCGGCCAGTTGGGCCCATGTGACGCCGGTCTTCACCTTGGCCTGACGTACGGCTTCGGCGGCTTCCTGCTTGCTGAGCATGCGCATCTCCCTTGACGACAGACGACAGTGGTCCTGGTGGCACGTCACGCACGTCGTTTCAGAGCACGCACGTCATTTCAGGGTAAGAGGCCCGCGCGTACGGGTGGGGCGGCGGCGCGCCCCCACGCGTGCGCGGGACAGTGGCTCGAGCTGATCCGTCGCCACAGGGCCATTGGTACAGTCCTCGCCGGTGACGTACGGACATCAGGAGGCCAACGGACCATGACCGTGGACACGCTCGACACTCGCATCCTGCGGCTCCTCATCGAGCAGCCGCGCACGAGCGTGCGGGAGTACGCCCGGATCCTCGGTGTCGCCCGGGGCACCCTCCAGGCCCGTCTCGACCGGCTGGAGCGGGACGGGGTGATCACCGGAACCGGGCCGCACCTCTCCCCCGCCGCCCTCGGCCACCCCGTACTCGCCTTCGTCCACATCGAGGTCACGCAGGGGCATTTGGACGAGGTCGGTGACGCCCTCGCCGCGATCCCCGAGATCATCGAGGCGTTCTCGATCACCGGCAGCGGGGACCTGCTCACCCGGGTCGTGGCGCGCGACAACGGTCATCTGGAGGATGTGGTCCAGCGGCTGATCCGGATGCCGGGCGTGGTCCGTACCCGTACGGAGATGGCGCTGCGCGAGCGGGTGCCGCACCGGCTGCTGCCGCTGGTCGAGTCGGTGGGCCGGGCGGCCGAACCGGCTCGGCCCACCGACGCGTAGCGCTGACTTGGCATGCTGGGACGCATGAGCACTTCGTACATCTCAACCGTCGCGCCGGTTCCGGCGATCCCCGCGGTCATCTTCGACCTCGACGGAACACTCGTCGACAGTGAACCGAACTACTACGAGGCCGGGCGCCGGCTCCTGTCCCGGTACGGGGTGCACGACTTCAGCTGGGAGCAGCACAGCCGTTTCATCGGGATCGGCACCCGGGAGACGCTGGAGACACTGCGCGAGGAATACGGGATCGAGGCCTCGCTCGACACGCTGCTGACCGAGAAGAACCGGCTCTATCTGGAGCGGGTACGCGCCTCGACGGAGGTGTTCCCGCAGATGCGGGAGTTCGTGGAGCGGCTGCACACCGAGGGCGCCCGGATGGCCGTGGCGTCCGGTTCGTCCCGCGAGGCCATCGACGCGGCGCTGGGTGTCACCGGCCTGGACGCGTATTTCCCGGTCACCGTCTCGGCGGAGGAGGTCGCCCACGGCAAGCCGGAGCCGGATGTGTTCCTGGAGGCGGCACGTCGGCTGGGTGCCGGACCCGCCGACTGTGTCGTGCTGGAGGACGCCGCCCCCGGTGCGGTGGCGGCGCACTCCGCCGGGATGCGATGCATCGCGATTCCCTACGTCCCGGAAACGGCCTCCGACCCGGCGTTCGGCACGGCGGGGCTGCTCTTCGCGGGCGGCCAGCGCGAGTTCACTGCGGGGGCCGCGTACGCGTGGCTCTCCGAAGCGGGGGAACGCTGAGGCCGACGAGGAGCATCGGCCGCGGTGGCGCTGCTACGGCTGCCGGGCCCGTGGGTGTCACGTGCTGGTGGGCTTGGCGCGTACGTGCATCCGCTCGCCCTGCGCTCCGAACAGGCTGAGGAACTCGACGGGGTGCGGTCCGGGGTTGGCGAACGCGTGAGGTGTGCGGGTGTCGAACTCGGCCACCTCCCCCGCGGTCAGGACAAGGTCGTGCTCCCCCAGGAGCAGTCGCAGGCGGCCGGACAGGACGTACAGCCACTCGTACCCTTCGTGCGTCTGTTGCGTGGGCCGCTCGCCACAGCCGTGCCCGGCGGGCAGGATCTGCTTGTAGGCGTGCAGTCCGCCGAGGTGACGGGTCAGCGGGACGAAGACCTGGCCGAACCGGGTGAAGGGGCGCGGGTGGACACGCGGGTCTCCGGTCGTCGGGGCGTCCACCAACTCGTCCAGTTGTACGCCGTGCGCCTTCGCCAGGGGCAGGAGGAGTTCCAGGGTCGGTTTGCGCTGCCCCGACTCCAGGCGCGAGAGCGTACTGAGGGAGATACCGGTCGCTTCACTCAGCTGGGACAGCGTGGTGCCCTTGGCCTGCCGCAGCGCACGCAGGCGCGGGCCCACCGAGGTCAGCACTCTCGCGAAATCGTCATCGTCTGCCATCTCTCCATTTGCCGCCCCGGCAAGGGCATTCGTCAAATCGGCGAGTGTGCGGACTGGGTCCTGTCCTGTCGCCCGTCCGTCTCCTGCGCGACCGATACGAACGAACGCGACGGCCCGCCGGGTTCTCCGGCGGGCCGTCGCGTTCAGTCCTGTCAGTCGTGGTCGGTGTTCTGCTACATGCTCCAGGACGGGGTGCCGTCGAGGGTGACCAGGACCGCGAGGACGACGAGGTCGGCGACCCCGAGCCCGAGGCCCGCCCAGGCGCGGCCCCGGCGTGCGGTCCCGCGCCACAGGGCGAGGGAGGCCAGCACGACAGCGGTCGGCCCGAGCAGCAGGTTCGCCACCAACAGGCCGGTCAGCCCGAGCATGAACGAGGCCACCGCCATGCCGTCGGCGTCCTTGACAGCTGTGGTCCGTTCAGCCGTGACGGAGGTGGTCGGCCGCACGCGGCTCCTCCTCCCGGCGCTTGGTACGGCGCTCCCGCAGGAGGAAGGCGGTCAGCCAACCGCCGATGACGGTGCCGGCGAACAGGCTGACAGGGACGGGCAGATGGGCGACCGCACCCACCAGGATCCCCATCAGCAGGAACACGACGACAAGTAGAACCATCTCCGACCTCTCTGTCCTGGTCGTTCCCGTACACGCTGTTCCTCGGCGCACCGCTCACAGGCCACCGGTCACAGAGCACCCGTCACAGAACAACCGTCATCAGCGCCGCGCCAGGACGTTCGCCTCTTCCTCCGTGTCCTTCGCCACCGGCTCATCGGGGTGGGACGGCCGGGACGAGCGGCCGGGCATCCACCAGTTCCAGCTGCCCATCAGCCGCATGGCCGCGGGCACCAGCAGGAGCCGTACGAGGGTCGCGTCCAGCAAAATGGCGATGGCCATACCGAAGCCCAGCTGCTGAATGGGCACGATGCCGGAGAAGCCGAAGGCCCCGAAGACCGCGACCATCAGCAGGGCCGCACCCGAGATCATCGGCGCGGTGCGCGCGAGGCCGCGTGCCACGGAGATGGTGTTGTCCCCGGTCGCCACGTACTCCTCGCGCACCCGGTCCAGGAGGAAGACCTCGTAGTCCGTACTGAGGCTGAACAGCAGCGCGAGCAGCAGCACCGGTACGAAGTTCTGCAGATAGTTGGTCTGCTCGAAGTTCAACAGGTCGGTGCCCAGGCCGTTCTGGAACACCAGGACGAGCACGCCGTAGGTCGCGCCGATCGACAGCAGGTTCATGGCGATCGCCTTCAACGGCAGCAGCAGCGACCTGAAGGTCACGAGCAGCACCACGTAGACCGCGATGAGCATGATCAGGATGACGTACGGCAGCCCGTCCTGGATGACTCCGTTCGCGTCGATACCCTCGGCCGTCTCGCCGCCGATGACGGCGCTCATCGAGGCCGGAAGCGCGTCGGCCTCCTTCTGTACGCGGTCCAGGAGTTCACGCGCGGAGTCGCTGGAGGCCCGGCTGTCGGGGATGACCTCGAAGACGACGCTGCGGTTGTCGTCGGCGACGAAGTGGCGGACCGTGTCCTGGGCGTCGCCGGGCAGGCCCTTGATGGCGGTGCCGGACAACACGGCGAACGGGTCCTGCGGCGAGGCGGACTTCAGCACCGGCAGGGCGGAGTCGACCCGCTCGACGTCCGGGAGTTTCGCGAGCCGGTCGTTGAGACGCGTCAGCTCGTCCGACGACTCCAGGGTGTCCAGCGGCTTCGACGTGGTGACGACGACCTGCATGGGCGAGGTGGTGCCGACACCGAAGGCGCCCTGTACGTGGTCGTAACCGACCCGGACGGGCGAGGAATCGGGCAGGATCCGGGCGTCCGGGGAGAAGGTGCGCAGCCCCGCCGCCGGCGCCGCCAGCGCGAGCAGGACCACACTGCCGATCGCCAGGAACGTCACCGGGCGTGCCATGACCTTGAGCGCCACCCGGTACCAGGGGCGCGACTCCTCGGGCCGGTCCTGCTCGCCCTGCGGGCTCAGCCGCTCGCGCAGGCTCCGGGGCAGGCGGATACGGCCCGCGTTGATCCGGTGCCCCAGGAAGTGCAGCAGTACGGGGAGGAAGAGCACGGCCGCGAGGACGGAGAAGGCGACGACCACGACGGCGCCGAGCGCGAGCGAGAAGATCACATTGAGGTCGATCAGGAACAGCGTGCACATGGCCAGGACGATGGTCGCGCCCGAGGCGATGACGGTGTGCCCGGAGGTCCGCAGGGTCGCGGCGACGGCGTCGTCGACGCTCTCCCCCTTGGCCAGTTGCTCCTTGAACCGGGTGACCATGAAGAGTGAGTAGTCCACTCCGACGCCCAGTCCCAGCATGGTGGCCGCGTTCTCCACGAAGACCGACAGCTCGTACTGCTGGGAGACCGGGGAGAGCAGCCCCAGCGTGAAGACGATGGCGGAGACGCCGACCGCGAGGGAGACGAGGGCGGCGGTGACGCTGCGGAAGAGCAGCAGCAGAATCAGGATGATCAGCGGCATTGTGATCAACTCGGCCTTGGCCAGGCCCTTCTGGCTGAGGTTGTTGATCTCACCCCAGAAGGAGGAAGGGCTCACCAGGGAGACTTCCAGGCCCTGGTCCGAGAAGCGGTCCGTCAGATCCTGCTGTACGACGGGGAGTTCACGGCGCGCGGCTCCGTCGTCCAGGTCGAGTGCCAGCTGGGTGGTCGCCGTACGCCGGTCGTCACCGAGGAAGGAGGACCTGTTTTTCTCGCCCAGGGTGACCCAGCCGTAGCTGTCGCTGACCTTCAGCGTGCGGTCCTCGGTCACCTCCTGGGCGACGTCCTTGACCCGTCGTTCGAACCGCGCGTCACCCGAGGTGAACCGCTGGTCGTGGACGACGAGGGTGACGGTGGTCTGACCGCGCCCTTTGAATCCCTGCTCCAGTTGGTGCGCCGCCGCGGTCGAGTCGGCTCCCGGGGCGAACCAGCCGCCTCCGCTGAGGGTGTTGGCGATGGAGGAGGCGCCGATCCCGCTCACCGCGAGGGCGACGAGCCATACCGCGAGCAGCGGCCATCGGGCCTTCCGCATCCATCGGGAGGCGCGCGAGGCGAGATCGGGGGCCGGTGGCGAGGCGGTGGGGGGCGCGGACATGTCGCGGCTCCTAGTAGTGGAGTTGTGCGGCGGCAGACTGGATAATGACGGAACTCGGAGTCATGAACCGACTCAGAGACGTTTACCGACTCAGAGTATGGCAATGACTGACGGTCGGTCAGTATCCTGGGAGGCAATATGACAGTCAAGTCAAGGCGTGAGGAGTACGCGGCCCTCACCCGTGCCGCGTTGGTCGAGTCGGCCGCGGATCTGTTCACCGAGAAGGGCTTCGACGTCACGTCCGTCGACGACATCGCGGGCGCGGCCCGCGTGAGCAAGGGCGCCGTCTACCACCACTTCCAGGACAAACGCGCCATCTTCGATCAGGTCTTCCGGATCAGCCAGCAGGAAGTGCTGGCACAGGTGGACGAGGCTCTGGCAGTGTCCGACGAGACGGACCGGTCGCCGTGGCAGGTCGCCGCGACGGCCGTCCAGAGCTTTCTGAGCAGCTATGTCGCCGACGCGCGCAAGCGGTCACTGTTGCGGCAGTCGGCCGGCGTTCTCGGCGTGCGCCGCTGCCGGGAGATCGACGACGAACTCGCCCTTCCGCTGGTGCTGGGACTGCTCGACCAACTGGCGGAGCGCGACGAACTCCAGCCGGTGTCACGTGACATGGCGGCCACGATGATCTTCGGGACGCTGTGCGAGGCAGCGACCACGCTGGCCTTCGCGGAGGACCACGAAACGGCCGGGCGGGATGCCACGCTGGTCGCCGGATACATGCTGGCCGGCCTGGTCAAGGAGGCTTCGTAGCGCGGGTCGGGGTGTTGCGGGACGGTGTACCGACCACCCGCAACACCCCGGACAAGCCTCACCGGGAAGGGACTCCGCGAGCGGGCCCCGGACCCGCCGGAGGGTGGGCTACTTCCGCGAAGCCGCCAGCTTGCGCAGGCCCCCGACCAGCTCCACGGGCCACTGCAACCCGATCCGCCAGTTCGCGGGGCGGGTCCGTGTGACGCCGTGGACGTTGACCGCGACGTCCCGGCGCACCGGCTCGCCGGCCAGGATCTGCGCCGTCATCCGGGTGCTGAGCGCCCCGAACAACAGCGAGGCGTAGACGAGTTGGGGCACGCTGTACCCCTCCTCGCCCAGGTGCTCGCGGGCGTTGCGGATCATCTCCAGCGGAATGTAGCGGGTGGGGATGGCCCGGTAGAGCAGCGACCAGATCCCCGCCCGCTCGATGTCCTCGGTGCTGATCCGGCCGTCGAACGGCCGGGACCCGCCGCGACGGTAGTCGTAGAACCGGATGTACTGAGTGCCGGCCATGTCGTATCCGGTCAGCACCGGACGGCGCGCCTCGGCCGCGGCCTCGTGCAGCAGGTACTTGGCCCGCCAGCCCGACCTCTCGGTGACGTCCACCCCGTCGATGACCACCGCGCAGTCCTCGACCAGCTTCCTGGCGTTCTCCCGCGTGACGCCCTCGGCCACCACGTCCACAACGGCGTGCGGATTGATCGCGGTGACGCGTCCGGCGGCGACGTCCGCCTTGTGCCGCCCGATGTCGTCGTACGCGGCGTGCTGCCGGTTGAGATTGTTGAGTTCGAACTCCCCGACGTCGACCAGGACGAAATCCTGGACGCCGATACGGGCGAGGGGTTCCACCGCGGCACCGCCGGTCGAGCCGCATCCGGCAATCAGAATCTTGGCCCGGGACAACTCGTCCTGAGCCGCCTCGGAGATGAATCCGCGATTGCGTTCGGTGAATTCCGCGTAGAAGTCCTGGCGGACGGCAGTATCGGGCATCAGGCGGCCACCTCTATGTGTTCCACGGTCCCGGGCAGCCCGGCTATCAGCCCGCGCAGTGCGCGGAACGGCGAATCCGAGGCGGCAGCCTGCTCAAGCAGGTTGGCGCGCATCTCGATTTCTTCCTCGGGCGGCGCCCAGGCGTAGAAGGGAAGCACCCGCTCCCGTTTCGTGTACATGGGGTGCATGACGTTCTGCGGGCTCAGTTTCGGGGTGGTGCCCTTGAGGAGATGAACGGCCAGGCCGAGGAGTACGAGGTGGCGCAGGGCCACATGCTCCTCGACATCGCCGATCAGCAGCTGGGTCGGGCAGCCGCCCAGCCGGGCGGCCTGCATGATGCCGGCCAGCAGCTCCAGAGTGATCCGCAAGCGCAGCGAGCGGTCGGTGACATCTCGCGCGTGGACGAACCGCTTCACCTCCCTGACCTGGTGCGTCATCAGACCCCGGGTATCGGGCAGCACCGACTGGAGCAGCAGGTCGTGCGCCTGTTCGCAGGGGAAGAGGCGACGGTCCTCGGCCGCGATCGGGCGGGTCACGGGGTCCTGGCTGTGCGACAGCGTCACATAGCCCAGGATGCGACCGCTGTTCGAGTCCGTGGTGATGACGTGCAGATCGTCATCGTGGAACTCCCGGACCGGCTCGCAGAACAGGGAGCGATTGAAGACTATTTCCTCACTCGCGAAACCGGCCTGAAGATATTCCGAGAGTCTGAATCCGGCGATCCCCCGCAGGTACCGGTCGGGTACGGAACGGGAGTTCGCCACCAGGGTGACCACACCGTGCCCGTGATCGGCACGGTAGATGCAGCCACCGTTCTTCTGCAGTTCCACGTCCAGCCGGGAGAAACTCAGCCGGCGCTGCAGCTGAAGGATGTCCTTGATGTAGCGCTGCTGGATCGAGGACGACTGCGCGGGGGCGGGCACGTCCGCCGTGATCGACGGCAAGGAGGAAACCGGCGGAACGGAATCGGGCACGGCCGGAGCCGAAGCGGCGGAATCGAGGACAGCCGGGGCCGGACCAGCGGAACTCGGTACGGCGGAGAGAGTTTCGGGCAGGCCCAGTGGAATACTCCAGGGGCGGGGTACGGGGCGATCCTCGTACCCGATATTCGTTTCCATAGGATTCTCCATCCTTGCGACGGAACCGGCTTTTTAGAAGTCGTCTTCCGCGTACAGCGATTCGGTGATCGCCAGAGCCAGCACCTCCGGGGTTCCCTCGTAGATGCGGGCGCCGAAGGACTCCCGTACGAACTTCTCCATGCCGTACTCCCGCAGGTAGCCGCGCGCGCCCATCAGGGACATGGCCTCCTGGGCCACGTCGATGGCGACGCGGTCGGCGAAGAGCTTGGCGGTCGCGGGCTCGTACACCGGGGCCGGGATCTCGGAGTCCGCGGTCTGGGCGGCCTTGAGGTACATCAGCCGGGACGCCTCGATCTTGGAGGTCATCTCGGCGAGCTTGCGGGCCGTGAACTGGTGCTTGTGGAGGGGCACTCCGCCCTGGACACGGTCGGCGCACCACTCCTTGGCTATGTCGAAGGCGCCCCGGGCGATTCCGGTGGAGATGGCGGCCACCGTGGCACGGGCCATGTTCATCTGCTGGATGTTGATGAGCATGCCGTTGCCCTCGCCGCCGACGACGTTCTCGACCGGCACCCGGACGTTCTCGAACACCAACTCGCTGCCCAGGCAGGAGCGGTAGCCCATCTTGTCCGCGACCGGCCCGCGGGTGACGCCGGGCGAGTCCAGCGGCACGATGAACGCGGTGAGCCCGGTGGCGCCGGGGTGGCCTTCCAGGTTGGCGTAGACGGAACCGAACTGGGCGACCTTGGCGTTGGTGATGAAGCGCTTCCGCCCGGTGAGGAGGTAGCTGTCGCCGTCCCGGCGGGCCTGCACGACATCGGCGGCGTGCTCGGCGTACTCGGGGATGAGGAGGTCGCAGCCCGCCTGGTCCTCGGTGATCGCGTTACAGGCCAGGACCGGGTCGTCACCCGAGAACTGCGGCAGAAAACGCGACTGGAGCTGCGGATCGCTGGAGAGCAGGACCGGCGCCTGGCCCAGCAGTGTGGCGCCGAAGATCAACGCCGTGCCCGCACAGGCCGCGGCGATCTCCTCCAGCGCCACCGCGACACCGAGGACGCCGAGGCCCAGACCGCCGTACTCCTTGGGGATGACGAGGCGCAGCAGGCCGGCCTCGTGCCCCTTGCGCACCAGCTCCCAGTCGAAGTCGTCGAATGCGGCACGGTCGTTCTCGGCGACACGCGGACGTACGTCCTTGTCGACGAATTCCCGTACCTGCTGCCGCAGTTCCTGGATCGAGAGCGGCTCAGTGAGGAAATCGACCGGGAGGAGACTGTCGGGGGAAGTGCTCATGTCGCGTCCAAATCTTTCTGTGAAATACGTGTGTGCGGTGGTGGGGATGTGCCGGTGGAGCGTCGGGTCGGTCAGACAGGCAGGCCCTCGGCCTTGGCGATTTCCGGGTAGCGGTCGAAGGCGGGACGCAGCAGCGGCACGAATTCGAGAACCTTGGCCACGTTGCCCTTGATGCGGACCTTTCCGGTGGCCAGCGCCACCGGCATCAGGAGCTTGCCCAGCCAGAGGTCGTGCGCCGTGTCGCAGCTCATCTTGATGCGGATGGCGGCGGGCTGCGGCGGCGGACCGGCGGTCACACCGTCGGGGGTGACGAAGAGTTCCACATCCGGCTTCACCTGGATGAGGTGGAGCGAAATCCCGGAGTCACGCATCCGCTGGGTGAAGGTGTCGTCCTTGAGCAGAATGCTGAACAGACCGCTGAATACGTGCTCGGCTTTTTCGCTGGATTCGAAAACAGGCATGACGAAAACCCCTCTGTGTGGCGATGAAATAAATGGGTTCCGCACAACGCGCCCTGCCACGGGCGCATTTGGTACGGGTGACGGATCGATGGCGTGCTCATCCGCGCGCCGGGTACCCCGAGCAGCCGAACACGCGACGAACTGGTCAGATGACCGGAACTGCCGTACTTGACGGATCGGGCGGCGCGCGGCCGGGTCTCCGGGCACGACGGACCGGATCAGGCCGCACGTACCTGAAATGGCACGCGGAATGCGGTAAGGCGACGGGCACGTTCATGTGCCGTCGTGTTGGAGCGACGTACGCCTCAGAGGCGTACGGGATGTTGCGGCAACGCCGGATCAGGCCGTCAGGCCGAACAGGCTCTGCGACTGCGACGGTTCACTGTGCAGACAAAATGAATGGCGACTGCGGCCATGTGTGACATCTCCCCCGTGCTTTGCCGTTCATAGTCACAGCTGTCCGGGCCTCTGCGATCAGGCCCGAACACTCTCGACGTCGGCCCCGGGAGGGCCGGTGCGTCTTGGACACCCTGCCACATACCCGGGTTTGTCACCGACGCCGAGTCAGTGACATGGGGAGCTTTGCAGGACTGAGTGTTCGACGTCAAGCCGACATCCGACAGGTGGAACTTTGCGCGGACGGGCCCTGGACAAACCACTGCTGACGTGCCCTCAGGTCCGCGTAACCGGACGCGTGGCCCCACCCTCGCGGTTCCACCGCGGCCCCCCGACTCGTCCTGCGCCGCACCCGTGCGCGCATCGCCGCAGGGCGTAGTTCGCCGGATCGTCCAGCCACGGCGAACACACCGCCAAAAGCGGGAACCAACGGCGCGAACGGGCCGTCTTCTCGGTCGTTCACACCCGAACACCGCCGCGTTGTGCGGCTGCCACAACCGGCGACGAGCTCGCGGCAACACCCACACCGAAGCCCTCCGCCTCCCCATCGCCCGCCGACGCGGCAGCGTTCCGCCCACCAGGATCCGCGACGGAACCGCGCACGAATCTCACACCCCGGACAGCGATCCCGACATGACCCGAACAGGCTTCATGACCCGCACCCGAACAGGCTTCATGACCCGCACAGGTTGCACGACCAGCACAACCTTCACAGCCAACACAACCTTCACGACCGGAGCCGGCTTCACGGCCCGAACAGGCTTCGCGACCCGACCGGATTTCACACGCCGCGCAGGTGTCACACCCCGCACAGGTGTCAACCCCCGAGCAGGTGTCACACCCCGAGCAGGTGTCATGCCCTCGCACAGACCCGACGCGGACAGCGTCGGCGCCTCGCACCGACGCGCAGCCAGGTGACGGATCAGCCGGCCCGTACAGGGCCATTACGCAGGGCCGTGGCAGCACTACGACAGCTCTTACGGCGAGGACTCGGCCCCGGCTGCGAGGGTGAGCAGGCCATGATCCGTCCCGGGTGCGCCGATCAGGCAGAGACCCACCGGAGCGCCGTCGGCGGACCGCAGCAGGGGCAGCGACAGCGCCGGGGCGCCGGCGAGTCCCGCAAGGCAGGTCATCCTGAGCGTCGTGTCGCGCGCGGCCCCCATCTGTTCCTCCGACGCGTCACGGGCCGGTGCCGGGCCGGAGGCCGAGGGGATGACGAGAACGCTGCCGGAGAGCCGTCCCCTGATCCGCTCCCGCGCCTCGGCCGCCGCTTCGCGCGCCGCCGCGGCCTGTTCCTCGCCGACCTCGGACGCCTGGGCGAAGCGCGCGGCCACATCGGCGCCGAGCGCGCCGGGATGAGCGGCGATCCAGGGGCCGTGGACCTGCCAGGCCTCCCACGCCTGGACGGTACGGAACGCCGTGACCCAGCGTTCGAGCAGGTCGAGCGGCAGCTCCAGCGCCTCGGCCGGTGGCAGCTTCCCGGCCGCCGTCAGTTTCTCGACGGTGGCGGAGAAGGCGTCCCGCACGTCCGCCGACGCCAGCGACTCGACCGACGGCAGCCGTACGGTGCGATGCGGGGGCGCGACGTCGTCGTCGGCGGCGATCAGCACCCGCGCGATCGCGGCGGACGTACGAACGTCCCGGGTCAGCCAGCCGACGGTGTCGAAGGACGGCGCCAGGGGAAGGACGCCGTCGGTGGCGATCGCGCCGTGCGTGGTACGCAGCCCGACGAGGCCCTGGTAGGAGGCGGGGACGCGGATGGACCCGCCGGTGTCGGTGCCGAGCCCGGCCGCCGCCTGGCCGAGGGCCACCGCGCTCGCCGGTCCGTTGGACGACCCGCCGCTCACGCGGCCGGGCGCGGCGGGGTTCGGCGGGGTCCCGTAGTGCGCGTTGGTGCCGGCCAGGCTGTACGCGAACTCGTCGGTACGGGCGATGCCCACGAGGTGCGCGCCCGCGTCCAGCAACGCCGAGACCGCGGACGCCGACCGGGCGTGCGGCCGCTGCTCGGCCAGCCAGGCCGGCACACCGGCGCCGATGGGCTGCCCCGCGACCGCGAACAGATCCTTCACGGCGATGCCGGTCCCGTCCAGCGGACCCGGCTTGCGGTCGGCCATCAGCGGATCGCCGACCACGCGCCAGACTGTTGTGTCGAAGGGGCCGGCGGTGCTCTCCTTCGGCCCACTCGTCCTGGAGCCACTCGTCCTGGAGCCACTCGTCACCATGCTCGTTCCTCCACCCGTGCACCATCGGACAGTCTGATCCGAGCGTGTACGGCTTCGGCCCGGTCGACCACCGGGGAGACGCGGAGGAACCGGCCGCTCCACGCGTCAGCTCCAGGTGGTGGAGTAGCCGGGATACTGCCGCCGCGCCGCTCCTGGCCGCAGCCGCCGGGTGGCGACGAGCCCGAGTATTCCTCCGAGGGTGATCAGCAGTCCCGGACCGATACGCGGGAGATGGCCGACGCCTTCGCGGACCGCCGCGGCGATGTCCTCCGTGCTCGGGATGAGGGAGTCGCCGGAGGGAGGAACAGGGGCGGCGGCGGGAACCGCCGGGGCGCCCGGGATATTCACCCCGAGGGCCCGCAACGCCTCGGTCACCGGCTGGAAGAAGGTCACACCTCCCCGGGCGCAGTCGCCACTGCCGCCGGACGTCACCCCGAGCGCCAGCCCCTGGGCGAAGAGCGGGCCTCCGCTGTCTCCGGGCTCGGCGCAGACGGAGGTCTGGATGAGTCCGGTGACGGTGCCCTCGGGGTAGTTCACCGTCGCGTTCAGCGCGGTCACCTGACCGGTGCGCAGCCCGGTGGTGCTGCCGTTGCGGAAGACCTGCTGGCCGATGGCCGGGTCCGCGGAGGCGGTGATCGCTACGCCCCGGCCCGCGCCGAGGTTCACCACGCTGCTCCGGTCGAGCGTCCTGTTCTGGTAGCGCACGAGGGAGTAGTCGTTGTCCGGGAAACTGCTCACGACCGTCGTGCCGATGTTCGTGGCTCCCTGGGTGTCCTCGGACCAACTGGTGCCGGTGGGACCGCAGTGCCCCGCCGTCAGGATGAAGCTGGTCTGGCCATTGGTGACATTGAAGCCGGCCGAGCACCGGCCACCGGGGGTGAAGATCGGGTCGGCGCCGCTGGTCCTGGTGGTGAACGAGCCCGCCGTCCGTCGCATGCTCACTTCGTCGCCCACCCGTCCGGCGACACCCTTCAGCTGCGACCAGTCGTCGGCGGAGACCGTGCTGTCGGCGAGCACCACCACCCTGTTGGACGCCGCGTCCACTGCCCAGGCGGTTCCGGCCACGCGGGGCGCCGCCCTCAACGTCTCGGCCGCGGAGTGCAGTTGGCGCATGCTGTGACGTACCAGCTTGGGCCGCGCCCCCGCCCGGCTGACCTCGTTCGCGGCGTCCTCATCGGTCACCGCGACCACCGCGTGTCCGTCGGCGGCGGTCCAGCTGCCCGCCGTACGGGACAGGCCAAGATCGGACATCAGGCTCGTGGCCAGAGCGGCGTCCCGAGGTACCTCGGCGGCGTCCATGTCGTCCGGACCGACCGCGGCTCCGGGATCCACGGAGGCGCCCTGATCCGCGGTGGCGCCGCCGGGGGAACCCTTGGCGTCCGGGGTGCCTCGCGCGTCCGGGGCCCGGGTGAGATGGCTTCCGGCCGGTTCGGGGGCCGACCACCCGTTCGTCACGCCCTGGCCGACCATCAAAGTCCCGCTGATCACTCCCGCGATGGCCGCGAACCGTGCGACATGCCACACGCACCGCCGTGTGTCTCTCACCGCCCTGCCTCCTTATGTCGTTCCCGCACGTTGTTCCGCGGCCTGGTCCCGTACGCCGTTTCCCGCGCATCGCGGGTGTCCGGCGCCCGGGGCGGACAGTCGGACGGCACGGCTCCCCTTTCATACGGATCTCTTCGCCGTCCCGCTCACTTCCTCGTCCCCTCCTCCCGCGGAGGAGAAGGGCTCGCTCGGAGGAGAAGGGCTCGCTCGGGATTCCGGTGTGACATCCGGTGCGGAATCCCACCGCGCACGGCCGGGGAATCGCCCTCCGCCGTCGGACAGTTCACCGGTACCCGAGAACCACCGACGCCACTGTCACCCACCGCAGGAGGACGCAATGGAGCAGTTCGCACTGGATGCGATCGAGCACATAACCACCAGGCCGCCGGAGAACTACGAGGCCCTCGTGGTCGGTCCCCTGACCCCACTGCTCGGCGCCGAGGTATCCGGGCTCGACCTCTCCAGAGAACTGACGGGCACTCAATTCACCGAGGTGAAGCGGGCTTTCCTCGCACACCACGTCCTGGTGTTCCGCGATCAGACACTGTCGGCCGAGGACCACAAGCGTTTCGCCGGGCGCTTCGGCCCACTGCGCCCGGTGGCGCCGGCTCCCGAGGGCTCCGATCCGTACGTCCTCGAAATCAGCGCCACCGAGGAATCGCGCGCCCCGGCCGACGCCGGATGGCACGCCGACGGCACGGCCGACGAGGAGCCTCCGCTCGGCTCGATGCTGTACCTCACCCGCACCCCGGAGATCGGCAGCGGCGGCGACACCCTGTTCGCCAATATGCACCTGGCGTACGAGACGCTGTCACCGGCCATGAAGACCTTCCTCGACGGCCTGACCGCCGTCCACGACGGCCTGCTTCCCTGGGACGGTCAGACCCCGCCGGCCGCATACGTCGTGCCCAGGAGCGAGCATCCGGTGGTGGCCCGGCATCCGGAGACCGGTCGCAAACTGCTGTTCGTCAACGGCGCCCACACCTCGCACATCGTGCAGCTGTCGCGTGGCGAGAGCAGGGCCGTACTCGACATGCTGTTCGCCCATATCGCCCGCACACCCATCCTGACCTGCCGCGTACGGTGGGAGCCCAACACCCTGGTCTTCTGGGACAACCGCTGCGTACAGCACCACGCGGCATGGGACTACTACCCCCACTCGCGCTACGGCCGGCGGGTCGCGATCGACGGCCAACGGCCGCAGGCCTGAGCCGTGGAGGCTCCGTGGACAGAACCGCCCCGGCGGGCCGATGCCTGCCGGGGCGGAACACGTACGCACGGAGGGTGGGCGCCCAGGGTGTACCTGAGCGCCCGCCTCCCGCTGTGGCCGTAGCCGTGGAGTGCTGTGGCTGTAGCCGTGGAGCTGCTGTGTGGCTGTCTCGTCAGCCGAGCGTCGCGAGCGCCTGGTTGAGCGTGGCCGACGGACGCATGACCGCCGAGGCCTTCGACGGGTCGGGCTGGTAGTAGCCGCCGATGTCGGCCGGCGAGCCCTGCACCGCGAGCAGTTCGTCGATGATCGTCTGCTCCTGCTCGGTCAGCGTCTTGGCCAGGGCCGCGAACGCCTCCGCGAGCTGCGCGTCGTCGGTCTGCCCCGCCAGCTCCTGTGCCCAGTAACGCGCCAGGTAGAAGTGACTGCCGCGGTTGTCGATGCCACCGACGCGACGGCTGGGCGACTTGTTCTCGTTGAGGAACGTGCCGGTCGCGCGGTCGAGCGTGTCGGCGAGCACCTGGGCGCGCGCGTTGCCCGTCGTCTGCGCGAGGTGCTCGAAGCTGACCGCGAGCGCGAGGAACTCGCCCAGGCTGTCCCACCGCAGGTAGTTCTCGTTGACGAGCTGCTGGACGTGCTTGGGCGCGGAGCCGCCGGCACCCGTCTCGAACAGTCCGCCACCGTTCATGAGCGGGACGACGGAGAGCATCTTGGCGCTCGTGCCCAGTTCGAGGATCGGGAACAGGTCGGTCAGGTAGTCACGCAGCACGTTGCCGGTGACGGAGATCGTGTCCTCGCCGCGGCGGATGCGCTCCAGGGAGAACGCCGTCGCGTCGACCGGCGTCATGATCTCGATCCGCAGCCCGTCGGTGTCGTGCTCCGCCAGGTAGGTCTTGACCTTCGCGATGAGGTTGGCGTCGTGCGCGCGGCCCTCGTCGAGCCAGAACACGGCCGGGTCGCCGGTCGCGCGGGCGCGGGTGACGGCGAGCTTGACCCAGTCCTGGATCGGCAGGTCCTTGGTCTGGCACATACGGAAGATGTCGCCGGCGCCGACCGCCTGCTCGAGCACGGCGTTGCCGTCCGCGTCGACGACCCGCACCGTGCCCGTGGCGGGGATCTCGAAGGTCTTGTCGTGGCTGCCGTACTCCTCGGCCTTCTGCGCCATCAGACCGACGTTCGGTACCGAGCCCATCGTGGACGGGTCGTAGGCGCCGTTGGCGCGGCAGTCGTCGATCACGACCTGGTAGATACCGGCGTAGCTGCTGTCGGGAAGGACCGCGAGGGTGTCGGCCTCCTCGCCGTCCGGGCCCCACATGTGACCGGAGGTGCGGATCATGGCCGGCATCGAGGCGTCGACGATGACATCGCTCGGTACGTGCAGGTTGGTGATGCCCTTGTCGGAGTCGACCATCGCCAGCGCGGGGCCGTCGGCGAGTTCGGCCTCGAAGGATTCCTTGATCTTCGCGCCCTCGGGCAGCGCCTCCAGGCCCTTGAGGATGCCGCCGAGTCCGTCGTTCGGGCTCAGGCCGGCCGCGGCGAGCGTCCGACCGTGCTCGGCGAACGTCTTCGGGAAGAAGGCGCGCACCACGTGGCCGAAGATGATCGGGTCGGAGACCTTCATCATCGTGGCCTTCAGGTGCACCGAGAACAGCACGCCCTCCGCCTTGGCACGGGCGACCTGCGCCGTGAAGAACTCACGCAGCGCGGCCACCCGCATCACCGAGGCGTCCACGACCTCGCCCGCCAGCACGGGCACCGACTCGCGCAGCACGGTGGTGCTGCCGTCGTCGCCCGCCAGCTCGATCCGCAGCGAGCCGGCCTCGGCGATGACCGCGGACTTCTCGGTGGAACGGAAGTCGTCGCCGTCCATGTGCGCGACGTTCGTCTTCGAGTCGGCGACCCAGGCGCCCATCCGGTGCGGGTGCGCCTTGGCGTAGTTCTTGACCGAGGCGGGCGCGCGGCGGTCGGAGTTGCCCTCGCGCAGCACCGGGTTGACGGCGCTGCCCTTGACCTTGTCGTACCGCGCGCGGACGTCGCGGTCCTCGTCGGTCTTCGGGTCGTCCGGGTAGTCCGGCAGCGCGTAGCCCTGCTGCTGAAGCTCGGCGATGGCCGCCTTGAGCTGCGGGATCGAGGCCGAGATGTTCGGCAGCTTGATGATGTTGGCGCCGGGCGTCTTGGCCAGCTCGCCGAGCTCGGCGAGTGCGTCGTCGACCCGCTGGCTCTCCTCGAGCCGCTCGGGGAAGCCGGCGATGATCCGCCCCGCCAGGGAGATGTCCCGGCGCTCCACGGTGACCCCGGCCGTCGAGGCATACGCTTCGATCACGGGCAAGAACGAATACGTCGCCAGGGCCGGGGCCTCGTCGGTGTGCGTGTAGATGATGGTCGAGTCAGTCACCGGGTGCTCCGCTCCACGTCTGCAACATTGCTCGACATCAAGATATCTCGTGACGCCCCCCTGTTCGACAGGGCCCCGCCCGCCTCCGTCCGTGGCGGAAACGCGCCACCTCGTCCCGGCTCCGGCACGGCCTGCACCATGAGCTTCGTCACGATCCGGTCTCGGAGTGTCCGCCCGCTCTTGCCTTCCGCTCGTGTAATCGATTCCAATCCTCCGTGTAATCGATTCCACGAGGAGGTGGACCGACGATGGCGGGCATCAAGGATGTCGCGGCCGAGGCGGGTGTGTCCGTCGCCACGGTGTCGCGCGTGCTCAACGACCATCCGTCGGTCAGTCCGGACGCCCGGACCCGGGTGCTCACGGCCGTCGAGACGCTGAGCTACCGGCCCAACGCGGTCGCCCGGTCCCTGCGCACCGACCAGACCCGCACGCTCGGCCTGGTCATCAGCGATGTGCTCAATCCGTACTTCACCGCCCTGGCCCGTGCCGTCGAGGAAGAGGCACGGACCCTCGGGTACAGCGTGATCATCGGGAATGCCGACGAGCGGCCCGAGTTGCAGGACCATCACGTACGTACGCTGCTCGACCGCCGGATCGACGGGCTGCTGGTGTCGCCCACCGACCAGGGATCGCCGCTGATACTCGACGCCGTGCGTGCCGCGACCCCGATCGTCTTCGTGGACCGGTGGATCCCCGGCGTGGAGGTGCCCGTCGTACGGGCGGACGGGCGCGCCGCCGTCCGGGACCTGGTGTCCCACCTGCTGCGGCTCGGCCATCGCAGGCTGGCGATCATCGCGGGCCCCGCCGCCACGACCACCGGCAGCGAGCGGGTCGACGCCTTCCGCGAGGCGCTGGGCGAGCAGGGCGTCGCGCTGCCCGACGCGTACATCGGCCAGGGCGATTTCCAGGCCGAGAGCGGACGCCGGGCCGCCGAGCGCTTCCTCGATCTGCCCGAGCCGCCGGACGCCGTGTTCGCCGCGGACAACCTGATGGCGCTCGGCGCGCTCGACGCGATCCGTACCCGGGGGCTGAGCGTCCCCGAGGACATCGCGCTCGCCGCCTTCGACGACATCCCGTGGTTCGTGCACACGGATCCACCGATCACCGCGATCGCACAGCCGACGGACGAACTGGGCCGGGCGGCCGTACGGGCGCTGGCCGAGCGCATCGCGGGCCGTGTCCCGCCGTCCGTGACACTTCCCGCCCGGCTGGTCGTACGGCGCTCCTGCGGCGCCGGCTTCCCGGCGGGACGCCGACAGCCCAACCGGCCGGATCCGGCCTCGTCGGCGCCGGATCCACCCGGTCCGCAGTCACAGACACCGGCAACGGCACCACGGCCACCGGCCCCGGACACAACGGCCCGGGACACAACGGCCCAGGACACAACAGCCCGGGACTCGACAACCCAGGGCTCATCGGCCCCCGCCTCCGAACCACGAACACGAACACGAAGGAGCAACCCGTGAGCCACCCTGACGAGTTGCTGCGTGTCGAAGGGATACGCAAGACCTTTCCCGGTGTGGTCGCGCTCGACGGCGTCGACCTCGATCTGCGCCGCGGCGAGGTGCATGTCCTGCTCGGCGAGAACGGCGCCGGCAAGAGCACGCTGATCAAAATGCTCTCCGGTGCCTACCGGCCCGACGCCGGGCGCGTGCTCGTCGGCGGGCAGGAGGTCCGTATCCACGGAGCCCAGGACGCGGAACGTCTTCGGATCGCCACCATCTACCAGGAGTTCAACCTGGTGCCCGACCTGACGGTGGCCGAGAACATCTTCCTGGGACGCCAGCCACGCCGCTTCGGCATGATCGACCGCAAGAGGATGGAGTCCGACGCGGCCGGACTGCTGGAGCGCGTCGGCGTCCGCACCCCGCCGTACGCCCTCGTGCGTGAACTGGGCATCGCCCAGCTCCAGATGGTCGAGATCGCCAAGGCCCTCAGCCTGGACGCCCGGGTGCTGATCATGGACGAGCCGACCGCCGTGCTGACCTCCGACGAGGTCGGCAAACTCTTCCGGATCGTGCGCACACTGCGCGAGGACGGCGTCGGCATCGTCTTCATCACCCACCACCTGGAGGAGATCGCGGCCCTCGGTGACCGTGTCACCGTGCTGCGCGACGGCCGGAGCGTCGGACAGGTGCCCGCCTCGACGCCCGAGGACGAACTCGTACGCCTCATGGTCGGTCGCGACATCGAGCAGCAGTATCCGCGCCGGACCGCGGAGTCCGGAGGGGCCGCGGAGACCGGAGGGCCCACGGAGTCCAGCGAGACCGGGACGGCGCTGCTGACCGTCAGCGGGCTGACCCGGCAAGGCGTCTTCCACGACGTGGACTTCGAGGTGCGCGCCGGTGAAGTCGTCGGTATCGCCGGTCTGGTGGGCGCGGGCCGTACGGAGGTCGTACGGGCGGTGTTCGGCGCGGACCGCTACGACACGGGGACCGTGCGGGTGGCCGGCGCCGAGCTGCCTCGCCATGACGTGAGCGCGGCGATGGCCGCCGGGATCGGGCTCGTGCCCGAGGACCGCAAGGGCCAGGGTCTGCTGCTGGACGCCTCCGTGGAGGAGAACCTCGGCCTGGTCACGCTGCGTTCGGCGACCCGGGCCGGGCTGGTGGACCGCGCGGCGCAGCGCGCCGCCGCCGCCCGTATCGCCGGACAGCTCGGCGTGCGGATGGCGGGACTGGAGCAGCGGGTGGGCACCCTCTCCGGCGGCAACCAGCAGAAGGTCGTCATCGGCAAGTGGCTGCTCGCCGACATCAGAGTCCTGATCCTCGACGAACCGACGCGCGGTATCGACGTCGGTGCGAAGGTCGAGATCTACCAGCTCATCAATGAACTGACCGCCGCCGGTCACGCCGTGCTGATGGTCTCCAGCGATCTGCCCGAGGTGCTCGGGATGAGCGACCGGGTGCTGGTGATGGCCCAGGGCCGGATCGCCGGTGAACTCGCGGCGGGCGAAGCGACACAGGACGCGGTGATGGCGCTCGCCGTCACCACCGCCACCACAACAGAACTCTCGGTCGACGACGTCGAAGAAGGAGTGGAGGGCTCTCGTGGCCACTGACACGCTCAAGAACACAACAGGTGGCGGTGGCGCCCCGGCGGTCCGCCGCCTCCTGCTCGACAACGGCGCGCTGAGCGCCCTGGTCGTCCTGGTACTGGCGATGTCAGTGCTCTCGGGCGACTTCCTGACCACACAGAACCTGCTCAATGTCGGTGTGCAGGCCGCCGTGACCGCGATCCTCGCGTTCGGTGTCACCTTCGTCATCGTCTCCGCGGGCATCGACCTGTCGGTCGGCTCGGTGGCGGCGCTCTCGGCGACCGTACTGGCCTGGTCGGCGACGTCCGAGGGCGTGCCGGTGTGGCTGGCCGTCGTACTCGCCGTCGTCACCGGCGTGGCCTGCGGACTCGTCAACGGCGCGCTCGTCTCGTACGGCAAACTCCCCCCGTTCATCGCCACGCTGGCGATGCTCTCGGTGGGCCGCGGCCTGTCCCTGGTGATCTCGCAGGGCAGCCCGATCGCCTTCCCCGGCTCCGTCTCGCGGATCGGTGACACGCTCGGCGGATGGCTGCCCGTGCCGGTCATCGTGATGGTGGTGATGGGGCTGGTCACCGCCGTGATCCTGGGCCGTACCTACATAGGCCGCTCGATGTACGCGATCGGTGGCAACGAGGAGGCGGCGCGGCTGTCCGGGCTGCGCGTCAAGCGGCAGAAGGTCGTCGTGTACGCGCTGTCGGGTCTGTTCGCCGCCGTCGCCGGTATCGTCCTCGCCTCCCGGCTCTCCTCCGCGCAGCCGCAGGCCGCGCAGGGCTACGAACTCGACGCCATCGCCGCGGTGGTGATCGGCGGCGCCAGCCTGTCCGGCGGTGTCGGCAAGGCGTCCGGCACGTTCATCGGCGCGCTGATCCTGGCGGTGCTGCGCAACGGCCTCAACCTGTTGTCGGTGTCGGCGTTCTGGCAGCAGGTCGTCATCGGGGTCGTCATCGCGCTGGCGGTCCTGCTCGACACGGCACGACGCCGCGCCGGTGCGACCCCCGTCGCCGCCGGAGCTTCGGGTACCGGCGGCTCCGGCCGCAAGGGCGCGCAAGCGGTGACGTACACGGTCGCCGCGGTGCTGGTGGCCGCAGTCATCGGCGGCATCTCCTTCTGGAACGGCGGTTCCTCCGGTGGGGGGACCAAGCTGGGCATGTCCGTCTCCACCCTCAACAACCCCTTCTTCGTACAGCTGAAGGCGGGCGCCCAGGCGGAGGCCAAGGCGCAGGGGGTCGACCTCACGGTCACCGACGCGCAGAACGACGCCTCACAACAGGCCAACCAGATCCAGAACTTCACCAGCGAGGGCATGTCGTCGGTGATCGTCAACCCGGTGGACTCGGACGCGGCGGGACCCTCCGTACGCTCCGCCAACAAGGCGGACATCCCGGTGATCGCCGCCGACCGGGGCGTCAACAAGGCCGACGTCGCGACGCTGGTCGCCTCCGACAATGTCGCGGGCGGCAAGCAGGCGGCGAAGGCACTGGCGGACAAGCTCGGCGGCAAGGGCCGGATCGTGGTCCTCCAGGGCACGGCCGGCACCTCCGCGAGCCGTGAGCGCGGCGCGGGCTTCGCCGAGGGCATCAAGGCGTTCCCGGGCATCAAGGTCGTGGCGCGGCAGCCCGCGGACTTCGACCGCGCGAAGGGCCTCGATGTGATGACCAACTTGCTCCAGGCGCACAGCGGTGTGAACGGGGTGTTCGCCGAGAACGACGAGATGGCGCTCGGCGCGATCAAGGCGCTGGGTGCCAAGGCCGGCACATCGGTCCCGGTGGTCGGCTTCGACGGCACGCCGGACGGTCTGAAGGCGGTCAAGGCGGGCACGCTGTACGCCTCGGTGGCACAACAGCCCAGGGAACTGGGCCGGCTCGCCGTGCGCAACGCCATCGAGGCCGCGCGGGACAAGGAGATCACCGCGGCGGTGAAGGTGCCGGTCAAGGTGGTCACGGCGAAGAACGTCGGCGCATTCTCCTGACGCGGCTTCTCGTGACACCGCTTCCACCGTCCCCCTACGGAGAGAGACAAGCATGTACGACTACGACCTGCTGGTCGTAGGGTCGGCAAACGCCGACCTGGTGATCGGTGTCGAGCGCCGCCCCGCCGCCGGGGAGACCGTGCTCGGCTCGGACCTGTCCATCCACCCGGGCGGCAAGGGCGCGAACCAGGCGGCGGCCGCCGCCCGTCTCGGGGCCCGTACGGCTCTGCTGGCCCGGGTCGGCGACGACGCGAACGGGCGGTTGCTGCTCGACTCGCAGCGTTCGGCCGGTGTCGACACGGACGGGGTACTGTCCGGCGGCGCGCCCACCGGGGTCGCGCTGATCACCGTCGACCCGTCCGGCGACAACAGCATCGTGGTGTCCCCGGGCGCCAACGCCCGGCTGTCCCCACGGGACATCCGGGACGCGGCGGGCCTGCTGAAGGCATCGCGGGTGGTATCGACACAGTTGGAGATCCCGCTGGAGACGGTCACCGAGGTGGTACGGAGCCTGGCCCCGGGCACCCGATTCGTCCTCAACCCCTCTCCCCCGGTACCGCTGCCCGCCGAGATCCTCGCGGCCTGCGATCCGCTGATCGTCAACGAGCACGAGGCACGGGTGGTACTCGGCGCCCCCGTCGGCGACGACGCGAGCGACGACGGAACACACGACGACGGGCCGGGCGACTGGGCGAAGGCGCTCCTCGCACTCGGCCCGCGGTCCGTGGTCATCACGCTCGGCGCACAGGGTGCTCTGGTGGCGGACGGCCGTACGTCGACGCCGGTGCCCTCCGCGCAGGTGCGCGCCGTGGACACCACGGGGGCGGGCGACGCGTTCACGGCGGCGCTGGCCTGGCGGCTCGGCGCCGGTGAGGACCTGGTGCCGGCCGCCTCCTACGCGGCGCGGGTGGGTGCCGCGGCCGTCACCAAGGAGGGCGCCCAGGCGTCGTTCCCGACGGCGGCGGAGGTGGCGTCACTGCGGGGCGACGGCCCGGATCACGTTCATGGCTCGGATCACGTCCACGGCCCGGATCACATCCAAGGCCCGGGTCACGTCCAAGGCTCCGGTCATATCGACAGCGGCGGTCCGGCCGCCCCGGGACGAGGAGTGTCCGAATGAAGAAGTCCGGAATCCTGAATCGTCATCTCGCGGGCGCGCTGGCCGAGTTGGGCCACGGGGACGAAGTCCTGGTCTGTGATGTGGGGATGCCCCTTCCCAGCGGGCCGCGGGTGGTGGACCTGGCGTTCCGGGCCGGGGTACCACGTTTCTCGGAGGTGCTGGACGGTCTGCTGACGGAACTGGTCGTGGAGGGCGCGACGGCGGCCCACGAGGTACGGGAGGCGAACCCGGAGGCGGCGCGGCTGCTGGCGGCGCTGCCCGGCCTCGCGTTCGTCACGCACACGGAGCTGAAGGAGCGGTCGGCACACGCGCGCCTGATCGTACGCACCGGGGAAGCGCGGCCGTACGCGAATGTGCTGCTGCGGTGCGGGGTGTTCTTCTGAGCCGCACCGCAGCTCGTCACCCGTAACCCGTAACCGAGGCGGGGCGGGGCGGGCCGGGTCGCGTCAGACCGGACCCTCCCCCAACAGCCGCAGCATGCGGGCGACTTCGTGCTTCATCGCGTCCCGGGCTGGACGCAGATAGCCACGCGGGTCGACGGCCGTGGGCTGCGAGGTGATCCGGGAGCGGGCCGCCGCGGTGAAGACGGTGTTGAGGTGCGTGGACATATTGATCTTGCGCATCCCGGCGTGCACCGCGTGGGTGAGGGTGGTGTCGTCCACCCCGGACGAGCCATGCAGAACCAGCGGGACGGGAACCGCCGCGCGCAGGTCGCGGATGAGGCCCAGATCGAGCTCCGCCGTGCGCCGGGTCATCTGATGGGACGACCCCACCGCGACCGCGAGGGCGTCGACACCGGTGTCGGCGACGAACCGGGCCGCCTCACCGGGGTCCGTGCGTACGCCCGGAGCGTGGGCGCCGTCCTTGCCGCCGATCGCTCCGAGTTCCGCCTCGACCCACACGCCGTGGTCGTGACACCAGCGGGCTGTTTCGCGGGTGCGGGCGACGTTCTCCTTCCAGGGCAGGTGGGAGCCGTCGTACATCACGGAGGTGAAGCCGCACCGGACCGCTTCCTCGACGAGGTCGGTCCGGGTGGCATGGTCCAGGTGCAGGGCGGCGGGTACGGCGGCCTCGGCGATGGCCTCGCGGGCGGCGGCGGCGAGTGGCCCGAGGGCGCCCCGGTAGGCGACGGCGTTCTCGCTGATCTGGACGATGACAGGGCTGTTCGCCTGTTCGGCGCCCGCGAGGACGGCCTCGAGCTGTTCGAGGAGAACGACGTTGAACGCGCCGACGCCGTGCGCCGCGCTGCTGACGATGTCGCCGGTGGAGGCGAGTGGCATGGTCTGATTCCCGGTGGTGGACGGAGCGGTGGACGCGGGGATGGGCGTGGGCATCGACGGAGGGACGCGCGGAACGACGCGCGGTGGAACATGTATGAGGACGCGCGGTGACGCGTAGAGGGTGAGCGGGAAGACAGACGGGTCCGGTGCGGCGCGGGCGTGACCGGAGCCGTCTTCCCGCGCCGCACCGGAGGGCTCAGCCGTCGAGGATGACGGAGCGCGTCAGGTGGGCCGGCCGGTCCGGGTCACGACCGGCGGCGGTGGCCAGTTCGACCGCCAGGCGCTGGACGACGACGAGTTCGGCCAACGGGTCGAGCCGGGGCCGGCGCAGATGCGCGCCGGTGGCGAGGACGCCGTCGGCGAGAGCCGGGGGCGGCGGCGAAAGACTCCAGACGGCGCGCCCCGGGGCCGCCACGGCGATGGGACCGTGCCGGTACTCCATGACGGAGTACGACTCGGTCCACCAGGCCGCCGCCTCCCGCACCTTGAGCGCCGCCTCGGCCGCGACACCGGTGCTCCACCCCGCGCCGAGGAAGGTGATCTGCTGGGCCTGGAGCAGTTCGGGGTCGATCTCGGTGGTGAGGGCCGTGGCGACGTCGGCGAGCGCGTGGGCCGTGTCGAGTCCCAAGTGGGCTCGCAGGAGCAGGAGTTGGGTGGTGGGGAAGCGAGTCTGGACGACGGACCGCTCGTCCGCGTAGTCGAGGCAGACCACCTCGTGCGCGGCGACGGCCGCCGGTGAGCCGGCGACAGCCGTGACGGTGGTGATACGGGTGCTGTCCGGGGCCCGGTCGAGGGCCGCGAGGACCTCGGTGGTGGTACCGGAACGGGTCAGGGCGAGCACCCGGTCGTACGCCCGGTGCAGCTTCGCCTCGGAGGCGGGGTACGCGTCGGTGGGCCCGAGCCCCGCCTCCTCGCGGAGGTGCGCGTACGCCTGCGCCATGAACAGCGAGGTTCCGCAGCCGATGACCGCGACCCGCTCCCCCGGTGCGGGCAAGGCCGGGGCGTGCTGGGGAAGTTCCTTGATGACGCGCTCCCAGCAGTCCGGCTGGGAGGCGATCTCGTGACGGGTGTGCGACATGGTTCTCCGATCTGTCCGCTGTATCTGATGTACGGGTGCACTGATGCGAGGACACATACAGGTTCGGGCAAGCGGGTACGAGTTCGCGGCTGCCGCGACGCGTGTGGCGCGCGAGGTCTCGGCCGCCCCGGGTCAGTGGCCGAGAGTGGCACGCAGGGAGGGCTGGAGCAGACCGGCATGGGCGCGCACCATGTCGTCGCACAGGTCCCAGATCCGTTCGACGGGCAGGGCGGCCGCCGTGGCCGGGTCCATCATGGCCGCCTGTCGCACGGATCTGGGGTCGTCCTCCAGAGCGGCCCGGACGACCAGCTCGTTCATGCTCAGATACCCGCGGTTGAGCGCGGCGCACTGGGCGGGAAGCGAGCCGATACGGGTGGGCTGCACGCCCAACGCGTCGACCAGGCAGGGCACTTCGACGGTACCGGTCGCGGGCAGGTTGTCGATCAGTCCGTGGTTGGGGACGTTGCCGTAGACGGTACGGGGGGTGCCGGTGGTGATGCTGTGGATGATCTGGGGGGCGTACTCCGCGGTGGCCTCGACGGACAGGGGCGCTCCGGAGGCGAGCGCGTCGCGGGTCCTCTCGTACTCGGCGACGTTCTCGTCCACGATGCCGAGGTAGGCGCCGACGGGCAGCCGCAGCCGCTCGATCTCGCTGTCGTGGCCGAGATACCAGGGGACGTATTCGGAGGAGTGCTCGCTGGTCTCGGTCGGATAGTGGCCGAGCCTGCGGTACATGTCGACGCGGACCCGGCGCCGCAGTTGCGGGTCGTGCGCGATGAGGGCGTCCAGCCGCGGGTACAGGTCGGTCCCGTTGTGTTCCAGACGCAGCATCCACGCCTGGTGGTTGACTCCGGCGGCCAGGTAGGTGACTTCCTCGTACGGGACGTTCAGCAGGGCCGAGAGGTCGCGCATGGTCCAGTACACCGAGTGGCACAGGCCGACGACACGGGTCAGGCCGGTGGCCCGGGTGAGGTAGTGGATGTTCATCGCCATGGGGTTGGTGTAGTTGAGCAGCCAGGCGTCGGGGCAGACCTCGGCGATGTCCTCGCCGAGGGACTTGAGCAGCGGGAAGGTGCGCAGCGCGCGGAAGATGCCGCCGATGCCGAGTGTGTCGCCGATGGTCTGGCGCAGACCGTAGCGGGCGGGTACGTCGAAGTCGGTACGGGTCGACTCGCGCATCCCGACCTGGACGATGTTGATGACGAAGTCGGCGCCTGCGAGGGCCTCGCGCCGTTCGCCGTGGGCCGTGACGCGTGGTGCGGCGCCGCCCCGTAGGGGCCGCCGGTCCGCGATGTGCCGGGCGGCGCCGTGGGCCGTGGCGAGCCGTTCGGCGTCGATGTCGTGCAGGGCGACATGGATGTCCTGGAGGTCCGGGAAGGCGAAGAGATCGGCCAGCAGACCCTGGGTGAATACGACGCTTCCGGCGCCGATGAACGCGATCTTCGTGGTGGTCATCAGTGGTCCTCTCCGTTACGGACGAGCGCGGCGAGGGCTTCGTCCCAGGTGGGCTGGGCGGCGGTACCGCCGTGGGCCCGGGTGGACAGTGCGCCGCAGGCGGCTGCGAGTTCGAGGGCGTCGGCGGTGGACAGCCCGCCGAGGGTCGCGGCGACGAAACCGGCGTCGAAGCTGTCGCCGGCGCCGACCGTGTCCAGCGGCCGGGCGGGGATGCCGCTGGTACGCAGCGCGGTGCGGCCGTCGTGGGCGAGGGCTCCGCGTGCCCCGTCCTTCACCACCACCAGCGGCCCGTGGGAGGCGAGTTCGGCCGCGGCCGAGTCCAGGGATGTGGCGGCGGGGGCCAGCGCGCGGGCCTCCTGGGCGTTCGGCAGCAGGAAGTCGGTGACGGCGAGCACCTCGTCGAATCCGGCCGGTGCCCATGTCCCGGACGGGTCGTCGTTGGTGTCCAGCGAGGTGGTGGCGCCGTGGGCGCGTGCCGTACGCAACAGGCCGGGCAGCGGGCCGGCGAGCCCCGGCAGCAGAAAGTAGGAGGCGGCGTGTACGTGTCTGCCGCGGGTGAGCAGTTCCTCCGGTACGTCGTCGGGTCCGGTCGCGGTCAGTGTGCCGGGCGCGGTGAGGATCGTACGGTCGCCGTCCGCGCGGGTCACGACCACCGTGAGCGGGGTGGGCAGCGCGGGGTCGAGGCGCAGCGCGCCGGTGTCGACGCCCCGGGCCCTCAGGGCGGTGGCGGCGAACCGCCCGGCCTCGTCGTCGCCGACGCGCCCGGCGATGGCGACCTTCAGCCCGAGCCGGGCGGCTCCGCACGCCATGATCGCGGCGGAGCCGCCGAGGGTGAGCAGGCCGGTGCCGACGAGTTGTTCGCGCTGCCCGAAGGCGAGCGGGGCGTCGAGCGACCCTATGACGATGTCGGGGTTGACGTCCCCGATGACAAGCAGGTCGAAGGTGTGCTGCATCCGGCTTCCCGTGGTTGTGGAGAGGTGCGGGTTCGGGCCGGGGTGAGTCGTGGTCCCGGCCTTCGGTCGCGGTCTTCGGTCGCGGTCTTCGCTCCGGTGTGCGGCTCAGCCCTTGAGGCCGCTGGAGGTGATGGACTGGATGAACGACTTCTGCATGAAGAGGAAGGCCAGCAGGACCGGCAGGACAGTGATCACATTGCCCGCCATGACCGCGGACCACCGGGTGTGGTGCAGCCCCTGGAAGGTGGTCAGTCCGAGCTGGAGGGTGTACTGGGTGTCGTGGTTGATGGCGATCAGCGGCCAGCTCAGGTCGTTCCAGGTGGTCAGGAAGGTGAGCACCGCCACGGTGCTCAGCGCCGGTCTCGACAGGGGCAGCACGATGAGGAACAGCACCCGTAGCCGCGAGCAGCCGTCGATCCAGGCGGCCTCCTCCAGTTCCCTCGGCAGCGACAGGAAGAACTGCCGCAGCAGGAACACCGCGAACGGTGTGACCAGCGAGGGAACGATCAGCGCGCCCAGTGTGTCGATGAGTCCGAGGCGCTTCATGACCAGGAAGGTGGGGATCATCGTCAGCTGGAACGGGATCGCCATCGTGGCCAGCATGAGCGCCAGCAGGGCGCGTGAGCCGGCGAACCGCATCCGGGCGAATGCGTAACCGCCGAGCGAGCCGAGCAGCAGGTTGGACACGACGGCGACCAACGAGACGATCAGCGAATTGGCGAACCAGCGGGGGAACAGGGCGTTCCCGAACACATAGCGGTAGCCGCCCAGGTCGATCCTCGACGGCCACAGGGACGGTGGGAACCGGTTGATCTCCGCGTCGCTCATCACGGAGCTGAGCAGCAGCCAGAGCAGCGGTGTCGCGAAGACCAGCGCGAGCGGGGCGAGCAGCAAGTGCCAGGGGCTGAACGGCAGCCGCGTACGGCCTCGCCCGTCCTTGCGCGGCCCGGCGGTCCGTACGACCCCGCTGTTCCGGGCATCCCCGCTGTTCCGGGCATCCCCGGCGGTCCCGGTCGGGGCCGAGGCGGAGGTCCCCGTCATCGTGCGGCTCCTTCGAGGCTGTTCTTCTCGCGTCCGCGGATCACCCGCGGGACCGCGCCGAGCACGAGCAGGGCCAGGGCGAGCGCGTACGCCGCCGCCGCGCCGTAACCGGCGGTGAAGTTCTTGAATGCCTGTTCCCAGATGAAGTAGACGATCACCGTGGTCGAGCCGAGCGGCCCGCCCTTGGTGGTCACGTACACGAGGTCGAAGACCTGGAGGGAGTTGATGGTCTGCCACAGCAGCAGGAAGACGGTGACCGGTGTGAGCGTGGGGAGGGTGACATGGCGCAGCAGGTGCCACCGTCCGGCGCCGTCCAGCCGCGCCGCTTCGAGGAGGGATCGCGGTACGTCCTGGAGAGCCGCGAGATAGACGACCACGCACAGGCCCGTACCGCTCCACAGCGAGATCGCCACCAGCAGGAACAGGGCCTGCCCGGGATCGGTGAGAAATCCCTGGGCGGAGACGCCGAGTTGGTGCAGCAGGGAGTTGGCCGCCCCGAACTCCGGGTCGAGGATGAAGGAGAACAGCACGCCCTGGGCCGTGGCCGAGACGACGAACGGCACGAAGATCAGTGTGCGATAAAGCCCCACTCCCCGGATGCGCCGGTTCAGGACCAGGCCGAGCAGCAGCCCCAGGCCCATGCTCAGCGGCACATAGAGCGCCGTGTAGAGCAGTGTGTTGCGTACGGCCTGGCTGAAGTGCGGATCCTGCGACAGGGCACGGTAGTTGTCCAGACCGACCCAACGGCTGGGCGTGACCAGGTCGTCGGCCCGGAAGGACAGCAGCAGCGACCAGAGAACGGGGACGACGCTCAGACCGATGATGATCAGCACCGATGGCGCGACGTACATCCACGCCGTCACCGACTCACCGCGAACTCCGCTTCCCCGTGGGCTCGTTCGTCGCTTCCGCGAGTTGCCTCCCCATCGGTCGCGCGCTGTGTCGTGGCCGGGGGCGGGTGTGCCGTCGTGCGGGTACCGGTCGTCGTGTGTGCGGTCGCGGCGTTTGTCTCCGTCATCGGGGAGCGTGAGCGGAGCGGGCAGTCGTGGCATCGTTTCTCTCCTCTCAACGCGGGATGAACAGCGCGGCGTTGGCCTCGTCGGCGCACTCGCGCATGGCCTCGACCGGTGTGCTCCGGCCGAGCAGCACGGCGACGACGGCCTGTCCGAGCGCCTGGGAGACCTGCGGATAGGCGGGGTGTACGAGACGTACGCGCGCGGTGTCCAGCGCCTCGGTGAACACCGACAGTCCTTCGACCCTGGTGGTCTGCGACTGCCACCCGGGCAGGGCCCGGGTGCTCCGGCTGAGCGGCAGACTGCCGGACTCGACGGCCCAGATCACGTCCTGGGCCGGTTGCGTCAGCCATGTCACGAAGGTGCGCGCGGCCCGTACCCGCGCCGGACCGTTGTCGAACAGGGTCCAGGTGTCGGGTCCCGAGATGGTCATGGGCCTGCCGCTGTAACTGGGCAGTGGCACCACGTGGTAGTCGATCTCCGCCTGACGGATGTCGGGCAACTGCCATGGTCCCGTGACGACCATCCCCATCCGGCCGGACGCGAAGACTTTGTACATCTGTTCGCCGCCGGGCTTGGGATCGATGTAGACGCTCTTGTCGCGCGCGAGGGACCGCACGGTCTCAAGAGCCTGGACGCCGGCGTCCGCGAACCCGATGCCGCGGCCGTCCTTGCCGACGAGGTCGCCGCCCAGGTCCCAGATCAGCGGCCACAGCCGCCACACCGTGTCCTCGTCGCCCGCCCCGGGCCAGCCGGTGCCGAAGGCGCCCGGCGCCGCGCCGGTGAGCTTCTTGGCCGTGTCCATGAACTCGTCCCACGTCCAGCCCGGTTGGGGAAGCGGCAGGCCTGCGGCGTGGAAGAGCTTCTTGTTGCAGATCACGGCGAGCGAGTCGACCACCGCGGGAGCCGCCCGTACCTGCCCGTTGAGTGTGACGGCCTGGCGCACGGGGGCCCAGTAGTCGGTCCAGGGAAGAGGCGCGGAGCGGACGGTGCCGGTCAGATCCACCACCGACGGACTGCGCGCGACACTGGCCAGGTCCGAGCCGAAGACATAGGCGATATCGGGAAAGGAACCGGCCGCCAGCGCCGCCGTGATCTTCTGGAGCATCACGTCGGCCAGGACGCCTCCGGCGGGATCGACGCGGATTCCGGGATGCGTACGGTTGAATTCCGCGACCAGCTTCTCGATGACCCCGCGGGCGGAGTCCGTCTGTCCGTGCCAGAGTTCGACCGTGACACGGCCGTCGGCGCCGACTCCGTCGTCCGTGGTCGTGGCGCATCCGGGAAGTGCGGCCGCGGCGCCGAGCGCCAGGCCGGTGCCACGCCGCAGGACCTTGCGGCGCGAGAGCGCGGCGGGCATGCGGTGGCCTGCGGGCATGTGGGCCTCCAGGGGAAGGGTGGTTCAGCACGCGGGATCACAACGGACGCGCGGGCGGTGTGCGGCCGGGCCGTGTACGTGGGAGAGAAGACCCGGCGTACCCAGGAAGAGCCGGGGGTGGTACGCCGGGTCGGTCATGATCGCTCGGGCCGCTCAGGCAGCCGCCGGGCCCGAGGCGGGGGAAACGACCGGCACAGTGACCACGGGCGCCGCAACAGCGCTGCTCATAAAGAGGGTTCGACGGAAACGGACACGGCCGGGACGCATCTGAGAGCTCCAGAAAATGGGGGGTACGTCCCCGCCTCGGGTCCTGGAGCGGCCCTGGCGACTTTGTCCGGGCTTACGACACGGGGCCGCTTACCGGCTGGGCGTACCTCTGGCGCCGGATGCTCAACCCTGGCGTTGCATGGAGTAAAGCGAGCGGAACTCGTCATGTCAACAGATCGCAAGTGGCGCGGACCGCGCGTACTACAGCCCTGCCGGACCGCCGGCGCCGGTGCCCCGGTGACGACCGACCTGACGTATCGTCACCATAGGTACTCGAACTCATACTTGGAGTTTTGACACCGATGAGGAGGGGTCAGCCCACCACAGCGGTCAGGGCTCCTCTGAGCAGCAGTGCGCATCCCAGCACGAAAACGACGGCCGCCGTGCCGAGCGGGGCCATCCGATGGGCCCATACGAGGACCGGGCCGCGCGGTCGGCGCGCCAGCCTGCGGGTCGTGGTCTCCCGTAGCCGCACGACCGCGAAACCGGCACCCGTGAGTGTGAGCGCCAGCCCGGCTCCGTACGCCAGGACCAGCAGGAAGCCGAACCATGCCTGGCCCAGGGCGGCAGCGCCGACCAGCACGACGACCGCGGACGGGCTGGGGACCAGGCCTCCGGCGAAACCGAGGAGGATGATGCCGCGCAGGCCCGGTGCCGGGGGGAGGTGCGTGTGGGTGTGACCGTGGTCGTGCGTGTGAGTGTGACCGTGGTTGTGAGTGTGACCGTGGTCGTTGTCGTGAGTGTGACCGTGGTCGCTGTCGTGAGTGTGACCGTGGTCGCTGTCATGGTGGTGACCGTGCTCCTGGGCGGGCGGGCCGTCGTACGCACTGCCATGGCTCTGGACCACGCCCGCCGCCTGCTCCGACCGGTGAGCCGCACCGCCGGTCGCGAGCGCGAGCACCCGCCCCTCCTCAGGCGGGAGTTCGGTGTCCTCACGATGCCCGTGGGTGTGTCCGTGAGCGGGTCCGTGCGCCGTGGAGTGGCCATGGGCGTGCCCGTGCGCATGGTCATGCCCGTGACCATGGCTGTGACCGTGGGGGTGCTGACGCTGTCGCCATGCCCTGCGCAGCAGCAGCGCACCCGCGATCGCGACCAGGGTGCCGCTCGCGATGCCCAGCCACGACACGACGGTGGGCGCCGCCGCCGAGCCCGCCGCGATCAAGGCGCCCAGGGCGAAGACGCCCAGGGTGTGGGTCAGGGTCACGGAAGCCCCGAGGGCCAGCACATCACGCAGCGAACTGCGGCCGCCCGCCGTGGCGGCGGCCGCCATCATCGTCTTGCCGTGTCCCGGGGCCAGCGCGTGCATGGCTCCCAGCAGCAGGGACGCGCCGAGCGCGAGTGCCGCGAAGCCGAAGGTCAGTTCGTGCCGGGCCACCAGCCCGGTCAGGGCCTGCGCCCAGCGGTCCGCCCCACGCGGCAGCACCCCGGCCGTCGGGGAACCGCTCTCCCCGCTCTCGCTCCCGGAGAGCGCCGGGCCGCCGGGACGGAGGCCGAAGGCGGCCGAGCGGCGGTCGGGCGGGGAGGAGAGCAGATCGCCGGGGTACGCGGTCAGCCGCCGGGAGACGGAATCCCGTGGTACGTCCGACCCCGCGAGCGTCATCCGGTCGCCCCGCGCGGTGATCTCCCGCCAGCCCGCCCCGCTCGCGGCATCCGCCGGTTGGTACGAGAGCCGTGTCTCCTCCTCGCGCGGCAGCGCAGCCGTCAACTCGCAAATCACGCGCAGCGTCCGCAACCCGGCCTGTCCCGGCCGTATGCGCGCCTTCGCGCTCCCCGCCACGACGGACACCGACCCCTTGTCGCCTACCACGAGCCGGGCGTCCCGCGCCGCCGTGTCGCAGCGCGTCCTGGCCCACGCCGACAGTTCGTCCGGCGCCGGCCGGTCGTCCCCGTCCGTGTCGATACGGTTCCGTTCCTGCTCGGCCGGGATCTCCGCCAGATCCTCCACATGGTCGACGCGCAGCCGCCCCGGAGCGACGACCAGTCCGTCGTACTGATTGACGGTGAAGTTCCCCAGGGGATGGGCTTGCGCCGCCTGGGCGGGGAGCAGGGCCAGGGCCGCTCCCGCCACCAGCATGGCGAGGGCGGAAGCGGCGGTGCGGCGGTTCATGAGTCCCCCCGGGAGGCCGCGGGCCGTCCGGACAGGGCGGACAGCGCGGAGGTGGCCTCCCGCGCGCCCGTGGGCGAGAAACCTGGGTTCAGGTCGAGCGCGGCGCGCAGATCGCGGCGCGCGGCCTTGTCGTCACCCAGGGCGCGCTCGATCATGCCCCGGTGGAAGAGGAACGACGCGTTGCGGTAGCCGGGCGACTCGGCCGTCGCCTTCTTCGCGTACGTCAGCGCCTCCCGGTCCTTGCCGTTCGCGTGGAGCGCCCAGGCGAGCGCGTCCGCCGTGTGCACACTCTCCCGGCGCTTCCATTCGGCGCGCGCCGACGTCAACGCCTCGGCCGCGTCGCCGTGATCGGCCTCGATCAGGGCGGACTCCAGATCGGTGGCGACGCCGTTGGCGCGGGCCAACCGGGTCCAGGCACCGACGAGTTCGTAACTCTCCTCGGCCCGCTCGCGCTGCCCGCCGGTCTCAAGTGTTTCGCCGAGTGCGGCCAGTTGGCCCGGCAGCGGATAGCGCCGTACGACCTCTTCGAGATCGCTCAGCGCCCGCTTCGTCTCGCCCCGCGCGGCATACGTACGTCCTCGTCCCTCCAGCGCCGGCACATACTCCGGGTCGGCGCGCAGCGCGGTCGCGTAGTGTCCGAGGGCCCGGCCGTACTCCCCCTGGTTCCAGGCCAGTTGGCCGAGCGCGGTGGCGACGTACGCCGCGTCGGCGGTACCGGACGCGGAGTCCAGCGCGCGCAGCAGCACCCGGCGCGCGCCCTTCACGTCGCCGCGCAGCTCCAGCACGTACGCGTACCGCGTGAAGACCGGGATACCGGGGCGGCGCCGGTCGGCGAGTTCGACCGCGCGCCGCGCGTCGTCGTACCGGCCGAGTTCGACCAGGGCGTCGACCCGGCTGGACAGTGCCCGTTCGCTGTACGGATTCACCCGCAGCGCCCGGTCCGCCTGGCTCAGTGCCGTCTCGAAGTCGTGGCGCGCGGCGGCCAGCGCCGCACGTCCGGCGAGCGCCGTGTCGTTCCGGTCGGCGGGCCGCAGCTTCAGCGAGCGCCCGAACGCCTGGTCCGCCTGTGTGTACCGGCTCGGATCGCCGCTGGTCCGCGCCTGTTCGACATACGCCGCGCCCAGCGTCGCCCACCCGGTGGCGTCCTTGGGCTGCGCCTTGAGGTGTTTCTGCAGGGCCTCGATGCCTCGCGTGAGGTCTCCCGCCGCCAGCCGCTCGACGGGCACATCCGCCACGACGGTGGGCGCGGCCTGCCCGGACCGGTCCGGGTCACCACCGGCCCCGACGGCCACCGAGGTTCCGGTGATGCCCACGGCGAGCGCCACGACCGCCGCGATCCGCCACCGCGGTCGCGGCATCTGTCCTCGTTCACGCCATCGCGCGAACCGCGGCTTCCGTACGGACATCGTGTCGCCTTCCTCGGTTCTCTCACTGCGGTGCTGGTGTGGGGCCGGGCCCGGCCGCGCCGTGTGTGAAGGGACGGCGCGGCCGAGCCGGGTGCGGATCAGCCGATCCAGGAACGGCGTTCGGGGCGACGACGGGAGCGCAGCCACATCATGCCGAGCCCGAGCAGCAGCACGACCCCGGCGCCCGATGCCGCCGAGGCGAGCATCACCGTGTTGTTGTCCCACGACGCGGTGAACGAGGACATCCCGCCCGTCAGCCCCGTGGCGTTGCTCTTGGTGGACGCCTCGCCCGACGTGACGTCGGACCCGGCGGTGGGCAGGGCGACGTACGGGAAGCTCTTGCCGAACTCCTTCTCGTTGGCGTCGACCGCGTCGCCCAAGTCGTTCTTCGAGTCGACGAGTTCGCCTTCGACGACCTGCAAGGCGATGTCCAGTACGTCGTCCGTCAGCCGCCGCCCGTTCGGGAAGCCCGCGGTGTCACCGTCCAGCACACCCAGCCGCTTCGGCTCCGCCACCGGCTTGATGGAGGTGTTGAGACGCAGCATCTCCGACGGGGTCACCTTGGGCGGCTGGTTGAGGTCCTCGACACCGGTCAGGAAGACCGAGACGAGGTCCTCGCGCGGTTCGGCCGGAGCCTTGATGTCGTAGATCGCCTCGATGAGCTTCGGCAGCTCCGGTTCGGTGACGTTCTTGAGGAAGTCCCCGTCGTTCCCGGGCGAGGAGGCGTTGAACCTGTCCTTGTCCTTCACCGGGTTGACGACCTCGTTGACCAGCGGCATGCCCAGTCGCGACACCCGCGTCCAGTCGCCGTAGGCGTTCTTGCGCTCCGTCGTCGAATAGATGCCGACGATCGGCTGCTCCTTCGACTCCTGGATGTACGAGGTCGGCACCTGCAAGGCGATGGTGTTGACGTTGTAGCCCTTGAGCGTGTCGTTCCCGACCTCCGACAGGTCGCCGCCGTACAGCAGGTCGAAGACCCGCAGATCGAGGAAGAACGGGTCGTCGGCCTGACCGGCGAAGGCCTTGATGCCACCGGGGACCTTCTTGACCGCCTGGTCACGCAGCTTCTGGTAGTCGGGCATCGACGCCTTGCCGACATTCGACGGGGCGACGGGGAGGTTCTTGGCGACCTTGTGCTCCGAGACGGTCTTGCCGTGCTCCAGTCGCAGCAGCTCGATGTCGTAGGTCTGGGTGAAGTTGAGGTCGGGGTCGTCCAGACTCTCCACCGCGCCCGTGTTGTAGAGGAAGGTGTCCTCGTTCTTGCGGTGGTCCTTGAACGTGAACCGGTAGAGCAGGTCGTCCTGGGCGTCGCCGTCGCTGTCGATGTGTATGTCGTAGCGCGCGTCATTGGCGAACGTGTAGAAGTTCGGGCCGCCCGCCGGCTCCTGGAACGGCAGCCAATTCGCCACCAGTGTGGTTGTGTCGGGGTGGTCGGGGCTGACGAAGGCGTACAGATCCGTGTTGTCGAACTGCGGCTGCCCCGAGATCAGCGGAGCCTCCCGGTGGCTGGAGGCGCTCGCCGTCCCCGGCTCCAGCACGGCCACACCGGCGGCCGTGAGCCCCCCGGCGGCCAGCGCACCACACGCGAGCAGAGCAACGCTCCCGCGCCCCCGCCATGTCCGCCCGCTTCTGGTGATTGCTGTCATCGCGTCCGTCCTTCATCCGTCATCGCGCCTGTTCGGGCTGCTGTACCTGCATTACGGACGCCGTACCTGTCTTGTTCGATCGTGATGGCCACAGGTTCGGCGAAGTGCCTCGCGGCGTGTGTCTGTTCGCGAGCCATTCGGAGCCGGGGCGCGGGCGGATTGGTGCGGATCGAAAAAATCTCGGCCGGGGCCGGTCCGGGGGCGTTCTCGCTCCTGCCCCCGGACCGCCCGTACAGCGCTCGGACCGGATCCTCGTACGGCTCTCAGAGGCGCGCCCCCACCGACGACCCGTCTCGCGGGACGAGGAAGGAACGGGACGGCGGGAGGGCGCCGTCGGCGGCGCGGGGGCCGGCGAGGGGAGCCGGGTCGGTGCTCAGGATGGATGCCTCGTTCCACGTTCCGCCCAGATTCCAGGAGTTGCCGGTGGCCGTCGCGCCTGTGCCGAGGCTGACGGCCTTCCGGTCCAGGACGGACAGATTGCCCGTGAATACGGCGGCCGAGCCGGATGTGTCGGCGTCGAAGCCGGTGCCTTCGTTGCGGAAGGTGGAGTTGCGGGAGATGACGAGCGCGCCCGGGTTGCCGTTGTCGGTGACGCCGTGCGCCGCGTTGCCGTACGCGACGCTGTTGCGCAGGGTGTGGGCCGTCGCCGGGGCCGGGGTGCCGCCGCCGAGCTTGAAGCCGTTGCCATCGCCCGCGAAGTCGGGGAGGTTCCAGCGGTCGTAGCCGTTGCCGTACGCGACGGTGTCCTCGATGACCAGGGGCGAGGTGAACTTCCAGGCGTCGAAGCCGTCGTCCACGTTGTTCCACAACCGGGCGCCCCGCACGGTGTTGCCCGTACCGCTGCCTTCCTTGATGGCGAGGCCGTCGGCGCTCTCGCCGTTCTTGCGCGGGTCGCGGTTGGCGTAGGAGTCGAGGTTGAGGATGAGATTGCCGCCGGAGGCGCCCTGGAGCTGGAAGCCGCTCTCGTAGTTGTCGTGGGTGGCGAGGCCGGAGAAGACGTTGTGGTCGCAGCCGTCGCAGTAGTAGCCGTAGGGACCGTTGACGATCTCCAGGCCGGACACCCGCCAGTACGAGGCCTCTTGGTGGATGGCGCCGCGTTCGGCGCGCGGGATGCTGCCGCCGACCGGAGTGTGACTGGCGGGCAGCCGCTCCCCGTCGATCACGACCCGCTCGTCCCGGTACGCACCCAGGGTGATCGGCCGGCCGGACTCTCCGGACGTGGTGATGGTGATGTTGTCGTCCAGGACGTACGTACCCGCCCGGACGGCGATGACATCACCGGGCCGGGCCCGGTCGACGGCCCGCTGCACGGTACGCAGAGGCCGCTGGAGGGTGCCGGGCCCGGTGTCGTCTCCGTCGGACGCCACCACGATGGTGGGGTCGGCGGCCGCGGAGTACGGGGCCGCCGCGGCGGGCGCACCGGCGCCACCCACCGCAGCGGTCCCCGCCGCCGTCCCGGTCCCCGTCCCTGCCGTCAGTACGGCTCCGGCCAGCACAGCGAGCATGCCTGAGACGCGCATACGATCTCCTCTTCCGTGGCTTGTCCGGAGACGGGCCGGAACATCGGACACCGACCGGAACACGACCTACCGGAAGTCTGTGGTCACGTACGCCGGAAAGGTTGCCGTCTACGACGGCCTCCGGCACGCGGTGGTCACAGGGAGGGGAGGGACGCCGGGCTCGGAACTCGCCCCGCGTCCGGAATCATTCCGCCTCCGGCACCACGTCCGCGAAGTAGGCACGCAGAGTGCGGGGTTGGAGACCGTACCGCCGCTTGAACGTCGGGTTGCGCCGGCCCAGTTCGGCCCAGTCCAGACCGGAGGCCCAGGCCTCCCGCATCACCTGGGCGAAGGCCACGTAGAACGGGCTGTAGCCCGGGGTGTCCTCCTGGGCGAATCCGACGGCCCAGTAGTGGAGCCGGGTGTCGTCGGTGAGGGTGAGCGCGGAAGCGACCATCCGGTCCCCGACGTGGAATTCCGCGACCTGGACACAGTCACCGAGCGCCAGGACGAAGTCCTGGAAGAGACCGCGCTGGTAGTAGTCGGAGTTGTCGAACTTGGCGGCCGTGGCGCGGGCAAGCTCCACGAAACCGTCCAGGTCCGCGTGGGCCGCGTCGGTCGTGTGCACGCTGACTCCTGCTTCGTCCGCCTGGCGCAGGTCGTGTGTGAGGTTGTACCGCGGTTTCCTCTTCAGGCCGTTGGCGAGGTAGTCGTCGAACCCCTCGAACCGGTCCAGGGTCATTCCCCATCCCACGTCGATGTCGACACCGGCGAATCCGGAATCGGTCAGCAGGGCGTCCAGCGGGCCGTCGGCGTCGGCGTTGACGACGCCGCACAGTCGCGCGTCCCACTGGGACGCGAGGTCCCTCAGCGCGGTGACGGCTCGCCGGGCGGCGGATCCGGCGTCCGGGCCGGACCGTACCGGCAGCACGGTGTCGTAGCAGTGCCAGGCATGGCTGAGCAGTACGGTCCGGCCGACCGCGTGTGGATGGTGATCGGCGATGACCCGCATCGGGTCGACGTCGCGTTGCAGATAGGCGGGCAGGGCCGCGTGGGCCCGCCCCGACTCGTCTTCGACCACGAGGTACGCGGTACGCAGGACCGGGTGCAGTGGGTGCTTCTCGAAGGCGCGCAGGAAGGGCCGGCGGTAGAAGACGGGAGCTCGGGCGACCGTCATCAGGTCGTCCCACCTCTCGTCCACGTCGTCGATCGTGGTGTGGACACGCACGGTGTGTTCCATGACGACTCCTCTCAGTCCCTCGGCGCCCAGTCGAGGATCACCTTGCCCGCGTCCCCCTGGGACGCGGCGGCGAAGGCCTTCTCGTAGTCCGCGGCGGCGAAGTGGTCCGTGATGATGAACGACGGGTCCAGGCCCTCGTCGAGCAGGCCGGCCATGGTGTGCCAGGTGTCGAACACCTTGCGCCCACTGATTCCCTGGATGGTGAGCATGCGCAGGGAGATGTTCGTCCAGTCGGTGAGCACATCCTCGTCGGGCAGCCCGAGGGAGGCGATCCGGCCGCCGTGTGCCATGGCGCCGATCAGGTCGCGCAGGGCGGACGGGTTGCCGGACATCTCGAAACCGATGTCGAAGCCGTGCTCCAGGCCGAGTCCGGCGGTGTCGATGGGCCCGGCACCGGCGTCGATGACGAGATGGGCACCGGCCCGGCGGGCGAGGTCGAGCCGGAAGGAGCTGACATCGCTGACCGCCACCAGTCGGGCGCCCCGGTGGCGCGCGACGGCCGCGGCCATGGCGCCGATCGGACCCGCGCCGGTGATCAGGACCGTACGGTCACGGAGGGGGAAGGCGTCGGCGACATGGACGGCGTTGCCGAAGGCGTCGAACACGGCGGCGACATCCAGCGAGACGCCGGGGCGGTGCACCCACACGCTCTCCGCGGGCAGCACCACATACTCGGCGAACGCCCCGTCGCGCTGCACTCCGAGTCCCCGTGCCGCACGGCACAGGTGCTTCTTGTCCGCCCGGCAGTTCACGCAGGTGTTGCACGTCTCGTGGCCTTCCGCACCGACCAGTTGGCCGGGCAGGATGCCTCCGACGCCGGCTCCGGTCGCCACGACCTCACCGACGAACTCATGGCCGATGACACGCGGTGTCGTCACGGTCCGCGTCGCCCACGGGTTCCCGTCGAGGATGTGCAGGTCCGTGCCGCAGATGCCGGTGCGCAACACCCGGATGAGGACATCATGGCGCCCAGGCTCGGGGGTGGGTACATCGACGTAGTCCAGTCCCTCGCCGGGCCCTGACTTGATGAGCGCCTTCACCGGGCACCTCCTGAACCGTCACTACCGTGGTCGTGGTCGTGGTCGTGGTTGTCTTCGCTGTCGCTGTCGTCGTTGTGGTTGTGGTTGTGGTTGTCGTCGATGTTTTTGTCTTTGTCTTCGTCCTGGTCGCCGACACCGTTCCCGTCCCCGCCTCCGTCGACCGTCGGTCCATCGGTGATCGCGTCCAACGGGACGGCGATACGCTGGTCGTTCTTGTCCACGAGCCACTGGTCGATGTCCAGCAGCCACCACTCCCGTACTTCGAGGCGGTAGAAGCGTCGCGGGCCGTCCCCGCGGAACTCGTCCAGCGGCAGCCGCCATTCGCCGCGGACCTCCTCGTCCGGGAAGTTCCGCTCGTAGTACCAGGCGCTGAGCGTGTCGAGTTCGTCCGGCCCCACCGGCTTCGCGACGGCGGTGAACTGCGCACCGTCCAGGCCCAGTCCGGGCAGCCCGGTCAGGTAGATCGAGCCGGATACCCGCGGGGCGGCCTCGATGTTGCGGGAGTGCCGGGCCCGGCGCAGCGAGTACCAGAGGAGTCCCAGCGGATTGCGCAGCGGTACGTAGTTGACCGTGGAGGCCCACACCCCGTCGGGGCCGTGGGTGGCCAGGGTCATGAAACGTGCGTTCTCGATGAGGAAATCGCTGCGCTCGGTGAGTTCGGGCAGGGGGGTCATGACGGCTCACGCTCCTTGCGGGTGTCCAGGATCGCCGCGTGCGGCGCGGACAGATAGGGCTCCCAGAATTCGGACGGCCCGGCGGCGGCCTTGGCCGACAGCCGGTGCGGCAGTCGGCGTACGGGACCGAACCCCGCCTCGCGTAAGGCCTGTTCCAGTGTCGCGGCGCTCCAGTAATGGGCGGCGATGTGAACGTCGTACGCGTCGAAGCACAGCTGGAGATCGATCGGAGAAGCGTCCTCGAAGGGCCGGTCGATATTCAGGCGGAAGCCGTAGCGCTCGTAGTGGCGGGGGTCGCGATGGGCCTCGGGGTGGATGGGCAGGGTGACGAACCTCCCGCCCGGCCGCAGCGCGTCGGCCGCGGTGCGGCAGAGGCCGACGAGTTCCTTGTACGTGGTGGCGTACGGCAGTACGTACACCCCGAGGACCAGGTCGAAGCCACCCTCCAGTTCGGCCGGCAGGGCGCCGTCGACGTAGCTGATCTCCGGGTACTGTCCGGCCTCGTACGCACGGGCGTGGTCGATCATCCCGGCGGACTCGTCGAGCCCGACGACCCGTCCCGCGCCTCCTCGCGCCAGAGTCCGGCTGTAGACGCCGCTTCCGCAGCCCAGATCCAGGACCCGGAGCCGGGAGAGATCGCCCAGAGCCTCCAGCACACTGGGGAATTCGAGTTCTTGGCGAAAAGGCAGCCGGGAGAACTCCTCATACATTTCGGCGAGTTCATCGAATTGGGTCATCGAAAGCCCTCTTGTCGGGGTTAAGCGGGGGGTGGTTGTCGTCTGAGGGCGCGTGCCCGACGGGTTCGGAAGGATGTCGCCGCCGGGCCGGAGATGCATGCACACGTTGAACGCTTGTGCGTTTGTGCGCACCGCGCTCCTGTGTCTCCGCGGCCCTGTGCTCCCCCGCCGACGGCCTGTCCCCTCGCCCCCCGTGCGCTCGTGAACCGGCCCGTCGCGACGCCCCCCCGGGTAAAGAGTTCGGAGAGATGTCGAACCGCCGACTCCCGCGGCGGCGCCGACAGCGGGATGATTGGCCGCAGGATCGAGAAAGTTCCTACGAGGACCCATAGGCCCGCCCCTGAACGTGGTCCGCCGTGACCGACGCGCGCACGCGTGAACCGCCGTCGCCAACCCGCCGGGCGCGAACAAGGCCCATCCCGAGGAGATATGGAGCCTTGGCACGCCAACAGCCCAACCAGCGTCTCGCCTCCCTGCTCAACGAAGCCGACTGGAACCAGGCGGACCTGGCGCGAGCCGTCAACGACCTGGGCGCGGCGCAGGGCCTGCCGCTGCGCTACGACCGCACCTCGGTCGCCCACTGGCTGACCGGCTCCCGCCCCCGCCCGCCCGTCCCCGACCTGGTCGCCCTGGCGTTCAGCCGCCGCAGCGGCCGCCTCGTCACCACGGAGGAGACCGGCCTCGCCCGGCCCCGGCGGACGGCCGATGCTCCGCTCCTGCGGCAGCAGCCCGAAACGGGCGATGTCATGGACCAGCTGGCCGCCCTGTGCCGGGCCGACGCCGACCCCGCGCGCCGGGCCGTGCTCGCCGACTCCGCGTACAGCCTGGCCACGCCTGCCGCGCCCGCCTGGGATCCCGGACGCCCGTCCGCCGTACGATTACGCGCGGCGGGCTCCCGGGCCACGATCGCGGACGTCCAGCGGCTGCACCGGATGACCCTCGTCTTCGCGGATCTCCTGGAGCGCCATGGCGGTGCCCACGCGCGATCCGCCCTGACCGCCTACCTCGCCGAGGACACCAGCAGCCTCCTGGCCGCCCCCGCGTCACCGGCCATGCGCCGGGAACTGTTCACCGTCGCGGGTCAACTCACCCATCTGATCGCCCGTATGAGCATGGACGCCGGCTATCACAGCCTGGCCCAGCGTTACTTCACCACCGCGCTCGGTCTCGCCGGCGAAGCCGACGACCGCCGTCTCTATTCGATCACTTTGCGCGCCATGAGCCTTCAGGCCGTGTTCCTCGGATTCCGCGTGCACGCGGCGCATCTCGCCGACGCCGCCGTGGACACCGCCGGCCCGCGGACCGACCCGTCCACCCGGGCGTTCCTGCTGAGCCAGCGCGCTCTCACCCACGCCCACGCACAGCATCGTCACGAAGCCTTCAGAGACCTCACGGCGGCCGAGGCGGAGCAGGCCCGCGCGACCAGCCCACCCGGGCCCTTCACCAGCTATCCCCGGCCCGGCCTCGACTACCAGCGCGGCCGGTCCCTCCTCGCCCTGGGAGAGGCGGCCCAGGCGGCACAAGCCCTTACGGTCGCGGTCGAGGCACGCGCCGACGACCGGCACCGGTCCAGGGCCCTCACCCACGCCCGCCTCGCCGAAACGTTAATCTCCCTGGGCCGCCTCGAAGAGTCCTGCGTCCACTGGAACGCCTTCCTCGACCACTACCCGAGCCTGCGCTCGGCCGGCGCCGACCAGGCCCTCAGGCTCCTGCGCAAATCGCTGCGCGGCTTCCGCCGACAGCCGCATGCCGCCGCCGTCCTGCGGCGCGCACGAGCATTCACTCCACACCACCAGCCCGCCTGAACCGACCGGACCGCGCGGGCTCCCGGTGGTGCGCCCCGGCTCCGGCGCACTGACGCGGAATCCGCCGAGCGCACCCAGCGGACTGAAAGCAAAAGGATCGTCCATGCCCGATGTCTAGCCTCGTGCCACCGAGCGGACGCGGACGAATGGCACATGCCACGGACATACACCCGCAGAATCGATTTGCGCCTGCTCCATCTGGCCCGGGGCCGATCGCGATCACCGCCGGCCCGGCCGCGTACCCGACCGGTGGCCCCTGTCCGCCCGTCCCGCGATCCGAACGGCTCCGTCCCACGATCAGCGCTCGTGCGATGCTGAGGCGTCCGAGGTCATGGCGGGGATCAGGGAGTTCGGCGACGTGAGGGCAGCGATACGGCGGGTCGGGACCGGCACATGGGATCGTTTCGCGGCGTCCGACCCTGGACTGCTGCGCCTGATGGCGGGGCTGCGCACCGTCGCGGCGATCGCGCTCACCCTCGTCGCCCTCGCCCTGCTCGGCACCCACGTCACGTACATGGTCGCGGGCGCCATGACAGCGATGGTCTCCACCTTCGCGGTCAAGGAGAAGCAGGTGCGCGGCCAGGCGATCACGCTCGCGCTGGGCCTGCCGGTCGCGCTCGCCGCGATGGCCCTGGGCGCGCTGCTGCACGCCCAGGTCATCGTGGGGGACGCGGTCTTCGTCGCCCTGATCTTCGGCGCCGTCTACAGCCGCCGGTTCGACGACCGCGGTACCGCTCTGGGCCTGATCGGGTTCCAGATCTACTTCGTCTCCCTGTTCGTGGGCGCCGATGTGTCGACCCTGCCCGTGCTGTGTCTGACCCTGGCCATCGCCTTCGCGTGCAGTGCGGTCGTACGGTTCGCTCTCGTACCGGAAGCGCCGGCACACGTACTGAGGCGGCTGCGCAAGGCGTTCCGGGCCCGGCTCGCCCAGCTCGTGGCCAGTCAGATCGAGCTGCTGGACGCCGGCCCCGAGCAGTTGGACAAGGTCCTCGACGAGCTGCGGCGGCGCACCGCCCGGCTGCACGAGGCGGCTCTGATGATCCAGGACCGGCTGGAGGAAGGCACACCCGACGCCGCCACGGCGGCGCTCCTGCAACGACGGGTCGCGGACGCCGAGATCGCCACCGAGCGGCTGGGCATGCTGCTGCTCAACGCCCGCAGTGCCGAGCGCGCCGACACCCTCACCCTTCATCTGCCGAACGCGCCCGTGCCGGCCAGCCGGAAGCCGGTACCGGCCGAGGCCGACACGACCGGCACGCTGCGCCGGGACCTGAACGCGCTGCACCTGCTGGTGACCCGGACGGCTTTTGACGACCGGGGTACGGCGGTGGCCCACGTACGCAACAGGCTGCTCGGCTACCGCGACGAGGACGGGGTGCCGAAGGCCTCGACCGCCGTCCAGGACGTCTTCCGCGGCATCGGTGAGGCCGCCCGCTCCGTCCTGGGCCTACGGCTCGCGCTGGACGGACCTCAGGACGAATCCGACGACACACCGGCGACGACCCGCTCGCGCGAGGAGTTCGACGCCGAGGATGTCTCGCTCGGCGGAGCCGAGGAACCCGAGGAGGAAACCCGCACCGGGCTGCGACGTCCGACCACGAGGGCCGCGTTCCAGGTCACGGTGGGCTCGGTGCTGGCCATCATCGGCGGTGAGTTCCTCTCCACCCAGCGCTGGTACTGGGCGGTGCTGACCTGCTGGGTGGTCTTCCTCAACACCTCGTCCACGGGCGAGATCCTGGTCAAGGGCTACCGACGGCTCATCGGCACGGTCCTCGGCGTGGTCGCCGGTGTCCTGCTGGCGGGACTGGTCGGCAACCACACCTGGATCGCCTTCGCCCTCGTCCTGCTCTTCATCTTCGCCATGTTCTTCACCGCTCCGCTGTCGTACGCGTTCATGTCCTTCTTCGTCACGGCGATGCTGGGACTGCTGTACACACTGCTCAACACGTACAGCTCCGCCCTGCTGGTGCTGCGCATAGAGGAGACGGCGCTCGGCGCCGCCTGCGGCATCATCGCGGCGGTACTGGTGCTGCCGGTGCACACCGACCGCCGTACCGACGAACTGCTGGGCACCGTCCTGGACAAGCTGGGCGACGTCGTGTCGGCGTCGGTGGAGCAGCTCAGTGGCGGGCCCGCGTCCGATCTGCTGACCAAGGCGCGGGACCTGGACACGGCGCTGGACGAGCTGCGCGCCTCCACCCAGCCGCTGACGCATCCGATCTCCCCGCTGCGCGGTCGGCGGCGGACCGTCCGCTATCTGGTGGCGCTGCTGGAGACCTGCGCCTACCACGCGCGTTCGCTGGCGGCGACCGCCGAACTCCTGCCGCACAGCAAGACCGTCGCGGCCGACCCACGTCTGGACCGGGCCGGCCGGCGTATCGCCCACAACATCGAAGTGATCGCCGCGTACGTCCAGGACGAGGGAGCCGGGCGCACGGTCACGTCCGGCGCCAGCATCGCCTCGATGCTCAAGACCGACGGGTCCGACGCGCTGCCCTCGGGCACGGTGACCTCCCGCGTCCTGCGTCATCTGCAACGCCTCGACGAAGGAGTGGCGGGACTGGCCCGGCCGCTCGACGTACCGGTCGCCGACCGCGCCGACGCCAAGGCCGTACGGGTCTGACGGCCGCCTGCCGGCTCCGGCCACACCCACGCCCGGCGTTCGGTGAACCGTCACACCCGCGATGGTCGGGGCCTCGACAGGAAAGCCCCGACCCCACACGGCACCTGACGTATCGTCAGTCGGCGTCAGTGCGCACAGGAATCCCGCGCGACCTTGCCGGGGTTACTGTCGGCGCTGCCCCAAGCAGCCGCGTTCGCCTCGAACTTCTGGTGCAGAGCCCCGTCCTTGGCGACCTCGACCAGGCCACCGCCCTGGTCGGCCCAGGCCGGATAGTCGGCGTGACGGTACTCGTCCGTGTAAGCCGAGATGACGTCCTTCTTGCCGCCCTGGTTGTTGTACATCGAGTGACTCCCGAACCCGACGAAGATCCGCGGGTGCTCCAGCCCCCGCGCCGCGTGTCCCCGGTCGGAGTTCCAGCTCTCCGCATCACCCCAGGCCACGACGCGATGACCGCCGTGGGCGCTCAGCAGCAGCCGGTCGCGGGTCCAGTCGTTGCCGTTCTTCCGCCAGACCACTTCGACGTGCTCGAAATCGTGCCGGTGCCCCGAGGGGTTGAAGCCGCTGGTGGCCTGGTAGATGGTGAAGGCCACCCGGATCTCCTCGGGGTCGCACTTCTGAACGGTGTAGTACGTGGGGAAGGGCGCGCCGTGCGGGGCACAACCCCCGTCACTGTTGGGCCAGTTCTGTACGCCACCGCCGTCGGCGGGATTGCCGGCACCGTCGAAGGCCGGCTCGGGCCAGCAGGGATCGTTGCTGTTGGCGCGGGCGAAGTTCCACTGCGGTACGGACGCGGTGACGATGTCCTGAAAAGTGGTGGGCCCTTCGGGAAGAGGCTCGTTGGCAGACGCTCCCGGGACGTTCGCGAAGAGCAGGCCCGCGATCAATGACACGGCGGTGAGCGATCCGGGCCGAAGCCGGCGGATTCGGAACGACATGGAATCTCCTCATGCTCAGGACAAGTAGGCAGCTCGAGCATGTTCCATCGACGCCCGAGGAACACACAACCCCGGCAGCGCGAGGTGGTCGGCGAGCCCTCCCTACGTCGACCTCCACTGACGCCGTACCGGAATCCCAGCGATACGAGGCGGTAGTGACATGTCCGTAGAGCTACTGACCACCACCCATCGTCGCGCTCGACCGCGTCTCCGAGCGCGACACCGTCACTCGGCTGACGCCCACCACCGAACGAAGCGACGTCCTAATCCCTGACCTTGAGGAAGCGCATCCGGGTTGCGCCATTGCTGTCGGTGCCGCCGGCCTCGGCGTTGGAGATCTTGCCGCCGGTGAGGACGAACATCAGGTGCAGGCGGACCGTCCGGGGGCCGGAGGCGACCGGGTACTCGGTCATGATGTGTGTGGTCCCGCCTTGCTGCTCCTGCCTCGCCGCGTTGATCGCCGCGATCTGGGTGAAGCTCGTCAGGAGGGTGTCCGTGGTCTCGTCCCTGAGCCAGCCGATGATGTAGCCGCTGCCGCCGGTGGCGGAACCGAGCGCGTACCGTACATCGCTGTCGATGTGGTACACCCCGGCTTCCGGGAGCACGATGTCGGACTCGGGGATCGGCACGTCGGTACCGGTCCGGGCCAGAAGGTTGGCGTGCTGCCTCTCGGCGTTGAGGAACGCGCTCACCGGTGTGAGGCGGGCGCCGATCTCCCACCTTTCGGGGCAGCCGGGCGTCCCGGTGACGTCGATGTCCACCGACCGTTCGATGCTGCTGTTGCCGCCCGGAGCGATACCCGTCACGTCGATCCGCGGGACGAGCAGCCCACCGGTCGTGTTCCGTGCGGCGTTGCACGGGGACGGGTCCAGAGCAGGCGTGTCGGGCGCGTACAGACACCCGTCGCTGCCCCGAGTGATGGCGTTGCCCCGGTCTGTGGAGATGCACGGAGGGCGGGCGGTGGCGCATCCGTCCTGGCAGGAGGCGACCGGGATGACCGGCGGGACCGCGGCGTAGGGAGTCGAGCCGTCGAGGGTGTCGGTCGTGCAGGTGACCGCGCCGTCGCAGTTACGGCAGGTCGTACGGAGGAACGGTCTGCCGCAGCCCGGGGCGGACGCCCGGACGGTGAGGACGAAGCTGTCGACGGTCCACTGCTTGGGGCCGACCCGGCAGGTGTCGTCGTTGCCTGTTTCCAGGTTGAGCTCGACGACGATCTTTCCCGCGAGGACGTCCGCGAGGGACACGGTGGTCGGTGGGATGACGCCGTTGTCGTCAGCACCCGCCGGCAGATCGGGTGGGCCCAGGAGATCGGTGCGGATCGGGGTCGTGCCGTTCCACAGGGCGAAGCGGCCGTAGAGCCGACAGGCCGTGTTCCTGCCGTCGTTGTGGACATGGACCGAGGCGCTGATCGTGACGCTGGTGGGGTTGCCGCGCAGTGACGTGGGGTCGATGTGCACGACGCCGGCGAGCCAGGTGTGCTGGCCGTTGTGCGTCCCGTCGTCGGCCGGGAACGTGCCCGTGCCGCTGTTCAGGATGGTCTGGGCGACGACAGGGTCCAGTGCGGCATGGGTGTTGGCGATGGTGTAGTACGGCGTCGGGTCGGTGCTGCTCGCGGTCGCTGCGAGGCGATACGGCGCGGAGTCGCGCAGTGGGATCGTCTCGCAGTGCTCGCGCTCGCACGGCTTGGAGCCGGGACAAGCAACAGGGGGACAGGCCGGCTTGGAGGGCTGACAGCCGCCGATGGCGATGGGGGACTGCCCGCAGCCGCATCCACTCATGGGCCAACTCCTTTTGTGAGGTGGGGTGGTGGCAGTGACGGTGTGCCCCGTGCCACTTTGGCGCGGTGGGGGCACGGGGGGGTGCGCCGGCTCGTCGGCCGAAACGGATGAAAGTCGAGCGGGCAGGCGCGTTGAGGGATACCGGCGCACCTGAAGTCGGCCGCGCAATCGGGGAGCGGAAGAAGACCGTCCGGCGGACCGCTCGCCGGGCCGTGGCTGACATGACGTCGATCGTCATCCAGCTACGTGTGCCCGCAGCCGGTCATGTCCTTGGGGTGGGAAACAGAAGCGGCCATGTCGGCTCTCTTCGCGATTCTGCTCCTGGTACTGCTCCTGGTACTGGGCAAACCGCGTTGGGCGCTCGGACAGAGGAATACCTGAAGCTCAGTCACGTGTCTTCTTCGTTGCCATCCCTAATGTACTATCCCGTTATCTGTCGGGCATTACCCCATTAGGGTGGCCGATTTCACCGCCAAGGCGGCAAAGCGCCCACATTTCTGCCGGCGTACGAGTCGGGAGCGGATGGCCGGCCGGCCCCCGCTGCCCCCGGACTTCCATGCCGATGCCGAAAGGGGCAACCGGAGGCTTCCAGATCCAGCAGGTCCCGTGCCTCTCCGTGCCGCGGCAAGCTCCCCGGCAGTGACATGATCCGGCCGGACAACTCCTAGGAAGCCGGCGAGGAGCCGTGTGGCTCGGTCGTACCGCACGCGTCCGGATCCGGGCAGGGCCGGGCCGCCCGCAGCCACGTGGTCAGTGCCCACCACCAGTGCAGGGTGCCCAGCGGCCCGGAGCGGCCCTCGGGCAGGGGGTCGGTCAGCGATTCCCCCGTGATCTGCTGGAGCCGGCCGAGCCGGTAGCGGACGGTGTTGGGGTGGGTGAACAGGGTCGCCGCCGTCTGGTCCAGGCGTCGGCCGTGGTCGAGGAACGTCAGTGCGGTGAGCGCGAGTTGCTGGTGGAAGGCGTCCGACTGATCGAGGGAGCCTAGGAGTCTGCCGCTCAGGTACGAGCCCAGGAGCGGCTGGTCGGCCAGGGCGATCTCACCGGCGAAATCGGTCAGATCGTACAGTCCGTGCCTCCCTCGCTGTCCGCCGATGTCCAGGGCGCGGACGCAGAGCCGGTACACCGGGCGAAGTGCGTCCAGGGGAACGGCCGGAGAGACCACCACGAGGTCCGCTCCGGCCGGTCTCGCCCCGGGCCCGGTGAAGACCGGCCGGGCGGGGTCCGGTGCGCTCGCCCCGATCTCCTCGCACCCGGGCGGACGGGGACACACGCCCACCAGACGCCCTTCGACCAGACCGAAGACCCCTCGCAGTGGTGAGAGCCGCTGTGCGAGAAGGCGCGTGCGCGCGGGGTCACGGGCGTCCGAGACGAGGCAGTGGCGCACACCGTCCGGCTGTATGCCGATCCGCGCCAGGCCCTCGGGGGCGGGAGTCACCCCGCCCACCAGTAACTGCCGCAGCAGTCTCGTCCGTAACTCGCCCGCCGCGTACGGAATTCCCCGCTCCGCGCTGCGGTATCCGTGGACCACATGGCGCTCGACCGTGTCGCCGTACTCCTTCAACCGCAGGACCACGGTGAGCAGTACGGCGTCGGGCACCCCGGCGGACCGGCAGCGGTCGACGGTGATCTCCACCGCGCGGGTGAGGGCGGCCTGGACACCGCGCAGCACGGCGGTCATCGGGATGCCCTGGCCCGCCCGGTCGGCGCCCAGCAGCAGGGCGGCGGTGAAGTCCTGCTCCTCGACCCGGCCGAAGGTGCCGAACCACTCACCGGCCGCGCTGATCATGGCCGCGACATGCCGGTGACTCGCCGCCTCGGTGAGACGGGCCACCTCGGGCGAGTGGGCCCTCGCCGCGCGGACGAGTTCCCCGCACACGTCCGCGTCGACGGCCATGGCACACAGGATCTCGGTGACCGGCTCGCGCTGATGGGTGACGGTCATGAGAGGCCCGCCCTTCTCCGTCCGAGCGCTGTCGCCGGGCTACAACGGCGGAGCGGATGCGTTGGCGCCCGGCCACTACCGCACTTCTGTGGCGACCTGATTAGCTGTGAGCTACCGCACAGTAACAGCACGCCCATCGGGACAACACCCTCCGCGCGCCCGCGGGCGCGCGATCGTCGGGTGCCTCCTCGCACCCCGATCCGGCCCCGGCCGGGGCGTGTTCCGCCGCTCCCCCTTCGGAAGGCACCCCCCATGGAGAAAGCAGCAGACCCGGCCGTGTTCAGCCGCCGCCGCGCACTGACGGTGGCGGGAGGTGTGATCGCCGGCGCGGCCGCCTTCTCACAGGCGATGCCGGCCTTCGCCGCCCAGTCGTCGGACGCGGATGTGATCGTCATCGGCGGCGGGCTGGCGGGCCTGGTCGCGACGGCGGAACTGGCGGACGCGGGCCGCAAGGTGCTTCTGCTGGACCAGGAACCGGAGACCAATCTGGGCGGGCAGGCGTTCTGGTCGTTCGGCGGGCTGTTCCTGGTCGACTCCGCCGAGCAGCGGCTGATGGGCATCAAGGACTCTCACGAACTGGCGTGGCAGGACTGGCAGGGCACGGCAGGGTTCGACCGGGGCACCACCGATCCCGGCGGGCAGGACTACTGGGCCTACAAGTGGGCGGAGTCCTACGTGGACTTCGCCGCCGGGGAGAAGCGGTCCTGGCTCTACCAGCAGGGGGTGCGCTGGTTCCCGATCGTCGGCTGGGCCGAGCGCGGCGGTGGACTGGCGGACGGGCACGGCAACTCGGTGCCGCGTTTCCACGTCACCTGGGGGACGGGCCCGGCGGTGATGGAACCGTTCGAGAAGCGGGTACGGGCCGCGGCGGCCAGAGGCCGGGTGACCTTCAAGTTCCGCCACCGGGTCGACGGACTGGTGCGGACCGGCGGCGCCATCAGCGGCGTACGCGGCGCGGTCCTGGAGCCGAGCAACGCCCCGCGTGGCACCGCCAGTTCCCGTACGGTGGTCGGCGAATTCGAGCTGCGCGCCCCGGTCGTGATCGTCACCTCCGGTGGCATCGGCGCCAACCACGACCTGATCCGGCAGAACTGGCCGGCCCGTCTGGGCTCGCCGCCCAAGAGCATGATCTCCGGGGTGCCCGCGTACGTGGACGGCCGGATGCTCGCGATCACGGAGGAGGCGGGCGGACGGATCGTCAACCCCGACCGGATGTGGCATTACACCGAGGGGCTGCGGAACTACGATCCGATCTGGGCCAAGCACGGCATCCGCATTCTGCCGGGCCCGTCGTCCCTGTGGCTGGACGCCACGGGCAAACGCTTCGCCGCCCCCAACCTCCCCGGATACGACACTCTCAGCACGCTGAAGGCGATCACCGACTCCGGGTACGACTACTCCTGGTTCGTCACGACCCAGAAGATCATGGCGAAGGAGTTCGCCCTGTCCGGATCCGAGCAGAATCCGGACCTCACCAACAAGGACATCCTGCTGACCCTCTCGCGCGTCTGGCAGACCCCTGAACCGATCGAGAAGTTCAAGAAGAACGGTGTCGACTTCGTCGTCTCGTCGACCCTGCCCGAACTGGTCGCCGGCATGAACAGGCTGACCGGTACGAGCCTGATCGATCTGGCCGACCTCAAACGGCAGATCGACGCCCGGGACCGGGAGATCGACAATCCGTACACCAAGGACGTCCAGGTCATGGGGATCCACAACGCGCTCAGGTACAGCGGGGATCTGCTCAGCCGCACCGCCACGGCGCACAAGATCATGGATTCCAGTGCCGGACCGCTGATCGCCGTACGCCTCAACATCCTCACCCGCAAGACCCTCGGCGGGCTCCAGACCGACCTCTCCGGTCGTGTCCTGGACAGTGCCGGCGCCCCGGTCCCCGGTCTCTACGCGGCCGGCGAGGTCTCGGGGTTCGGCGGCGGAGGGGTGCACGGGTACCGGTCCCTGGAGGGTACCTTCCTGGGCGGCTGTCTGTTCTCCGGCCGTCAGGCGGGACGCGCGGCGGCCGCCGCCACCGGGTCCTGACCGGCCGGGCAACGCTCAGGTCGCCGGCCGCAAGCAGGTCCGGGGCGTCGTGGGAGGCACGCGGGCCGCGCGATGTCCGCTTCGGTACGGTCCTTTCAGGTGCGAGCGCCCCGGATCAGGTGCGAACGCACCGACCGCGCCGGTGTCCTGACCCGGTCGCGGGTGTCACTGCCCCTCGGCCGGGCGCTGGGAGCAGCCGCAGGGCGGGCTCAGCAGTGGGTCGATTCCCGCCCGCAGATAGGTGAGCAGCGTGCTGTCCGACGCGGCGACCAGCGCCGGGGTGCGGATGGCGATACGCATCAGGGTGGTGCCGAGCAGCCAGGCGGACAGCAACTCGGCCCGCAGCTCGGCGTCGGGGCCGTCGAGGCGCTTGGCGAAGCTCTCCGAGAAGACTTCGGTGATTTCGTCACGGAGCTGCCCGACGGCCTCCTCCCGGCTGGAGGAGCGGAGCACCGACAGCACCGGATGCGGGACCTCGTCCTCACTGGGCGCGTTGGAGATGAAGTCGCGGACCCACACCGCCACATCCTCGAGCGGCAGGTGCCGCAGCTGCTCGAACATGGCGGTACGCGTCGTCACCGCCTCGAACAGTGCTTCTTTTGAGCCGAAGTAGCGGTAGACCAGGGCGGCGTCCACTCCGGCTTCCTTGGCGATGTCTCGAACACTGGTGCCGTTGTAGCCATACCTCCCGAAACGCAGGGCGGCGGCGCCCACCAGAGCCGCGCGCGTGCCCGCCGCGTCATGTTTACGGGCCTGCCGGGCGCAGATTCCGCCCTGTTCCGATTTCTCCGGACTGTTCACCTGTCATACCTCCGCCTTGATCATGCCGCACATGCTGTCGACCCAGCTTCTCTCATGTCCAAAAGTCATCGAACGTTGTCACCAAACGTTGACTCATGCCTGAAGCAACCATATTTTTTGATCAACGGGCGGTGACCTTGGACGTTCCCTTCCCACTCCCTCGGCCGGACGACGGTGTCCGACGCACGCCGGAAGGGCCGATATCGGTTCACGTGCCACGCGCCCGCCCCCGAACTCAGCAGAAGTGGTGATCAACTGTGCGTGATCGACACGTCGCCGTCATTGGAACCGGATACGTCGGACTGACCACCGGCGCCTGTCTGGCCGCCCTCGGCCACCGAGTGGTCTGCGCGGACGCCGACCCCTACAAGGTCGAACGGCTCCGGCGGGCGGAGGTCGACATCCTGGAACCCGGTCTGCCGGAACTCGTCCGAGAGGGACTGGACTCCGGCCGCCTGGAGTTCGTCCAGGACACCCCGGGCGCCGTCAGCGACGCCGACGTGGTGTTCCTCTGCCTGCCGACCCCGATGGGAGTCGGCGGCGCCGCCGACCTGGCCGCGGTCGAGGCCGTCGCGGACGAGATCCGTACGGTCCTGCCGTACGAAGCCGTCGTGGTCAACAAGTCCACGGTGCCGGTCGGCACCGCCGAGCGCGTCGCGGCGCTGCTCGGGCGTCCCGACGTGACGGTGGTGAGCAACCCGGAGTTCCTCCGCGAGGGGCACGCGGTACGGGACTTCCTCAACCCCGACCGCATCGTGGTCGGCGCCGCCGACCGGGCCGCCGCGCAGCGCGTCGCCGACCTGTACGCCGAACTCGACGCCCCGCTGGTGCTCACCGACGCCGCCAGCGCGGAACTCGCCAAGTACGCGGCGAACTTCTTCCTGGCCATGAAGCTGTCCTTCGCGAACAACCTGGCCACGCTGTGCGAACGCTTCGACGCGGACGTCAACGACGTCATCACCGGTATAGGCCACGATCCGCGCATCGGCGACGCGTTCCTCAACCCGGGACCCGGATGGGGCGGCTCCTGCCTGCCGAAGGACACCCACGCGCTGCTGACCGTCTGCGAGGAGTCCGGCGTGGAGTTCCCGCTGCTGCGGGCCACCATCGAGACCAACGTGGAGCACCAGCGCCGGCTCGTCGAGCGCGTGGTGGCCGGATGCTCGCCGGGGGACGGCTCGCTGCACGGCGTACGGCTGGCCCTGCTCGGCCTGTCCTTCAAGGCCGGTACCTCCGACCTGCGCGACTCACCCGCCCTGGCCATCGCCCGCCTGCTCAAGGCGCGTGGCGCCGAGCTCTACGCGTACGACCCCGCCCTCAGCGAGACCCGCCCCGACCTCAGCGATCTGCTCACGATCGTCGACACTCCGGAGAAGGCGTTCGAGCAGGCCCGCGCCTGCGTCATCCTCACCGAGTGGCCGCAATTCCGCGATCTCGACTGGGAAGCTGTCGCCGGGCTGCTGGAGACCCCGGTCGTCTACGACTTCCGCAACCTCCTCGACCCGGCCCGGCTGCACCGGGCCGCACTGTCCTGGGAGGGCATCGGCCGTTCGTTCGCGATGGCGGGCTGACCACGGACCGGCCCTCCCCCTCGCGGCAAGAACCCTCGAAGAAAGGCTTATTCGTGCGCATACTGTTCACCACCCTCGGCAGCCCTTCACACGGGCGTGCCCAACTGCCCCTCGCCCGAGCCCTCGCCGCGGCCGGCCACGAGGTGCTGGCGGCCACCACCCCGTCCACCGCCTCGGTCTTCGAACACGACGACGTCCGCGTGACGAGTTCCATCAAGGACTTCGAACCGGGTTCCGCAGCGCTGTACGCCATGAAGGAACTGGCCGCCGACCAGCCGGAACTCGACGACAGACAGCAGAGCGCGCTGATGATGCGCATCATGGCCAAGGCCCTGTCCGGTCCGGTGGCGAAGGAGATCCTGGACGTCACGCTCCCCCTGGTACGTGACTTCCGCCCCGATGTCATCCTTCGCGACGGCATGGACATGAGCAGCGTCCTGATCGGCGAACTGCTCGGCATCCCGCAGCTGCCCACCCCCTCCGGGGCCAGCAACACCTTCGACCCGGCCGCGATACTGCCGGGCCTCAACGCCCTGCGGGAGGAGCACGGGCTGCCCACCCACGAGGACCCGCTGTCCATCGTCCCGCACGGGCGCGTCGACTACGTCCCGCCGGCCTTCTCCTTCGCCAAGCACCTGCCGACGTCGTTGGCGTACCGGCAGACGGTGACCGTGGACCGCCATTCCGTCCTGCCCCCGTGGGTCGCCGAACTGCCCACCGACCGCCCCCTGGTGTTCGCCGCCCTCGGTACCGCCCTCCCCATGATGCACGAGAGGAAGAGCGACAAGGAGGCTCCGGACATGCCCTTCCGGATGCCGGACCCCGAGAGCACCCTGCGGACGATCATCGAGGCGGCGTCACAGCTGGACGAGTGCACCGTCATCGTGGCGACCTCCGGCCTCCCGGCGGACACCGACGGCCTGCCGCCGCACGTCCACATCACCGAGCGGCTGCCGCAGCCGCTGCTGCTGGAATCCGTCGACCTGTTCCTCACCCACGGCGGTTTCAACAGCATCCGGGAATCACTGCGCACGGCCACGCCGTTGGCGGTGCTGCCCCAGTTCGGCGATCAGCACGAAAACGCGGGGCGCGTCCAGGAACTCGGGATCGGCCGGGAGATCACCGACCGTACGCCGGACGGCATCACCGCGGTCTGCCGTGAGGTGCTGGCCGACTCCGGTATCACCGCGAGGGCGCGCCAGGCGCGTCTGGCGATGCTGACGCTGCCGGAGGTCGAGAACGCCGTCGCCGATCTGGAGAAGCTCGCCGGATAGGACACGTCATGAGCCGGGGCCCCGGGCCCCGCGCCGGGTTCGCCGCCCGGCGCGGGGTCACGGGGCCCCGGCCGCCCACTCCGCATTCCCCTCTCCTCCCCGAATCCCGAGCACGGAGCACGCACGTGCGGCAAAGAAGGTTCCTATGACGTCCTCACCCCCCACGGTCATCCCGGCCGCGATACCGGCCGCGGGCCTGGGCACTCGATTCCTCCCGGCGACCGGGGCCGTGCCGAAGGGGAGGCCGCTCGTGCCGGACCGGCCGGCCACCGCCCCCGCCCGCCCCGGCATCGCGGCATGAGCGGGGCGGACGAAGTGACCTCCCCGGACGCCACGCCGCGCGACACGGCGGACGGCCCGCACGGCGAACCTGAAGCGCCTGCCCGGCTGACGCACCGGCAGGTCGTCACCGTACTGTCCGGGCTGATGCTCGGAATGTTCCTCGCGGCACTCGACCAGACGGTGGTCTCGACCGCGCTGCGCACCATCGCCGACGACCTGCACGGACTCACCGCCCAGGCCTGGGTGACGACCGCTTATCTCGTCGCCGGCACCATCGCCACGCCGCTGTACGGAAAGCTCTCCGACATCTACGGCCGTCGGCCGGTCTACCTGGCCGCGATCGTCCTGTTCACCGTGGGATCCCTGCTGTGCGGATTCGCCACCTCCATCTACGAACTCGCCGCCTTCCGGGCGGTCCAGGGCCTCGGTGGCGGCGGGTTGATGTCCCTCGCCATGACGATCATCGCCGACATCACCTCGCCGCGTGAGCGTGGCCGCTACCAGGGCTACATCACGGCGGTCTTCGCCGGTTCCAGTGTCGTCGGCCCGCTGGTGGGCGGGGTGTTCGCGGAACGCACCACCCTGCTCGGTCTGGACGGCTGGCGCTGGATCTTCTTGATCAACGTGCCGTTGGCGGCGCTGGCCATCGTCGTGATCCTGCGCGTACTGCACGTACCGCACCAGCCCGTACGGCACCGGCTGGACTACGGCGGGGCGGTGGCGCTGGCGCTGGGCATCGTCCCGCTGCTCGTCATCGCCGAGCAGGGACGAAGCTGGGGCTGGGCTTCGCCCCGCGCTCTGGCCCTGTACGCCGTCGGGCTGGTCGGCCTGGTGGTCTTCGTCCTGCTGGAACGCCGGATGGGCGATGCCGCGCTGGTGCCGTTGCGGCTGTTCCGCATCAAGGCGTTCCGCCTGGGCAGCGTCCTGCACTTCGTCGTCGGCATCGGGATGTTCGGTGCGATGACGATGCTCCCGCTGTACCTCCAACTCGCCCAGGGCATGAGCCCCATCGGGGCGGGTCTCGCCACGCTGCCCACCGTGGTGGCCAACGTGACGGTGACGCTGGTGGTCGGCCGGCTGATGTCCCGTACGGGGAAGTTCAAGGTCCACCTGGTGGCGGGCATCGGCTCCCTCACCGTCGCCATGGTGATCTTCGCGACGCTGCGGGTGGACAGTCCGCTGTGGTACGTCTCCATCGGCATGCTCTTCATGGGGGCCGGCCTGGGCGCGGCGATGCAGACGATCACCACGCTCGCCCAGTCCGAAGTACCCCGGCGGGACATGGGCGCGGCGACCGCGTCGGTGAACTTCTTCCGCTCCAACGGAGGCACGGTGGGCGCCGCCGCGTTCCTCTCCATCTTCTTCTCCCTGGCCGGCTCACGGATCGCCGAACGGCTGACCACCTCCTTCCAGGAGCCGTCGTTCCGCCGGCTCACCGAGGAGCCGACGAACGCCGGCGCGCTGGAGGGCGTCCTGCGGGCCGACGGCGGTGTGAACCTGGAGGACTCGGCCTTCCTGCACACCCTCGACGCACGGGTGGCGATGCCCTTCCTGGAGGGCTACGTCAGCGCGCTACAGGTCGTCTTCCTCACCGGCGCGGCCGTGACCCTGCTGGCCTTCGTGATCGCCGCGTGGCGCGTACCGGACACCAAGCTCTCCGCCGATTAGATCCTCGTCGGGGCCGCGGATGCCGGTGTCCGCCGGGCCGGCCACCGCTGGAGCCGGGAGACGAACAGGCCGGCCTTGGTGAGTGGTCGCCCCTCGGCCTGGAGGACCCGGGGCGATCCGCCGGACAGTACCTACGACCGGCGACGGGGTTTGCCGCGCTTGGGGCCCTTGGCTCCGCCGGAAGCGCTCCGGGGGTTCTTGCCGCCCGACGCGCCGCCCGACGCGCCGGACGGCTTGCCCGACGACTTGCCGGCCGCCGGTTTCCGCCGTGCGCCGCCGGTGTCGGGGCGCTTGCTCTTCGGCTGTGCCGGGGCCGGAGCGCGCCCCCGTGTGCTGTTCACGGTCCGCCCCCGGACGATCCCGATGAAGTCCTCCACCAGGTCGGAGGTCTCGTCCTGCGGCCACGACAGCGCGATGCGCGACTCGGGGGCGTCCGTGACCGGCCGGTACGTGAGGTCCTTGCGGTGGTGCAGGCGGGCGAGCGACTGAGGAACGACGAGGAGTCCGACGCCCGCCGCCACCAGTTCGATGGCGTCGGCCGTCGTGGCGGGACGCTCCTTCGCGGACTGTCCCGGCCGACCCTCCCAGTCGAGGGTGTCGTCGAGGGGATGCAGCACGATGTCGTCGGCCAGATCGGCGGCGGACACCTCGTCGACCGCCGCCACGACGTGATCCTTCGGGATCACCACCACCGTCGTCTCGGTGTAGAGAGGGATGACGCTGAGGTCCGTCCGGTCGATCGGCAGCCGTACGAGACCCGCGTCGGCGCCTGAGCCGCGCAACAGGTCGGGCGCCTCGGCGGCGGCCACCGTGACGAGGGTCAGCGGGACGTCGGGCAGCCGCTCGTTCCAGATCCGCACCCACTTGGTGGGCGTCACCCCTGGGACATAAGCGAGCCGGAACGAAGGGGGTACTTCCGAGCCTGTCACCCCGCAAGGTTACCGGCCGTGGTCGGAGGTCTCGCACACGCTCGCTACTCTTGACACCATGACGTCGCACCAGACCACCCAGACAATGAAGCCCGCGACCGCGGCGAAGAAGCTGGGTGTGTACCTCGAAGCCACCCCCGCCGAGTTCCAGGAGGGTGTCGTCTCGCGCAACGAGCTGAGCGCGCTGCAGACGGATCCGCCCGAGTGGCTGGTGGAGCTGCGGCGCAACGGCCCGCATCCCCGGCCGGTGGTCGCGGCCAAGCTGGGCGTCTCCATCTCGGGTCTCGCACGTGGCGGAGTCACGGACGCCCTCACCACTGAGCAGATCGACGCGCTGAAGCAGGAGAGTCCCGACTGGCTGACGCGGGAACGCGCCACCCAGGCCGAGGTCCGCAAGGAAACGGTCCGCATCAAGGAGAAGAACGCGGCGCGGACCGATCAGCCCCGGCGGTAGCGTCCCTGACGCGCGTCACTCGGTGATGCGCGGCTCGGCGGGCTCGGTGGCCTTGGGGTTCGTGGCCCGCTTCAGATGGCGTGCGACGAGCGCATAGACCTGCCGGGCCTTTTCGTCGTCCTTGCCGTCGTACCCGTGGTCGGCTCCGGGTACGTCGTAGTGCTCGACCAGTGCGCCGGCCTGCCGGAGACGGTCGGCGTAGTACGCGCCTTCCGCCCTGAGGAGGTCGAACTCCGCCGTGATGACCAGGGCCGGGGCCATTCCGCCAAGGTCCGCGGTGTCTGCCGGGTTCGCCGGTGAGACCAGGCGATCGAGACGCTCCCGCGGCTCCGGCACGTACGCGGTGTCGAAGACCTCCGCCATCCATGGGCGCATCACCGGCTTGGCGATGGCGGCCCGTTTGTCCTCGGCGCTCGTGGCGAGGTCGAGCGGGGGGTAGTGGAGCACTTGGAGGGCGATCGGGGGCCCGCCCTGTTCGAGGGCCTGGCGCGCCACGGCCGCGGCGATACCGCCTCCGGCGCTCTGCCCGCCCACGGAGAGCCGGCTGCCGTCCCAGCCTTGCCCGGCTCCGTGCGAAGCGATCCACCGGACCACCTCGAAGGCCTGATGGGGCGGGCCGGGGAACGGGTGCTGCGGAGCGAGGACGTAGTCCACATTGATCACCGTCGCGCCCGCCTCCGCGGCGAGATACCGGCAGAACGGATCGTCCATCTCCGTCAGCGGCATGACGTATCCGCCGCCGTGAAAGTTGACGTGTACAGGCGTGGGGGCGCCTTCGGTCGCGGGCGTGTACACGATGGCCCTGGCCGGGCCCGCCGAGGTCGGAATGGTCAACTCGCGCGTGTGGCGCGGGTACTCCGGAAACCGGGCGTGTGAAGAAGCCTTGCCGCCACGTCCGTTGCCGCGCTGGGCCGCCGTGACGGCGCGTTGCATCGCCTTGGCGACGAAGGAGGCCACCGCGGGCCGGGCCAGGATGGACATGCGCTTCCGTTCTGTACGTCGTTGTGTGGCGCCGCGGACCATCGGGCCGAACTGTTGCTCCGTGAGCCGTACCGTCCCCCCGGCTTTCGCGCCCGGACGACGGACCCGGCCCGGACGCCTCCGCGGGCTCTTCCGCGAGCGATGGCGCGGGCATGCGATCACTCTCACATAACTTGCCTAAGTCAATCAAGATTCTGGCATACTGAGGCGACAAGCTTGCCTAAGTCAACCAATCTGTATATGTTGAGTGAGTCAAGCAAACTAGTCGCCCGACGGAGGCCACTCCATGCCCAACACACTCGCCCGTCCCGCCGGGGCCGGTGATTCCGCCCCACCGAGGCCGAACGCCGTGGTGGCGGTTCTGGCCTTCGCGGGCATCGTGGTCTCCCTCATGCAGACCCTCGTCATCCCGATCGTCCCCGAGCTTCCCCGGCTCCTCGACGCCTCGGCGTCGAACGCCATCTGGGCGGTCACCGCCACCCTGCTGGCCGCCGCCGTGGCCACGCCCATCGCCGGACGCCTCGGCGACATGTTCGGCAAGCGCCGGCTGCTGCTGGTCAGCCTCGTCCTGCTGGTGGCCGGTTCGGTGGTCTGCGCGCTGAGCGACTCCCTGATCCCGATGATCGCCGGACGGACTCTCCAGGGGCTGGCGGCCGCCGTCGTCCCGCTCGGCATCAGCATCATGCGCGACGAACTGCCCGCGGAGCGTCTCGCCGGGTCGACCGCGCTGATGAGCGCGTCGCTCGGCGTCGGCGGCGCCCTCGGTCTGCCGTCCGCCGCCTTCATCGCCGACAACTTCGACTGGCACGTGCTGTTCTGGACATCGGCCGCCCTCGGCGCCGTCGCCCTCGCGCTCGTCCTCGTGCTCGTGCCCGAGTCGAAGGTGCGCACCGGCGGACACTTCGACCTGATCGGCTCGCTCGGCATCGCCACCGCCCTGGTGTCCCTGCTGCTGGCCGTCTCGAAGGGCGCCGACTGGGGCTGGACCAGCGGGACGACCCTCGGCCTGCTCGCCGTCGCGATCGTCTCCCTGCTCGCGTGGGGCCGGTACGAACTGCGCACCGCACAGCCGTTGGTGGACCTGCGTACGACGGTCCGCCGCCAGGTGCTGTTCACCAACCTCGCCTCGGTGGCGTTCGGCTTCTCGATGTTCGCCATGTCCCTGGTCCTGCCGCAGTTGCTGCAACTGCCCGAGGCCACCGGCTACGGCCTCGGCAGGTCGATGCTCACCGTCGGCCTGGTCCTGGCGCCGCAGGGCTTGGTGATGATGGCCATGGCGCCGCTGTCCGCCGCCATCTCCAGGACCAAGGGCCCGAAGATCACCCTGATGCTCGGGGCCGCCATCGTCGCCACGGGCTACGGCCTGAACATCGTGCTGATGTCCGAGATCTGGCACCTCGTCCTGGTGTCCTGCGTCATCGGCGCCGGTGTCGGCTTCGCCTACGGCGCCATGCCCGCACTCATCATGGGCGCCGTGCCCGCGTCCGAGACGGCCGCCGCGAACAGCCTCAACACACTGATGCGGTCCATCGGCACATCGATCGCCAGCGCGGTCGCCGGCGTCGTCCTGGCACAGATGACCACCACGTTCGGCACCACCGCCCTGCCGTCCGAGAACGGCTTCAGGACGGTCATGGCCATCGGCGCGGGCGCGGCGCTCCTCGCCTTCGCCCTCGCCGCCTTCCTCCCGCGTCACCGGCCCGTCGTCACGACGGCCGCGTCGGCGACACCGGCGTCCACCGACACCGCCGCCGAGCCCGTGAAGGTCTCCGGGGCCACGTCGTAACGCCTGCCCGACCAGCGTCCCCTTCGCTTTCACACACGTGGTCGTATTCCCGGCCACTCCCCCGGTCTCCGGTCCTGTCGGAGCCCCACCACCGAGGAGTCATCATGACTGCTACCTGCCCCGTGTCCGGCGCGGCACAGCCCCTGCCCGAATATCCGATGGCCAGGGCGGCCGAGTGCCCGCTGGCGCCGTTCCCGGCCGCGGAACAGCTGCGGGCCGAGCAGCCGATCAGCCGGGTACGGATCTGGAACGGGACCACGCCCTGGCTGATCACGCGCCACGCCGACCAGCGCGCCCTGCTCACCGACCCGCGCATGAGCGACGACGACCTCAACCCCGGCTTCCCGTACGTGAATCAGCACCGGGCCGCGGTCGCACCCCTCTCGCCTCGGATGATCACGAACACGGACGCGCCGGAGCACACCCGGCTGCGCCGGTCGGTCAACGCCCCCTTCGTCGTCAAACGGATCGAGGCGATGCGGGAGCCCATCCAGCAGATGGTGGACCGGCTGATCGACGAGATGCTCGTGGGCCCGAAGCCCGCGGACCTGCTGACCGCGATCGCCCTTCCGGTGCCGTCCCTGGTCATCGCCCAGCTGCTCGGAGTGCCGTACGAGAAGCACGAGTTCTTCCAGAGGTTCGCGGGCACCGTCCTCGACAGCAGCGCCTCGCCGGAGGAGATCCGGGAGGTGAGCGGGAAGATGTCGGCGTACCTGAAGAACCTCCTGGACGAGAAGATCGCCGACCCGGCCGACGACGTGATGTCGGAGATGGGCGGCAAGGTCAAGGCCGGCGAGATGACCCACACCGAGGCCGTGCACATGAGCACGGCCATGCTGATCGCGGGTCACGAGACGACGGCGACGATGATCAGCCTGGGCACGCTGGCCCTGTTCCAGCACCCCGACCAGCTGGCGATCCTGCGTGAGACGGACGACCCGAAGGTCGTCGGTGGCGCGGTGGACGAGCTGCTGCGTTACCTGAGCATCGTCCAGACCGGCGTACGGCGGGTCGCGAAGGAGGACATCGAGGTCGGCGGTGTCCTCATCCGCGCCGGGGAGGGCCTCATCTTCGACCTGCACGCCGCCAACTGGGACCCGGAGACCTACCCGGAGGCCGACCGTCTGGACATCGGCCGGCCCGCCCGCAACCACCAGGCCTTCGGCTACGGCCCCCACCAGTGCCTGGGCCAGAACCTCGCCCGCCTGGAGCTCCAGGTCGTCTACGGCACCCTCTACCGCCGTATCCCGACCTTGCGACTGGCCGCCGACATCTCGGATCTCGAGTTCGACCACACCGGGACCACCTACGGCGTCAAGTCCCTCCCCGTGGCCTGGTGACCACTCCCTGAGGAAGACTTCTCCCCCGAAGCAGAACCCCCCACGAAAAGCGAGGAAAACCATGCGTGTTGAACTGGACGAGCCGAAGTGCGTGGCGTCGGGACAGTGTGTGATGGCCTCCCCCGAGGTCTTCGACCAGCGTGACGACGACGGCGTCGCGATCCTGCTGGAGGAGCGGCCGGGCGACGAACTCCTCGAAGGGGTACGGGAAGCCGTGGCGATCTGCCCGGCCGCGGCGATCCGGCTGGTCGAGCAGTGAAGGGCGTTGTCGTCGTAGGAGCCTCGGCCGCCGGACTCGCGGCGGCCGAGACCCTCCGCCGGGAAGGCTACGAGGGCACCCTGACCCTCATCGGCGACGAGCCCCACGCCCCGTACGACCGGCCCCCGCTGTCCAAGCAGATCCTGGCCGGGGAGTGGGAGACGAAGCAGCTCCCGCTGCGGCCGTACGACGTCCTGGACTCCCTCGGTCTCGACCTGCGACTCGGTGTCGCGGCCACCGGGCTCGACGTGGCGGACCGGACGGTGCGGCTGGCGGACGGTTCGCATGTGCCGTACGACGGGCTCGTCGTGGCCACCGGAGTGCGCCCGCGCCGGCTGCCCGGCGAAGGCGCCCACGTGCTGCGGACCCTGGACGACGCGGTCGCGCTGCGCGACCGGCTGGGGCGGGGACGGCGGCTGATCGTGGTCGGCGCCGGGTTCCTCGGCGCGGAGGCCGCCGCCGTGGCCTGGCAACTGGGCGCCCGGGTGACCCTGCTGGAGCCGGCACCGGTGCCGCTGGCCCACGCGGTCGGCGGGGCGGTCGGACAGGTGCTGTCGCAGGCCCACCTGGACCGGGGGGTGGAACTGCGCTGCGGGGTCACCGTGGCCGCGGTGACCGAGGACGGGGTGCGGCTCGCGGACGGCGAGCTGGTCGAGGGCGACGAGGTCCTGGTCGCGATCGGATCGCTGCCGAACACCGAGTGGCTCGCCGACAGCGGCCTGACCGTCGACAACGGCGTGGTGTGCGACGAGTTCAGCGAGGCAGCGCCGGGCGTGTACGCGGCCGGGGACGTGGCCCGCTGGCACAACCCCCTGTTCGGCGTGTCGATGCGTGTCGAGCACCGTACCCACGCGGCCGAACAGGGCATGGCCGCCGCCCGCAATCTGCTGCGTCCGCAGGCGCGCAAGCCGTTCGCGCCGGTGCCGTACTTCTGGTCGGACCAGTACGACATGAAGATCCAGGCGTACGGCTGTCTGCGGGGCCACGACGAAGTGGCGGTGGTGGACGGCGATCTGGCCGAGCGCCGGTTCGTGGTCGCCTACCGCACCGGCGACCGGCTGACCGGAGCGCTCGCGGTCGGCATGCCGCCCAAGGCGATCCGCAGCTGGCGCCAGGCCATCGCCGTCAGCGCCACCTGGCGCGACGCCGTGGGGACCACGGCCCCGGCCACCGCGCCGAAGTAGCACTGTTCGCCCGGGAGGGCGGGGCCCGCGGCGTCCGGCGGACAGGCCCTCACAGGCAGTGCACCAGCGTTCACACCGCTGGTGCACTGCCCATGCGGGCACATGCCGACCGCGGCTCCCCGCCCACCCGTGCCCCACCGTTGAAGTCGGCAGTACCACATGGAGGTTGATCATGCAGGAGCGTAAGGACGACGGACGTGACGTGGTCGTGGTCACGGGAGCCGGTGGTATCGGCTCGGCGATCGCGCGTCGGCTCGGCAGCGGGCGGACTCTCGTCCTGGCCGACGCGTCGCGTGAGCAACTCGACAGTGGTGTCGAGGAGTTGAGCGCCAGCGGATTCGCGGTGCGGGGCGTGCGCACCGATGTGAGCGATCGCGAGTCGGTCGAGAGACTCGCCGAAGTCGCCTCCGCCGAGGGCCGGGTGACCGCCGTCGTGCACACCGCCGGCGTCGGCGCCGCGACCGCGTCGGCCCGCAAGGTGCTCGAGGTCAACCTGCTGGGCACGGCGCATGTGATCGACGCCTTCGAGCGGGTCGCCACCCGCGGTACCGCCCTGGTCGTCATCTCCAGCATGGCCGGCCACTACGCGCCCCTCGACCGGGAACACGAGGCGGCTCTGGCGACGAAGCCCACGGACGAACTCCTCGGACTGGACTTCGTCACCGCGGTCGGTGACGACTCGATGGCCGCGTACATGATGTCCAAGCGGGCCAATCACGTCCGGGTCCAGGCCGCGGCGCTCGCCTGGAGTCTGCGCGGCGCCCGGATCAACACCGTGAGCCCCGGGGTGATATCGACCGCGATGTCGAAGGCCGAGGCCGACTCCGACCCGGACGGGCACATGATGAAGATGCTGGACGCGTGCGGTGCGGGGCGTACGGGCACTCCGGACGAGATCGCGGAGGTGGCGGCGTTCCTCACCGGCCCGCACTCGCTGTACATCACCGGCACGGACCTGCTCGTCGACGGCGGTCAGGCAGCCTGGGTCCGCTGGCACAGGCTGCCTGCTTAGGCCCTGTGCACCGGGGCTCACAGAGTGACGGGCAGCTCTCGCAAGCGGCGGCTGCGCAGGGAGTTCGTCCACCGCGGTTCCTCCGCGGGGCCCGCCAGGGAAAGATCCGGAAAGCGCTGGATCAGAGAGGTCACCGCGATGTTGTTCTCCATCCGGGCGAGAGCCGCGCCGGGGCAGTAATGGGATCCGTGCCCGAAGGCGAGATGCGCGGTGTCCTCGCGGCAGGGGTCGAAGGTGTCCGGATTCGCGAAGCGCTCGGAGTCGCGATTGGCCGACGCCCATGACAGCCAGACGCGTTCACCGGCCGGGACGTGCGTGCCGCCCATCCTGATGTCTTCCGTGGCGAAACGCCGTACGGCGAGCATGGCGGGGGAATTCCACCGCAGCGTCTCCTCCGTCACCGCGTCCATGGTCAACTCGCCGCCGCGGACGGCGGCCAGCTGATCGGGGTGCGTCAGCAGAGCCAGCACGGTGCTGGCCATCAGGCTCGCGACGTTGTCGTAACCGCCGAAGAGCAAGAGAAAAGCCATGGCCACCAGCTCGCTCTCGCTCAGGCGGTCGCCCTCGTCGCGAGCCGCGATGAGGGCGGACAACAGGTCGTCGTCCGCCGGCGCGCCGCGCTTGCTGTCGATGAGCTCTGTCAGGTACCGGTGCATCTCCCGCATGGCCTCGCGCGAGCGCGGGGGACCGCCGGGTGCCGCGTTCAGCAGGGTGTCCGTCCAGCGCCGGAAGTCCGGGCGGTTGTCGGCCGGAATACCCATCAGGTCGCAGATCACCGACATGGACAGCGGCAGGGCCAGATCGGCGACCACATCCGCGCGATCGTGGCAGGCGATCGTGTCCAGCAACTGGTCGGTGGACTTCTGCACGGCATCGCGCAGGCCCTCCGCGCGGCGAGGTGTGAACGCCGTACTCACCAGGCGGCGCAGCCGCGCGTGAGCCCGCGGGGCGCTGTTGAGCAGATGCGCGTCGAGTTCCGCCGGCAGGGAATTCACATGACCGGCGACCGTGCGCGCGTGCTGTTTGCTGACCGACATCCGTCGGTCCATGGCGGCGGCCCGGACCTCCTGGTAGTTCGTGACCAGGAGAAGTGGGTCCCCGTCAGGGCTGACGGCCCGGTGGACCGGACCGGTTCGGCGCAACGCCGCGTATGAGGCGTGCGGTTTTGCGACGAAGGACTCGTCGAGCGGCAGGGGATCCCGCGGGCAGGGCATGCGGCTTCTCCTCCTTAGATGAGCGCTCGTCGCGGTGGAGGGGCTCGGCTGTCGCCCCACCACGATCCACGGTTCGACATCCGTCGAAGAGACCGTCAGATCCGCCGGAGTCCGACCAGCACTCTCTCCATCAGGGCACCGTCCGGGCTGCCGTCCTGCGTGACGGCGCTCTCGTGGACGACGATCAACCCGCGTTCCGCCATGTCGCCGAGCAGGACCTTGACCACCCCCAGCGGCACCGACAGCATGGCCGACACCTCGGCCACCGATCTCGGTTCCTGGCACAGCTCGATCACCGGTCGGTGGTCCAACTGCACGACATCGGTGGAGCGGTGACCCAGCTCGGTGGTGGTCACCAGGGTCTCGACCTCGAAGTGATGCTGCGACCTGGTCCGGCCACCCGTCCATGTGTAGGCACGCACGAGTGAGGCCGCGCCTTGTCCCTCGTCGTGCTCGGTCTCCCAGGCGGCCGGCTGTCCGTGCTCCGACGGCGCTCGCGGGTACGACTCCGCAGGACCCGTGGTTCCGGGATCGTCCACCTCACGGCGATCCGGGGCCGCCGGGGTGGCGTCGGCACCGGACCTCTTCCGCGCCCGTCGCGCCTTGCCGAAACTGAACGCGTTGAGCACATCGGCGAAGGTCTGTTCGTCCCCCGCCCCCTGATCTCTCCGAGGCCCCTGCCCGGAAGGGCCTTCACCGGCGCTCATGATCTCCTCGTCCGGCCTAATGGACCGCTGTCCGCTTCAGTCCCTGGAGCTCGGCACGTAGTTCCGGGGTCAGCATCTCGCCGACCTGGTCGACCAGTACGGTCATCTCGTAGGCGACCTGGCCGATCTCGCAGTCCGGCGCTGCCAGTGCCACGAGGCACGAGCCGTCCTTGATCGACATCAGCAGCATGTTCCCACCCTCCATCTGGACCACGGACCGCCGCACGTCACCGGTCATCAGGCAACGGGCAACGCCCTGCGTCAAGCTGACGGTGCCCGCGGCGATGGTGGCAAGCTGTTCGGCACGATCGTCCGCCAGCCCGTCCGACGCCGTGAGCAAAATTCCGTCGGCTGATACCACCACGGCGTGCGCCACATTGGGAACACGTTCGGTGAAGTTGGTGACCAGCCATCCGAACTGGCTCACCTCCCGCGACTGGGGTGAGGTCATGAATTCTTCCTGCCCGTTCTTCGAAGAGACCTATGTCTCGTCGGGCTGAGCCCGACGGATGCCCGACTGGTAGTTGCTGAGGAACCTGTGGGTGCGGCCCGCGTCCTTCTTCGCGGTCACCTCACCTCCGGCGGCACGCGGCTCGGCCCGGTCCGGAACCGGGCTCCGACGCGGAACCCGTTTGGGCAGCCCGGCCTCTGTGCGTGCGGCTGTCCCCGGAGCGTCCGACGGCTCGGAGTCGGCCGGACGAGGGCTGTCAACGGGATCCGGACGGCTCTCCTCGACGGCCCCGGGCCGGGAGGGTACGGGCCGCCGAGGCAACGCGGACCCTGTGAGGCCCGTCGGCTTCCGCTCGTCGGATGCCTCGGGTGACGAGTGACCGGCAGCCGACGCGGGCTCGCCCTTCCCGGCGTGAGCCGCCGCTCCCTGCCCCGACGGGGGCTGAGTCCTCGCGGTGGGCGGCACCGGTGGGCGCGCGGTGTCCTCGGTACGCGAATCCGCCGAAGCCGTGTCCGGTTCGGCCGACTTGAACCACGCCGAGGAGGTGGCGCCCTGGGGAGCCGGACGCGACCGCCGCGGCAGCCCCGGGGCCTGCGCCCGTGCGGCACGGTTGCCCACCGGCATATCGCCGTTGCCGGACCTGCCGTCGGTCGCCTTCGGGGCGTCCTTGCCGACCGGGACGAAGCGGTTGGCCTCCGCGTCGATGGCGGGTGTCCGACGCGGCAGGGCCTGGGGCACGGAGGGATCCGCGGACCCATGGCGGCCCGGCTCGGGAGCGCCCGAACGCCGGGAATCCGCCGGGGAATCACCGCCACGTATCGAGCGAGCCCCGTCGTGCGCCCTGCGCGGCAGAGCCGCCGCCCTGGTCCCGTCGGCCTTCGGCCGTGTCCGTACGGGCACGGCGCTCCTGGCCGCGGTCGGCCTGGTGGGCAGTGAGCTGCCCCGGCCCTCGATGGCGGGGCTGTTCGTCAGCATCAGCTTCGCCGGTACGTGGATGCCGGCCCGGAGCCCACCGGTACCCCGCTCCGAGCTCAGTTCCACGTCGATGCCGTGCCGACGTGCCAAGTGACCGACGACGGACAAACCCATCTGCCGGGACGTAGGTACCTCCACAGATGCGTCCTCCGCTACGCGTCGGTGAGCCTTGGCCAATTCGATATCGCTCATCCCGAATCCCTGGTCGTGGATGTCGATCAGTGCAGAACCGTCCGGGAGTATCGTATTACTGATCACCACCTGAGTGTCAGGCGGGGAGAAGGTGGTGGCGTTGTCGAGCAACTCGGCGACCATCCGTGCCAGGTCACGGGCCGCGTAACCGATCACCTGGACAGGGGGAACGGGCTCCACCACCGCGCGCTGGTAGTGCTCGATTTCGGACACCGAGGCCCGCAGCACGTTGTCCAGCGGTACGCGCTGTTCGGAGGCGCGGACCAATGTGCTGCCGCACAGGACCATCAGGTTCTCGTTGTTGCGCCGCATACGGGTCGCCAGGTGGTCGAGCTTGAAGAGGTTGGACAGTTGGTCCGGATCCTCTTCGTGCCACTCGAGCTGCTCCATCAGGCGCAGCATCCGGTCCACCAGACTCTGGCTGCGCCGGGACAGGTTGGCCAGGGTGTCCCGCAAGTCGCCTCGCAGCGCGGCCTGTTCGGCGGCCAGGTGCACGGCCTGGCCGTGCACCGCGTCGAACGCCCTGGCCAGCTGCCCGAACTCCTCCGTGGTGTGCACCGGCACGGCCTCGATGGGCGAGTTCGACACCTCGCCCTCGCGGATGCTCGAGACCGCCGCCGGGAGCTGACGCTCGGCCACGTCGAGTGCGGTCGAGCGCAGCACGACCAGGGACCGCAGCAGATGCCGGGAGATGCCGAACCCGATGGCAAGGGCGAGCAGGAGTACGGCGAGGAGCATCACGGACTCCGCACCGGCCCGGTCGCTCGTGTGGTCCTGCAGTTCGGCGGAGGTCAGGCGAAGCCGATCGGCGAGGTCCTTCTCCACCTTGTCGACAAGGTCTCCGGTGGTCTCCGAACTCTGGTTCCAGTCGCGGACCGAGAACGGCGCCGATCCAGCGTCCGCGTCCAGCCCGGCGTCCGGCCCCGCCGCCCGGGACAGGACGGCGTCCACCAGCTGAGCACGCCGCTGGACCTGCGGGCCTGTGACCGTCCGGTCGTAATTGCGCTGCTCCGCCGTGGTGGCCACGGCCCGGAAGTCGCCCCGCTTGTCCCGCAGGCGGAAGTCGGACTCCTGGAGCGCTCTGACGATCTTGGAGTCCGCCGGCTTGCCGGGTCCGGGATCCTTCAGCTCCAGGAGGAGCACATGCTGGAGGTGGACCTGTTCCTGGATCACCTCCAGGTCGTACAGCGCGATCGCCGGTCCGGACAGCTGAGGTTCACCGACCCTGGTGCCCAGCGCCTGGTCCAGATCGAGCAGACCGTTGATCATCTCGCTGTAGCCGCTCACCGCGGTCCACGAGTTGACGCCTTCGGACGCCACCTGCCGGCGCAGCTCGGGCAGGCCGTCCAGAAGCTTGAACGCGTCGCGGTAACGGTTGACCGAAACCCCGTCAAGACCGGTTGCCTGTTCGTTGATACGCGTGACGGCGGCCTGACCGCGGTCGACGAGTTGAATCCGCTGCCGGAGCATGGCCGTATCGACGGACGCACCGCCGCGCAGGCGCCCGGCGGACAGGGTCCGCTCCATCTGCAGATCCTCGATCAACGGCAGCAACCCGCCGCGCAGCTCGACCAGTTGCTGAATGTCCGCGTAGGAACTCGCCCGCGCGACATCGCGCTGGATCTGTACGACGCCCAGACCGACGGCGAGCAGGGCGGGCACCACGAGAACGGCACCCAGCTTCACCGGCAGTCGCCAGTTCCGCCACTGCACCACGCCGACCCACCACGGCTGTCGACGTTCGCGTGCGGCCGCGTGCTTGCCCGGGGTCATGAGGTGCGCTCCGCGCCCGGACCGGCCTGCCCACAGGGATGTATCACGATGCCGTTTCTCCTGGTTTTCCCTGAAAGGGGAGTCGAACGCCCGGCAGCACGCCCCACGCCCCGGTTTGGCGATGCGCTGGCGCGCCCACCTCTGGCGCCTCTAGTAGTACCTCTACCCGAATCCAGCAGCACCTCTGCCCGAAAAGCTCGCTACTCTTCATGGCGAGTTCGCAGAGGCCGTACCTGAACGGAACGAATACTCGCAGGCACCGTCGGAGGAATCACCCAGCGATTCCATCCCGCCCCCGCAATCCCCCCAATGACGCGAGAGCGACCAATGACTCGGCTTCGTCAGACACCGGCGGCCGACCCATCCACACAAACGCTCGCATGCGCAAACACTGACACACAAGTATGAGGTTCTATCAGCGAAGACACCTGGTACACAACGTCGCTTCACGAAATATCCCCAAGGGGGGCGATCCCGATCGGCCACGATCACCCGAGATCAAAACAAAGGGGACAATGCGAAGAGAGTTGGACAAAATACCCATTCCGCGATCATATCCACTACATTCAAAATGGCCCTGAAGCCGGATTTGCGGCACAGCACGCGGCCATGCGCACCCGAGGACGTTGACTGCATCCGGCACCTCACTACACTTGCCCCGTCAAAGGGGCTGCCGGTTGCCTCTCCTCCCGCTCCACCCGCTACCGGCGACCCGAACGACGCCCGCCCGAAAACCCCCCGGAGAGAATCAATGTCGAAATCGGTGCGGCCGCCCGCGCCCATTCCATCCGATCGGGGAGCCGGGCAGAGGTTCGCCGACCGCGGTGACGAAAACGGGGAGCCCGACTTCCGGGCAATTCAGGAGAGCCCGGAGTTCAAGCGTCTCAGCCGGAGACTGCGCTGGTTCATCTTCCCCATGAGCGCCTTCTTCTTCTGCTGGTACATGACCTTCGTCCTTCTCTCGGCCTATCACCACGACTTTATGAGCCGCAAACTGGTCGGCGCAATCAATACCGGCACCGTCCTCGGCCTGCTTCAGTTCGTGTCGACGATCACCATCGTCCTGACATACCGGCGCTTCGCAAATAAAAGACTTGATCCACAGGTGGAAAAGATCCACGAGCTGTCGGGAGCCGGCAACAAATGACATTGCAGATCGCGGCAGAATCGACCGGCAGTCCGATGATCAACCTGGGCGTTTTCTTCGCCTTTGTCATCGTTACACTGTTCGTCGTCTACAGGGTTACCAACAGGAATTCGACGGCATCGGACTATTACGCTGCGGGAAGCTCTTTCAGCGGCGCCCAAAATGGCATCGCGCTGTCCGGCGACTTCCTGTCCGCGGCTTCGTTCCTCGGCATTTCGGGGGCGATTGCCGTCCATGGCTACGACGGGTTCCTCTACTCCGTCGGATGGCTCGTCGCCTGGCTGGTCGCCCTGCTGCTCGTCGGTGAACGGCTGCGCAACACCGGGCGGTTCACCGTCGGCGACGTCATGGCCTATCGCATGAAGCAGCGCCCGGTGCGCGCGGCGGCGGCCAACGCCACGCTGGTAATCACGTTCTTCTACATGCTCGCCCAGATGGCCGGCGCCGGCGGGCTGATCGCCCTCCTGCTCGATGTGCACAGCAAGAGCGGGCAGGCCCTCATCATCTCGGCCGTCGGCGCCGTGATGGTCTTCTACGTCCTGGTGGGCGGCATGAAGGGCACGACCTGGGTACAGATCATCAAAGCCGGTCTGCTGCTGCTCTGCGTGACCTTCATGAGCGTGTTCATCATCGCCAAGTTCGGATTCAGCTTCTCGGCACTCCTGGAACAGGCGGCACAGAACAGCTCGCTCGGCGACCGCCTGCTCGACCCGGGCGGCTGGTACGGCGAGAACGCGATGAGCCAACTCGACTTCGTCTCACTGGCCTTGGCGCTGGTCCTCGGCATCTCCAGCCTGCCGCACGTACTGATGCGCTTCTACACCGTGCCCAACGCCAAGGAGGCGCGCCGTTCGGTGGTCTGGTGCTCCTGGTCGATGTTCGTCTTCTACCTGGCGATCCTGGTCGTCGGGTACGGCGCCACCGCTCTGGTCGGTTCGGACGCGATCCTCGACGCCCCGGGCGGCGAGAACTCCGCGGCCCCGCTGCTCGCTTTCGAGATCGGCGGTCCGATGCTGCTGGGGATCGTCTCCGCGGTCGCCTTCGCGACGATCCTGGCGGTCGTGGCGGGCCTGACCCTGGCCGCTTCGGCCTCGTTCGCCCACGATGTCTACGCCAACGTGATCAAGGACGGGAAGGCCGACGCGCGATCCGAGATCCGGGTCGCGCGTCTGACGGCGATCGCGATCGGTTTCTTCGCCATCATCGGCGGAATCATCACCAACGGCCAGAACGTGGCCTTCCTCGTGTCACTCGCCCTGGCGCTCGCCGCGTCGGCCAATCTGCCGACGATTCTCTACACGCTGTTCTGGAAGCGCTTCAACACGACAGGCACGCTGTGGAGCATCTACGGCGGTCTGGTGTCCGGTCTCGTGCTCATCATCTTCTCGCCCGCGTTCTCGGGTGCCTCCACGTCGATCATCACCAGCGTGGACTTTCACTGGTTCCCCCTCTCCAACCCGGGCATTGTCTCGATTCCGCTCTCCTTCATCTGCGGATACCTCGGCACGGTTTTGAGCAAGCGCCCCGCGGACCCCGACAAGCAGGCGGAGATGGAAGTCCGGTCGCTGACCGGAATCGGCATGAAGGTGTAGGTCCTGGTCCGCCGGTCCTGACGGACCGACAGTGGCGCTTCCCGGAAGGCGTACCGACCGGTGGGGACGGATGCCCCACCGGTCGGCCGGGGCGGGCCGGTCAGGCGGTGGCGCAGGTGGTACCGCTGAGAGTGAAGGCGGTCGGGGCGGTGTTGGTCCCGCTCTTGCCCGCGAGGAAGCCGACGGTGACCGAGCCGCCCGCGGAGACGGTGGAGTTGTAGGAGGCGGGGGCGACGCTCACCGTGCCGCCGCTCTGGGTGGGGGTCCCTCCCCACATGCCGGTGACCTTCTGTCCGTTGGAGAAGGCGAAGACCAACGTCCAGCCGCTGATGGCGGTGGTGCCGGTGTTGCGGATCGTGATCTCGCTCTGGAAGCCGTCGCCCCACTCGCCGACGACGCGGTAGCCGACGGCGCAGCGCGCGCCGGGGGTGCCGCCGCCCTCCTTGGTGGTGACGTTCACCGTGGCCGAGCGGGCCGAGCGGTTGCCGGCCGCGTCACGGGCGTAGACGGCGAAGGTGTACGCCGTACCGGCGGTGAGGCCCGTCACGGTGACCGTACTGGTGGCGGAGGAGGCGGCCTTGGTCTCCGAGCCGCCGCTGACGCGGACTATGTCGTAACCGGCGACGCCGACGTTGTCGGTGGCGGCGGCCCAGCCGAGCGAGAGGGATGTGGCCGTCACGGCGGAGGCGGTCGGAGTGCCGGGGGTGGTCGGGGCCTGTGTGTCGGCCGGACCGCCGCCGCCGTAGACGGTGGCCTCCCGGGAGGTCTGGGCGATGCCGTTGGCGCCGTTGAAGATACGCCGGCCCCAGGAGCTGAGTTGGCTGGGGTCGAAGTCGATCGCCAGGTCGAGGACCGGGTCGGTGTTGCCGCTCCAGGACCAGGCCAGGTAGCCGAGCCGGAGCTGCTGGGCGGCGGCCATCATGGTGTCCTCGTCCGGATCGCCCCATTGGTCGGCGGGGCCGCCGAACTCGCCGATGAGGATGGGCAGTCGTGCCGTGACGAAGGCGTTCAGGTAGTCGGTGATCTCCTGGGCGGTGTCGAAGACGCTGTACATGTGGATCGAGAAGATCAGGTTGCCGGTGGGGTCGGCGTCGTACACGGACCGGGCGTTGGCCCGCATGACGCCTTGCCAGTCCTGGCCCCAGTTGGGGGCGTCCACCATGATCGTGTGCTCGAACCCGGCGTTGCGCAGCTTCTTCACGGCGGCGGTCGTGGGTTCGGTCCAGCCGGCGGGGTCGGTGTTGCCCCAGGGCTCGTTGCCGATGTTGACGATGACGTAGTTCTCCTGGCCGGCGAGTACGGACTTGAGGCCGATCCAGTAGTCGGCGGCCCCGTCGAGCGTGCCGGCCGCGGCGTCCTCGCCGTAGCCCGTGGTGTCGTGCACCTCCAGCACGCAGATCAGCCGGTTGGCCTTGCACTGAGCGATGACGGCGGCCACGTCCTCGGGGCTGTTCCTGCTCCAGCGGTGGCCGTTGGAGAGGACGACGCGGACGGTGTTGGCGCCGAGCGCCTTGACGTCGGCCAACGACCGCGTCTCACCCGGGTACCAGGTGTGGGCGTGGTTGACGCCGCGCATGACGAAGTCGTTGCCGTTGCCTTCGAGCAGGCGGCCGTCACTGATGTGGAGGCCGGTGGCGGCACGGGTACTGGGCGACTGGGCCCGCGCCTGGGCGGGGGCCGGACCGGCCGCGCCGATGACGACGAGCCCGAGGAAGGCGGCCAGTGCGGTCAGCAGGACGGTGAGGGGGCTCTTTCGTGTCGTGCTTCTTGCTGTTCTCACTGCGACTCCAGGGAGTGAGCGCCAAGAAACTTTGGCATCAGAAGAGGCTTGGGAGCGCTCCCATACACCCACCATGGCACGAGCACGTCAAGACGTCGCGCACGCTCCGGCGCTTGAACGGCCGGTATGCGCGCGCGAGTTCGATCCCGTGCCCGTTCGGGGGCGGCCGGAGCTCCGGTCGCCGCCGGGCAGCGGCCTCTTACGCCACCGTCCCGCACGCGCCGATCGAGGTGGCCGCCTCGGCGAGGAGATCACGGACGGCACCGGCAGCGTGGGCGGCCATCACGGCGTCCGCGCCCTGACGGGCGTGGACGCTCATACGGATCGCCGGAGTCGGGGGGAGGTCGGTGCGCTCGGCGAGCCCCTCGGGACGCTGTCCGACGGTGGCCAGCAGCGCGACACCCAGACCGGCCCGAGCGGCGTCCAGCACTCCGGCCAGGTATCCCGCGTCACAGACGACCGAGGCGGGGATGTCCCGTTCGGACAGCACGGCCAGGGCGCGGCGGCGGATCGCGCAGGGGTCCTCGATGGCCACCAGAGGGAGCGAGGACGGGGCGAGCGGCGGGGTCCATTCCGGGGCCGCGTACCAGGCGAGGGGGAGGCCGCCGACCACCGTGCCCTCGGTGGCCGCCGCTTCCGTGACGTACACCGCCAGGTCCACCGTGCCCCGGTCGACGGCCTCGACGAGGCGGGCCGAACGGTCGATGCGGTAGCGCACCCGGCAGTCCGGACGCACCGCGCGGACCGCCGCGGTGATCCGGGGGAGGATCTGGTCGGCGGCGTGTTCGGTGGAGCCGATCACGACGGTGTCCGTGTCCTCGCCGAGCAGCCGGCGCACCGCCTCGTCGTGCGCGGCGACGATCCGCCGCGCCTCGTCCAGAAGCAGACTTCCGTCCGCCGTGAAGCGGGTCCGGCGGCCGTCACGCTCGACCACCGGGCGCCCCAGGGTCTTCTCCAGCCGCCGGATGTGCTGGCTCACCGCGGACTGGCTCAGTGTCAGTGCCTCGGCAGCACGATGGAAGCCGCCGCGGTCCGCGACGGCTATGAGGCTGCGGAGCGTCACGATTTCGAACACAGATGCCATAACCGCACGCTAGCACCCATCGATCAGCTTTCGTGATCAATTTCGATGGTGAATCATCGTTGGACGTGGCATGCGCGCGTCGGCGATGCTGGAGTCATGTTGCGAACAGTGTTCGGGACGGCCATCTCGCCGTACCCCTTCGAGGCCCGGCGGCCCCACGCCGCGAGCGCACTGCTGACGCAACGCCGTGTGGTCGACTTCGGCCTCCTCACCAGCACTTGTTGTCGCTGACCCGGCCCCTCGCCGGCCGGTGAGCCGTCGGCGCCTGTCGCGAAGGTAGCGCCCTTCGCCCATCGGGCGGGGCCTGCGGCGTCCCGCGCACCGCACCGGACGTCCTGAGCTGATCCCTCGCGATCGACCGGGCCGGACGCGGTCCACGGCTTCGGCACCCCCGTACCACCCGGTGGGTCCACCGCCCGGTCGGTCGGTCGGTCCCAGTGACCTTCCGCGTCGCCTCGCCCGAACTCCTTATCTCCCCCGGTCCTTTCTCTCTCCCCCGGCGTCCCCCGGCGTCCCGCCGTCGTCCGTCGCGCCACCCGGACACGGTCCGGTGCCGGTCCGTGCTCCTGCCCCGGGCTCCGCCCGGGGTGCCCCCGTCCCGAAGCGAGAACCCATGACACACGCCGAGACCATCCATGCCTGGAACGAACCGGAAGGCATCCATCCACGCGGCACGCTCGTCGTGCTCCCGGGGCGCGGTGAACACCCGGGCGCCTATGAGCGGTTCGGCCGCCGGCTCGCCACCGACGCCTACCGCGTACGGATCGCCACGGAGCCGGGGCAGGTCGCCGAGCTGCTCCTCGACGAGGCGTCCGACGCCCCCCGGGTGCTGGTCGGCGCCGACACCGGGGCGCTGTGGGCCGCCTCCCTGGCCGCGCAGGGCGCCCCTGGCCTCGACGCCGTGATCCTCGCGGGACTGCCCACCGCGCAGGCCGCCCCGCCCGCCGGCGCGGACCGCGAGCAGGATCTGGCCCTGCGCAGCGCCTGCCCCACGTACCACGGCCTGCTGGACCGCGACGGGTACCGGCCCGGGGCGCTGGCCGAACCGGTGCCGCACGAGCTGCTCAGCGCCGCGGACCTGGGCGCGATCACGGTTCCGGTGCTCGCCCTGCACGGCGCCGACGACACCGTCAGCCCGCTGGACGCGGCCCGCCGCGCCTACGCGGGCCTGCCGGGCACGCGGTTCGTCAGCCTCGCCGACACCCGCCACGACGTACTCAACGACACCTCGCACCGCACCGCCGCGGCGACCGTCGTGCTCTTCCTCGAACGGCTGCGCCTCTCCCCCGCGCTGCCCGAGATCGCCCGCGCGGAACCCCACGGGAGCGCCGCATGAGCGACCGCGTCCTGATCAGCGCCGGGGAACTGCGCGGTCTGCTGGACGCCGGCGATCCGCCGCTCGTCCTCGACGTACGGTGGGCGCTCGGCGACCCGCACGGTCGCGAGCACTACCGCGCGGGCCATGTCCCCGGTGCCGTCTTCGCCGACCTCGACACCGAGCTGGCCGCCGCGCCCACGGGGCAGGGCGGCCGCCATCCGCTGCCGGACATCGCCGACCTCCAGGCCGCCGCCCGGCGCTGGGGGCTGCGCGCCGGGACTCCCGTGGTCGTCTACGACGACCTCGGCAACACCGCCGCCGCGCGCGCCTGGTGGCTGCTGCGCTGGGCCGGGGTGGCCGACGTGCGGCTGCTCGACGGTGCGCTCGGCGCCTGGCGCGCGGCCGGATTCCCGCTGGAGAGCGGGGAGGATGTGGCCGAGCCCGGTGACATCGGGCTCGTCCCCGGGCATCTGCCGGTGCTCGACGCCGACGAGGCCGCCGGACTCGCCGAGCAGGGAGTGCTCCTGGACGCCCGCGCCGCCGAGCGGTACCGGGGCGAGACCGAGCCCGTCGACCCGCGCGCGGGCCATATCCCCGGGGCGGTGAGCGCCCCCACCGGCGACAACCTCGCGGCCGACGGCACCTTCCGGCCCGCGCGGGAACTGCGCGCCCGATTCGCCGCTCTCGGCGCCGACGGCGGCACACCGGTCGGCGTGTACTGCGGCTCCGGGGTGACCGCGGCGCATCAGATCGTGGCCCTCACCCTCGCGGGCGTCGACGCCGCGCTGTTCCCCGGCTCCTGGTCCGCGTGGTCCGCCGACCCCGACCGCCCCGCGGTCCTCGGTGAGCACCCGCGATGACAAGAGAAAAGGACCTCCTGATGCCCGTTCGGCAACAGACCGCCTCCCCCGCCCCGCCGGGACCGGCCCTCGCCAAGGCCGCACCCGCCGAGGCCGCCGGCCGGCTGACCGTCCGCCCCGCGGCCGGGCGTACCCGCCGCGGTCCACGGCTCCCGCGCGCGGTGCGCCGGGCCACCGGCCCGGTCGGCCTCGTCCTGGCCTGGTACCTCGCCGCCACCACCGGGCTGCTGCCCTCCAGCGTGCTGGCCTCGCCGGTCGACGTCGTACAGCAGGCCGTGGAACTGACCCGCACCGGTGAGCTTCCGGACGCCGTCGCCGCCTCCGCGCGGCGCGCCGCCACCGGCTTCGTGATCGGCGCCACCGTGGCGCTCACGCTGTCGCTCACCGCCGGGCTGTTCCGGCTCGGCGAGGACGTCATCGACTCCTCCATGGGCATGTTCCGGGCGATCCCCTGGGTGGGCCTGATCCCGCTGTTCATCGTCTGGTTCGGCATCGACGAGACCCCGAAGACCGCCCTGGTCGCGCTCGGTGTGACCTACCCGCTGTACTTCAACATCTACGGCGGCATCCGCTCCGCGGACTCACAGCTCATCGAGGCCGCCCGGATGCTGGGCCTCGGACGGATCGGGATGATCCGGTACGTGATCCTGCCGTCCGCGCTGCCCGGCGCGCTCGTCGGCCTTCGCTACGCGCTGTCCACCGCCTGGCTGGCCCTGGTCTTCGCCGAGCAGATCAACGCGAACGCGGGCATCGGCTACCTGATGAGCAACGCCCAGCAGTACTTCCGTACCGATGTCATCGTGCTGTGCCTGGCGGTCTACGCGTTGCTCGGGCTGCTCTGCGACTTCGTCGTACGGGTCCTCTCCCGACGCCTGCTGGCCTGGCGGGCTTCCTTCGACGGCGACGGAGCGTGAGACGCGTGACCGACCCCACCCACGGCACCGACAGCACCGACAGTGTGGAGATACGCGGCCTGGGCCGGTCCTTCGCCGGCCGGACCGTGATCGACGACCTCGATCTGACCATCGAGAAGGGCGAGTTCGTCGCTCTGCTGGGACACAGCGGCTGCGGCAAGAGCACCCTGCTGCGCATCCTGGCCGGGCTGGACGACGAGATCAGCGGCGAGGTCACCGTGCCCGCCCGCCGGTCCGCCGCCTTCCAGTCGCCCCGGCTGATGCCCTGGCTGAAGGTGTGGCGCAATGTCGTCCTCGGCCTGCCCGGGAAGCCCGACCGGGCCCTCGCCACCCGCTACCTCGCCGAGGTCGGCATCGAGGAGCGGGCCGGGGTGTGGCCGAAGACCCTCTCCGGAGGCGAGGCGCAGCGTGTGTCCTTGGCCCGCGCTCTCGTGCGGGAACCCGAACTGCTGCTGCTGGACGAGCCGTTCGGCGCGCTGGACGCCCTGACCCGCGGCAAGGCGCAGCGGCTGGTCGCCGAGCTGTGGCAGCGGCACGGCTGCTCCATCCTCCTGGTCACCCATGACGTGGAGGAGGCTCTGCTGCTCGCCGACCGGTTGCTGGTGATGGACGCGGGCGGCATCGCCCACGAGGTCACCGTCGACCTGCCGCGCCCCCGGACCCTGGGGTCGCCCGAGTTCGTCGCTCTGCGCTCGCGGCTGCTCGGCTGGCTCGGTGTACGCGACGCCTCCGCCCCTGAGCACGAGCTCGACGCACCGCGGGACACACCGCTCGGTACACCACTGGAAAGGACCGCTTCATGAACCGGACCGTTCGTGTCCTCACCACCGCCTTCGCCCTGGCCGCACTCCTGGGCACGGCCGGCTGCGCCGACAACGGCGGGACGGCGGCCGGGGCGTCGTCCTCCGACGGGCAGCTGACCGTCGGCGACCAGGCCAAGACCCTCCAGACCCTGGTCAAGGCGTCGGGTGTGCTCAAGGGGTCGAAGTACGGGGTGAAGTGGGCGGAGTTCCAAGGTGCCGCGCCCCTGTTCCAGGCGGTGCAGGCGGGTGCGGCCGACACCTCGTACTCCGCCGATCTGCCCTCGCTCCAGGCGCTCAGCGGCGGCGTACGGGTGAAGAACGTGGCGGCGCTGAAGAACGACGGCAGCCATGTCGGCATCGTCGTGAAGAAGGACTCCGCGGTCCGGAGCGTCGCGGATCTCAAGGGCAAGAAGGTCGTGGTGTCCTCCGCGAAGGGGAGCATTTCGGAGTATCTGCTCGCCAACGCCCTTCAGCAGGCGGGCCTTTCGTACTCCGACGTCACCGTCCAGTATCTGCTGCCGACCGATGCCCAGGCCGCCTTCGCGTCCGGCAAGGTCGATGTGTGGGCGACCTTCGGGGTCTACCAGGCCGTCGCCCTCCAGCAGGGCGGCCGGCTGCTCATCGACGGCAACGACGGCCGGATCAGCGGCTACGGCTTCATCGGGGCGTCGGACAAGGCCCTGGCCGACAAGGGCAAGCGGGCCGCGCTCACCGATTTCCTGGGCCGCCTGTCGAAGGCGCTGGCCTGGGGCCGGTCGCATCCCGAGGAGTACGCCGCGGCCATCCGGAAGGACACCGGCGCGTCGCCCGCCATCGCGAAGACCCTCGCCACCACCGCTTACGGGGAGGTGCTGCCGATCACGCCGGACGTGACGAAGGCCGTTCAGAAGGTGGCCGACACCATGCACGGCATCAAGGTGCTCGACCCGAACGTCGAGGTCGCCGATTCCGTCGACGCGAGTCTGTTCACCAAGTAGGCCCCAGCAGGCCCCAGTAGGTCGCAGTAGGTCGCACACACTCCGAGGAGCCGATCCGCCATGCCCGTCGAGTTCATCAGCGCCATCCACCCCAACCCCGCCACCGACGGCAACCCCACCGCCGGTTCGGGCATCGACCCCGACTACGCCCGGAAGTACGCCCGCGCACTGGACGACGGCGGCTTCGACTACACCCTCGTCGCCTACCACTCCGCCTCCCCCGACGCCCTCCAGCTCGCCCAGTTCGTCGCTCACCACACCGAACGCCTGAAGCCGATGCTCGCCCACCGGCCGGGTGTCATCTTCCCCACCCACGCGGCCCGCGCCTTCGCCACCCTGGACCGGCTCAGCGGCGGCCGGCTGTCCGTCCACATCATCTCCGGCGGCAACGACGAGGAGCAGCGCCGCGAGGGCGACTACCTGGGCAAGGCGGAACGCTACGAGAGGTCGGACGAATACATCCGGATCCTGCGTGACGTGTGGTCCTCCGACGGGCCCGTCTCCCACGAGGGCACGCACTACCGCTTCGAGGGCTTCCGCTCCGACGTCTCCCCCGTGAACGGCACCATCCCGATCTCCGTCGGCGGTTCGTCTGCCGACGCGTACCGGGTGGGCGGGCAGCAGGGCGACATCTTCGGGCTGTGGGGCGAGCCGCTGAAGGAGACGGCCGAGCAGATCGCCGCCGTGAACGCCGTCGCCGACGCCGCCGGGCGTCCCCGGCCCCGGATCTGGGTGTCCTTCCGGCCGATCGTCGCCCCGACCGACGAGCTGGCCTGGGAGAAGGCCCACCGCACGCTGGCGTGGGTCAAGGCGGGGCATGCCACGCGGGCCAAGAGCCGTCACTACCCGGCGGTCGGCCAGGGCCGGCCCGCCAACATCGGCTCCCAGCGCCTGCTGGACGTCGCCGCCCGCGGCGAGGTCCACGACCGCTGCCTGTGGACCGCGCCGGCCGCCGCGACCAATGCCGCGGGCTCCTCCACCGCCCTGGTCGGCTCGCCGGAGACGGTGGCCGCGGCGCTGCTGGACTACGTCGACATCGGCTGCGAACTGCTGTCCGTCCGGGGCTACGACCCGCTGAACGACGCGATCGACTACGCCCGCCACGTACTGCCGCTGGTCCGTCAGGAACTTTCCCACCGGGCCTCCGAGCCGGCGGCGTAGAGCCTCTCGTCTCGGATCGTGCCGGGTGCGCGTGCGGTGCGCGCCCCCGCGTCACACCCGGCTGTCACCGTCAGGAGAACCCGCCATGCCCCGCACACCACTGGATCCCTCCGGCGCGAAGGCTCTTCGATGACCACGAATCAGACGGTGGCGCAGGCCACTTCCGCGGCCCGGCTGCTCGGTCTGCTCGCCCGGGACCTCCCGCCCGACCGGCTGACCACCGACCCCGCCGCCACGGCCCCGTACGCCACCGACCGGTCCGGTACCCGCACCGACGGGCAGCCGCTCGCCGTCGTACACGCCCGGGACACCGACGAGGTGCGGTGCGTCCTTCGCCACGCGAACGAGTCGCGCGTGCCCGTCGTGCCGCGCGGCGCCGGGACCGGCCTGTCCGGCGGGGCCGCCGCCGGTGAGGGCAGCATCGTGCTCGACCTGTCCGGGATGAACCGCATCGTCGAACTCTCGCCCGACGACCAGCTCGCCGTGGTCGAACCGGGCGTGGTCACCGCCGACCTCGACCGGGCCGCCGCCGCGCACGGGCTGCGCTACGCCCCGGACCCGGCGAGCGCCGCGATCTCCACGGTCGGCGGCAACATCGCCACCAACGCGGGCGGGCTGCGCTGCGCCAAATACGGTGTCACCCGCGACAGCGTCCTGGGGCTTACGGCCGTGCTCGCGGACGGTACGGTCGTACGCACCGGCCGACGCACCGTCAAGGGCGTCACCGGTTACGACCTGACGGCCCTGCTGACCGGCTCGGAGGGCACTCTCGCGGTGATCACCGGCGCCACCGTGCGGCTGCGGCCGGTGCCGGTCGCAACCGCGACGATCGCCGCGTACTTCGACCGGGTCGAGGACGCGGCCGCCGCCTCCTCGGCGATCACCGCCGCCCGTGTCGAGCCCGCGATGTGCGAACTGCTGGACGGCCCGGTCCTGGCCGCCATCGACGCCGCGCAGGGAACCGGGCTACGGGCCCGGGGCGGCGCCCTGCTGCTCGTCCAGTGCGACGGCGCGGGCGCGCCCGCCGAGGCCGAACGCGTCGCGGCGGTTGCCGGCGACCGGGCCATGTCCGTCGAGGTCGCCGCCGACCCCGCCGAGGCGGAATCCCTGCTCGCGGCCCGCCGCCTGGCGCTGCCCTCGCTGGAACGCGTCGGCCGCCCGCTGATCGAGGACATCGCCGTCCCCCGCTCCCGGCTGGCCGAGGCCGTACGGGCCGTCGAGGCCATCTCCGTACGGCACGACGTGCCGGTCTTCACGCTCGCCCACGCGGCCGACGGCAATCTGCACCCGATCATCGTCGTGGATCCCGCTCTGCCGGAACTGCCCGAGGCGGCCTGGAAGGCGGCGGGCGAGATCTTCGCCGTCGCACTGCGGCTGGGCGGCACTCTCACCGGCGAACACGGAGTCGGCGTCCTCAAGCGGCAATGGGTCGCCGAGGAACTCGGCGCCGACAACCACGCCCTGCAACAGCGGCTGAAGAGCGCGTTCGACCCGCATCACATCCTCAACCCCGGCAAGGCGGTGTGAGCGGTTCCGAGCCCTCGCCGCAACGGCGCGCCCCAGCCACCCCCGGAGCCCTTTCGGCCACATGATCCGCGACCCGCTCCAACGGGACAATCCGGATGGGCGTTTCACGCCAATCGAATCTTCCGGCCTTTCCCAACAGCAAGTTTGAGCGGCCGTAAGCAAACGTGACATACAACATATTGCCGAGTCTTTACCATTCCATTGCCTGTCGTGTTTCGATGGGGCGGTCCGCCTCTTGATCAATCCGGCCGCTTCCGACGGCAGTCGCTGGTCTCGTGCCAGCAAACCGATGGGATGCTCAGACTCGTGCCCGAAGACCGTCCTGAACTGCAACTTTCCGATGCTCAGCTCGGCATCTGGCTCGCGGAGCGTGCGGGACTCAGCCATCCTGGCGCCTACCAGTGGGCGGAGTATCTCGTCCTGGAAGGCGCCGTCGACGCCGACCTCGTGGCCGCCGCGGTCGCCGGAGCGGCGGCCGACTGCGAAGCGGTCAACGTCCACTTCGCCGAACCAACGGTTTCTTTGCCAGTGCAACGTCTTCTTCCGGAACCGGCGCACACCGTCGAAGTGGTCGACCTCCGGGAAGCGTCCGACCCGGACGCCGCCGCGCGGGAGTGGATGCGGGCCGGCCTGGCCGAAGCCGGGGACAGCGACGCCGGGCCCTTGTTCCTGGGAGCCGTGCTGCGCGTCGCCGACGACCGCTCGCTGGTGTTCCACCGGGTTCACCACATCGCTCTCGACGGCGCGGGCATGGCCCTGTTCGCCGAGCGTGTCGCCGAAATCTACAGCTGTCTGCACGACGGGCGGGCTGTTCCGGAAAGCGGCTGGACCGGCCTCCTTCCCCTGGTGGAGGCCGAGGCCGCCTACCGGGACGGCACCGAACCCGCGGCGGACCGGACCTGGTGGCTGGACCGCCTGGCCGGGCGGCCGGACTTCCTGAGTCTCGGCACCCGTCCGGCCCCGGCCGCGAACCGTTCGCTGCGGTTGACCAGGGTGCTGCCGGCCGCGGAGTTCGCCACACTGCGCGACGGCGCGCAACGGCTCGGGCACCGCTGGACCCGGCTGCTCACCGCGGCGACCGCGGTCTACCTGCACGCCCTGACCGGGAGCCGTGACGTCGTGCTGAGCCTGCCGGTCGCGGGCCGCACGCCCGAACTCGCCCGGACCGTGCCCGCGATGTCGGCCAACGTGCTCCCCCTGAGGCTGCGCGCCGATCCGGCGGCCACCCTCGGCGACCTGCTCGACCAGGTCGCCGACGAACTGCGGCTGGTGCGCCGTCACCAGCGTTACCGGGGTGAGCACCTGCGGCGCGACCTGGGATATCCGGAGGACGGCCGGAAGTTCTTCGGTCCGGTGCTCAACATCCAGCGTTTCGACCGGCCGCTGCGGTTCGGCCCGGCGACCGCGACCGTACACAACCTTCAGGCGCCGCCGTCGGAGGATCTCTCGATCGTCGCGTACGACCGTGGTGACGGCGTGCTGCGCTTCGACTTCGACGCCAATCCCGCCAACCACGACGAAGGCCTGCTGGGCGACATCGCCGACCGCTTCCTGCACGTGCTGTGGCAGATGGCGGAGGCCGACCGGGACACACCTCTGGCACGGATATCGGCGACCACCGCGACGGAGCGCCGGAACAGCGCCGCTCTGGGCACGGGTGATCGCACGTCAATCACGTGCGGCGGCACGGCCGTCGGCGGTTTCGCCGAACAAGTACGCCGTAGGCCCGACGCGTTCGCGGTCCGCTCGGTGGAGAGCGGTGAGCGGCTGACCTACCGCGAGCTGGACGCGCGGAGTTCGGCACTGGCCACCGCGCTCGCCGCGGCCGGCGCGGGCCCGGAGAAGACTGTCGCACTGCTGCTGGAACGATCGGTGGACCTGGTCGTCGCGGCGCTCGCGGTGGTGAAGACGGGCGCGGCCTATGTCCCGTTGCAGCGGGACGACGCGGTCTCCCGGCAGGAAGCGGTGCTCTCCGACGCGGACGCGCGGGTGCTGCTCACCGACCGCAGGACCGAAGAGGATCACATCGTCTCCTCGGCACGTGAGCGCGGTGCGAGGCAACTGGACGTACGGGCGCCGGACGTACGGACGCCGGACCCGCGGACCGGGCAAACCGAGGCCGCGAAGCCGGCTGCGGACGCGGAACCGAGCGTCGTGTCGGAAGCGTTGGCCTGCGTGATGTTCACCTCCGGCTCCACGGGACGGCCCAAGGGAGTCGCCATCACCCAGGGCAACCTGGCCGCCCTCGCCGCCGACCGGTGGTGGTCCGAGGACGGCGCGGAGCGGGTGCTGCTGCACTCGCCGCACGCCTTCGACGCGTTCAATCTGGAGCTGTGGGTTCCGTTGCTGACCGGTGGCGAGGTGGTCGTCGCCGCGCCGGGACGGCTGGACCCGGCCGCACTGTCCCGGATCGCCGCCACCACCGGGATCACCGGACTGTGGCTGACCGCGGGGCTGTTCAACGCCATCGCCACGCAGGACCCCGGATGCCTCACCGGGGTGCGCCAGGTCTGGACCGGCGGTGACGTGGTCTCCCCCGGCGCCGTGCGCGCGGTGCGGACCGCGCTGCCGGGGATCACCGTGGTCAACGGGTACGGGCCCACCGAGACCACGGTGTTCGCGACCAGGTTCGCCGTCGAGAAGGTGCCCGAGACCACCGCCCCGGTTCCCATCGGCGCGCCGCTGGACGGCAAGCGGGTGCTGCTGCTCGACGGCGCGCTGCGGCCCGTACCACCCGGAGTGGTGGGCGAGTTGTACCTCGGGGGTGTGGGGGTCGCGCGCGGCTACGTCGGCCGGGCGGTCGCCACCGCCGAGCGCTTCGTGCCCGACCCTTCCGGACCGCCCGGCGCCCGCGTCTACCGCACGGGCGATCTGGCCCGCTGGAACGGCGACGGGCTGCTGGAGTTCGTGGGACGCGCCGACGGACAGATCAAGCTGCGCGGCTACCGGATCGAACCGGCGGAGATCGACGCCGCCCTGCTGGCCGAGCCCGGCGTGCGGCAGGCCGCGACGATCCTGCGCGAGGACCGGCCGGGAGTGCGGCAGTTGGTCTCCTACGTGGCGGCGTCGGGTGACACGACGGCGTTGCTCGACGGCGTGGCACAGAGGCTGCCTCCGTACATGGTGCCGTCGGCCGTGGTGGAGGTGGACCGGCTGCCGCTGACCCGCAACGGGAAGCTCGACCGGACCGCGCTGCCCGCTCCGGACACCGGGAGCGGGGACACCGGGAGCGGGGACCCGACCGGGGACACGGATCTTCGCACGCCCGCGGAGCGCCGGCTGGCCGAACTGTTCGGTGAAGTCCTCGGCCTGGCCGAAGTCCCCCTCGACCAGGACTTCTTCCAGCTCGGCGGCGACAGCATCAAGGCGATCCAGCTCGCCGGTGCGGCGCAGCGGGCCGGTCTGGGCATCAGCACCCCGGACGTGTTCCGTACACCGACCGTCTCCGGCCTCGCCGACGGCGTCGACGCGGGGCAGGGACCGAGACACCGGGCCGGGCCGGGCGACGCGGACGATCCCACGGTCCCGCTGACGCCGATCATGCACTGGCTGCGCGAACGCGGCGGCCCGGTCGACGGCTTCGTCCAGTCCCTGACCGTACGCACCCCGGCGGACATGACCGGAGCGCAGGTGCGCGCGGTGGTGCAGGCGCTGGTGGATCACCACGGCATGCTGCGGCTCTCCCTGACCACCGTGGATACGCTCTGGGCCCTGGAGGTACTGCCCAGTGCCAGAGTCGAGTTGAACCGGCCGGGCGCGGTGCTCACCCCCGAGCACGGCCAGGTGGTGGACGCGCGCTGGTCGGATCCCGGGCCCGGAGAGCCCGGTGAGCTGACCCTCACGGTGCACCACCTCAGCGTCGACGGCGTCTCCTGGCGCATCATCCAGGACGACCTCAAGGCCGCCTGGGAAGCCGTCCGGCGCGGGGACACCCCGCGGCTGCAACCGACAGGGACCTCCTTCCCCCAGTGGGCGAAGGCCTTGGTACAGCACGCGCACCACGCGTCCGTGCTCGATGACTTCCCCCGGTGGCGAGCGGCGCCCGGGGACCGGCCCGTCGCCGCACGCGCCCTGGACGGCGAGGTGGACACCGAGGACACCCGGCGCCGGCATTCCACCTCGCTGCCCGGCGAACTCACCGCGTCCTTGCTCACCGACGCGACCGCGGCCTTCGACTGCTCGGTGAACGAACTGCTCCTGACCGCGTTCGCGCTGGCCGCCGCCGACTGGCGGGACGGACCGGACGCGCTGCTGGTGGACCTCGAAGGCCACGGGCGTGAGGAGTTCGCCTCCGACCTGGACCTGTCCCGCACGGTGGGCTGGTTCACCACGCTGTTCCCCGTGGTGCTCGATCCCGGCTGCTCCTGGGCGGAGGCCCGCGCGGATCCGACCGCGCTGGACGGTGCGGTGGCCATGGTGCGGGCCTGCGCGCGGGACGCCGCGCGCAAGGGGCTGGCGTACGGCCTGCTGCGCCACCTCAACCCGCAGAGCGCTCCCGTGCTCGCCGCCAGGCCCTCGCCGCAGTTCGCGTTCAACTACCTGGGCCGTTTCGACGTCGGCGGCTGCGACTGGGCGATGCGGCCCGACGCCACCGTGCTCGGCTCGACCACCGGTGGTTCTCTGGCGATGAGCCACCCCGTGGAACTGGACGTGGTCATCACCGACCACGCGGACGGTCCCCGGCTGGTGGCCAACTGGTCCTGGGCGGGTGAACTGCTCGCGCAAGCACGGGTCGCCGAACTCGCGGAGCGGTGGTTCGACGTACTGGCGGCCCTTGCGCGGCGGGCCCGCGCCCGCGCGACCGGGGCGCTGCCCCTGCCCCCGCTGGCCCAGGGGCTGCTGTTCCACTCGCTGTACGACCACGACGGCGCCGACCCGTACCTCGTGCAGTTCGTCTTCGAACTCGGCGGAGCGCTGGACCCCGCCGCGCTGCGCGACGCGCTCCACCGGCTGCTCCAGCGCCATCCCCAGCTCTCCGCGGGCGTCCGGCAGAGCCCGTCGGGGCGTCCCGTGCAGGTGGTCGAAGCGGATTTCACCGTGGAGTGGCGGGAACTGCCCGCGTACGAGGACCTCGACCGTTTCCTGGAGTCCGACCGCAGGCGGCGCTTCGACCTCTCCAGCCCTCCCCTGGTCCGCGCGGCCCTGCTGCGCCATGCCGACGAGCGGCACACCTTCGTGCTGACCACGCACCACCTTCTGCTGGACGGCTGGTCCATGCCGATCCTGATCAAGGAGTTGTTCGCGCTCTACGCCGGCCATCCGCTGCCGCCCGCGACGCCGTACCGCGACTTCCTCGACTGGCTGTCCGCGCGGGACTCCCGCGCGGACGAGGCCGCCTGGCGCGCGCTGCTGTCCCGCGTGGACGGTCCGACGCTGGTCGGCGGGGCGGGACGGCGCGGTTCGGCCGCGGCCCGGCACGCGGCCACCGCCGAGCTGGACGACATCACGAGTGCGCGTGTCGACGCGATGGCGCGGCAGTACGGGCTGACCGCCAGCATCGTCGTGCAACTGGCGTGGGCGGTCCTGCTCGGTTCTCTGACCGGCCGTGACGACGTGGTGTTCGGCGCCACGGTCTCCGGCAGGCCGGCGGAGCTGCCGGGCTCGGAGCACATCGTCGGCCTGCTCATCAACACCATCCCGGTACGGGTCCGCCTCGACCCGAACCGGTCGGTCGCCGAGTCCCTCGCCGACCTGCGTGCCCAGCAACTGTCCATGCTGGAGCACCAGCACGCCGACCTGACGCGGCTCCAGTCGATCGCCGGGCATGCCGAACTCTTCGACACCGTGGTGGTCTTCGAGAACTATCCGATCGACGAGGGCGAACTGCGCGATCTCGTGCCCGGCCTGGAACTCCGGGACGTCCAGGGACGGGACGGCACGCACTACCCGCTGACGCTCGTCGCCATGCCGGGCGACCGCCTGCGGCTGCGCCTCGACCACAGCACCGACCTGTTCGACGAGGCGGGAGCCCGTCGCCTCCTCGACCGCCTCGGCGCGCTGCTCCACCGGATCGCCGCGGATCCTCGGGCGAGCCTGGGCCGGCTCGACCTGCTGCTTCCCGGCGAGCGGGACACCTCAGGGCATGTCGGCGCGGAACCCGAACCGGTCACACTGCCCGCGCTGTTCGAGGCGCACGCGCGCCGGCGGCCGACGGCCCCTGCCCTCACCTGCGGGAACACCACCCTGTCGTACGGGGAACTCAACGCTCGGGCGAACCGCCTGGCCCGGCTCCTCGTCGCGCGCGGGGCCGGACCGGAACGCCTGGTGGCCCTGGTGCTGGAGCGTTCCACGGACCTCGTGGTCGCGGTGCTGGCCGTACTGAAGTCGGGAGCCGGCTACCTGCCCCTGGACCCGGCCCACCCCGAGGAGCGGATACGGCAGGTGCTGGCCGCCGCCGATCCCGTACTCGTCGTGACCCACACTCCGATCGCGGTGCCCCATCGGCGACTCGTACTGGACGGCACCGACCCGGCCGCCTCCTGCCCGGCGGACGACCTCGCTCTGCCCGTGGACCCCGGCGGCGTCGCCTACGTGATCTACACCTCGGGCTCCACCGGAGCCCCCAAGGGCGTCGTGGTGTCGCACCACAACGTCGGGCGGCTGCTCGCGGCGAGCGACAGCCGGTTCGGTTTCGGTGACGACGACGTGCACACGTTGTTCCACTCGTACGCCTTCGACGTCTCGGTCTGGGAGCTGTGGACGGCACTGGGCCGCGGGGGCCGCCTGGTGGTCGTGCCGGACGAGGTCGCCAAGTCACCACGGGACCTCGTGGAGTTGCTCGCCCGGGAGCGGGTCACCGCGCTGAGCCAGACCCCCTCGGCGTTCTACCAGCTCATGCGGGCCGAAGCGGAGGCGGCGCCGGGCACTCTGTCCGCGCTGCGGGTCGTCGTGTTCGCCGGTGAGGCGCTGGAACTCTCCCGTATCCGCTCCTGGCACGGCCCCGGCCGGCCGAAGCTCGTCAACATGTACGGGATCACCGAGACCACCGTGCACGCGACCTACGCCGAGCTGACCGATCCCGACGAGACCGCCGGCATCGTCGGCACCGCACTGCCCGACCTGCGACTGCACCTGCTGGACCACGCGCTGCGGCCGGTGCCGCCGGGCTGTCCCGGCGAGATCCATGTGGCCGGTCCCGGTGTGACACGGGGGTATCTGGGACGGCCCGGTCTCACCGCGAGCCGTTACGTCGCCGATCCGTTCGGCGCGCCCGGTGCCCGGATGTACCGCTCCGGTGACCTCGCGCGGCGGCGGCCCGACGGCACGCTGGAGTACCTGGGCCGGATGGACCAGCAGGTGAAGATCCGCGGGTACCGGATCGAGCCCGGGGAGATCGAGCGGGTCCTCGAACGGCACCCCGCGGTCGAGCGCGCCGTCGTGCTCGCCGACACGGACCCCGACGGCGGGAGGCTGCTCTGTTACGCCGTGACCACCGGGGAGCCGGCCCCCGCCGAGCTGCGCGGGTACGCCCGTACGGTGCTGCCCGCGCACATGGTGCCCGCGTTCATCCTGCCGGTCGACAAGATCCCGCTGACCGGCAACGGAAAGCTGGACCGCAGGGCGCTGCCGCGACCGGAGTCCGCACTGCCGGTGAGCCGCCCGCCCGCGACCGAGCGGGAAAGGCTCCTGTGCGGGCTGTTCGCCGAGACACTGGGGGTCCCCGAGGTCGGCGCGGAGGACAGTTTCTTCGATCTGGGCGGGCATTCGCTGCTGGCCACGCGCCTGATCAACCGGGTGCGGGCGGAGACCGGCCGCGAGCTGAGCATCCGTACCCTGTTCGACGCCCCCGTCGTCGCCGACCTGGCGCGGTGCCTGCCGGAGCCGGCGAACTCACCACGCGCACCGCACGCCGGGCTCGTCGCGACCACGCGGCCGGAGCGGATCCCGCTCTCCTCCGCACAGCGCCGGCTGTGGTTCTTCAGCCGGTTCGCCGGCCCCAACTCGGTCTACAACATGTCCTTCGCCGTCCGGCTGAGCGGCCCCCTGGCGGTGGAACACCTGTACGCGGCCCTCGGCGACGTACTCGTCCGGCACGAGAGCCTGCGCACCACCGTCACCGAGATCGACGGCGAGCCCTACCAGCACATCGGCACGGCCCAGGAGTTGTCGTTCGAGACGGTGAGCACCTCGGAGGCCGAGCTGCCCGGCCTGCTCGCCGACGCGGCGGCCCACGTCTTCGACCTCGCCACCGAACTCCCCATCCGCGTACTGCTCTTCGAGACCGCACCCGAGCGGTACGCGCTGCTGATCCTGCTGCACCACATCGCCGCCGACGGCTGGTCACTGGCTCCGCTGGCCCGCGATCTGTCGACCGCCTACCGGGCACGCGTCGCGGGTGATGCCCCGCGGTGGACGAACCGGCCCACGCAGTACGCGGATTACGCCCTCTGGCAGCACGGTCTCGACCTGCGCCCCGAGATCTCCTACTGGACGAAGACGCTGCGCGGGGCTCCGGAGGTACTGCCGCTGCCGCTCGTGAACGCGCGCCCGCCGGTGTCCGCGCATCGCGGGGAGAGCGTGGAATTCGCTCTGGACGCCGACCTGCACGCGGGGCTGGCCCGGCTCGCACGGTCCACCGGCACCAGCCTGTTCATGGTGACGCACGCCGCGATCGCGGTCCTGCTGTCACGGCTCGGCGCCGGTGAGGACATCCCCGTCGGCACACCGGTGGCCGGGCGGCACGACGAGGCGCTGCACGACACGGTCGGCTGCTTCGTCAACACGGTGGTGCTGCGCACCGACCTCAGCGGCGCACCGACCTTCGCCGAGCTGCTGGAGCGGGTCCGGACCGCCGATCTCGACGCCTTCGCCCATCAGGAAGTGCCCTTCGAGCAGGTCGTCGAGGCGCTCAACCCGCCGCGCTCGCTGTCCAGTCACCCCGTCTTCCAGGTGATGCTGGCCTTCCAGGACACTCCGCCCGTGGAGTTCGACCTGCCGGGCCTGCGGGCCGAACCGCTGGCCGCGCACGGCGGCGCCTCACGCATGGACCTGCTGTGGAGCCTGCGCCGGCACGGGGCGGAGGACGGCGTCGAGGGACTGCTGGAGTACGACACCGAACTGTTCACCCCTGCCTGGGCCCGGCTGTTGCTCGCGCGGCTGGAACAGCTGTTGCGGGCGGTGGTGGCGGATCCGCACCTGAGGATCGCCGACCTCCCGGTCCTCCTCGCCGGTGAGCGCGAGCGGATGACCGGCCACTGGAACTCCACCGCCCACGACGTGCCCGGGACCACCGTGGCCGAGCTGTTCGCCGCGCAGGTGCTGCGCGTTCCCGACGCACCGGCCGTACACCACGGCGAGACCGTCCTCAGCTACCGGGAGTTGTCCGAACGGGCGGCCCGCATCGCGGCGGATCTCACCGCCCGCGGGGCGGGCCCCGGCAGCCTGATCGCGCTGGAGCTGCGGCGTGACCCCGACCTGCCCGCCGCCCTCATCGCGGTCCAGTCGATCGGCGCCGCCTACCTGCCGGTCGACCCCTCGATGCCGCCACGGCGGATCGCGGCGCTGCTGGCGGACGCCCGCCCGCTGCTGGTGGTGCGCCACGACAACGGGCTCAGCGTCACCGCCGGCCCCGAGGACCCGGCGCCCGTGCCGCGGACCACGGCGTACGTGACGTACACCTCGGGGTCCACCGGGCGGCCGAAGGGAGTTGTCGTGCCGCACAGCGCGCTGACGAACCTGGTGCTCGCCCTGCGCGAGCAACTGGCGGTCGGCGCCGACGACCGCGTACTGGCCGCCGCGCCCGCGAGCTTCGACATGTCCAAGCCCGAGCTGTACCTCCCGCTGGTCACCGGTGCCACGATGGTGCTCGCCGGACAGGGCGCGCTACGGGATCCCGACGAGCTGTCCGCCCTGCTGGAGCGGCACCGGGTCACCGTGATGCAGGCGACCCCGTCGCTGTGGCAGGCGCTCGCGGCCCGCCGGCCCGCCCGGCTGCGCCACATCCGCGCGGTCATCGGCGGCGAGGCGGTACCACCGGAGCCGGCCGCAACACTGACCGGCCTCACCCGGTCCCTGCTGGCCTGTTACGGCCCGACCGAGACCACGGTCTGGTCCACCAGCCATACGGTCGGGCGCGTGACGACCGCCACGGTCCCCCTCGGGCGTCCCCTGTGGAACACCCGGTGCTATGTGCTCGACGCCAGGTTGCGGCCGGTACCACCGGGCGTGACCGGCGAGTTGTACGTGGCGGGCGCGGGCGTGGCCACGGGCTACCTGCGCCGGCCGGGGCTGACCGCGACCCGGTTCGTCCCGGACGTCTTCGGTCCGGCGGGGCAGCGGATGTACCGCACCGGCGATCTCGCTTCGTGGACCGCCGACGGCGTGCTGTGCTTCCACGGCCGGACCGACGACCAGGTGAAGATCCGCGGCCACCGCGTCGAACTCGGCGAGATCGAGGCCGTACTGGCCCGCCACGAGGACGTCGAAGCGGCCGCGGTGACCGTACACGACCGCAAGGCCGACGACCGCCGGCTGGTCGGCTACGTCGTCCCCGCCGACGCCGACCTGCGCTCGGTGGGCGCGCACCTGGCCCGGCAGCTGCCGGACTACATGGTGCCCAGCCGCCTGCTCGCCCTGGACCGGCTGCCCGTCAGCGCCAACGGAAAGCTGATGCGTGCCGCTCTGCCCGAACCGGACTGGGCGTCCGCGGGCGGTTCGGCGCCGCCGGCGGACTTCCGCGAGCACCTGATGTGCGAACTCTTCGCCGAGGTGCTGGATCTGCCCCGGGTCGGTCCCGACGACAACTTCTTCGAACTGGGCGGGCACTCCCTCGTGGCGGCCCGGCTGACCGATCGGGTGCGGACCGTGCTCGGGCTGGAACCGACGATCAGGCACGTCTTCGAGGCGGCCACCCCCGCCGCGCTGAGCCGGTTGCTGGACCGGGCGCCGTCCGAACCGGCCCCGGCCCCGTCCGAGAACGCGCCCGCGCACCTCGTACCGTTCCGGACCGGCGGCCCGGCGGCACCCGTGTTCTGCGTCCATCCGCTCAGCGGGATCAGCTGGCTGTACTCGGGACTGCTGCGGCACATCGACCGCGACCACCCGGTGTACGGCATCCAGGCCGAAGGCCCCGGCCCGGCGGATCCGCCCGACACCGTCGAAGCGATGGCCGAGCGCTACCTGGCCCTGCTGCGTACGGTCCGCCCCAACGGCCCCTACCACCTGGTCGGCTGGTCCTTCGGCGGTCTCGTGGCGCACGCGATGGCGGTCCGACTGCGCGAACTCGGCGAGCCGGCCGGATCGCTGTTCCTGGTGGACTGCGTCGCCGGCACCGAAGCCGGACCACAAGCGCCCATCGACGACCAGCGGGTCTTCCGGGTGCTGCTGACGGCCGCGGGTCTGGACGACGAGCGATTCGCCTCGGCCGACCTCGACTTCGACAGCGTCTCGGCGCTGTTGCACCGGGAGGGCAGTGTGTTCGCCCGGTTCACCGCGCAGGACATCAGCCGCGTCATCGCGGTGTCGCGTCACAACGACAGGCTCACACGGGCCTACCGGCCACCGCTCTACCCGGGAGACACCACGTACATCGAAGCAAGGGCAGGTGCGCCGCGCCGCGTACCGCACCACGAACTGTGGCGGCCCCATACCGGTGGCGAGCTGACGGTTCGTCATGTCACCGCGCTCCACCACCAGGTGATGCAGCCGCAGCACGTGGACGACATCGGAGCCCAGCTCCGCGACCTGCTGAGGAGGCCGCGTTGACCGGCACCGATCCCGGCGCCCTCGGGCACGGTACGCGTACGAGCGTGCCGCCCGGCCCGCACAGCCCGGTACGCACACTCGCCGAACTGCCCCCGGGCGCACGGGTGGTGGTCCGGCTGCCCAACGGCCGCGCGCTGGCGGACACCCTGCTCACCTGCTTCGACCTGGGGCTCGTCGCGGTCCCGCTGCACCCGCGCGCCAGCGACCGGGCGGCCCGGGACATCGCCGAGCGGGTGTCCGCGACCGTCCTGGTGGACGTCGGCGGGCCGCACCCCACCGGCCTGCCCGACGTCCACGGACCCACGGAGGACCTCGCGTTCATCATGTTCACCTCGGGCTCCACCGGCCCGCAGAAGGGGGTCATGCTCAGCCGGCGGGCGGTACTGGGCAACGCGGCCAGGACCGCGTCGCTGCACGGGCTGATGCCCGACCGTCCGCACGGGACCTGCCTGCCGCTGTACCACTGCAACGCGCTGGTCATGTCCCTGCTCGGCACGTACCTCACCGGCACGCCGCTGACCTTGCAAGCCGCCTTCGACCCGGCCGGCTACTTCGCCGCGCTGGACGCGACCGGGGCCAGGACCGCGTCGATCGTGCCCGCCCTGCTGGCCGACCTGGTGGAGGCCGGTCCCGACTGGCCGGAGGGCCTGGAGTACCTGATCACCGCGGCCGCCCCGCTGACCAGCGACCTCGCCCGCCGCTTCCACCGCCGCTACGGCCCGCGTCTGCGGCAGGGCTACGGCCTGACCGAGGCGGTCAACTTCAGCTTCACCACACCCCTGCTCGACGACGCCGAGTTCCGCGACCAGTACCTGGAACACGTGCCGCCGGTCGGGGCACCGCTCCCGGACACCGAACTGCGCCTGGAGTCCGGTGAGGTGTGGATCAGGACCCCGGACCTGATGACCGGCTACTGGCAGGACAGCCGTACGACCGCCGCCACCGTCACCGACGACGGCTGGCTGCGCACCGGGGATCTGGGCGAACTCCGCGACGGGCTACTGGTGTTGCGCGGTCGCGCCGGTGAGCGCATCAACCGGGGCGGTGAGAAGCACTACCCGCTCGACCTCGAACACAGCTGGCGCCGGGCGGGCCTGTCCGGCACCTTCGCGGCGGTCGCGGTGGACGAACCCACACTGGGCCAGGACGTCGGGCTGATCGCCACGGAGCAGCCGGTCGCCGCCGTACGCGAACTGTACGAACGGGCGCCGCTGCGCCCGACGGCGTTCCAGTTCGGCGGGTTCCTGTCGACGTCCACCGGCAAGCCCCGGCGCAAGGCGATGAGCCGGGCCCTCGCCGCACGTCGGCTGGCCCCCGCACGGTACGAACAGCTGCTGCGCCATGCCGCCGCGACCGCACACCACCTGCTGCGCTCGGGTGCCGAGGACCCCGGCCTGCGCGCATTGGCCGCGCAGGCCGACGACCGCCCGCGGGCAGGCGACGAACCCGTCTTCGGTGCCTTCGACTTCCTGCGGGAGCACTGGCACAGCGAGGACGATACGGAACTGTCCCGGGCCAAGGCCCGCTGGCACGAAACGCTGCTCTGCGAGTGGCCCCTGGCGGTGCACGGAGAACTCGCCGCGGAAGTGGCCGCCCGTCACGGGTACGAGGGTCCGCCGGTGCCGTTCGGCGCCGAAGCGCGCTTCGGCGACGGCACACTTCTCGTGCTCCCGCACGGGCCCGCGGCCGACGGCGCCCGCTGGCCGCTGGGGCCGCTACTGGCCTTTCTGGACGGTTCGGGCGAAGGTGGCGAGACGGATCGCTGGACACGGCTGACCCGGCTGCGGGACCGAGGTTTCCCGACCGCGGGCTGCTCGGTGCTGCGCGCCGGGCGGCACGACCTCGGCGGCGTGCTGTGGGCACGGCGGCCGGATTCCGGACAGAACGAGCACACTGGAGTGACTGGATGACGCTGGGCACCGAAACGACCGGCCGGATGAAGCAGTCTCCCGACGTCGAGGACGAGATCCTCGACGTCCGGCGGCACCAGGACCCCGGCCGGAACCGGCTGACTCCGGTGGTGACACTGCCCCCGGACGTCGCCCTGGCCGTGGTCGACTCCCTCGCCGGTCTGGTCCGGGCGGCGCACCGCAGCGAGGAGGCGAGCCCGACCCCGACCGGTGCCCTCAAACAGGCGCAGGAGTTCGAAGAGGGCGACGTCTTCATGCTGGAGCCCCCCTTCGAGGACTTCTTCGCCGACCGCTATCTGATGGACTTCTACGACACCGCCGAACGCGACATCTGTTCGCGCATGCACCTGCACACCGGGCTGCGGTTCGTGCGGATGATGACCGGCCCCGGCACCAGGATCCGGGTATCGAGCCTGTCCCCGATCACCGTGCGCCCCACGGCGGGCTGGCCCGAACCGCTCAACTCCTTCACCGACGCGCTGCCCGGTACACCCACCGGCGTGGACCGGATCCGGCACAACGTGATCGTGCCGCCGAACTCCTGGGTGGACATGCAGATACCACGCGGAGTGTCACACCAGTTCAACGCGGTGGGCCCGAACGCGGTGATCGATTCCGTGCACCCGGAGGAATCCATCGAGACCCTGCGCGAGGGAATGTCGGGCTACCGGATGATGGCGCAGACCATCTTCCTCGCCAAGGACAAGAGCCCGGCCACCACCTGCGCCGACACCGCCGAACCGGACGACAGCGCGGGCCGCTGACCATGACGCCCGCGGTTGCCGGCGCGGGCCGGCGGCCGCGGGCGAGCGCGGTGTGTCCGGCCCTGCGAAATTAAGGTCGACAACGCCCCGCAGCGCCCGGCAGAGTGGCGCCCCGTGACGAGCAGTGAGCTGTGGAGCCGTGCGACCGCCGACCGCTACGACGCCGGGGAGGCCGAGAAATCCTCCACCGCCTTTCTCCGGCCGACTCTCGACTTTCTCGCCGAACTCGCCGGAGACGGCCGGGCAGGTGATGGACGGGCACTGGAATTCGCCATCGGAACCGGACGCGTGGGCGTCCCGCTCCGGGAACGTGGCGTGCCGGTCGTGGGCATCGAACTGTCCGAACACATGGCGGCGGTCCTGCGCCGCAAGGCCGATGAGGACACGCTTCCGGTCACCATCGGGGACATGGCCACGACCGTCGTCCCCGGCGAGTTCACCCTGGTGTATCTCGTCTACAACACCATCACGAACCTGCTCACACAGGACGAACAGGTCGAGTGCTTCCGCAACGCCGGGCGGCACCTGGCACCCGGCGGCCGGTTCGTCATCGAACTGGAGGTGCCGCCCCTGCGGTTCCTGCCGCCCGGACAGGTCGCGGTGCCGTTCGACGTCTCCGAGCGGCATCTCGGCTTCGACACCGTCGACCCGGTCGAGCAGATCCTCGTCTCGAACCATTTCACCCGTGACGGCGACGACGGCCGCTACCGCCTTGAGAACTCCCGGCACCGGTACGCATGGCCGAAGGAGCTCGATCTGATGGCGCGGATCGCGGGGATGGAGCTGGAACTGCGCGTCGCGGACTGGGACATGACGCCGTTCACCCAGGACTCCCCGAAGCACATCTCCGTGTGGCGCAAGCCTGCCTGACGCGGCCTCTCCTCAGACCGACCGGTGGTGCGGCTCACCGGGCCGTGCAGCCGACGATCCGTGTCGAGACCTCGCACCCCGAGTTCCCCGGAGCGGAGAGTGTCGGGGTCGGGGGGCCGGTCGTCAGCAGCGCGGCGAGCGCGGGATACCAGCGGCCGGCGATCTTGTCGTCGCCCGAACTGTTGGGGTGCACTCCGTCGTAGGTGTCGGCGGCGGTGCTGAATCCGCTCCACTGGTCGACCGTGATCACCGGCGAGCGCGCGGTGCTGAGGGCCGCCGCCCAGGCCGGAATACGGCTGTTGAAGGTCACCACGCGCTGCGCGCACTCGGCGCAGTTGCCCGGGGTCATCGGGATGAGCTGGGCGACGAGGATCTTCATGCCGGGGTTGCTCGCCCGCATCTGGCCGACGAGTGTGTCGTAGGCGGCCAGGATCCGGTCGGGGGCGATATTGCTCCACACGTCGTTGGTGCCGAAGTGCATCATCACGATGTCGGGACGGGTGGCGCTGAGCCAGCCCGGCAGCTGGTTCTGTGCGGCGACACTGGTCGCGAGGAAGCCGCCGTGCCCTTCGTTGTCACCGTCGTGCGGCAACGCGCAGCCCTGAGGGCCGAGCGTGCCCACGAAGTCGATCGAGGTGTGGCCCGCGTCCTGGAGCCGGTTCCAGAGCACGGACCGCCAGCAGCCGGGTGACCCGGTGATCGAGTCGCCCAGCGGCATGATCCGTACAGGCGCCGCCGCCGCGGCGGCGGCGCTGCCCACCGGTTGCGCGACAAGCGCGGCGAGCGCGGCGGCGGTGAGGGTGATGAGGGCCAGGAGGGCCCGTAACGCCGTGCTGTTCCGTACGTCCAAGCTGTTCCGCATATCCAAGGTCCCTTCTCGTGCACGCGGGGTCCCACAAGCCATGGGAGCGCTCCCATCCATGGGTGGAGTGATCCGTTCTCGCGTCCGACGTCTCGCCACATCAATGCACCGTTGTCGAAGGCACGTCAAGAGTTGCGGTGGACGGCCGTGTCCCGGGCCGGCGAAGCCGTGCGTTCTCAGGCACGGTGGCCTCGTCGGCCCGGGACACGTCCTCCTCTGTGGCTGTCAGTTCAACGGTTCGATCCAGAGGTTCCTGAAGCGGACCTTGTTGCCGTGGTCCTGGAGCCGGATCGCGCCCGCGGCGGCCGATTCGGCGTCACCGCCGCCGGTGGGGCCGTCCACCGCCACGTTGTCGTGGACCGTCCTGCCGTTCCACACCACGGTGATCCCGGCGTCATCGGTCTTCCGGCCCGCGTCGTCGAACCGGGCCGCGCGGAACACGATGTCGTACGTCTGCCACGTCTCGGGCGCGGTGGCGGCGTTCAGGTCGGCGGCCTTCTTGTTGTAGATGGACGCGGCCTCGTTCGGGGCGAGCTTCTCCACTCCGAAGGAGTCCAGGATCTGGATCTCGTACCGCTCCTGGAGGTAGATGCCACTGTTCCCCCGGTCCTGCCCGGTGACATCGTCCGGCAGTTTCGGCACCCGGAATTCGGCGTGCAGTCTGAAGTCGCCGAAGGCCTGTTTGGTGCGGATGTCGCCGCAGCACACCTCGATGGAGTCCTCGGCCGTGTGCGGCCATTCGGCGCTGCGGCCGTTGGTGTGCTGCCAGGCGGTGGAGAGACTGCCGCCGGAGAACAGGTCGATACGGCTGCCGGTTCCGCGCACCTCGACCATGTCGAGGTTGACGTGGCCGGTGTTCTCGGGCCGATACGTATAGGTGAGGGTGTTGCGGCCCTTGCGCAGGGCGAGCCGCTCGGTCTTGGTGGACCAGCGGTTCCAGACGCCGGTGGAGGGGAGGCCGGTCTGCCGCGCCTGCCCGCCGTTGACACTGACGCCGATCGTCTTGGTTCCGGTGAAGGGGTCGGGACCGTTGGCGTAGCGCAGCGCCACGTCGTAGCTGCCCTTCGCCGGTGCGACGACCTCGAAGGTGGTGGTGGCGCCCGGGGTGCCGAAGCCGTCGACGAAGCCGCCGCCGGTGTAGCCGGCGTGCTCGGTGTCGATGTCCGCCCCGCCGGTCAGGCGTGCCGACTCGGCGTCGTACGAGGTGACGGGCTGCTCGGGACCCGGGAGCGCGTTCAGCGTGTACCAGGCTTCGGTGGACCAGAGTTGCTCGCCCTCGGCCGAGGCGAACGGTCGGGGCGAGCGAACGTGCACGACGCGGTCGGTCTTCAGGCCGGGGATGGTGAGCCGGACCCTGCGACGGTCGTCGGACAGCCGGGCGGCCGTGACGGGGAGGGCTTCCTCGTCGACCTTGGGTCCGCCGTACGCCGGGGTGGGGACGTAGCGCCACTGCTCGACGGAGTAGGCGCCGCTCGTCAGTTTGGCGGCTGTCTCGTCCGACAGGGGCTTGGTGTAGGTGAGTTCGAAGCCGTCGCGGGTGGCGCGCATGGTCTTGACGTCGAAGGCGGTCCTGCCGTTCGGCGTGAGTTTCTGAAGGCCGAAGCGGAGTTTGCCTTCCTGGCCCCAGTTTCCGTCGGCGCCGAGGCCGCCCGCGTAGATCGCACCGTCCGGTCCGGTGCTGATACGGGTGATGCCGGCCTCCAGGCCCTGTGTGTGCCGGAACACCGCGCCCTGGTATTCGCCGTCCACCTTCTCCAGGTCCGCGCGCTGGAGTCCGCCGTACGTGACGTCGCCGAAGAGCATCTGCCCGGCGAAGGGCCCCTTGTCCAACAACAGGGGTGTGCTGGGCGAGTTGGCTATCTCGTTCTGCGGCAGCCAGAGCACCGGCTTGGTCACGGTGCGGTCGTCGAAGGGGCCGTCCGGTTCGGTGTAGTGATTGAAGAACCGGTTCTTCTTGATGTGGACCAGCTTGGAGGCGGGCAGCCAGCCGCCCTGGTTGTCGGTGACGAAGAGGTCGCCTCCCGGGCCCCTTCCGATGCCGTTCGGTGTGCGGAGGCCACCGGCGAGGTAACTGACCTCTCCGGTCCGCTTGTTGACCTTGATGGTGGTGCCGCGGTTCGTGGCGGGCTGCGGATTGGTCGTCGCACCGCCGTAGTCGATGGCGACGGACAGGTTCAGATAGAAGTTCCCGTCCTCGTAGAGCAGTCCGAAGGCGAACTCGTGGAAGTTTCCTCCGTACGGCCAGTCGGCGACCTTGCGGATCTCGCCCGCGTCGTTGCCGCCCTCGGTGTCGGCCAGTTCGGTCAGCTGGTGCTTCTCCAAGACGTACAGCTTGCCGTCGACGTACTTGATCCCCATCGGCTCCTTCAGGCCGTCGGCGATCTTCTTGTAGGTGACCTCCTGCGGACCGGTGTCACCCGTGACGTGGTCGAGGACGTACACCTCCCCCTCCGTCTTCGTACTGCCGCCCCACGTGGTCACGGCGAGGCGGCCCTCCGGCAGCCAGTCCATCGCGGAGACCTGCGGCTCGAAACCCTCGGGGCGCAGATCGGTGAGGGTGTAGCCGGGGTTGACCGAGGTCAGCGGGAGGCCGTCGCCGGGAGTGTCGTAGCTGCCCTCGCACTCTTTGCGGCCGGGAGCGGTGACCCGGACGACGCCGGCGTCGGTGCTGAGCACGGAGTTCGGGACGAGGGTGAAGTCGTCGGTGCCCGGTGGTTTCCACTGGAAGGTGACCTGCTGGTCGCCGCCGCGGTCGAAGTGGTCGATCCGCAGGGAGTGGTAGCCGGGGAGAAGAGTGATCTCGCCGTCCTTGGGCTCGGCACCGTGCAGTCCGTCGTGGTCGATGACCTTCTTGTCGCCGATGAACAGGCGGGATCCGTCGTCGCTGATCAGGCGGAAGGCGTACGTGCCATCGGCGGGGACATCGATGTTGCCGATGATCTGCGACACGAAGTTGTCGGTGAATCCGAAGCCCTCCGTCGAGGACCAGTCGGCGGTGGGGATCAGCTTGTCGACGTTGGGGGTCTGGGCCGGTTTGAGGTCGCAGAGCTTGTTCAGCGGGGACTGTATGTCGAACACCCGCAGGGTGACGCCGGGTTCCTGGGGCGGCAGGTCCGCGAAGGGCTTCTCGTCCGCTTCGGCGGACGGTGCCGCGAGGCCGCCGGCGAAAAGGGCCGCGAGGAGCAGCCCGGTGATTCTTCGTGGCCTACGGCGATGACTACGACGGCTCGGGCGCGTGCGTGGCGTCACTCTTCCTCCTGCTGGGCGCGAGGCGGCGCGGCCGACGGCGGACCGCGGTCGCGGAGTGGAGTTCGTCCACGTACGGGTGGTGCGGCGGAATTCCGCCCTGATGCACGCAGACGTCCGTACGAAAGCGACGCCCAGCGTACGAACTACACCCTGAACCGTCCATACTTTGTCCTCAACAAGTCGAAACTCGCACGGTGTTGAGAAACGCCGGGCACAGACATCGCCCGGTTCACCACCCCGTCCCGCCCCGCCCCGCGACCTCGCCTCGTGCTCCAGCTCCAGCTCCAGCTCCAGCTCCAGAATTGCGACTCAGGGTGGGGCGGTGCGGCGAGGCGTCCTCACGCCGCACCGCCCCCTTGCCGAGCAGTGCCGCAGGGTTTCCTCACGCCGCGTTCAGCGAAGCGGCCAGCCCCTGCTTGACGTGCCGGGTGACCTCGTCGGCGAGGATTTCCGGCAGGCCCGTCTCGATGCCGCGCAGGGCCTGTGCGGCGACATCGGCGGGGGCGGTCTTCTGGTCGGCGGGGATGTCCGTGGCCATGTCGGTGTCCATGTATCCGACATGCAGGGCCGAGACGGTGATGCCGCGAGGGGCCAGCTCCTCCCGGGCCGCGTCGGTCAGGGCCCAGGCCGCGGCCTTGGCCGCCGCGTAGGACCCGACACCGGCGGGGTGCAGCCAGGACAGGACAGACAGGACGTTGAGTACGGCGCCGCCACCGTTGCCCTCGATGACGGGGGCGAAGGCCCGCGTCACGGCGAGCGGGCCGAAGAAGTTCGTCTCCACCTCCAGGCGCACCGCGTCCAGGCCGCCCGCGATCAGCGGCGTGGGGGTCAAGATGCCCGCGTTGTTCACCAGCAGCGTCACGTCGGACGCGGTGCGGGCCGCGGCCTGGATCGACTCCTGGTCCGTCACGTCCAACCGCAGCGGGGTGACGCCCGGCAGATCCACCCTCTCGGGGCGGCGGGCCGCCGCGTAGACCTTCGCCCCGCGTTCCACGAGCTGGGTGGCCAGCTGCCGCCCGAGTCCCCGGTTGGCACCGGTGACCACCGCGACCGCGTCCTTCAATTCCATGACTGCTCCCAACGTTGCGGACGCCGAGCACCCGCCGACGATTTAGATTACGCTCATAATCTAATACCCGGGCTAGGATAGATGTCAATCGACATCCAATCGGGAGGTGGCTGATGGGCCGCGTATCGCAGGCACAAGCCGAGGAGAACCGCCGCCGGGTCGTGGAAACCTCCTCCCGGCTGTTCCGGGAACAGGGCACCCACATCAGCGTCGCCGACCTCATGAAGGCGTCCGGCCTGACCCACGGCGGCTTCTACAAGCAGTTCGCCTCCAAGGAGGCACTCGTCGACGAAGCGACCGCCCACGCGTTCGGCCGACTCGCCCAACTCCGCGACGACGAACTCGAACAGCACGCCGGACAGCGCGACGCCGCCCAGCGGGCACTGATCGACACCTACCTCTCCGTCGAGCACCGCGACAGTGCGGCGGACGGGTGCCCCGCCGCCGCGCTCGCCACCGACATGGCGCGCGAACCGGAAGACCGCGAGGCCCGCCGCGTCTACGCCGAGGGAGTGGGCGACTTCGCCGAATGGCTCGCGACCGACGACCAGGACGGCATCGCCCGGCTGTGCACCATGCTCGGCGCACTCGTCCTGGCCCGAGCGACCAAGGGCTCCCCGGTCTCCGAGGAGATCCTCACCACCGCGCGCGCGGCCCTGAGGAGCCTCAGCGCCTCATAATCGGCCATCGCCCGCTCACCGTCGGGAACCGCGTCGAGGCCGACGGCGCGACCGAAGACCCTGCCGGGTTCGCTTCGGCCTCGCAGGACGTCCGGCCACCAGGTGTCGGCCGCGATCCGCCCCAGCGGGCCGGGCGGAACGGAACGTGCACGCCCTCGCTCAGTCGGCGTCCCGGCCCGCGAGGACCGTTTCGCGGAATGAGGCCACCACCGGCCGGAGATCGACCCGGTGCCACGCGGCCCACAGTTGAACAGACCTTCCGTACCAGGGCAGTTCGCGTACCGCGACGCCGTCGGTCCCGCCGCGCATCATGCTCCTCTGGATGAGCGCGAGGCCGAGACCGGAGGCGACCAGGCCCAGTGCGGTGAGCGGATCGGCCGCGTCGAGACGGATGTCGGGTGTGAAGCCGGAGGCCACGCACGACGCGACGAACGTGTTGCGCCAGGCCGGGTCCGGGGAGTCGCCCACCGCGATCCACGGCTGTCCGTCAAGGGCGTCGGGGGTCAACTCCTCCTGCACCGCGAGGGGGTGCTCCGCGGGCAGCGCGAGCAGCAGGGGATCCCGCAGCAACGGGGTGGTGTTCAGGTCCGGGTCGCCCTCGGGCGGCGGCGTGCGAACCAGCGCGATGTCCAGGCTTCGCTGGCGCAGTCCTTCGAACTGCTCGGCCGAATCCTGGTCGTACAGCGCGACGTGAATCCCGGGGCGTTGGTCGCGCAGTGTGCGCAGGGCCGTGGGCAGGATGCCCGTGTGCATGGCGTCGGCCACATAGCCGATGCACAGGCCGCCCTCCTCGCCCCGGCCGAGCCGCCGGCCGAGGTTCTCCAGCCGGTCCGCGTGGCGCAGCAGGGCACGCGCCTCGGTCAGGAAGACGCGGCCGTCGGAGGTCAGCCGGATGCGCTGCTGGCTGCGTTCGAAAAGGGTCAGGCCCAGGTTCTTCTCGAGCTGGGCGATCTGCCGGCTGAGGGGTGACTGGGAGATGTGCAGCCGCTCGGCGGCACGGCCGACGTGTTCGGCCTCGGCGACGGCGACGAAGTAACGGAGCTGGCGCAGGTCAAGCATGTAGGACCTCGAAGGACTCAAGTATGTCCGAGCGAGTCTTGGACAGTCTCATCTATGGATCCTAACCTCGAACACGCAAGGCCGACGGATCGCGTATGCACCGGCGAATCGTCGCAATCACCACCGCGAGGATCCCTCCATGACCATCAAGCCCCTCCTGCCCGGCGCCCTCGGCTTCGGCACCGCGCCGCTCGGCAACATGTTCCGTGCCATCCCCGACGAGGAGGCGGCGGCCACCGTCGAGGCCGCCTGGGACCAGGGCATCCGCTACTTCGACACCGCGCCCTTCTACGGCGCCGGCCTCGCCGAGATCCGGCTCGGCGACGTACTGGCGCAGCGCCCCCGCGACGAGTTCGTCCTCAGCACGAAGGTCGGCCGCGTCATCCTCGACGAGATCGAGGACCCGGCCGTACGCGACCTCGGCGAGAAGGGCGGCCTCTTCGAGCACGGTCGCCCGAACAAGATGGTCAACGACTACACCGCCGACGCCACCCTCCGCTCCATCGAGGACAGCCTCAAGCGCCTCCGTACGGACCGCCTCGACATCGTCTGGGTGCACGACGTCGCCCAGGACTTCCACGGAGACGAGTGGCTGGCCGCTTATGAGACCGCCCGGACCGGCGCGTTCCGTGTCCTGCAGAAGCTGCGCGAGGAGGGCGTCATCAAGGCCTGGGGTCTGGGCGTCAACCGCGTGGAACCCCTGGAGCTCACCCTCGACCTGGACGAGCCGAAGCCCGACGCCTTCCTCCTCGCGGGCCGCTACACCCTGCTCGACCATGACCGGGCTTTGCAGCGTCTGCTGCCGGCCGCTGCCGCGCAGGACGTCGACATCGTGGTCGGCGGCCCCTACAGCTCGGGCATCCTCGCCGGGGGAACGCACTTCGAGTACCAGGAGGCGCCCGCACACATCATCGACAAGGTGAAGCGGATCAAGGCGCTCGCCGAGCGGCACGGGGTCGGTATCAAGTCCGCCGCGCTGCAGTTCTCCCTCGCCCATCCGGCGACGGCGGCCGCGATTCCCGGCGCCACCAGGCCCAGTCGCATCGCCGAGGACGTCGCCGCCCTCGGCGAGACGATCCCGGCCGCGTTCTGGACGGATCTGCGCGAGGAGCGGCTGATGGCGCGGGACGCTCCCGTACCGGCCGCCTGACCCCGTCGCCCCCGCTCTCATCGGCAACCGCTGTTACGGCGTTCGTGTCTTCTTCTCGATCGCCCGCAGGATGTCGTGGCGGATGAGGCCGCTGCCCGCGCGCATGAGACCCCAGTAGAGGGCGAACGCGCGGCGGGCGGAGGCATCGGTGGCCAGGACGCGGGTCTCGGTGGAGAGCAGGGTGCCGTCTCCTTCGGGCGTGAGGCGGAAGTTCATCACGACCTTGGACCAGCCCGGCTCCGCGAAGGCCGCGAACGCCTCCGGGTCGCCGCGCTCGATCTCCGGGCGGGAGGGGCGCATGGCGACATAGCGCGCGATGTCGCCGAGGACCACCTCGTGGGGCGGATCGGCGGCCATCTCGCGGGGGGCCATGGACTCCAGGACGCGGAGATCCATCCCTTCGTGCGCCCCGATGTCGATGCCCTTCACCCACGCCGTGGGACCGCCCCGTACCCGCATCAGGCCGAGGGTGACGGGGAGGTCGCCCGCGCGCAGGTCCATGAGGATGTCCCAGACGCGCTCCTGGGGTGCGTGGATCAGGCGACTGTGGTGTTCACGTTTGTCGAAGGTCGGAAGCAGTCGTTCCAGCGTCCAGTTCATGGTGTGCTCCCGGTGTTCTCGGATCGCCGCCGTGCAGTGCCAGGCGGTCGTGTGTGCGTTCCACGTAGGAGAGCGCCGTCAGAAGTTCCGCGCTGCCGACCCGGTGCTCGCGCTCGCGGGAGCCGGTCACGCCGCGAATGGGCATCGCGCCGACGGAGGCCCAGCTCAGCCGCCCCGCCTCGTCGATGTAGCTGCGCGAGCGGCCTGGGTTGTCGGCGTGCAGGCAGTAGGGCACATCGAGATAGCCCTTGGCGAAGGCGCTGACCAGGGCCTTGCCCACGTCCGCGTGGAGGCCGAGGACCGCTTCGACGAGGAGCCGGGCCTCGGCGGCGATGCCGGTGTCCTGGACCGGGAGTGCCGGGGCGCCCTCCACCGCTGCCGCCGCCGCGCCCGCGAACTCCAGCGCTTCGACGTTCTCCTCGATGGTGGGAATGCGCCGGGACTCGGCGGGGGTCTTGACGATCAGCCGCGCGGCGCCGCCGCGTACGGCGAGTTCGGCCGCCTCGCGCAGCAGGTGCAGCCCGCCCTCGCGCGTACGCGGGTACTTGCCCATGTACGTGTACAGGACGATGTGCCAGTCCGTGCCGCGCGGAAGGAGTTCCGCGGCCAGGGAGCGGAGGGCGGCGACGGCCTCCTCGTCCTGCCGCCGGTCGGTCCCCTGGGCGAAGCTGAGGGAGACGCTGCGCAGCCCGTGCTGGTGGAAGAAGAGCCCTTCGAGCACGGTGATGGCGATGAGCAGACTGGGCGGGCACATCTGGCCCATCATGCAGCCGCCGAAACTCTCCAGGTGCGGCTCGATGCCCCTCTCGTCCCGCAGCCGCGCGAACTGCTCGCAGCAGCGGGCCCACGCGTCGGTGGCGACGGCGAGCGGGACGCGGCTGTAGGGCAGGCAGTACGAGACGGGGCCGCCCTCGGTGGCGTCCAGCCCGGCGGCGACGAGGGTGGCGAAGATGTCGTCCGGCAGGGCGGAGCCGTGCCGGATCTGGACGGGGAAGCCGGGACCGCGGATGCCGTCCAGGACGTCCCGGGTGGTCTCCACGCCGTGGGTGACGATCGGATAGCCGTTGAGCCCGATGTCCTCGGCGAGGGCGCGCTCGACGGACGCGTAGTCCTTCACCCTCGTATAGCTGTCGAGGGTGAGGGTACCCACGGTGGCCGCGCGCGCCCCCCGGGTGGCGGCGAGGCCCTGACGCATCTGACCGGGGCTGCTGAAGCCCATGCGGGGCTGGACCAGGAGACCCGTTGAACGGCGCACCTCCGCCAGGCCCACGAAGGAGCCCCGGGCGGCGCTCATGACGCGGGCTCCAGGACATCGGGGCCGGGCTCCAGGACGTCCGGGCCGGTTTTCCGGGCATCCGGGCCGAACTCCCGGGTTTTCGGCGCGGGTTCCAGGGTGTCCATGAAGCGGCCCAGGGCGGCCGGGTCCGCGTCGTCCTGGAACACCGCGTCGAACCCGGCCATCACGAGTTCGTGCGACGCCGTCGCCTGGGTGCCCCCGGTGATGCCCAGCTTTCCGCCGATCACCACCGGGGTGTGCCGTGTTTCCGGCTGGGCGCGCACCTTGCCGATCAGCCGCTTCCCGTCCGCGTGTCCGTGACCGTTGACCGTACTGATCACCACCAGGTCGGGACGGAGTGCGGCGCACTCCCGGATCAGCATCTCGTCGGGCACGCACGCGCCGAGGTTGGTGACGTCATGGCCCATCTCCTCCAGGAGCAACTGGAGGAAGACCAGGTTCCATGTGTGCGCGTCGGAGGACACACTGCTGAGGAGCACTCTTCTGCGGCGGCCTTCGAGGGCCGGGCCGGCGGCTGTCGGTAGCACGGGACCTTCCGTTCAGCCGCAGCCGCCCGCCGAGTCGGAGTCGTACGCGCCGACCCGGTCGAGCAGGTCGGAGGGCACCTCCTGCGGCGTGGCGGGGGTGAGTTGGGCCGCGTTCTCCAGGGCCGGGATCAGCTCGTCGAGGAAGGCGTCGACGCGGTCGAGCCCCCAGAAGCGGTGCCGTCCGACCTTGAAGTACGGGATGCCGAACACATCGTCGTCGTAGGCGGCCGCGAGCGCGTCCACGCCCTCGGCGCGCAGCTCCGGGTCATCGGCGGCGGCCAGCATCTCGTCGCCGTCGAAGCCCGCCGACTCGGCGACGCGGCGCAGCACGTCGGCGTCGCAGATGTTCTCGCCGCGCTCCCAGCGGGCCGCGGTCACGGCCGTGTAGAACTCACGCTCGCGGCCGAGGTGACGCGCCTTGAGCCAGGCCAGGTGCGGACGTTCCCACCACGGGTCGATGTCGATCGGCCAGGCCATGGTGTAACCGAAGCGTGTGGAGAGCCGCTTGGTGTCCTGGAGGATGTAGAGGTGCTTGGCCTTGCTCATCTGGGTGTAGTGGAAGCCGGATCCCCGCTCGTCGAGCGCGGCCACGGTCTTCTCGTCCGGGTCCCAGTACGGGAAATACTCGATGACGTCCGGGGCCTGCGGGAAGCGCTCCTCCAATTGACGCAGGCCCATCCAGCTGAACGGGCTGCGCAGGTTGAAGTACAGCCGGGGCGGCCGCTTCAGCTTCTTCTTCGGCTTCGTGGTGCTCATCGGCTTCGTGGTGCTCATCGGCTTCGTGGTGTTCGCCGGCTCCGTGGCGCTCATCGCCCGCCTCCGAGCAGGGCGGTACGGGTGGTGTCGTCGAACTCGGCGAGCGAGCCCGCGTTCTCGCCGCGGCTGACCGCGTATCCGTGCATGATGCTGCCGGTGGCGGTGTGCACGAGCCGCCCGTCGCGGTACACATAGGTGTTGAACGTCGCGGTGTACATCACTTCCTTGATGATCTCCTCGACAGTGAAGACGGTGTGCAAGGTCTCCTCCATGTACGCGTCGGCCAGCATGTGCACCCGCGCCCGCGACACGACCGGGATCCAGCCCCGCTCGACGAGCATGGTGCGGATGGAGATGCCCCGGTCCTCCAGGAAACGGTCGACGACCTCCTCCATCGCGCGGACGTAGCCCGAGTGCTGGAGACGGTCGGAGAAGTGGCAGTAGAAGTACGGGATCCGCCAGGACCACAGGAACGCGTTGGAGCCGGCGGGGGCGAGCAGACCGGGGACATCGCTCGCCGCGACCTCCGGCGAGGGGGTGTCGACGGCGTCGGCGAGCGCGGACACCTCGGGGACGGTGTAGGGCTCCAGGAACGACGGGACGGGCTGGACTCCGCTCGGCGCGTCCTTCAGCGCGACCAGCGCGACACGGATCTTGCCGGTGAGCACCGTGACGGTCTCGCCGTCCCGTTCGACGGTCAGTCGCACCTTGAACGGCGCGCCGTGACCGGGCTTGGGCTTGCCGGGCTCCACGACCGCGGTCACCTTGTCGTCCACACCGAGCGTGGCCGGCAGGCTCACCGAGTGGTCCACGATCTCCAGGCCCAGACCGTAGGTGTGGTAGAGCGTCTCCGCTCCCACTCCGCGCTCGCGGAAGTACTCGAGGATCGCTTCCTCCGTGAGGTACATGAAGTGCTTGAAGCCGATCCACGTACGGATGTTGGCGCCCTCGTAGCGGGGGCTGCCCACCGGGGTGGTGAGGCTGCCGTCGAGCAGGACTGTCATGGCGTATTCCTTACGGAGCGGGTGTTCACGGGAGTCACGGAGCGGGTGTTCATGGGCTTACGGAACGGGTGTTCGCGGGGTTGCGGAGCGGGTGTTCATGAGGGTGTTCGTCAGGAAGGCGGCGATTTCCGCCGCCACGTCGCCGGTCTGCTCGGCGTGGCAGAAGTGGCCGTAGTGGGCGTGCTGACGGACCGTTGCCGTGGGCATGGCGGCGGCCAGGGCCGTCGCCCGGTTTCCGGCCAGGGACTCGTCGTGCTGCCCCGCCAGGACGAGAGTGGGCACGGCGACATCGGCCAGGGCGAGTTCGGTGGTGCCCACGAACTGGAGGAACAGGCTCAGGAATCCGACGGGTCCGATCCGTTCGAGGGTGGTGTCCACCATCGCGGTGAGGACGTCGGGGTCGATGGTCCTGGCGCGCTCCCCCAGTCCCACGCCCACACCGTCGGCGATGACCCGGCGGAAACCGGCGAGCGCCGCGTCATGCAGCCGCCAGTCCACCGTGAGGCTCTCCGGGCGGTAGAACGGGGCCAGGAGTACGGCGGCGGACGGAATCCGGGTGCCGTCGGACGTTGCCAGGTGTTCGAGTACGGCGTTGGAGCCGAAGGAGTGGCCGAGCAGGACGTCGACGGGTTCCGGGACGAGGTCCAGGGCCTGTCGCAGCCAGTCGGCCGGTGTGCCGTGCTGCCGCCAGCGGTAAGGGTTGCCCGCGCGCCAGGGCAGATCGAGCGCGTACGCCCGGAAGCCCGTGAGCGCCTCGATGAGGGGCCGCCAACTGTCCCAGTTGCCTTCGAGACCGTGGACCAGCGCCACCACGGGTCCCGTCGTCCCGGGCGCCCGGGACACCGCCAACCGCTCGCGCGGTCCGAGGACTTCGGCCACGGGCGTCCAGAACTCCAGCCAGGACGCCTCCTTCGGCTTCGCCATCTCAGGAGGCTCCCGCGGGGACTCGGTCGCCGGCCGGGTCGAGACGTACGGAGGCGTAGCCGTCCTCGTCGTCGCCACAGGTGATCAGCGCGCCGCCGCGCTGTTCGGCGGACGACGACAACCAGGCCGCGGCGACGACGAGTTGGAGCACCCCGAGGGCGCCGTACGTCTCGCCCACGTGGTCGGAGAGGTCGATCCCGCCCGAGGTGCCCACCGCTCCCGGTGCGGCCAGCCGGAGCGCGGCCGGTGCCTCGGAGTCGGCGAGAGCGTCGGGCAGGGGATGGTGGCGTACGCTCCCCAGGCGCGGCCCCTCGCCCTCGGCCTCCAGCACCACGCAGGCCGCCGCCGCGCGCAGTTCGGCTCCTTGCGGCCGCAGGGCGGCCAGGGGCCGGGCGACTTCGTCGTCGGGTTCGACACCGACCACCACGACCCGCCGGGCGCGGCCCGCGCGCAGCAGCAGGGCGCCGAGCCGGACCGCGTCGAGGCCGGAGGTGGCGCCGGCGCACACCATCAGGTTCGGCCCGGTGAAGCCGTAGCGGATGGCGAGGGTACTGGCGATCACATTGCTGGACGCGTTCGGGCCGTTCAGGGGGCTGACGTCGTGGCCGCTGCCGGCGCGCATCTCGGCCACGATGTCGCGGACGGTCCGTACGTTGCCGAGGTTGGAGGCGACGACGACGGCGGTGCCGGCCGCACCGGGGAGCGGTTCCTTCAGCTTGCCCGGGGGAAGGCCGAACGCCCGGTGTACGGCGCACAGCGCGAGCCGCGTCGAGTCCTCCTTGTACAGCAGCCCTTTGCGGCCGAGCACGGTGTGCGCCTCGTCCGGACCACACGCCGGTTCGGGGGCCACGGACGTGAACAGGTCGCCGGCGGCACCTGCCGTCGGCGTGTCGGCACCGGGGACGTGGAGGGCGTACGCGGTGACCCTCACGCCCGTCGCGAATCCGGTGGGGTGCGCGGTGTTGTTCATCGGTCCACCCTGATGATGCTGACGGCGTTGACCCCGCCGAATCCGAAGGCGTTGACCTGGGCGACGCGGGCGTCGCAGTCGGCGGGCTCCCCGACGACGAGGCGCAGCCCCGCCGCTTGTGGGATCGGCTCGCTCAGGCCCACCGTGGCGGGCACCGAGCCGGTGCGTATCGACTCCACGGCGATGAGCAGGCTCATCAGCGCGGCGCTCCCCGAGGTGTGTCCGATGGCTCCCTTGACGCCGGTGACCAGCGGTCCCGGAGCGGCACCGTCGAAGACCTCGCGCAGGGCGGCGGCCTCGGTGGGGTCGTTGAGGGCGGTGCCGGTGCCGTGGGCGAGCACCAGGCCGATGTCCCCCGGGCTCACCCCGGCGCGGCCGTGGGCGTCCCGCATGGCGGCGACGATGCCGCCGACGTCGGGAGCCGTCTCGTGGTGGGCGTCGCAGGACAGGCCCGTCCCCAGGACGGTGGCGAGCGGGCGGATGCCCTCGGCCGTACCGGCCTGGAGCACCACCGCCACCGCGCCCTCGCCCAACAGGACGCCCGCGCGCCCCTCTTGGAAGGGCTGGAGCGCGGCGGTCGGAGTGTCGGCGACCCGGCCGATCATCGTGAGCATGCTCTCGCTCATCGCGTCGCAGCCCGCGGCCACGACCGCGTCGGCCTCGCCCGCCGCGAGCATGTCCTGTGCCAGGGCGAGGGCGTGCCCGGAGGCGGAGCAGGCGTTGGACACCGTGATCACCTCGGTGACCTCCGGGAGCACCGCGCGTACCGCCGCGTCGAAATGCAGATCACGACGGTGTACGGGGACGTCGTCCAGGGCCCAGCGCTCGACGGCACGCAGCTCACGCAGGCCGGTGCCGACGATGACGGACACCCGCTCGCGCGCCGGGTCGATCCCGGCCTGGCGGACGGCGCGGTCCACGCACCGGGCGAGCCAGCGCCCGGCACGCAGTGCCGGTTCGTCCTGGTCCTCGCCCTCGTCGTCCACGTGGTAGCCGCGGGTGACGCCCATGCGGCCGGTGTCGTAGAAGCGCAGCGGCTCGCTGCCGTCGACACCCTCGCGCAGCGCGGCGAAGGTGGCGTCGGCGTCGCCGAGGCAGGTGAGGAAGTCAGCTCCGGTGATCGCGACGTCCACGGTGCCACCCCCTCAGTACGGCCGCCCCGACGGAGCCGTCGGGCGAGACGGAGGTGACGACGGACACCGCCCCGTCGAGTTCCGGGTGGCTGCGGTGACCGGCCAGCAGTGCGGCGATCTGGAGCGAACCGGCGGCGCTCTGGCACTCGCCGACCCATTCCTTGGCGCGTACGTGCCACACCTCGGTGCCCAACGCGCTTTCGATGCCCCGGCGTTCGATGTCGTCCAGGGGCTCGATCCCGCACTCACCGGAGGCAACCGCCCGTACCTGCGACGGCTCCACGCCGGCCCGCTTCAGGGCGCGGAGAACGCAGTGGGCGAGCCCCTCTCCCGCATCGGGAGTGCGTCCGGGCGGGCCGTATGTGCCCGCCTCGACGGCGAGCACCTCGGCATCGGGCAGCCGGCCGGACTCGCGCACGGTCGCCGCGTCCTCGACCATGAAGACGGCGGAGCCCTCCCCCAGACGGGCGCGGTCCTCCCGCTCGCTGTGCTGGCGGTGGGCGAACCAGGCGGTGTGCGGACTGAACTCCTCGACGGAGCCGACGAGCAGGGCGTCCACATAGCCGCGCCGGATCTGGTTGCGTGCGTAGCGCAAGGCGCTCAGTCCGGCGAGTTGTCCGCCCGCGACCGTGGCGTTGACGCCCTTGAGCTTGTGCCAGATCGCCGACTGGCCGGCGGCGCAGTTCATCACGGTGTTGGGGAACAGCACCGGGTTGACCAGGTAGGGCCGGTCGTTGACCAGCGTCTCGCGGCTGTAGTCGCTGGTGGCCTTGATACTGCCCGCGGTGGTGCCCAGGACGATGCCCACGCGGTCGCGGTTTTCGTCGGTCACGAGCAGGTCGGTGTCGTCGAGCGCCAGGGTGCAGCCCAGCAGGCCCAGGGAGGTGCTGCGGTCGAAGAAGCTGGTTCCCTTGCGGCCGAGATGGTCGCGGACCCGGAAGTCGGGCATGGCGAACGCCTCGTCCTCCGGCAGTTCCTCGTCGAACATCCCGGTGACCTCGCGAAGGCCGCTGCGGCCTTCGCCCACGGCGGTGGTGAACTCGTCCGCGCCGATGGCCAGGGAGGTGACGACGCCCCAGCCGGTGATGGCCAGGGTCCCGTCGCGCGGGGTTGCGTGGGGTGGCGGGGCGTCCTGGGCGACGCCGGGGGCGGTGGCGGTGGTGTTCATGCGACCTGTCCGAGGATCGTGATGGCGTTGTTGCCGCCGAAGGCGAATCCGTTGTTCTGCACGACCTTGGGCTGCGCGGGACGGCTCTCGTTCGGCACGGGGTCGATTCCGGGCATGCCCGGGTCCGGGGTCCGGTAGTTGGTGGTCGGGGGCAGGAAGCCCTCGTCCAGGGCGAGCGCGGAGGCGATGGCGCCGAATCCGCTGGCCGCGCCCATGGTGTGGCCGAGCATGGACTTGATGGAGCTGATCGGCGGCGGCCTCTCTCCGAAGACCTCGACGACGGCCTTGGCCTCCATCGTGTCGTTGGCGGGGGTTCCGGTGCCGTGGGCGCAGATGTAGTCCACGTCGGCGGGTGTGATGCCCGCGTTGCGGTGGGCCCGGCGCATGCACTCGGCGATGCTGACGGGGTCGGGGGCGACCATGTGGTTGGCGTCGCAGTTGAGGCCGTAGCCGAGCACCTCGGCGTAGATGTGCGCGCCGCGCGCGGTGGCCGACTCCAGGGTCTCCAGGAAGAGCGCGGCCCCGCCTTCGCCGGTCAGGATGCCCGAGCGGTCCTGGTCGAAGGGGGAGCAGACCTTCTCGGTGAGCGCGCCGAGACGGTAGAACCCGGCGTGGGCCCAGCGGCACACCGAGTCCGCCCCTCCGGCGATCATGTAGTCGGCGTCGCCGGTGAGGATCTGGTCGTAGGCGTAGCCCAGCGCGTAGTTGCTGGCGGAGCAGGCGGTGGAGAGCGTCACGGCCTCCCCGGTGAGGCCGAGTTCCTGGTTGACGGCGTTGGCCAGCCGGGACGCGGGTGCCTGCGCGGCGTATGCGGGGGTGATGCCGGAGAGGCCCGTGTGGACCCACTCGGCGGTCAGCTGCTCGATGACCTGCGACTCACCGCTGGTGGTGCCGATGCTGGAGCCCGCGGCCGCCGCGGACAGCCGCTCCCGGTCGATGCCGGAGTCCTCGACGGCGAGCCGGGCGGCCGCGGCGGCGAACAGGCTGGTGCGGCCCCATTCGGCGGGCGAGATGGTGCGCAGCATGGTCTTCGGGTCGAAGTCCGTGACCTCGCCGGCCATGTAGTGCGGGAAGCCGGTGGAGTCGAAGCTGGAGATCGGGGAGATGCCGCTGCGGCCCTCGCGCAGTGCCTGCCCGAACTCCCGGACTCCGGTGCCGATGCTGGAGACAGGTCCGAGACCTGTGATGACGACGCGTCGGTTCATGATGGTCAGTCCTGCCAGCCGGCCTGCTCGGCCACGACGTCGTAGACGGCCTTGAGGTGGCCCATGTTCGGCAGCTCGGCCTGCGGAATGTCGATCTTGTACTTCTTCTCGATCCTCGCGAGGATCTCGATCGCCCGCAGCGAGTCCGCCTCGTGCTCGTCCACGAACGAGCCCGTCTCGGTGATCTCCTCGGGCTCGACCTCGAGCACCTCGGCGACGATCTCGCGCAGCTCGTCCAGGTGCAGTTCACGCGTTTCGGACATGGTTCTTCTCCTGCGTTGTGGCGGGGATGGGGACGGTGAGCGGTTCGGGGAGTTCAGGAGCCTTCGGAGGCGTCGGCCGCGTCGGAGGCGAGTTCGTCGCGTACGACGGCGAGTACCGAGCCCAGGGTGGCGATACGGACGTCGCCCACCCAGATCTCGCCCCGCATGAGGGCGTTGCCTCCGATGATCCGGTCGATCTCGACGACGTGTCGGATCACATCGCCGGGGTAGGCGCTGCCCGTGATCGTCACGTCGCGGGCGGACCCGAAGATGAGGGTGCCCTCGACGGGTTCGTCCTTCAGGACCGCCGAGTGCAGCCACAGGACGGCGCCGCTCTGCCCGAACGACTCGACGAGCAGCGAGACGGGGTAGGCGTAGGCGGCGGTGGGGAGGTTCTCGTCCAGGCCGGCGTAGCAGGGCTCGCTGCCGGTGACGGCCTTCGTGGTGACGATGCGTGCGCCGGGCTCGATCTCCAGGGCACGGTCGACGAGCAGTACGGGGTGGCGGTGCGGGAGGATCCGGCGGATGTCGGCGTGCTCAAGCGTCGTCATGTCCGTCCTCCCGGATACGCAGTTCGAGGGTCATCCGGGCGGCGAGGACGCCGTCGGCGCGGTGGCACCGGGCCTTGACGCGCACGGTGGACGGAGTGTCCAGGGCGGTCACGTCGCAGCCGATGCTCATCGTGTCTCCCGGGAGCAGCGGGGCGGCGAAGCTGACGGAGGTGATCGCGGTCAGTTCGACGGCCGTTGCCGGGCCGTGCCGCTCGGCGGCCCACTGCCTCACGGCCTGGTGGACGGACTCGATGGTGAACACACCCGGGTAGATGGTGAAGTCCGGGTAGTGGCCCACCAGATACGGGTCGTCGGCGACGATCCGTTTGACCGCCTCGATCCGTGTGCCGGCGGCGCCGTCGACGCTGTCGACGGCTGCCAGCGGGGCGGCGAACCGGCGGTTCACAGGACGATGCCGCCATCGACCTGGAAGACCTGGCCGGTGATGTAGTCGGCACGGTCGGAGGCGAGGAAGGACACCAGATCGGCCACGTCCTCGGGGCGTCCGAAGCGTCGCAGCGGGACCTGGCCGAGTGCCTGCTCGCGCACCTTGTCCGAGAGACGCGCGGTCATGTCGGTCTCGATGAACCCGGGCGCTACGACGTTGACCCGCATGTTGTACGGGCCGAGTTCCTTGGCGAGCGACCTGCTCATCCCGTTGATCCCGGCCTTGGCGGCGGAGTAGTTGGTCTGTGCCTTGTTGCCGTGGATGCCCGCCACCGACGAGATGTTGACGATGACGCCTTTCTTGCGCTTCATGAAGCCGAACGCCATGGACCGGCAGAAGTTGAAGGTGCCGGTGAGGCTGGCGTCGATGACGGCGTTCCAGTCCTCCAGGGGCATGAGCACGAGCGGGTTGTCCCGGACGATCCCGGCCGAGTTGACGAGGGTGTCGAGGGGGCCGAGTTCGGCCTCGGCGTCCTTGATGAAGCCCTGGACGGCTTCGAAGTCCGCTACGTCGCAGGGCGCGTGGTAACAGCGCACGCCCTGCTCGCGGATCAGCGCGGCGGTCTCCTCCGCCCGTTCCTTCTCGCTGCGGTAGCAGAATGCGATGTCCATTCCGTCCTGGGCGAGGCGGATGGCAACGCTTCTGCCGATTCCGCGCGAGCCCCCGGTGACCAGGGCGCGGCGTTCTGTGGACATGGGATTACCTCGTGCTTCGGGTCCGGAATATGGGTGGGTTGTCCGCTGGGGCGGGTGAAGGTCACCGGCTACGAGCGGGAGTTACCAACGGGTGGTCTCGCCGAAGAATCCGTCGATGGAGACGGCTTCGCCCTGGTCGAGTGCGGCCTGGTGGACGAGTCCGCCCACGGCCAGATCGAGTACGCCGAGTCCGAAGGGCGAGAAGACGACGGGCCGGTCGCCGGGGACCCGCACCTCGCCCCGGATGACCTCCGCGAGGGTTCCCGTGATGAATTCGCGGTGGCCGTACTTCTGTTCCGCGAGGTGCGGGGAGGTGTTCGCGGTGAGGCAGTGGCCGATGTCGTCCACGATGTTGTACGCGCCCTCGATGATCTCCGGGCCGATGTCCCGCAGTGAGATGTTGAGAACGGTCTGCCCGGGGGCGAAGGTGCCGGGCCGGGTGAGGTAGGGCTCCCCGGCGGTCGTGGCGAGCACCACCAGGTCGGCTTCGGCGACGGCCGCGTCCCGGTCGGGGGCGCTGCTCGCCCGGTAGCCGAGGGTGCCGGTGGTGAAGTCAGCGAGCGACTGGGCGTATTGCGGGGAGTGGTCGTGGACCAGCACCTCGTCGATCGCCCAGTCCCGCGCCTGGAAGAACTCCAGGATGTTGCGGGCGATGATGCCGGCGCCCACCACGAGGAGCCGCCGTGCGGTGTGCCCGCCGGTCAGGGTCTCCGCGGCGAGGACGGCCGAGGCCGCGGTACGGGCGGCGCTGATCTGGGACGCTTCGAGGCAGGCGAAGGGGTAGCCGGTCGCGTAGTCGTTGAGCAGCAGCACGGCCGAGGCGCGCGGTACGGAGCGCTCGATGTTGGCCGGGAAGCTGGCGATCCACTTGATCCCGGCGGTGTTGTGCCGCCCGCCCAGGTAGGCGGGCAGGGCGATGATCCGGCTGTCGGGCTTGTCGGGGAACCGCAGGAAGTAGCTGTTGGGGTTGACCGAGTCGCCCTGGTCGTGGGTGAGGTAGGTCTCGCGCACCTCCTCCACGATCCGGGTCCTCGATCTGCCGATGACCCGGCGGGCGGTCTCGCCGCTGACCACGTGGAAATCGAACATGTCAACCTTTCAGGAGCAGCGGGCCGTCGGTGTCGGGACGGTCGTCCACCCGGTGGGGGGCCACGGCGGACAGGCCGAACCGCTCCACGACCCAGGCGTCGTCGTAGACGGTGTTGAGGTAGCGGTCGCCGTTGTCGGGGGCGATGGCGACCACGGTGGATCCCGCGGGCAGTTCACCGCCCTTGCGTGCCAGGGCGGCCAGGACGGAGCCGGTGGACGCGCCCATGGCGATGCCCCGGCTCCTGGCGACCGAGCGGCACATCCGTACGGCTTCCGACTCGGGGACGATGACGACCTCGTCGACGAGTTCGGGGGCGCACAGCTCGGGCCTGCGGCTGGTGCCGAGTCCGGGCAGATGCCGCTTGCCCGGCGGGAACCCGAAGGTGACGGAGCCGGCCGTGTCCACCGCGATCACCCGGGTCCGCGGGGAGTGTTCGCGGAAGAAGGCCGCGCAGCCCATCAGGGTTCCGGTGGTGCCGGCGCCGACGAACAGATAGTCCACCTCGGGCACCTCTTCGAGGATGGAGGCGGCGGTCCTGTCGTAGTGGATACGGGGGTTGGCCTCGTTGGCGTACTGGTTCGGCCAGAACAGGGAGGGGTCCTCCTGGAGCCGGTCGCCGATGTAGTCGATCCGGGACTGGAGGTATCCGCCGTTGGCGTCCTTCTTGTCGACGACCACGAGCTCCGCGCCGAACGCCCGGATCAGCGCGGCGTTCTGCGGTGAGGTGTTCGGGTCGGTGACGCAGGTGAAGTGGTATCCGCCGGCGGCGCACACCGAACTCAGCGCCACTCCGAGATTGCCCGAGGACGATTCGATGACGCGGCCGCCGGGCTTCAGCAGATTCCACCGCTTCGCGTCCTCGACGAGGCCGATGGCGGTCTTCAGTTTGATCGACCCGGCAGGGTTGAACCCTTCGATTTTGAGCAGCAGCCGGATATCGGGAACGAGTCCGTCGAACCGCAGGAAGAGACTGTCGAGGACCAGGTCTTGCGCGTTGTCGTAGATCACTTCTCTGCGACTCTCTGCGGGCGCCGCGGACGGTTCTTGACGTAGTGGCGAGTGGCCAGGAGGAGCAGGACGCCCCACACCAGGAACGACAGGTCCCAGAAGAACAGGCGCCACAGCAGCGGCTTCCATTCGATGGGATCGCTCGGCGTGAGGACGCCGCCGGCCACCAGCACCAGGGTCCCCACCTGCAAGGCCCCGTAGAGGATCAGCCCGACCGAACCGCCCCAGCCCGCGAGGAGCATCAGCGGGCGGGGGAAGATCCGGCCCCACGACTGGACGAGGGACAGGGAGAACACGGCGCCCGCGACCTTCATGGCACCGGTGATCCACACGACGGCGATGAATCCGGGATCCCGGTGGCCCGCCATCTCCTGGATCTTGCCTCCCAGGGTGTCGAGGCCGACCGTTCCTCCGGCCGCCCAGTAGAAGCTGACCAGGCCGAAGGCGCCGGCCAGCACCGCGGCCGAGTATCCGGCCCAGGCCACCGAGCGGCCCGGCGGGCCCGCGGGTGGTGGACCGGTCTCCTGAACTGTTGCTGCACTCATGTCCGTCCCTTCCCTCGTGACGTCGTCGGATCGGCGGGGGTCAGTCCTGCCAGCCGGCCTGCTCGGCCACGACGTCGTAGACGGCCTTGAGGTGGCCCATGTTGGGCAGCTCGGCCTGCGGAATGTCGATCTTGTACTTCTTCTCGATCCTCGCGAGGATCTCGATCGCCCGCAGCGAGTCCGCCTCGTGCTCGTCCACGAACGAGCCCGTCTCGGTGATCTCCTCGGGCTCGACCTCGAGCACCTCGGCGACGATCTCGCGCAGCTCGTCCAGGTGCAGTTCACGTGCTTCAGACATGGTTCTTCTCCTGTGTTCGTTGGTGATCGACGGTGTGGTGAAGGGGTGAAAGGTCCTGGGGCGTGTCGTCGGAGTCACTCCGGGCAGGCGGGACTCCGGCAACAGGCCCTAGGAGGCTGGGGCGGCGGCGTCCATGGCGTCCACCAGGCTCTTGGGCCGCATGTCGGTCCAGTTCTCCTCGATGTGGTCGAGGCACGCCTGCCGGGCGTCCGGGCCGTGGGCGGTGGTCCAGCCGGCGGGGATCTCGGCGAAGACCGGCCACAGGGAGTGCTGTCCCTCGTCGTTGACCAGCACCAGATAGGTGGCGTCCGCGTCCTCGAACGGGTTGCTCATTTCCTCGTCTCCTTGTCGGTTCGGGGGATCACTTGGTCGGTTCGGGGCATCATTTGTCGGTTCAGGGGGGTCAGGTGAGGTCGCGGAGCCGGTCGGCGAGGATCGCGCCGATCTCGGCCAGCGGGCCCGGCCGGGTCAGGTCGTCGTGGGTGGCCTTGACGGGGTGGCTGTCGATGGAGCCCTCCAGGAACGGCGCCCACACCTGGGGTCCGGGCGCGTCCGCGGGCTTGCCGAGTTCGGCCTCGAAGAAGAGGACATCGCCGACGTACATCCCGGGCACATGGCCGCGCGCGATCCGCGAGTTGTTCTCGAAGACCTCGTGGAGCGCGGCCACATGCCGTTCCTCCAGGGAGCCGAGCACTCCGTCCTGCTGCCGGAGGATCTCGGTGACACGGGCGTACTCCAGCGGCTCTTCGCCGAGGCTCTCCCGGTCGTATCCGGCGAGTTCGAGCATCCCGGCGAGGAACTCCCGCTGGGACAGGACGTCGTCCATGGACTCCGCCCGCAGCCTCGGGAAGGAGTCGAGCATGGCGAGGAGGGCGACCTTCTCGCCCTCCCGCTGGAGCTGGTCGGCGATGGCGTGGGCCACGAGTCCGCCGAAGGACCAGCCGAGGAGCAGATACGGGCCGGTGGGCTGCACCGTACGCATCTGCTTGAGGTAGTCGGCGGCGATCTCCTGGACCGTCGTGGGCAGTTCACCCGGTTCGGCGATGCCCCGGGACTGGAGCCCGTAGATCGGGTGATCGGGGCCGAGGTGGCGCATGAGCCCGGCGTACGACCAGCTGAAGCCACTGGCGGGGTGCACACAGAACAGCGGCGGGCGGTTTCCCCCGCGGCGCAGGGGCAGCAGGACCTCGAACGCGCCCTGCGCGTCGTCCCCTTCGCCGCCCGCTCCGTCGAGCCGCCGCGCGAGTTCCGCCACGGTGGGTGCCTCGAACAGGGTACGGAGGGCGATGTCCACGCCGAAGGTCGAGCGCACCCGGCCGATCAGGCGGGTGGCCAGCAGCGAGTGGCCGCCGAGGTCGAAGAAGCCGTCGTCGATGCTCACCCGTCGGGCCCCGAGGACTTCGGCGAACAACTCGCAGAGCAGCCGCTCCTGTTGGGTGCGCGGCGGCCGTCCGCCGGTGCCCGCTCCGAGATCGGGGGCGGGCAGTGCCCCCCGGTCCAGTTTGCGGTTGGGCGTCAGCGGCAGTGCGTCGAGCGGGACGAACGCCGCCGGGACCATGTACTCGGGCAGGTCGGCGGCGACATGCTGCCGCAGTACGGCGGTGGGCGGGAGTTCGGCGCCCTGCTCCGCGATCACATAGGCGACGAGGCGCTGATCGCCGGGGCGGTCCTCGCGTACGATCACCGCGGCCCTGGCGACGTCCGGATGACGGTCGACGACGGCCTCGACCTCGCCGAGTTCGATCCTGAAGCCGCGCAGCTTCACCTGGTCGTCCACGCGTCGCAGGAAGAACAGCGTGCCGTCCGCGTTCCACCGCACCACGTCCCCCGTGCGGTACATCCGGGAGCCGGGCGCGCCGAACGGGTTGGGGACGAATCGCGCGGCCGTCATGTCCGGGCGGCCCAGGTAGCCGCGGGCCAGGCAGTCGCCCGCGACGTACAGCTCTCCCGGTGCTCCCTGCGGTACCAGTTGCAGATGGGCGTCCAGCACGTAGAACTGGGTGTTCGCCATGGGGCCGCCGATGGGCAGCGGGCCCGGGGGGATCTCCTGGCCGGGTTCGATCCGGTACTCGCTGCAGTTCACCGTCGTCTCGGTGGGCCCGTACATGTTGAGGACGGTGGTGCCGGGGTGGTTCTCGCGCCATTCGTCGACGAGTTCGCCGAGCAGCAGTTCTCCTCCGAGCAGCAGTTCGGTGGACGGTGAGAACTCCGGCGACAGCGCGCCCAGGACCGGCAGATGGCTGGGCGTGGCCTTCAGGAAGGTGCACGGGCGCTGCCGCAGTGCCTGGGCGGTGCCGGGCTCGGGGTCCTGGAGGTCGGCGACGACATGGACGGTGCCGCCCACGGTCAGCGGCACGTAGGTGGCGGTCACCGACAGGTCGAAGGAGATCGGCGAGTGCAGCAGGGCCGTTCCTCGGATGCCTTCGTAGTCGCCTCCGGCGAAGACGAGGTAGTCGGTGAGCGAGGTGTGCTGGACCACCACGCCCTTGGGCCGCCCGGTGGATCCCGAGGTGTAGATGATGTAGGCGGGGTTGGCGAGACGCAGCGGCGTCAGCCGGTCGGCGTCGGTGAGATCGGTGCCGGGCAAGCCCGCCGGATCTCCGTCGGTGCCGAGCTCGGAGCCGAGGTCGGTGCCGAAGTCGTCCAGCAGGATGCGCGGCGCCTCGATGTCCGGGAGTTCACCGGCCGTCGCGGCGTCGGTGAGCAGCAGGGCCGGGTCCGTGTCGGCCAGCATGAACGCGATCCGCTCGGCCGGGTACTCCGGGTCGACGGGCACATAGGCGCCGCCCGCCTTGAGTACGGCGAGCAGGGCCACCACCAGATGTGCCGACCTGGGGAGGGCGACCGCGACAAACCGCTCGGGCCCCACTCCGCGCCGTACGAGATACCGGGCGAGCCGGTTGGCGCGGGCGTTGAGTTCCGTGTACGAGATCTCCTCGCCGCGGAAGACCAGCGCGGGGGCGTCGGGGGTACGGGCGACCTGGGCCTGGAACAGCTCGGGAAGCGTCACCCTCGGCACCTCGGTGGCGGTGTCGTTCCAGGTCACCACCGTCCGCTCGCGCTCGGCGGCGTCGAGGAGCCCGATCGCGCCGATCGGCCGGTCGGGGTCGGTGACGGCCGCGTCGAGGAGCCGGACGAGCCGGGCGACGAGGGTGGCGACCGTGTCCGCGTCGAACAGGTCCGTACGGTAGACGATCTGGCCCTCGATGCCCTGGCAGGTGCCGTCGTCGCTCCGCCGGTCGCTGAGGCTGACCGACAGGTCGAACTTGGCGCCGCCGATGCCGAGCGGCTGCGCGGCCACGGTGAGGCCGGTCACCTCCTGGCCGACCTCGGTGGGGTTCTGGAAGGCCAGGGCGATCTGGAAGAGGGGGTGCCGGGACAGCGACCGCGCCGGGTTGAGCACCTCGACCAGCCGCTCGAACGGCATGTCCTGGTGGGCGTAGGCGGCGAGGTCGCTCTCCCGGACGCGGCCGAGCAGCTCACGGAACGTGGGGTTGCCGGAGGTGTCCGTACGCAGTACGAGGGTGTTGACGAAGAAGCCGACCAGATCGTCCAGGGCCTCGTCGGTGCGCCCGGCGATCGGGCTGCCCAGCGGGATGTCGTCACCGGCGCCGAGCCGGGTCAGCAGCGCCGCGAGCGCGGACTGCACCACCATGAAGGCGCTCGCCCGGTTCTCCCTTGCGAGTGAGACCACCCGCCGGTGCAGCTCCGGACCGATCACGACGGGTACGGTGCCGCCCTCCGGACCGGCCACCGGGGGGCGGGGACGGTCGGTGGGCAGTTCCAGCTGGTCCGGCAGTCCGCCCAGTCGGCCGCGCCAGAAGTCCAGTTGCCGGGAGATCGGGCTGTCCGGGTCCGACTCGTCGCCGAGCATGTCGCGCTGCCACAGGCTGTAGTCGGCGTACTGCACCCGCAGCGGGGTCCAGCGCGGGGCGGAGCCCGCGCACCGCGCCTCGTAGGCGGCGGCGAGGTCGCGGGCGAGCGGCGCCGCGGAGGCTCCGTCGCTCACGATGTGGTGCATGACGAGCAGCAAGCAGTGCTCATCCGCGCGCAGGGCGAACAGACGGGCACGCAGGGGCAGTTCGCGGGCGAGGTCGAAGCCCTTCGCCGCTTCGGCGGTCAGCCGCTCCATGAGGACCGCCTCCTCGGCCTCGATGACCGGGAGTTCGGGCCTCGCCGCCTCGGCGTCCACGATGCGCTGATGGGCACCGCCGTCCGCGTCGGAGCCGGCGGTCTCGGGGAAGACGGTGCGCAGGCTCTCGTGGCGCCCGACGACATCGCCGAGGGCCTCGCGCAGCGCGTCACGGTTCAGCTCACCGGTGAGGCGCAGGGCGAGCGGCACGTTGTAGGCCGCGCTGTCCCCGTCGAACCTGTTGAGGAACCACAGCCTGCGCTGGGCGAACGACAGCGGAACCCGCTCGGGCCGCTCCACCGGGGCCGGGGCCCGCCTGCCGGAGCCGAACACTCCGAGGGAGGCGGCGAGGCCGGCGACCGTGGGGGTCTCGAACAGGGCCCGGACCTGTAGTTCCACGCCGAAGGCCGACCGGATCCTGTTCACCAGGCGGGTGGCGAGGAGCGAGTGGCCGCCCAGGTCGAAGAAGTTGTCGTCGGGCCCCACCCGCGGCAGACCGAGCACCTCGGCGAAGACATCGCACAGGATCTCCTCCTGCGGAGTGCGTGGCGCGCGCCCGCCTGCTCCCGTCCCGAAGTGCGCGAAGTCCGGGGCGGGCAGGGCCTTGCGGTCCACCTTGCCGTTGGGGGTGAGCGGCAGTGCGCCTTCCATGAGGACGAGCGCCGCAGGCACCATCGCCTCCGGCAGCGCGCCCGCCAGGCGTGCGCGGACCTCGCGGGTATCGACCGCGCCGACGACATGGCCGACGAGCCGGCTCTGCCCCGCGGGGTCGGTGCCGACGGTGACCACGGCGTCGGTCACTCCGGGGACGGCGCGCAGCGCGGCCTCCACCTCGCCGAGTTCGATGCGCTGGCCGCGGATCTTGACCTGGTGGTCCTGCCGGCCGAGGAACTCCAGCTGTCCGTCGGGCAGATGACGCACCCGGTCGCCGGTGCGGTACAGCCTGCTGCCCGGCTCGTCGGCGGCGGCGAACGGGTCGGGGACGAAGGCGACGGCGGTACGCACGGGGTCGCCCAGGTAGCCGAGGCCGACGCCGACGCCGCCCACGTACAGCTCGCCCGGTACGCCGACCGGCACGGGCCGCAGCCGGTCGTCGAGGACGTAGAGCCGGGTGTTGCGGATGGTGGAGCCGATCGGCACCCGGACACCGCCGAGCGGGGTCTCGCTGTCGATGACGGCGTGGGTGACGTCGTCGGAGCACTCCGTCGGGCCGTACGCGTTGACCAGGGGGATCCCCGGGTAACGCGCGAACCAACGGGTGCACAGGTCGGGCGGCAGGGCCTCACCCGTCACCATCAGCCAGCGCAGGCAGGGCAGTTCGACGGGTTCGGCGCCCGCGTCCCACGCGTCCAGGGCGGTCCGCAGCAGGGAGGGGACGACTTCGAGCACGGTGAGGCGCTCGTCGGCGACCCGGCCGAACAGGGCCTGCGGGTCGAGGGCGGTGTCGTCCCCGACCAGTCGCACCCGGCCGCCCGCGACCAGGCCGGCCAGCATCTGCCACACGGAGATGTCGAAGGTCAGCGGGGCGTTGGCCACCACGCTGTCGTCCCGCGTCATCACGAGGTCCTCGACCTTCGCGAGAAGGTGGTTGACCATGCCGCGCCGCTGGACCATCGCGCCCTTGGGGCGGCCCGTGGAGCCGGAGGTGAAGATCACGTAGGCAAGGTGGTCCGGGCCGCCGGCCAGGGGCAGCAGCTCGGTGTCGGCGTCGTCGGTGAGCGTCAGGATCTGAACGGGACCGTCGGTCGCCGCCGCCAGTTCGGCGGCCCGGTCGAGGTGTTCGGGGGCGGCCAGCAGCCAGCGGGCTCCGCTGTCGGCGAGCATGCCCGCGCTGCGGGCCAGCGGGGCGCGCGGGTCGAGCGGCACGTAGGCAGCGCCGATCCCGAGCACACCGAGCACCGCGGCGGGCACCCGGGCCGTGCGGTCGGACAGGATCGCCGCGATGGAGCCCTCGCCCGCGCCGCCCGCCAGCAGCCTGCGCGACAGGGCGCTCGCGCGGGCGACCAGCGTCGCGTAGCCGGTGGAGCCGGTGTCGTCCACGAGGGCGATGTCGTGCGGGCGCAGCTCCGCGATCTCCCTTATCCGTTCCACGGCTCCGGTGATGCTGTCGTCGCGTGCGGTGCTGTTCCAGTCGTGCAGCAGTTGTCCGCGCTCGGCCGGGTCGAGGATGTCGAACTGTCCGACGCGGCGGTCGGGTTCGGCGACGGCGGCTTCGAGGAGCCGGACGAAACAGCCCAGCAGCCGCTGCGCCGTGGTCCGGTCGAAGAGATCGGTGCTGTAGTCGAACCGGCCGTCCAGGCCGTCCGGTTCGCCGGGGTCGCCGTCGCGTCCGTAGCGCTCGGTGAGGTCGAAGGACAGGTCGAACTGGGCCGCGTGGGCGCTCGCCGTCTCGATGGTGACATCGAGTCCCGGCAGGGCGAGATCCGCCTGGGTGTTGTTCTGCAGGACGAGCATCACCTGGAACAGCGGGTTGCGGGACATCGAGCGGGCCGGGTTGAGCACCTCGACGAGCCGCTCGAACGGGGTGTCCTGGTGGGCGTAGGCGGCGAGGTCCGTGTCCCGTACGCGGCCGAGCAGTTCGCGGAAGGTCGGATCGCCCGAGGTGTCCGTGCGCAGTACGAGGGTGTTGACGAAGAAGCCGACCAGATCGTCCAGGGCCTCGTCGGTGCGCCCGGCGATCGGGCTGCCCAGCGGGATGTCGTCACCGGCGCCGAGCCGGGTCAGCAGCGCCGCGAGGGCGGACTGCACCACCATGAACAGGCTGGCCCCGTTGTCCCGTACGAGCCCCAGGAGCCCCCGGTGCAGCTCCGGGTCGAGCCGGAAGAGCAGGGTGCCGCCCTCGTAGCCGGCGACAGCGGGCCGTGACCGGTCCGAGGGGAGTTCCAGTTCGTCGGGGAGCCCGGCGAGGGTGGTGGTCCAGAAGTCGAGCTGACGGGAGAGCGGGCTGTCGGGATCCGACTCCTCGCCGAGCACCTCGCGCTGCCAGAGGCTGTAGTCGGCGTACTGCACGGGCAGCGGGTCCTGCCGCGGGGCCTCGCCGCGCAGCCGGGCGGTGTAGGCCACCGAGAAGTCGCGGGCGAGGGGGTTCATCGACCATCCGTCGCCCGCGATGTGGTGCAGGACGAGGAGCAGTAGGTGGTCGTCGGGGCCGATCTCGAAGACGTCTGCCCGCAGCGGCGGGTCCACGGCCAGGTCGAATCCGGGCTGCACCGCCAGCAGCATCGCGCCCGGGAGCTGCTCCTGTGCGAGGGAGGTCACCGTGACGACCGGGGTGGCCTCGGAAGCGTCGAGCACCACCTGGTGCGGTGTTCCTCCGGTCTCCCGGAAGACGGTACGCAGGGACTCGTGCCGCTCGACCACATCGCCCAGCGCCGCCCGCAGGGCCGCCAGGTCCAGCTGCCCGCGCAGCCGCAGCGCGATCGGGATCTTGTACGGGGAGGCCGCGCCCTCCAGGCGGTTGAGGAACCACAGGCGGTGCTGGCCGTAGGACATCGGGACGAGTTCGGGCCGTGGCGCGGGGCGTAGCGCGGTACGGGCGCGTGCGGCTCCGGCGATCGATTCGACGAGCCTGGCCGGGGTGGGCGCCTCGAACAGGCTGCGGACCGCGAGTTCCACACCGAAGGCGGACCGCAGCCGGCTGACCAGCCGGGTGGCGAGCAGCGAGTGGCCGCCCAGGTCGAAGAAGCTGTCGTCGATGCCCACCTCGGGAAGCCCGAGGACCTCGGCGAACACCTCGCAGAGCATGCGCTCCTCGGGCGTGCGCGGTGCGCGGCGGGTGGAGGCGGCGGCGTAGTCCGGGGCGGGCAGGGCCTTGCGGTCGAGCTTGCCGTTGGCGGTGACGGGCAGGGAGTCGAGCGCGACGAAGGCCGCCGGGACCATGTACTCGGGGAGCGCGGCGCCCGCGTGGTCGCGCAGGGCCGAGGCGTCCGGGGCATCGGTACGGACCTCGGCCACGGTGTAGGCGACCAGGCGCTTGTCCCCCGGCCGGTCCTCCCGGACGATCACCGCGGCCTGGGCGAGGCCGGGGTGGCCGGCGAGCACCGCCTCGATCTCGCCCAGCTCGATCCGGAAGCCGCGGACCTTGACCTGTTCGTCGGCGCGGCCGACGAATTCGAGCACTCCGCCACCGGTCCACCGCACCAGGTCTCCGGTGCGGTACATCCGTGCGCCCGCGGGCCCGAACGGGTCCGCGACGAATCGCTCGGCGGTGAGTCCGGGGCGGTCGACATAGCCGCGGGCGAGACCCGCGCCCGCGATGTACAGCTCGCCCGCGACGCCGGGCAGGGTGAGGGCGAGGCCGTCGTCCAGGACGTAGAGCCGCATGTTGTCCAGCGGCGTTCCGATCGGGACGGTGCCGGGGACGGTGTCCTCGGCGCGCATCAGGTGGTGGGTGGCGAAGGTGGTGGTCTCGGTCGGGCCGTAGCCGTCACCGACGACGGTGGACGGGCAGGCGTCGAGCACCCTGCGGACCATGGGCGCCGGGACGACATCGCCTCCCGACCAGACCTCCCGGACCCCCGCGAAGCACTCGGGCCGTTCCTCGGCGAGGATCCGGAACAGGCCCGCCGTCAGCCACAGTCCGGTGATGTGCCGCTCCACGACGACCCGGGCCAGATCGTGGACGTCCAGTTCGCCGGGGGGCGCCACGACGAGCTGTCCGCCGCGCAGCAGCGGCACCCACAGCTCGTAGGTGGAGGCGTCGAACGCCTGCGGCGAGTGCAGCAGCACCCGTTCGTGGTTCCCGGTGTCCCAGCACCGGTCGAAGGCGAGGCTCAGTACGTCGTGGTGGGTGACGGCGACGCCCTTGGGCGTGCCGGTCGAGCCCGAGGTGTACATGACGTAGGCGAGCTGTTCGTGGTGGCTGTCGACGCCGGGATCGGTGCCGGGCTCATGGGCCAGCGCGGGGTCGTCGTCGACGACCAGCAGCCGGGCGTCGTGCGGGAAGCCGCGGGCGTCGTCGAGCTTGGCCAGATCGGTGAGCAGTACGGTGGCGCCGGTCTGCGCCACGATCAGCTGGAGCCGTGCCCGCGGATAGCGGGCGTCGAGCGGTACGTAGGCGCCGCCCGCCTTGAGTACGGCGAGGATGGAGGCGACCAGACCGACAGAACGTTCCTGCAAGATCGCCACCCGGCTCTCCGGCCCCACGCCGTCGGCGATCAGCCGGTGCGCCAGCCGGTTGGCGAGCACGTCGAGTTCGCGGTAGGTGACCTGTCGGCCGTCCCAGCCGCACAGCGCGACGGCGTCCGGAGTGCGGGCGACCTGCTCCGTGAAGCGCCGCTGGACGGACCCGGCCGTCTCGGAGCCGGGGCGTACGGCACCATTCCACTCCGTCAGCAGCCGGGCCCGCTCCTCAGCGTTGAGCACGTCGATCCGTCCGACCGGCCGGTGCGGATCCACGGTGATGAGTTCCAGCAGCCGCAGCAGCCGGTCCCCGATCCCTTCGACGGCCTCGCGGCCGAGCGCGTCCGGCCGGTAGTGCAGCCGCAGTTCCAGGGCGCGACCGGGGAGCGCGACGAGGGTCAGCGGGTAGTGGGTGGCGTCACGCCCGTCGATCCCGAGGATGTTCAGGCCGGTGCCGGGCAGCTCCATCGTGGCGGGATCGAGCGGGTAGTTCTCGAACACGTTCAGAGTGTCGAAGAGTTCGCCGGTGCCGGTGATGCCCTGGATGTCGGTGAGTCCGAGGTGCTGGTGCTCGGTCAGCCTGGCCTGCTGGTCCTGCATCCGGGTGAGCAGCGACGCCAACGACTCCTCGGGGCGCAGCGCGACACGGACCGGCAGGGTGTTGATGAACAGCCCCACCATCGACTCGATGCCCGCGATCTCGGGCGGCCTGCCGGAGACCGTGGTGCCGAACACGACGTCCTGGCGCCCGGTGAGGCGGCCGAGCAGGACCGCCCAGGCACCCTGGACGAGGGTGTTCGCGGTCAGCCCGAGGCCGCGGGCCCGCTCCGTGAGCGCGGTGGTGAGCGCCTGGGTCAGATCGACGGTGACCGTCCGGGGCACCGCCGGGGCGCGACCGGGGCCGACGGGCGCGAGCAGGGTGGGCTCCGCACCGTCCAGGGCCTGCTTCCACGCCTCGTGCGCGGCGCCCTGGTCCTGGTCGGCGAGCCAGGCCAGATACTCCCGGTAGGGGGTGACGCGCGGCAGCTCCGCGTCGCCTCCCCGCCGCGCGTACAGCGTGAACAGTTCCCGCGCGAGCAGCGGTGTGGACCAGCCGTCCAGCAGGATGTGATGGTTCGTCAGCACCAGTCGGTACCGGTCGGCGGCGATCCGGATCACGGTGAAGCGGAGCAGTGGGGGCGCGGTCAGGTCGAAGCGGCGGGCACGGTCCTCGGTGAGCAGCCGCTCCATCTCACCGTCCCGCTCCGCGTCCGACACGGCGGACAGGTCGTGCTCGTACCACGGCAGTGGGACCGCACGGGGCACGAACTGGACGGGTTCGGGCAGGCCGTCGTGCCAGAAACCGGCCCGCAGGTTGGCGTGCCGCTCCAGCAGGACCCGCGCGGCGCCCTGGAGGGCGCCGGTGTCCAGCGGGCCTTCGACGTCGAGCAGCAGTTGCACGGTGTAGACGTCCGCCGCTCCTTCGTCGTAGAGCGCGTGGAAGAACAGGCCCTTCTGAAGGGACGACAGCGGCAGCAGGTCGGCCAGGCCGGGGCGGGCCTGCTCCACGGTGTCGATCTCGGCCTGGGTGAGGGAGACCAGCGGGAGGTCGGAGGGGGTGTGTCCGCCGGCCTCCGCCGCTCCGGCGTGGGCCGCCAGGGCGTCGAGGGCCCGGAACCAGGTCTCTGCCAGGTCCTGGGCGTCCTGTTCGGAGAGCAGGTCGCCGGGCCAGGAGAGGGTCGCGGTCAGCCGCGGTCCGTCGGTGTGGTCCTGGGTCAGCGCGTTGATCTCCAGGGAGTGCGGGACCGGCATCTCCGGGTCGATGCCACCGCCGAGGCCGCCGGCCTCCGGGGCCACGGCCCAGTCCCCGTTCTCCTTGGGGGCGGTGGGAAAGCGTCCGAGGTAGTTGAAGCCGATCTGCGGGGTACGGAAACCGGCGAGGGCGGGTCCCGTCTGCGGGTTGAGGTAGCGCAGCAGCCCATAGCCGATGCCGTTGTCGGGCAGGGCCCGCAGCTGTTCCTTGATCTGCTTGAGGGCCCGGCCGGCCTCGGGACCGCCGGCCCACACATCGGCCCAGTCCCGTACTCGCGGGTCGAGGCGGACGGGGTGCAGATCGGTGAACCAGCCGACGGTACGGGACAGATCGCTGCCGCCGACCACGTCGTCGCGGCCGTGGCCCTCCAGGTCGACGAGGAGCGCGGCCGCCTCGTCGTCGCTCCGGCGACGGCGCCAGTCAGCGACGGCCAGCGCCAGACCCGTCAGCAGGACGTCGTTGACGCCTCCGTGGAAGGCGGCGGGCACGGTCGTCAGCAGGGGTTCCGTGCGCTCGGGCGGCAGGGTGAGGCTGACGTGCCGCACCGTCGCGACGGTGTCGCGCGCCCTGTCCAGGGCCCGGGAGCCCAGCACCGGGTCGGGGGCGTCGAGGACGGACATCCACAGCGGCAGCTCTTCCAGCCGCGCGGGGTGCTGCGCCAGAGCGGTGAGCTGCTCGGCCCAGCGGCGCAACGAGGTGCCCACCGGCTCCAGTTCGGCCCGCGTACCCTCCATCGCGGCCTGGCAGGCGGCGGCCAGGTCCGGCAGCAGAATCCGCCAGGAGACGCCGTCGACCAGCAGGTGGTGCAGGACGAGCAGCAGCCGGCCGGAGTCGTCCGGTCCCGCGTCGAACCACACGGCCCGCACCATGGCGCCCGTTTCGGGGGACAACCGCGCCTGCTCGGTGCCCCCGCGCCCGGCCACCACACAACGCAGTGCCGCACCGCGCAGACCGGTCGCGTCCACCCGCGTCAGGCATCCGGCGGCATCGAGCGCGCCACGCGGGGCCACTTCGAGACCCCACACGATTCCTCCGGCGCGGGTGAGCCGCAGCCGCAGGGCGTCGTGGTGGTCGAGTACGGCCTGCAACCCCTTGGTGAGCTGTTCCTGGTCGAGTCCGGCCGGGGTACGGATCAGCATCGACTGGTGGAAGCTGTCGACGGGGCCGCCGCGTTCGCGCAGCCAGTGCACGATCGGGGTGAGCGGGACCACGCCGATGCCCGAGTCGTCGGGGGTCCGCTTCGCGGACTGCTCCACGGGTGCGGCCAGGGCGGCGAGCGCCGCCACCGTACGGTGCTGGAACACATCGCGCGGGGTGAACACCAGACCCGCCTTACGCGCCCGGCTGACCAACTGGATGGAGACGATGCTGTCCCCGCCCAGATCGAAGAAACTGTCGTCCACTCCGACCCGCGGCAGGCCCAGCACGTCCGCGAAGACCGCGCACAGGGCCTCCTCCCGTGCGTTGCCGGGACCGCGCCCCGTGGCCACCGTCGCGTAGTCGGGAGCGGGAAGCGCCTTACGGTCCAGCTTCCCGTTGGGCGTCAGCGGCAGCGCGTCCAACGCGACGAAAGCCGACGGAACCATGTACTCGGGCAGTACGGCGCCCACATGCTCACGCAGTACGGCCTGATCCGCGTCGCCGACGACGTACGCCACCAGACGCTTGACACCCGGCTGGTCCTCACGCGCGATCACCGCGACCCGGTCCACCCGGGAGTGCCGGGCCAGCACCGTCTCGATCTCGCCCAACTCGACCCGGAACCCCCGGATCTTGACCTGTTCGTCGGCCCGGCCGACGTATTCGAGTTCGCCGTCCGCGCGCCACCGCGCCACATCGCCCGTGCGGTACATCCGGGCGCCGGGGGCGCCGAAGGGGTGGGCGACGAAGCGTTCCGCGGTCAGCCCGGGGCGCCGCAGATAGCCGCGGGCCAGTCCTTCGCCCGCGATGTAGAGCTCACCCGCGACACCGACGGGTACGGGCCGCAGCCCCGCGTCCAGCACCAGCACCTGGGTGTTGAACACCGGCCGCCCGATCGGTGGCGTCCGCGCGCCCGCCAGCGGCCCGCTCATCGTGGCCGCGACGGTCGATTCGGTCGGGCCGTAGGCGTTGACCATGCGGCGGCCGGCGGACCAGCGGGCCACCAGGTCCGCTGAGCAGGCGTCGCCGCCGACGATCAGGGAGGTGAAGCCGGGCAGCGCGGTCGTCGTCGGCACGCTGGCGAGGGCGGCGGGCGGGATGAGGGCATGGCTCACCCGCTGCCCGGCCAGGACGTCGGCGAGGGCCTCCCCTGCCAGCGGGCCCGGCGGGGGGACGACGAGGGCGGCCCCGGCGGTCAGGGCCATGCCCAATTCGAGGACGGCCGCGTCGAAGCTCGGGGAGGCGAACTGCAGGACCCGGCTGTCCGGTTCGACGGCGAATCCCTCGACGGCCGCCGCACAGAAGCTGGGCAGGCCGGCGTGCGAGACCACGACGCCCTTGGGAGTGCCGGTCGAGCCGGAGGTGTAGATCACATACGCCGGGTGGGACAGCCGCAGCGGGGTCGTGCGGTCGGCGTCGGTGGGGTTCGTGTCCGGGAACCCGGCCAGCAGGCCGGCGGTCCCGGGGCTGTCGAGCACCAGCCGCGCGGTGGCGTCCGAGGACGCGGCTTCGGAGGCTTCGGTGGTGATCACGAGTTCCGGCCGGGCGTCACCGAGCATGAACCGGATCCGCTCGGCCGGGTAGTCGGGGTCGACCGGCAGATAGGCGGCTCCGGACTTGAGCACCGCCAGCGCCGCGACCACGGCGTCCACGGAGCGCGGCAGGGCGAGAGCGACGATGTGCTCGGGGCCGATGCCGCGCCGGATGAGCAGATGTGCGAGCCGGTTGGCGCGGGCGCCGAGTCCGGCGTAGGACAGCGCTCCGTCGTCGGACACCACGGCGTCGTTCTCGGGGGTCCGGGCGGCCGAGGCCTCGATCAGCTCGGTGAGGGTGGCCGACGGGACGTCGCGCCCGGTGGCGTTCCATTCGACGAGCACCCGCTCGCGCTCGGCGGGATCGAGCACGTCGATCGTCACGACGGGCTGGTCGGGCGCGGTGACCGCGCTCTCCAGGAGCCGGACCAGACGGTCCGTCAGCTGCGCGGCGGCGTCGGGGCCGACGAGGTCCGGGCGGTGGTCCACCCGCAGGGTGAGCCGGTCGCCGGGGATCACCGCGAGGGTGACGGGGTAGTGCGTCGCGTCGTTGACCTCGACGCCGCCGATCCGCACGCCGGTACCGGGAAGTTCGAGCCCCTCGGAGTCCAGGGGGTAGTTCTCGAAGACGGTCAGGGTGTCGAACAGCTCCCCGACTCCGACCAGTCGCTGCACATCGCGCAGGCCGAGATGCTGGTGCTCCATCAGTCGCGACTGCTCGTCCTGGAGCCTGGTGAGCAGCTGGACGAAGGACTCCTCGGGCCGCAACTCGACCCGCACCGGCAGGGTGTTGATGAACAGCCCCACCATCGTCTCCACGCCGGGGATCTCCGGCGGACGGCCGGAGACCGTGGCGCCGAAAACAACGTCCTGGCGTCCGGTGTGCCGGCCGAGCAGCACCGCCCAGGCGCCCTGGACCAGGGTGTTCAGGGTCAGGCCCCGGGTGCGCGCGAACTGCCCGAGCGACGTGGTCAGTTCGGCCGGCAGCTCCCGTATCACCCGCTGCGGGGCCACCGCTTCGCGCTCCCCGCCCACGGCGGCGGGGGCCAGCAGCGTCGGCTCACTCACTCCGGCGAGGGCCTGCTTCCAGGCCGCCCGCGCCGCCTCGCGGTCCCGGCCGGCGAGCCAGCCCAGATAGTCGCGGTACGGCGTGACGCGAGGCAGTCCGCCTTCGGCGCCGCCGTTCGCGTAGAGCGCGAACAGCTCCTGCGCGAGCAGCGGCATCGACCAGCCGTCCAGCAGGATGTGATGGTTCGTCATGATGAGGCGGAACCGGTCGTCGGCGAGCTTTACGAGGACGAACCGCACCAGCGGCGGCGCCGCCAGGTCGAACCGGCGGGCCTTCTCGTCCTCCAGGATCCGGGCCAGCCCGGCCGTCTGCTCGTCCTCACCGAGACCGCTCAGATCCCTTACGTCCCAAGGCAGTTCCACGGTGCGCCGGATGACCTGCACGGCCTCGCCGGTCTTGCGCCGTCGGAAGCTCGCGCGCAGATTGGCGTGCCGGCGCAGCAGGACCTCCGCGGCCGTGCGCAGAGCTTCCGCGTCCACCCGGCCGACCAGTTCGAAGGCGAACCGCATGGTGTACACGTCCGGTCCCTGGTCGTCGTAGACCGCGTGGAAGAGAAGCCCTTCCTGGAGGGGCGACAGAGGCAGAATGTCTTCAACCGTGGACTGGCTCACTTCGACATCTCCCACTCGGTTTTGGGTTCCAGCTCGTCTTCGAATGCGTCGATCTCGTCCTGGGTGAGCGAGACCAAGGTCAGATCCGACGGGGTATGCCCACCGGCTCCCGGCCGTTCGGCATGGGTGACCAGGGCGTCCAGGGCGCGGAACCAGGTCCCGGCCAGGTCGCGTATGTCGTCCTCGGAGAAGAGCTCCGAGGGCCAGGTCCATGTCACGCCGAGCTGTGCGCCCTCGGGTCCGTCCTGGGTCAGCGCGTTGATCTCGACGGCGTGCGGGACGGGCATCGCGTCATCGGCCCCGCCGCCGAGCCCGTCCGCTTCGGGCGCCGCCGCCCAGTCGGTTTCGGTGCCTGCTCGCAGGCGGCCGAGGTAGTTGAAGCCGATCTGCGGGGTCGGCAGGGCGGCGAGTACGGGTGCCGTGCCGGGGTTGAGGTGGCGGAGCAGGCCGTAGCCGATGCCGTGGTCGGGCAGGGCCCGCAGCTGCTCCTTGACGAGCTTCAGCACCCGCCCGGCCTCGGGACCACCGGCCCACACCTCGCCCCAGTCCGGCGTGCCGGGATCCAGTCGTACGGGGTACAGGCTGGTGAACCAGCCGACGGTACGGGAGAGATCGGCGCCGCCGCCGATGTCCTCACGGCCGTGCCCTTCGAGGTCCACCAGCAGCGAGGCCGTGTCCCCGCGGTTCTTGCGGCGCCGCCAGTCGGCGACGGCCAGCGCCAGAGCGGTCAGCAGGACGTCGTTGACTCCACCGTGGAAAGCGGCGGGCACCGTGGTGAGCAGCGGCTCCGTACGGTCGGGCGCCAGGGTGAGGGTGAGGTGCCGCACGGTACCGGCGGTGTCGCGCGACGGATCCAGGGGGCGGATGCCCAGCAAGGGATCCGGCCTTTCGAGGATGCTCGTCCAGAGGGGGAGTTCTTCGAGCCGGGCGGGGTCCTGGGCGAGTTCGGTGAGCTGCTCGGCCCAGCGCCGCAACGACGTGCCGACCGGCTCCAACTCCTGCCCCGCGACAGCGGCAGCCAGGTCGGGCAGCAGGATCCGCCAGGAGACACCGTCGACCACCAGATGATGCAGGACGAGCAGCAGCCGCCCCGGTGCGTCGGGTCCGGCGTCGAACCACACCGCGCGCACCATCTCGCCCGTCTCCAGGCAGAGCGGTTCGTGCTTCAGATCGTCCGCGCTCTCGACACGTGTCACCACCCCGGCGGCGTCCACGGCGCCACGCGGCAGGGACTCCAACTCCCACTCACCGCCCGTACGCCGCAACCGCAACCGCAGCGCGTCATGATGATCGAGAACCGTCCGCAGCCCAGCCGTCAGCCGCTCCCACGTCAGCCCGGCGGGCGTGCGCACCACCATCGACTGATGGAACCCCTCGACGGGACCGCCGCGCTCCCGCAGCCAGTGCACGATCGGAGTGAGCGGCACCGCGCCGATGCCATGGTCGGGCGGCTCCACGGCGGTCTCCCGGACCTCACCGGCGACGGCGGCGAGTGCGGCGACGGTGCGGCTCTGGAACACATCGCGCGGGGTGAACACCAGACCCGCCTTACGCGCCCGGCTGACCAACTGGATGGAGACGATGCTGTCCCCGCCCAGATCGAAGAAACTGTCGTCCACTCCGACCCGCGGCAGGCCCAGCACGTCCGCGAAGACCGCGCACAGGGCCTCCTCCCGTGCGTTGCCGGGACCGCGCCCCGTGGCCACCGTCGCGTAGTCGGGAGCGGGAAGCGCCTTACGGTCCAGCTTCCCGTTGGGCGTCAGCGGCAGCGCGTCCAACGCGACGAAAGCCGACGGAACCATGTACTCGGGCAGTACGGCGCCCACATGCTCACGCAGTACGGCCTGATCCGCGTCCCCGACGACGTACGCCACCAGACGCTTGACACCCGGCTGGTCCTCACGCGCGATCACCGCGACCTGACGCACCCCCACATGCCCCGCGAGAACCGCCTCGATCTCACCCAACTCGATCCGGAACCCCCGGATCTTCACCTGCTCGTCCGCACGCCCCAGATACTCCAGATTCCCGTCCCCACGCCACCGCACCACATCACCCGTGCGATACATCCGCGCACCCGGAACACCGAACGGATCAGCGACAAACCGCTCCCCCGTCAACCCCGGACGACGCACATACCCATGGGCGAGCTGCACACCGGCCAGATACAGTTCCCCGGCCACGCCCACCGGCGCCGGCCGCAGTCGTGAATCCAGCACCCGTACCTGGGTGTTCCACACCGGAGCGCCGATGGGCACCGGCCCGGCGGGGTCGTGCGCCGCGCACTCCCAGGACGTCACGTCCACGGATGCCTCGGTCGGCCCGTACAGGTTGTGCAGCGGGACGTCCAGCGTCTCGAAGAACTTCGCGCGCAGTTCGCCGGGCAGCGCCTCACCGCTGCACACCACGCGGCGCAGGCTGACGCAGTCCGCCGCCGTGGGCTCGGTGAGGAAGACCTGGAGCATCGACGGGACGAAGTGCAGTGTGGTGACGCGTTCCTGGCGGATCAGCCGGGCGAGATACGCCGGGTCCTTGTGACCCTCGGGGCGGGCGACCACCAGTGTGGCGCCCTCGACGATCGGCCAGAAGAACTCCCACACCGAGACATCAAATCCGGACGGCGTCTTCTGCAATACCCGGTCGGAGGCGTCGAGTCCGTACCTTCCCTGCATCCAGCGCAGCCGGTTGACGATTCCCTCGTGCGGGACGAGGACGCCCTTGGGCTTGCCCGTGGAGCCCGAGGTGTAGATGACGTAGGCGGTGTTGAGGACACCGAGGGGCGCGAGCCGGTCGGCATCGGTGAGATCGGTGCCGGAGCGGGCATCCAGGGCCGCCGCGGTCCGGGGATCGTCCAGGACGAGCCGGTCCGTCCCGTCGGTGGGGGGCAGTACGGCGTCCACGTCACGCGTCGTGAGCACGAGCGCGGGGCGGGTGTTGTCGAGGATGTAGCGGATCCGCTCGGCGGGATAGTCGGGGTCGACCGGCACGTACGCCGCCCCGGACTTCAGCACGGCCAGCAGGGCGACGATCAGCTCCTGGGAGCGCGGCAGGGCGAGGGCGACGTATCCCTCGGGGCCGGCGCCCCGTTCGACCAGCAGCCGCGCCAGGCGGTTGGCGCGAGCGCCGAGTTCGGCGTAGGACAGCTCGTCGCCCTCGAAGACGACCGCCGTGGCCTGTGGGGTACGGGCGGCCTGTGCCTCGATCAGCTCGGTGAGGGTGGCGGAGGGTACGGGGTGAGCCGTGGCGTTCCACTCGACCAGTACCCGCTCACGCTCCGCCTCGTCCAGGACGTCGATCTCCGCGACCGGCCGGTCGGGGGTGTCGGCGACGGCTTCGAGGAGCCGGCCGAGGCGGGCCCCGATGCTCTCGACCGTATCGGCGGTCAGCAGATCGGGCCGGTAGCCGAGGCGCAGGCCCAGCCTTGGTCCCGGGACCACCACCAGGGTGAGGGGGTAATGCGTGGCATCGTCGGCGTCGGCGTCCGTGACCCGCAGCCGGGTGCCGGAGACATCCAGCAGGCTCGGGTCGAGGGGGTAGTTCTCGAAGACGGTCAGGGTGTCGAAGAGTTCCCCGGCACCGGTCAGCCGCTGGATGTCACGCAGTCCGACGTGCTGGTGTTCCATCAGCCCGGACTGCTGTTCCTGGAGCCGGGTGAGCAGCTGCGCCAGGGTCTCGTCCTGCCGCAACTCCACGCGCACCGGGAGCGTGTTGATGAACAGCCCCACCATCGACTCGATGCCGGCGATCTCGGGCGGCCGTCCGGACACCGTGGCGCCGAAGACAACGTCCTCACGGCCGGTGAGCCGGGCGAGCAGCACGGCCCAGGCGCCCTGGACGACGGTGTTCATGGTGAGCCCGAGGTTCCGGGCCCGGTCGCCGAGCGCGGTGGTGAGCTGCGGTGACAGCTCCAGCGCGACCCGTTCGGGCGCCAGGGCCTCGCGGTCGGCGCCGGTCGGGGCCAGCAGGGTGGGCTCCTCGACTCCGGCGAGGGCGTGGCGCCATGCCTGCTCGGCGGCTTCGCCGTCACGGCCCGCGAGCCAGGTCAGATAGTCCCGGTACGGGGTGGGAAGGGGCAGCCCGGTGTCGTCGCCTCCCCGCGCGTAGAGCGCGAACAGCTCCTGCGCCAGCAGTGGCATCGACCAGCCGTCCAGCAGGATGTGATGGACCGTCATGACGAGGCGGAACCGGTCGTCCGTGAGCCGTACGAGGACGAACCGCACCAGCGGCGGCGCGGCGAGATCGAACCGGCGGGCCCGCTCCTCGGCGGCGACCCGGGTGAGCCGCGCCGATCGCTCGTCCGCGTCGAGGCCACGGAGATCCTGGGTGTCCCAGTCGAGTTCCACTTCGTGGTGGACGACCTGGACCGCTCTGCTCACCTGCTCGTGCCTGAATCCGCTGCGCAGGTTCGGGTGCCTGCGGAGCAGTGTTTCCGCCGCCGCGCGCAGGGCCTTCACATCGAGTGCGCCCTCCATGCCCAGGAAGAGCTGCACGGTGTAGACATCGGCGGCTTCCTCGTCGAACAGGGCGTGGAACAGCAGCCCTTCCTGCATCGGCGACAGCGGCAGGATGTCCTCCAGCGGGGGGCAGGACCGCTCGAGGAGTTCGATCTCGTTCTGGTCGAGGGGGACCAGCGGGAGGTCGGAGGGGGTACGGCCGCCGGCTCCCGGCCGTTCGGCGAGGGCGGCGAGTGCGTCCAGGGCGCGGAACCAGGTCTCGGCCAGGTCCTGGATGTCGTCCTCGGAGAAGAGCGCCTCCGGCCAGGTCCATGTCGCGCTGAGCTGTGCGCCGTCGGGCGAGTCATGGGTCAGCGCGTCGACTTCGAGGGCATGGACGAACGGCATGCCGTCGTCGGCTCCGCCGGATGCGCTCTCCACGGCCCAGTCGGTTTCGGTGCCGGTTTCCAGGCGGCCGAGGTAGTTGAAGCCGATCTGCGGGGTCGGCAGGGCGGCGAGTACGGGTGCCGTGCCGGGGTTGAGGTGGCGGAGCAGGCCGTAGCCGATGCCGTGGTCGGGCAGGGCCCGCAGCTGCTCCTTGACGAGCTTCAGCGCCCGCCCCACATCGTCCCAGTCCGGCGTGCCGGGATCCAGTCGTACGGGGTACAGGCTGGTGAACCAGCCGACGGTACGGGAGAGATCGGCGCCGCCGCCGATGTCCTCACGGCCGTGCCCTTCGAGGTCCACCAGCAGCGAGGCCGTGTCCCCGCGGTTCTTGCGGCGCCGCCAGTCGGCGACGGCCAGCGCCAGAGCGGTCAGCAGGACGTCGTTGACTCCACCGTGGAAAGCGGCGGGCACCGTGGTGAGCAGCGGCTCCGTACGGTCGGACGGCAGGGTCAGCCTGAGGTGCCGCTGTGTGGCGCCGGTGTCACGGGACTTCAGCAGGGGCCTGCGGGAGAGGAGTGCCTCGGGCCTTTCGAGGATGCTCGTCCAGAGGGGGAGTTCTTCGAGCCGGGCGGGGTCCTGGGCGAGTTCGGTGAGCTGCTCGGCCCAGCGCCGCAACGACGTGCCGACCGGCTCCAACTCCTGCCCCGCGACAGCGGCGGCCAGGTCGGGCAGCAGGATCCGCCACGAGACACCGTCGACCACCAAGTGGTGCAGCGCCATCAACAACCGCCCGGATTCGGCGGGTCCGGCGTCGAACCACACCGCGCGCACCATCTCGCCGGCGTCCGGCCGCAACGGCTCGTCTCCGAGCGCGTCCGCGCTCTCGACACGTGTCACCACCGCGGCGGCGTCCACGGCGCCACGCGGCAGGGACTCCAACTCCCACTCACCGCCCGTACGCCGCAACCGCAACCGCAGCGCGTCATGATGATCGAGAACCGTCCGCAGCCCAGCCGTCAGCCGCTCCCACGTCAGCCCGGGAGGTGTGCGCACCACCATCGACTGATGGAACCCCTCGACGGGACCGCCGCGCTCCCGCAGCCAGTGCACCATCGGCGTCAGCGCCACCGGGCCCACTCCGTCGTCGGAGGACCGTGCCGGTGTCTCCTCCGCTTCGACGGCGACGGCGGCGAGTGCGGCGACGGTGCGGCTCTGGAACACATCGCGCGGGGTGAACACCAGACCCGCCTTACGCGCCCGGCTGACCAACTGGATGGAGACGATGCTGTCCCCGCCCAGATCGAAGAAACTGTCCTCGACTCCGACCCGCGGCAGGCCCAGCACGTCCGCGAAGACCGCGCACAGGGCCTCCTCCCGCGCGCTGCCCGGACCCCGCCCCGTCGCCACCGCGCCGAAGTCCGGAGCCGGCAACGCCCTGCGGTCCAGCTTCCCGTTCGATGTGACCGGCAGCCCGTCCAAGGCGACGAACGCCGCCGGAACCATGTACTCGGGCAGTGCGGCGCCCACATGCTCACGCAGTACGGCCTGATCCGCGTCCCCCACCACATACGCCACCAGACGCTTGACACCCGGCTGGTCCTCACGCGCGATCACCGCGACCTGACGCACCCCCACATGCCCCGCGAGAACCGCCTCGATCTCACCCAACTCGATCCGGAACCCCCGGATCTTCACCTGCTCGTCCGCACGCCCCAAATACTCCAGATTCCCGTCCCCACGCCACCGCACCACATCACCCGTGCGATACATCCGCGCACCAGGAACACCGAACGGATCAGCGACAAACCGCTCCCCCGTCAACCCCGGACGACGCACATACCCACGGGCCAGGCCCGCTCCCGCGATGTACAGCTCGCCGGCCGCCCCGACCGGTGCCGGGCGCAGCCCCGAATCCAGCACGTACGCACGCGTGTTGGACACCGGACGGCCGATCGGCGGCGTCCCGTCGTCGTCCACGTCGTCGTCGTACCAGGCCGTCGCGTAGACGGTGGCCTCCGTCGGACCGTAGATGTTGGCGACGCGGCAGCCCGGTACGGCGGCGCGGATGTCGGCGACCGCGCGTGCCGACAGTGCCTCGCCCGCCAGAACCACGGTCTCCGCGGACGCCTGCACGCCGCCGTGCGCCAGGACCTGTGCGATCGCCGACGGCACCGCGCTGATCAGACTGCCCGACCAGCCGCTGCCGGCCCGCTCGGTGAGCGCGAGCAGATCGCGGACCACCTCGATGCCGCCGCCGCAGCACAGCGGTCCGAACATCTCGAAGACGGAGACGTCGAAGTTGAGCGAGGTGGACGCCAGGACGCGTCGCAGCTGTCGCGGCCCGATGGCGTCGGCCGCCCATGCGGCGAGGTCGACGGCGCTCGCCTGGGACACCATCACGCCCTTGGGCCGGCCGGTGGAGCCCGAGGTGTAGATCACGTAGGCGGGGTGCTGGAGGCGCAGCGCGGTGGTGCGGTCGGCGTCGGAGGGGTTGGTGACCGGCTGTCCGGCCAGCAGTTCGGCCGTCCGTGGATCGTCGAGGGGCAGGCACGCTGCGCCGGACTCGGTCACCGTGGTGCCCGCCACCGTGAGCACGAGCGCGGGACGGGCGTCGTCGAGCATGAACCCGATCCGATCCGCCGGGTAGCCGGGGTCGACGGGAAGGTAGGCGGCCCCGGCTTTGAGGACCGCGAGGAGCGCCACGATCATCGCGTCGGAGCGGGGTACGGAGAGCGCGACAACGGCCTCGGGGCCCGCGCCCCGTTCGATCAGCAGATGTGCGAGCCGGTTGGCACGGGCGTTCAGCTCGGCGTAGGACAGCTCACGGTCCTCGAAGACCACCGCCGTGGCCCGTGGGGTACGGGCGACCTGTGCCTCGAACAGTTCGGGCAGGGTGACGGACGGTACGGGGCGGCCGGTGGCGTTCCACTCCACGAGCACCTGCTCGCGCTCGGCGGGCCGGAGGAGTTCCAGAGCGCCGACGGGCTCGTCGAGTCCGGCTCGGACGATGCCGCCGAGGAGATCGAGGAACCGCCGCTGGTGCGCGGCGAGTTCTTCGGACGCGTAGAGGTCCGGGTTCGCGTCCAGGTCGATCCTCAGGCCGCCGCTCCGGCCCTGCCCGGAGCCCGCGCGGCCGTCCACGACGAGCGACAGATCGTCGACCGGGCCGCCGCCGAGGTTGTGCACGGTGGTGCGGTGGCCGGCGAACCGCAGGTCGTAGTCGACCATGACGATATTGATGTGCGGGCCGACCAAGCGGTGTTCGTCACCGGAGAGTTCGAGGTCCCGCCGCAGGTCCTCGAAGCGGTACCGCTGGTGCTTGAGCGCGAGGTGCAGTTCCTTCGACGCCTGCCGGACGAGTTCCCCGACGGTCGTGCCCGGGTGCACCTCCAGCCGGAACGGCAGCACGTTCGACATCATTCCGGGGACGGTGCGGGTCGCCATCGCCCCACGGGCGACGACGGGGAGGCCGAGAACGACATCCCGGTTGCCCGTCATCCGGTGCATGTACGCGGCGAGCGCGGCGACGGCGACGGCGGGCCAGCTGACGTCCGCGTCGCGTGCCGTGGCGCGGAGGGCGTCCAGTACCCCTTCGTTCAGAAAGGCGGTCCGCCGCTCCAGCTGCCGGGGCAGGCTCGGCAGGCGGTCGGCGAGGCTGCTGGGGGCGGGCAGATCGGCGAAGCGCGTCGTCCAGTGCTCGCGGTCGCGTACGAACCGGTCGGAGGCCCGGTAGGCGGCCTCGTCCTCGATCAGCTCCCGCAGGGATCCGAACGTCGGCTCCGGGCAGGGCTGCCCCGCCGCCAGAGCGGTGTAGAGCGCGGCCACACGCCCGCCGACGAGGGAGAGCGCGAGGCCGTCCATGACGATGTGGTGGTAGCGCTGGTACCAGAACCAGCGGTCGTCCGCCGCCTTGAACAGCGCGAACGCGAACAGCGGGCCGCGCGTCGGATCGACCGGCCGGCGCGCCTCGGACCGCATCCACTCCTCGGCGCTCGCCCGCGGATCGTCCTCGCCGCTGACATCGACGAGGTCCATGGGCCAGTCGCCGTGCTCCTCGACAATCTGGGACGGCCTGCCGTCCTCCTCCACGATCCGGACCCGCAGCGTCTCGGCCTCGGCGACGGTGCGTCGCAGCACGCTCTCGAACAGCGCCGGGTCGATCTCACCGTGGATCTCGACGTATTCGGCAATGTTGAAAATGGGGTTCGTCGGCTCGAGGCGCTGGGAAAGCCAGATACCGGACTGCGCGGCCGTAAGGGGCAGACGAGCAATCTGATAACCGGTCATGGTCCATCCGTTCTCGGTCGGGCATTTATGTGTCGATGACGAATCGAATGCGGCCGGGCAAGGTACCGGCATAACGAACTCAGGAGCCATTACAGCCGTCGCGGGTTAACACCGGAGAAACCCGTCGGATCTCTCGGATGTCAATCCGCGCGTCGATACGTCGAGCAGCGGAACAGAATAGAAAACAACGAGGCGGAATTACAGACGAAGAGTTGTCCGCAATCCGGAAACGCGCCCGGCATTATGGGACAGCACTCAGGTCGCGCGGTAATTCGACCCGTCTCAGCGGGCGGCGGCGCGGCGGTAGGCGCTGACGGCCGCCGGCACGACGGCGGACAGCACCAGGGCACTGAGCACCAGCGACACCGGAACCGGATGCTGGACGGGGAACGCCCCTTCGCCGGTGCCCGTCGTCGTGTTGCCGAACAACTCGCGGCAGGCGGCCACCACGGCGCTGACCGGATTCCACTCGCACAGCCACCGGAGCCAGCCCGGCAGGCCGTCCAGCGGGATGAAGGCGTTCGACAGGAACGTCAGCGGCATCACCAGCATGAAGGCGATGGAGTTGACCGCCTCAGCGCTGCGCGCCAGCAGTCCGATGAGCGCGCCGAGCCAGGCCATGGTGTAGCCGAGCAGGAGGAGCAGCCCGAAGCCGGCGAGGGCGCTCAGGAACCCTTCGTGGACCCGCCATCCGATGAGATATCCGACGATGGCCATCGTGACGCAGGCGATGACCGCCAGCGCCAGATCGGAGAGGGTGCGCGCGATCAGCACGGCGGACCGTGACATCGGCAGCGAACGGAACCGGTCGACCACGCCGTTGCCGAGATCGCCGGCCACGCCGAGAGCGGTGTTGCCCACATTCGTGAGCATCATCTGGGTGAAGATGCCCGCCATCAGGTACGAGCGGTAGTCGCTGCCCGGCACGGAGATCGCGCTGCCGAACAGGACGCCGAAGACCACGACGTACGCGACGGGCATCAAGGTCACGCTGAGCAGCTTCTCCGGGATGCGCACCAGGTGCTTCATATGCCGGCCGACCAGTGCGGACACGTCACTGACAAGATCCACCATGAGGTACTCGTCCTACCTTTCGCTGCTGGTCGCGGAGCCGGTGAGGGCGAGAAACACATCGTCGAGCGACGGCCGCCGGACGGCGAACCCGACGGTCCTCGCGCCCGCGGCGTCCAGTGCGGCGGCTGCCTCGGACACCGATTTCAGCCCGTCCCTCAGCGAGACGGACACCATGCGGCCGTCCTGCGCGACAGCGGGTTCGGCGGCGGCGCTGCCCCGCAGCGCGCGCACGGTGGCGGGGACGTCGCCGCTGTCCGCCAGGGACACTTCGAGCCGCTCCCCGCCGACCTTGGCCTTCAGCTCGTCCGAGGTTCCGTCGGCGATGACCCGGCCCCCGTCGATCACCGCGATGCGGTCGGCGAGCTGGTCGGCCTCTTCCAGGTACTGGGTGGTCATCAGTACGGTCACGCCGCCCGCCAACTGCTCGCGGATCATGTCCCACAGGGTGAGCCTGCTGGTCAGATCGAGACCGGTCGTCGGCTCGTCGAGGAACAGCACCTTGGGCTCCGCGATGAGGCTCGCGGCCAGGTCGAGCCTGCGCCGCATGCCACCGGAGTACGTCTTGACCTGGCGCTCGGCGGCGCTCGCGAGATCGAGCCGGTCGAGCAGTTCACCGGCACGCACCTTCGCCGTGCGGCGGCCGAGCCGGTACAGCGTGCCGATCAGCCGAAGGTTCTCCCGCCCGGTGAGCCGCTCGTCGAGAGCCGCGTACTGGCCGGTGAGACCGATGCTGCGGCGCACCTCGCGCGGCTGCTCACGTACGTCGTAACCGGCCACGCGCGCCCGGCCCTCGTCCGGTTCGAGCAGCGTCGCGAGCACACGCACGGTCGTCGTCTTGCCCGCCCCGTTCGGGCCGAGGATTCCCAGCAGTGTTCCGGTGGGCACGGAAAGGTCTACACCGCGCAGCGCCTCGTGGTCCCCGTACCGCTTACGAAGCCCTTCCGCCTCGATAGCGATTTCCATGAATGCACCTCACGTGCTCGAGATTGCGCGGAGTTCCGCGGCCCCCATTCGCTCGATCGCCGTGCGGCGAGAGACTCCGGGAAGGCAGCGTTACTAAAGCACTCCGGCACTCCCCTGACAAGCTCCTGTCAAACCCCTCTGCGACATCCGCCGATAATTGAACCATGAACAACGAACCGCTATCACCCGGACGAGATAGACATTTCCCCGCTTCACCCCCCTCCGTCCGCACCACTGGTGCGGTGAGCGCCACCTGACGTTCCGACAACGCTTCGAAAGTGCCCACGAGGAGAACAGAAAGGAAACGTTGGCGTACCGCTTTCCACAGGTCTCGCTGCCAACGTTGTCGGCAGGCCATCCTCGGTGCGTCACGTCCGGAGCGGCGGACAGGGAACAGACGGGGGCACGGATGAGCGAGCGGATCGGGCACGACGAGAAGGGCGGGCGAGTGGGGCAGCCGAACGGCTCGGGCCCCACTCCCCGCCCGGTGTGGTTCCGACGGTTCACACCGATACCCCGTCCACGTACGCGCCTGGTGTGCTTCCCCTACGCGGGCGGCGCCGCAAGCGCCTTCCGCGCCTGGCCGGGCCGGCTCCCGGAGACCGTCGAACTACTGGCCGTGCAGTACCCGGGACGCCAGGGCCGGCTCCAGGATCCGTGCGTCGACGACATGGACGCGCTCGCGGAACCGATCGTCGAGGCACTGACGCCCTGGCTCGACCGGCCGCTGGCCCTGTTCGGACACAGCATGGGCGCCTCTGTGGCCTTCGAGGTGGCCATGCGAATCGAGGAACGGCACGGAGTCGGACCGGCCGCGCTGTTCGTCTCGGGCAGAGGGGCACCCGGTCGCACACGTGAATCCGTTCTCCACGAGCAGGGCGACGAGGCACTGATCGCGGACGTTCTGCGGCTGGACGCGGCCGCGGCGCCCGTACTGCGCGATCCGGATCTGCGGGAACTCGTGATGGGATCGATACGCGCCGACTACAAGCTGAGCGAGACGTACCGACCGCGGCCCCACGCGTCGACCGGAGCCCCCATCACCGCTTATGTGGGGCGGGACGACCCCGACATCGACCCCGCGGACATCCGCGCCTGGTCCCCGCACACCCGTGCCGGATACAGCGAGAGGATCTTCCCGGGAGACCACTTCTACCTCGTTCCCCACGAGGCGGAGCTGATCCAGGACGTGGCGGCGAGGCTCCGCACCACGGCGTAGCCCCGGGCAGCCGGCCTCGGTCAGTCGAAGACCGGGCCGACCGTGCGGGTCCGCTTGATCTCGTAGAAGCCGGGTGTGGAGGCGACGGCGAGGGTGCCGTCCCACAGCCGGGCGGCCTGTTCACCCGTGGGGGCGGGGGTGACGACGGGCCCGAAGAAGGCGATCCTCTCGTCGCCGTCGGGGCCGGGGACGGCGATGATGGGGCTGCCGACCTCCTGGCCGACCAGGGTGATGCCCTCCTGGTGGGACTCGCGCAGGGCCGCGTCGTAGGTGTCGGTGTCACCGGCCTCGGCGAGGTGCTCGGGCAGCCCGGCCTCTCGCAGGGCTGCCTCGATGGTGGCCCGGGTCTTGGGCAGACCCTGGGGGTGATAACGGGTGCCGAGCGCGGTGTAGAGCGGCTCCAGGACGCGGGACCCGAAGGACTCCTGCGCGGCGATCATGACCCGGACGGGCGCCCAGGCCTGGCCCATCAACTCGCGGTTGTGGGGCGGGAGCTGGTCCATGCGGGCCTCGTTGAGGACGGCCAGGCTCATGACGTGCCAGGTGATCCGGACCGGGCGGGTCTTTCGAACCTCGAGCATCCAGCGGGAGGTGAGCCAGGTCCATGGGCAGCTGGGGTCGCACCAGAAGTCGACGGCGGTGGGGGTGGGGGAATCACTCATCACAAGGCTCCAGGAAAAGGGCGGCAGGGTCACTGGCCCGCGGGAAAATTGGTGGAGGTGCTCAGGTCGGCCCAGGCGGCGATGTCGTCGCTCAGGCGCTGCCGGCCCTCCTCGATCAGGTTCAGGGCATCGATGCCCAGCACCAGATGGACCGGAGGCTTGTCCGCGTCCACGACCGCGAGCAGGGCCTTCGCTGCGCGGACGGGATCTCCTGGCTGGTTGCTGTCCTTGGCCCGGCGAGCGGTCCGGATCGGGTCGAAGACGCTGTCGTAGTCGGGGATGCTCCGTGGCACCCGCGTCATCGAGCGGCCGGCCCAGTCGGTACGGAAGGCGCCCAGCGCGAGGGAGGTCACGTGGACACCGAGGTGGGCGACCTCCTGGGCCAGGGACGCGGCGATACCTTCCACCGCGAACTTGCTGGCGCCGTAGAAGGCGACGCCGGGCAGCGCCGTCAGCCCGGCCATGGAGGACACGGTGACGATGTGTCCGCCGCGACGGCGTCGCATATACGGCAGGACCGCCTTGATGACGGCCACCGTGCCGTACACGTTGACGTCGAACTGGCGGCGCAGGTCGTCCATCGAGGACTCCTCGACGGTGCCCTCCACCCCGTAACCGGCGTTGCTGATCAGCACATCGACCGGGCCGACGCGCGTCTCGACGTCTTCGACGACCCGGGAGACGGCCGCGTCGTCGGTGACATCCAGCAGGAGTCCGGTGGCGCGACCGTGGGCCGGCGCCTCGAACTCGGCGATCTGGCCCGGGTCACGTACGGTACCGGCCACCACATGACCTGCGGCCAGGGCCTGTTGAGCGAACGCGCGGCCCAGGCCGCTGCTGACTCCGGTGATCAGGAAGGTTCTGCTCATCGGGAACTCCTCGGTGGCGGCAGCGGCGCCCCGGCCGCCAGGTGACGTGGCGGCGAAGCGGCCGGGGGCTGCCCGTTCAACGGCCGGCGCTCTGTCCACCGTCGACGGCGAGGATCTCGCCGGTGACGAAGGGGGCGTCCTCGAGGTACATCACGGCCTGGACGACATCGTCGACCTCGCCCATCCTGCCCAGCGGGTGCATCTCGGCCAGCGTCTCGTGGTAGGCCTCGGGGTGCATAGGCGTGCGGATGGTCCCGAGCGCGACCGCGTTGCTGCGGATGCCCTGGCGCGCGTACTCGATGGCCAACGCCTTGGTGGCGGACTGCAGGCCGCCCTTGGTCAGCGAGGCCAGCACGGAAGTGACATCCGAACTCGCGTGGTCGACCAGGCTCGTGGTGACCTGGACGACATGGCCACCGCCCTGGACGAGCATCCGCTCCACGGCGAGTTGGGTGATGCGGAAGAAACCGGTCAGGTTGACGCCGGTCACCGTCTCGTAGTCGTCCCCGGTGTACTCGGTGAACGGCTTGGCGACGAACACTCCGGCGTTGTTGACCAGGGTGTCCACGCGGCCGAACCGTTCGACAGCCGCCGTGATGACGCGCTCGGCGGTGGCGGGGTCGGCGATGTCGCCCTGGACGGTGACCACGTCCGGGTCGTGTGCGGGCTCGATCCCGCGCGATGTGGCGACGACGCCGTAGCCCAGCTTGCGATAACCGGCGACCAGTCCTGCTCCGATGCCCTGCGACGCGCCCGTGATGACGGCGACCTTCTGTTCGGCGGAAAACATGATGACCTCTCCATGGGGTGGGACGGAGTGCGCCCGGCATTAGTCGACCGGTCGCCTAGTCGACGCTAGGCGAGGCATGTGTGCACGTCAAAGAGGTCTTCGGCCTCGCGCGGGGCCCTCGCAAGGTGCGACCTGCGATGGGAGGTTGCGCCTACCAGCCGGGAGGAAGGAGGTCGTAGCCATGACGCCGGGGCGGGCCCACCGTGAAACGGGAGAGCACCGAAGCGGGGTGCTCCACGCGAAGACGGAGAAGGACGATGGAAGAGTTCCTGGTCGAGATCACCACGACGATCCCCGAGGACACCGAGGAGGCCGAAGTCGGCCGCCGCCGGGCCGCGGAGTCGGTACGAGCCGGTGAACTGGCCGCCACCGGGCACCTGTTCCGCCTCTGGCGCCCGGTCGGTGAACTGCGCAGCATCGGGATCTGGCGGGCCGCGGACGAGACGGAGCTGCACGAGAAGGTGCTGGGCACCCTTCCGTTGCGCTCATGGATGACGGTGAAGGTCACCCCGCTGCGGTCGCACCCCAACGACCCGGGCAAGGACGACCCCGCCCGGTGAGAGACCCGCGCCCGCACCGGGCCGCGCGGCGCTCCCCCGAATGGCCCGTCGTACGCGGCACGCACCGCCCGGCCGGGACCGCTCCCGTACGTACTGGGCCGGCATCGCCCTGGGCATACGTCCGCCGGGCGGCCGGCGCCCCTGATCGCGCCCGTCTCAGGGCTTGTGCGGGTCGGTGGCGGGGAGCCAGGCGTCCGGGTCGTGGATCCCGGGGTCGGTGACGTGTTCGGCCAGGGCGTCGATCGTGGCCAGGACGGCCGCACGGACCTCGTTGCGACGCCAGACCAGGGACCAGGTCCAGTACACCTTCGGGCCGATGATCGGGCGCTGGACCAGGTCGGGGGGCAGCGGTGTGGACTGCCCCTTGGGCGAGTTGACGAGAGGACGACGAGCGCGGCGCACATGGTCGAAGAACGCGGGCCCGGTGACACCACCGTCGGTGATCTGTACGGTCCGGGCGCCGGCGTCGTCGGCGAGTTGCTGGGCGTAGATGTTCCAGGACCGCCAGGAGGTGGCGTCGTCGTCGAGAAGGACGGCGACCTCTCCGGCCCGGACGGGTGCGGCGTCCCGTCCCGTGGTGACGGCGTAGAGCCGATCGGCTCCCAGCAACCGGGCGTTCAGGCCGAGCCGTTCGAGGGTCGGCCCGTCGACCCAGCACACGGCCAGGTCCAAGCTGCCGTCGGCGACCCGGGCGGCCTGGGTGTGGGAAGGGGCGACCCAGGCGTCGATGTGCAGCCTCGCCACAGCCGAGGCCCTCGTATTCAGGTCCGCCGGGATCCAGTTGACGTAGCCGAGCCGGACCGGTTCGGAGCCGGAGATCCGCGCGGCCCGGTTGCGCAGGTCGTCGGCGTTCGCCAGCAGGTTCCGGGTGTGCGGGAGCAGCGCGGCACCTGCGGGAGTGAGCGTCACCGAGCGGCGGTCGCGGTCGAACAGCCGCACTCCGAGGTCGCGTTCGAGGGCCTTGATCTGCTGGGACAAGGACGGGCCGGCGATGAGCAGCCGTTCCGCGGCCCGGCCGAAGTTGAGCTCCTCGGCGACCGCGACGAAGTACCGCAACTGACGCAACTCCACTCCCCCATGCTAGGGGGCTTGAGAGGCCGGGCCTCACAGCGGGAGGAGGCCGGTCATGACGCCGTGTGCGGCGAGGGACGCGGCCCGGATCCTCCAAGGCTCCAGGTCCGCTGCCGTACGAGCACGCCGGCCGCGCCCCGGCCGCGGCGGGACGCCGGGACGCCGGGACGCCGGGACGCCGGGACGCCGGGACGCCGGGACGAGCCTGACGCAAAAGCAGTGGCCACCGGCCGCGTTGACGAATAGTCGACCGGTCGTCTAGTTTCATTTGCGTGACCGGTCGGCCAGTTCCTCCGGTCGCGTCCACCCTCCACTGGCAAGGAAACGGAACCTGCTGTGAGCACTCCCCTGAATGTCGCGATCGTCTACTACTCCTCGACCGGCACGGTCGCCGAGATGGCCAAGGAGCTGCGTGACGCGTCGGCCAAGGCCGGCGGCGAGGTCCGGCTGCTGAAGGTGGCGGAGCTGGCGCCGCAGACCGCCATCGACGCCAACCCCGCCTGGGCCGCCGCCCAGGCCGCCGGCAGGGACATCCCGGAGGCCACCGCCGACGACATCGAGTGGGCCGACGTGGTCCTCTTCGGAACCCCCACCCGGTTCGGAAACGTCTCGGCCCAGCTGAAGCAGTTCATCGACACGCTCGGCGGACTGTGGAGCCAGGACAAGCTCGCCGACAAGGTCTACAGCGGCTTCACCTCGTCCGCCACCTTGCACGGCGGCCAGGAGACCACGCTTCTCGCGCTCTACAACAGCATCCACCACTTCGGCGGGCTCGTCGTCAGCCCCGGTTTCACCGACCCGCTGAAGTTCGCGGACGGCAACCCGTACGGAACTTCGCACGTCGATGCCCAGGGAACCAACCCCGTGGGCGACACCACCCGCGCCGCCGCCCGCTACCAGGCGGAGCGTGCACTGAAGATCGCCGCACGCCTCAAGACGGCCTGACCACGTTCGCGCCGACGCGACAGAAGCGGCACCCGTAGGGCGTCCCGACCCGGTCGGGACGCCCTGTGCGTGCCGTCCGCCGTGCGGGCCGGGGCCGATCAGGCGTCAGGAGATCAACTGTGGTGCGATTCGCGGTGGTTGTCGGCCACCACGGGACGGTCGGTGGTCACCGGGACGTCGGGACGCAGTCCCCGCATGATGACGTCGAACAGCCCGTCGGCTCGCCGGACGGACAGGGAACCATCGCCGGCGAGCGTCTGGTACACCAGGGCACCGGTGAGCGCGTCGGCGACCGCGTCCAAGTCCGCGTCGGCACGCACCTGTCCGGCCTCGGCACCGGCTCGCAGCCGCTGGACCAGTTCTTCGCGCTGCGGCCCGGTGAGCCGCTCGTACAGGTCTTCGGCATCGTGAGGGTCTTCCGCGGCGGCGGCGGTGAGGGCGCGGATCAGCGCCGCGTTCCGCGAGTCGGTCATGAACGCCACCAGCCCGTGCAGCCAGGTCCTGAGATCCCGGTGGATGTCGCCGGTGTCGGCCGGGCCGGGGGCGTGGGAGCCGTCCAGAACGGTTTCGGCCACGAGTGGCGCCTTGGAGGGCCACCGCCGGTAGACGGTCTGCTTGCCCACCTCGGCCCGGACGGCGACGCGGTCGATCGACAGCCGCGCATAACCGTTCTCGATCAGCAGGTCCCGCGTGGCATCGAGGATGGCCCGATGGACGGTCGTACTGCGCGGTCGGCCTCGGCGCTCCTCTGTCATGTCCCCAGCGTATGCAGCCGATGTTCCCAAAGTGCCCACGGAAAGGTACGGTCCTTGAATACGAGACAGATGGTCTCGTATTCAAGGATGGGGAAGGCCTCTCATGAACAGGGACGTGGTCGTCGTGATCGGTGTGGGCGGAATGGGACAGGCGATCGCCCGCAGACAGGGAGCGGGCAGGGCGCTGCTGCTCGCCGATTTCGACAAGGCCACCCTGGACTCCACCGCCGAGGCTCTGCGGGGTGACGGCTACGACGTCGCCACCCACCACGTCGACGTCTCCTCGCCCGAGTCGGTCGCCGGCCTCGCCGAGGCGGCGGCGGAACGGGGGAACATCACCCAGGTCGCCCACACGGCGGGACTCTCCCCCGCGCAGGCGCCCGCCCCGGTGGTCCTCCGGGTCGATCTGGTGGGCGTCGCCCTGGTCCTGGAGGAGTTCGGCCGCGTCATCGCCCCGGGCGGCGCGGGCATCTTCATCGCCAGCATGGCCGGCCACATGGCGGCGCCCCTCGCCCCCGAGCAGGAGCACGCCCTGGCCCACGCCCCCGCCGAGGAACTGCTGCACCTGCCGTGCACCGGTACGGACACGGCCACCGACCCGGGCCGCGCCTACACCCTCGCCAAGCGCGCCAACCTGCTGCGCGTACGGGCCGCGGCCGGGCCCTGGGGCAAGCGCGGCGCCCGTGTCAACTCCATCAGTCCCGGCGTCATCTCCACCCCGATGGGCCGGCAGGAACTGGCCGGGGAAGCCGGACAGCAGATGCGTGCCATGGTCGGCGCGTCCGCCACCGGGCGACTGGGCACGCCCAACGACATCGCCGACGCCGCCGCCTTCCTGCTCGGACCGAACGCGACCTTCATCACCGGCACGGACCTGCTCGTCGACGGCGGCACCGTCGCGGCCGTCCACTCCGGCGCCCTGAAGACCCCCACCCGCCCCGAAGGCCTGCCGGCCTGAGAGCCGAGCGCCGCGGCCTCGGCGACATCTGCCCGCCCCGCTCCAGGCGAAGCAGGCCCGTTTGCCCCGGCCACGCCCCCGCAGCAGGCTTGAAGCATGGCCTTCACAGTCTCCGCCGGGGAGACTCGACACGGCTGGGTCGTCGGGACACCCGGTCCGATCAGCACCGGACCCCTGGTCCTCGGCCGGAAGCACGTAGCCGCCCCCGGTCCCGGCGACCTGCTGCTACGGGTGGAAGCCTGCGGTGTGTGCCGTACCGACCTGCACCTGGCCGAGGGCGACCTCGCACCGCATCGGCCGTCGACCGTACCCGGCCATGAGATCGTCGGCAGGGTGGTCGCCACCGGAGACTCGGTGACCTTGTTCCGTACCGGAGACCGCGTCGGCGGGGCCTGGCTGCGTGGTACCTGCGGAACGTGCCGCTACTGCCGTGCCGGGCAGGAGAACCTCTGCCCCCGGTCCACCTACACGGGGTGGGACGCGGACGGAGGCTTCGCCGACCTGGCGCTGGTTCCCGAAACCTTCGCCTACCCGCTTCCGGAAGCCCAGGACGCCGCCTCGCTCGCCCCCCTCCTGTGCGCCGGAATCATCGGCTACCGTGCGCTGCGCCGCTGTGCGCTGCCCAAGGGAGGGCGACTGGGCGTCTACGGCTTCGGCGCCTCCGCCCATCTGGCAGCCCAGGTCGCCCTTGCCGAGGACGCCACCGTCCATGTGCTGACCCGGTCCGAGCGCGCACGCGCACTCGCGCTGGAACTCGGGGCCGCTTCGGCAGGGGACGCGTACGACCGTCCGCCCGAGCCGCTGGACTCGGCGATCCTGTTCGCTCCGGTGGGCGACCTGGTGCCGGTGGCGCTGGAGGCACTGGACCGGTCCGGCACGCTGGCGATCGCCGGGATCCACCTCACCGACATTCCCTCGCTGAACTACCAGCGCCATCTCTTCCAGGAGCGGAATCTGCGCAGCGTCACCTCCAACACCCGTCAGGACGGGCGCGACTTCCTGTCCCTCGCCGAACGCATCGGCATCCAGGTCACCGTCGCTCCATACCCCTTCAGCCGAGCGGATCAGGCGCTCGCCGACCTGGCGGCCGACCAGCTCACCGGCGCCGCCGTACTCCTACCCGACTCCCGTACGTAGGCCCACTCGGACTGGCGGTGCGGTCGGCCGCCCGACGTGCGTGGTAATTACGGGCCGGCCCCGGGCGGCCCGGGAGCCGGCAGACACAAGCGGCTCTCCAACGCGGTGGCGGAAATCGCATCGTTCCTGGCTCAAGGCATGAGGGAAAGCTTGCCAACGATCTTGTCGACCCGATTGCGGGGGCCGACGATGCTGACTGCGCAGTACTCGATGTCTTCGGTCAGAGTCTGACCCACGGCTGCGATGAAGTCGCTGTAGACGCGGATGCTCTGGGCGGCGGCGGGCACGCCGGCCACGAAGGTGTCGGTGCGGGATACCGCCTTGGCACGGATGGCACGCAGCGTGGCGGAGTCCGCGACGAGCACCGAGCAGCCCGTCCAGGGCAGGCCCGGGTGCGCTACGCCTTCCGCGTCGGCGGTGTTGGTGCCCAGCAGGCCGGGGACCGAGGCCACGGTGGGGGCCGCGGCGCAGACGGCGGCGTTGGCGGCCCGGCCAGGTGGAAGGTCGGAGTTGACGACCACGACCCACTTCAGCCGGGCCTGACGGGTGGACAGGGAGTAGTCCATTTCCTCGGGCGCGAAGCCGACGGCCGTCGTCTCGGGAGCGTTCACCACAGACATGTGATCCTCTTTACTTGTTCGACCAGATCGGGAAAATGCTAGGCAGACATGCGGAACTGTGACGCCGGTTCTGAACTTCGTTCGGCGGATGCGAGAGATTCGAGGGTTTCGGCGGACCTGATGCGCCTGCCGCCGGAAATCCCCGGCATCCGTGCGGAGCCGGGGAAGAACCGCGGCGGCAGGCACATGGTGATCGTTCCGGCGGTGGGTCACCACGCCCGGCCAGACGATCAGGGTGCCGGTGGCACCCTGCCGCACGGGAGCGGCGCTGCTGAGCGTCAAGGGTGCCAAGGAGAGGGCTCCTGCTAGCAGGGAGAGCGCGGCGAGCCCGGGGGCTGGGCAGCGGGAGCGACAGCAACCGGCTTCTTCGCGAAAACGGTGTACAGGTCGTAGCAGACACCGGCGGCCACGGCCAGGAGCAGGCCCAGGGCGACCATGGTGGCCGGCGCCGCACCGGCCCGTACCACCGAGGACATGAGGGTCGCAGGGCCGTCGGCGTCATGAGGCTGGACGCCGGCACCTGAGCGGGCCGGCCGTGCCCCACAGCACGGCCGCGCCAAGCACCGGCCCCGCACCGAGCAACGGGCCGTTCGTTCGTGTATCCACAGCCGGAGACACTAGGTAAAATCCCAAGAACGCATCCAGTAGCCGTACTTCGTGCGCCGTATGGTCGATTTCATGGAACTTGACGCGCTGGACCTGGCCCTTCTGCGAGAGCTACAGAACGACGCACGGCAGACCAACCGCGACCTCGCGACCAAGACGGGGGTCTCCCCCTCCACCTCGCTCGAGCGGGTACGGCTGCTGCGCGAGCGCGGTGTGATCACCGGCTACCACGCCGCCCTGGACCTCGACGCGGCCGGCCGGCCCGTCCAGGCGCTCATCTCCGTGCGCATCCGGCCCCCGGCCCGCCCCGTCATCGAGGGGTTCCGGGAATGGGTCGCACGCCTGCCGGAGGTGATCGGCCTGTTCGTCACCTCCGGCACGCACGACTTTCTGCTGCACATCGCCGTCCCCGGCGTCGACGGTGTGTACGCCTTCGTCATCGACCGCCTCACCGAGCGCAGAGAAGTCGCCGACGTGCAGACCACCATGGCCTACGAGCATGTCCAGTCCCGCTGCATCGAGCCGACCGGCCCCGACCGGCCTCGCTTCTCACGCAGAGCCCGCTGAGGGGCGTCACGACAACCGCCACTCCCGCGACGGAGCCCCGGGCGATATGCACACCGCGCGTCAGTCTGAATGCGAGAACGGCCCGCTGCCCTTCGGTGGCAGCAGGCCGGAGACCCGAGGACGGCCGGAGATCAGTCGAGCCGCTCCACAACTGCTTCGAACTGCCTCAGCATGGCCGGCACCGACCGTCCGTCCAGCTGGTCGATGACACGCTTACGAGCGCTCGCCAAGTGCACCGGGTAGGCGCTCTTGAGGCGATCCAAGCCGTCGGGAGTCAGCGTGGCCACGCTCCCGCGACCGTCACCTTCGAAGCGCCGCTTGGTCACCAGGCCGCGCGAGCGCAGTGTGTCCACGACTCGCGTGATTCGGCTCGCCGACAGCGCGGTGGCGGCAGCCAGATCGGCCATCCGCAGTTCCTGGTTCTCAGCTTCGGACAGACCCATCAGCACGACGTACTCGGTGAGAGTCAGCCCGGTGGAACGCAGCAGATCCTCATCCAGGGAACGGGGAAGAGCCACGATGACACGCATCAGAGCGCGCCACAGACGATCTTCCTGAGCAGTCAAAGGATCAGCAGCTTTCACCCTTGAACCTTAGCGTGCCCAAGCAAACGTACTCCCATCGCATGGGGCCGCCGCCGCCACTGGCGTCGAGAATCTCCAACAGGCGGCAAACACCGGCAAGTCCCGGGACCCGACGCGTCTCGCTCGACGCACCTGCGTCGCGGGTACGTCCGGGCCAGTCCCACATCATCCGCCCCAAGGCCCGGTCGCCTCCCCTGTTCCGGGCCGACCGGCGCAGGAGCCCCAACCCGCCTGCGCCGGTCGGCCCGGCAGCATCAGCACGGTGCTAATATTTGCTGACGCACGCAATAAAGTGGTCCGAGAGCAGAGTGTGAGGTAGGCGCGGCATGGAACTTGGGATATTCAGCGTAGGAGACTGCGCGGCAGATGTGCTCACCGGTCACCAGCCCACGGAGCAGGAGCGGCTGAAGGCTCTCACCCGGATCGCGGTCCATGCGGAAGAGGCCGGCTTCGACGTCTTCGCCATCGGCGAGCACCACAACCCGCCGTTCGTGGTCAGCGCGGACTCGACCTTGCTCGCCTATATCGCCGCGCGCACATCGACCATCACCCTGTCGACGTCCACCACCCTCATCACGACGAACGATCCCGTCAAGATCGCCGAGGACTTCGCCACACTGCAACTGCTGGCGGACGGCCGCGTGGACATCATGCTCGGCCGGGGCAACACAGCCGAGGTCTATCCCTGGTTCGGTCAGGACATCCGTCACGGCATCGATCTGGCGCTGGAGAACTACGGCCTTCTGCGTCGCCTGTGGGACGAGGAGAACGTCAACTGGAGTGGCTCCTTCCGAGCACCGCTGACCAACTTCACGGCAGTTCCACGGCCGCTGGCAGCACCGCCGTTCGTCTGGCACGGCTCCATCCGCAGCCCTCAGATCGCGGAACAGGCCGCTCGACACGGTGACGGATTCTTCGTCAACAACCTGTTCATGCCGGTCTCCCACTTCGCGGATTCCGTGAAGCTCTACCGTGACCAGTGGGCGGCGCATGGACGCGGGGCGCCCGAAACGGCCATCGTGGGCGCCGGCGCTTCACTGTACGTACGCCCCAACTCCCAGCAGGCCTTCCGTGAGTACTCGCCCTACTACTACTCACACCCTGTGCTGTCGAGTTTCGGCAGCCTCGAGGAGGCGAGCCGGCACACCGGCGCCATCGTCGGAAGCCCGGCACAGGCAATCGAGCGAATCCTGTCCTTCCGGGAGCATTTCGGCTCCTACCAACGGCAGTTGTTCGGTGTGGACATAGCGGGACTGCCTGAAACCACGGTCCACGAAATGATCGAACTGGCCGGCTCCGAGATCCTGCCCGTGCTGCGCGCGGAACTCGGCGTTTCCCGGCTTGCCGCATGACCGTCCGTGGGGCCGTGGGGTCCCCCAACCATGGGAGCAGCGCATGAGACTGGGAGTCACCATCGCCGACTTCACCTGGCCCGACGGACCGCGCTCCATCGCCAGGCATGTCACCGAACTGGCGCGAGCGGCGGACGACCTCGAATTCTCCCGCATCGCCGTGATGGACCACTTGTTCCAGATCGGCATCGTAGGTGCGCCCGAGCAGGAGATGCTCGAGGCGTACACCACACTCGGCTTCCTGGCGGCATCGACCTCGCGCGCCGAACTCCTCACTTTGGTGACCTCCGTCGGCTACCGCGAACCCGGTCTGCTGGCGAAGACGCTGACCACCTTGGACGTTCTTTCAGGAGGCCGGGCGGCGCTCGGCATCGGAATCGGTGCCCCTTTCAACATCGCCGAGTCGCGGGGGCTGGGGCTGCCCTTTGCACCGGTTGCAGAGCGGTTCGAACGTCTGGAGGAAACGCTCCAGATCTGCCTGCAGATGTGGAACAGCGACGACGAGCCCTATCAGGGGAAGCACTACCGCCTTGAGCGCACGCTCAACTCGCCCCCCGCAGTGCGCGACCCGCGCCCTCCGATCCTGATCGGAGGATCCGGGGAAAAGAAGACACTTCGGCTCGTGGCCCAGTACGCGGACGCCTGCAATCTCTTCCACGGTCCGGACCTCGGGCACAAACTGGATGTGCTGCGCGGACACTGCGACGCGATCGGCAGAGACTACGCCACGATCGAGAAGACGGTCATGCTCCCGCTCATACCAGGCGTACGCGGCGAGCGCATCCCTGCCCTCCTCGCTGAACTCGAGCGTCTCGGCCGGCTGGGATTCGACCACGTCATCGGTCCCGTGCAGGGGCCCGATCAGCTGACTGCGCTGACGCTGCTGGGAGAACGTGTCGTTCCGGAGGCCATGGGCATGTAGGCGGCCGACCGGCCACCGGCCAGGGACAACGACACAGCGAAGCAGCGGATCAACGCAGGCATCCGCATCGACACCTGAACTTTATTGCTTTGAAAAGCACGTAGCGCTGGAGATATCTGTGAGCGACAACAACACTGCTGACATCCATGGCACCACCGTGCTCGTCGTGGGCGGCGGGTCGGCCGGGGCCGTGCTGGCGGCCAGGCTCAGCGAGAATCCGCAGCGACGTGTCCTGCTCATCGAGGCAGGACCGGACTATCGCGACGGAGACTTCCCGGAAGAACTCCTGAACCCCCACATCCTGGCTCACCCGAGCCACGACTGGGCCTACAGCGCTCGGGGCTCCGAGCGCGCTCCGCTCATACCTGCGCCCCGTGGCCGGACCATGGGCGGCAGCTCCTCGGTCAACGCCGGCGTGTTCCTCAGGGCCCGAGCCTCGGACTTCGCCGCCTGGGATACTCGCCACGGAATCAAGGGTTGGTCCTACGAGGACGTCCTCCCCACGTTCAAGTACCTGGAGAACACATCGGCCGGGGACGACGGATTCCACGGGCGCACCGGCCAATTCCCCATCAGGCAGTGGGACTACGAGGAGCTGTCGTCCCCGCTGAAGGCTTTCGTCGACACCTGTGTCGGCCAAGGCTTTCCACGGAACGACGACTTCAACGGCGCCGAGCAGTACGGATCGGGCGGCTACCCGGTCAACATCGTGGACGGCATCCGCCAGAACACCTCGCTGGCGTATCTGACGCCTGAGATCCGCCGCCGTCCCAACCTCAGAATCCTCTCGGGCATCACGGTCGACACCGTGCTCATCGAGAACGGCGTGGCGCGAGGAGTGGTGAGCGACTCGGGCACCGTCTACCGTGCTGAAGAGGTCGTACTGTCCGCCGGCAGCTATGGCAGTCCCGCCATTCTGATGCGCTCGGGAGTCGGCCCGTCGGCCCATCTGCGGGCCCTGGGAATCGACGTGGTGGCCGATCTGCCGGTGGGCCGGCGCTTGCAGGACCACCCTTTCTTCCACTCACTGTTCGCGCTTGCCCCTGAATACCAGACGATGACAGCGGCTTTCCAGGCCCACCTGTGGTTCGCGTCGCGCGAAGCATCCGAAGCCGAACTCGACCTGAGCATCGTCGCCACCCACCTGCTGGACGGCTCGTTCAGCCCCACGGGAGGAGCGGTGCTGCTGGCGGCCGCGGTGACCCGCCCGGACTCTCGCGGCTCCGTCTCACTCGCGGCCAGGGATCCGCACGTCGCTCCCCTCATAGACGACAACTACCTGTCGGCGCCAAGAGATCTGCGTCGCATGCTGGAAGCCGTCAAGCTCGTGCGGAGCATCGCCGGGAGTACACCTTTCGCGCGCGCGGTCACTTCCGAACTCGTCCCCGGGGACGCGGTCCGCAGTGATGATCAACTGGCGGAATTCCTCATGCAGAGGATCGCCTCCTACGGCCACCCCACGTCGACAGCGCCCATGGGCGGCTCGGACGACGAATGGGCCGTCGTCGACAAGTTCGGTGCGGTCAAGGGGCTGGGAGGGTTGCGTGTCGTGGACGCATCGATCATCCCTGAAGTCCCGTCCGCGCCGACGAACGCGACCACGATCATGCTCGCGGAACACATCGCGCATCGCGTTTACAAGCACTGACGTCCCGTCGCAAGAACTGATCAGAACCCCTCGTGCACAACGCGGATGGCCCCGTCACCTCACGGTGACGGGGCCATCCGACGTATCGCGTCGAACCACCTCGTGTGGGGGATTCCCGCTCTCGACGGCTTCTCAGAACGCTGGACGACTTCTCAGAACGGGAGAGGCCGCTGATCACTCGTGGCGTTGATCCAGATGACGTCCGAGAAGTCGTTGAGGGCATCCGGGCCGGTGCGCCCCCAGCCACTGTCGCGGACGCCGCCCATGGGCGCGTGGATCTCGTCGTTGACGGTTGACGAATTGACGTTGACGATGCCGTGCAGCAGCGTCGGTGCCAACTCGAAGCCGCGGTAGGTGTCGCCCGTCAGGATCGAGGAGGTGAGGCCGTACATGGTCCGGTTCGCGACCTGTACGGCTTCCTCGGGGGTGTCCACCGGCTCGACGATGACCAGCGGTCCGAACGTCTCCTCGTTGGAAACGGTGGCGTCGTAGGACACGTCGGTGAGAATGGTCGGCTGGTAGACGAGACCCTCGTGGGTGCCACCCGTGTGGAGCGTGGCGCCCTTCTCGACAGCCTCCTTGACCCGCGCATCCACGAGGTCGACCGCCGCCTGGTGGACCAGCGGGCCGATGATCGTAGTCGGGTCCAGGGGGTTGCCCGACGGCAGCGTCTTCGTGCGGGCGACGAACTTCTCGAGGAACTCGTCGTAGATCCCGCGCTGAACGATGATCTTGCGGGTGTTCAGGCAGATCTGCCCCTGGTGGAAGAAGGCACCGGCGGTCGCGGTGCGCACGGCGTAGTCCATGTCCACGTCGTCAAGGACGATCATGGGGTTGTAGCCGCCGAGTTCCAGAACCGTCCTCTTCAGCGTGCGGCCGGCTCGTTCCGCGAGCATCCGGGCCGTGTTCACTCCGCCGATGAGGTTGATGACGCGCACGTCCGGGCTGGCGAAGAACTCGTCGGCAATGGCCGCCGCGCCACCGGGGGCGTGGGGGACCACATTGATCACACCGGGCGGGAACCCTGCCTCCTCCGCGATCTCGGCAACCATCAGGCCCGCGGATATGGGGGCGAACTCGGACGGCTTGACCACGACCGTATTGCCGGCGGCGAGCGGGTTGAGCACTGCCCGCCAGGACAGGATGTTGGCACCGTTCCACGGCGTGAAGCTCGCCACGACTCCGAGTGGGCGCCGCACCCCGATGGAATGGGTGTTGGGCACGTTCGACTGAAGGACTTCCCCCTTGGGCAGGAAGACCCAGGCGGCCGCCTGCTCCAGGGTGGCGGCGACGCCTTCCTGCTGGAACGTCGAGAACGGAATGGTGCTACCGGTCTCACGCGCCAGGATTTCCGCGATCTCCTTGCTCCTGCGGCGCACGATCTCGGCGGCGCGGAAGAACAGCTTCGCCTTCTCCGCCGGCGGCAGAGCGGCCCAGGCGGGGAACGCATCGGCCGCGGCCTGAATAGCGATACGGGCTTCCTCCGCTCCCGCGTCGGCGACGCGCGCGAAGACCTCACCGGTGTAGGGCTCGTAGTCTTCGAAGACCGCACCACCCTTCGCTTCGCGCCACTGACCACCGGCGTAGTACTTGCTCACGGGTACATCGGACATGGCTATCGCCCCTCAGCAGTAACTTGCTTGCGTCAGCAATTACAATTCTCTTCCTGACTCCTGTCAACCCGGGCCGCCGGCCAAGGCCCGACGGGATGGATGTGGTGAACAGCCCGTCCTGCGCGGGCCGGTGCTGTTCGACCGGGCGGTGGAGACTGTGCACGCCCGAGGCTTCTCGGTGTTCACCGAGGGCGGCCCGCACCCGAAACCGCCGGCCGCGCATCACGACCCGCACGCGACGAAGGCCGCGGAAAGGCAGCGCAGGCGATGCCGGCTCGCGTGGCCTGGTCCTGGCCGAGGGCCTCCTCGCCGCCTGCTCCACCCGCATCATCTACCGCCAGGAACCCGGCCAACTCACCGCCGTCGCGTCTTTGTTCGGCCTGACCGGCGTCGAAACCCAGCCTGTGTCCGCTCCGGCCAAGGGCCGGGGCCTGGCGACCTGCGGTGTACCGCGGGGCGGGGGCATGGGTTTCCGCCGGGGCCGGTCACGTGCGCAGTTGTTGCCACCACCAGGCGATCGAGGGGCAGGGCAGGGGTTCGGTGCTGGGGTCACTGGGGTGGTCGGTGAGTGTCAGAGGGATGGGGGCGGGATTCGGCGGGGGGAGCTGGGTGCGGGATGTCACAGCGGTGTAGCGGGCAGAGTGCGCGCCCCAGTCGAGGTTGGAGCGGATCGCGTGGGCGAGGTCCGCGACGTAGGCCCTTCCGGGGGCGCTCAGCCTGGGCTGTTCCTGCTCGCGCAGCCTCACGAAAAGTGTCGTCAGACGGTCTCGCAGGGCCACGGCCTGGTGAACGGCCTGCTCGGGCGGGCAGTCGTTCAGCCGGGCGAGCAGCATCACGATGTTGAGTTTGGTTTTGTCGATGAGCAGTTCGCGGTTGTAGGAGAGCAGATCATTGTCGAGGGCCATCATCAGGAACGACGACTCCTGCAGTGCGCGCATGGCGGGAGAGTGGAATTCGGCGCCGGGGATCTCCTCCCCGGCGGTGATCTCCGACCAGGACAGGCTGGCGGCGCCGCCGGCGTTCAGCATCCGCAGGTGCAGGAACTCGTCCAGGCTGGCGAGAGCGGGGGCGGCCATCCCCCACAGGATGGCGTGGAACCATTTGCGGTGGGCCTCGCCGAGCCGGTAGAGCTGGGCCGGGGTGGCGACGGCCTGTACCGAGGACATGAGTGACTGCAGCGCGGCGATGGGGCCGGTCTGATCTGCGGCCGGTTCGGTGGCCGGGGACTCCATGACACGGAGCAGGTGGCTGGTGAGGCCGATCGCCGAAGCGAGCTTGGTGGGGGTGACGGCGGTTTCCATGCGAACGTCGTCGACGTAGAAGATCCAGTGCAGCCATCGGGCGGTGAGTACGACGCGGTCGGTGATGCCCTGGGGATAGATGCGACTCATCGCCTCTGCGTAGTTTCGCGCGATGACCCAGGCCCGGTCGATGTCGCTGGTGTAGAGGCGGTAGCGGTCGAACCAGATCTGGGCATCGCGCTCGATGCTTTCGCGCTCGGGGTGAACGGCCGCGTCGATGGGGCAGTACAGCGGCGGCACTTGAAGCGCCTGCGGGGCGGTCGTGTTCGAGGTCGTGTGCATGACAAGCTCCGTCGTGGTGTGGAGTGATGAGGGCGGCGTTGTTGCGGGCTCGTATGACGCCCCGGTGCGGGGTGCCGGTGGGTGAGACTCAGGGCAGACCGCCGGGGCCGGCGCAGCACGTTCAACGGCTGCCACGGCGGTCCGGCCTGCCCGAGGTGAGGGTCGGTGGTACGGGAGTGGGCGGGGCCGGCCGGGTGCGAGGTCGCCGAGTGGGATCTCGAGTTCACCCGAGTGAGTGGCCTTTGAGCTGGGCTGTCGTGTCCGGATGGGCTTTGTCAGGATGCGCGGGCGTGTGGGGGGCGGCTCAGTACTCTGGTGGCCGGGGTCCACAGGGCGCTTTCCTCCAGGGCCCGTTGGGCGATGGGACCCGGTAGGTGATCGTCTTGTCGATGGCTCTCGGTACCCGGTGGCGGTCAGCACCGCCTTGCTCATGGCACCGATCCCGCAGTCACCCGGGCCGACCCCAGTTGATTCGTGCAACCAGGATCACCTCGGCCGCAACCTACGGGAAGGGAGCGCAGGACCGTGTCTGACGTGAATATTGGTCCACGATGTACGCCCCGGGCGTGTGGGGCCAGTTCGTACGCCTATGGGCGGCTCGCGCTCCCGCGCTCGGCCCTCGATGCGCGGTGCTGTCGTGCTCCGCACGCCCCGTAGCCGGGGTTGTCACAGGGCTCGGAGTGGAGTGCGCTCAGAAAGCCGACGAACATCTTTCACCAGAGCGGTCTTATACGGCGGAACCGAGCAGGAGGAGCAGCCTCTCATGAGCGAACCCTGGCCTCGTCACGCCATCGTCAAGTTCGCCGGCACCGTCGTGGACGGTTTCAGGGACCCTGCCTACGGTCTCCTCGACTGTGCGGCGCGGGTGGACGGCAAGTTGCGGGAGACGGTCATCGTTCTCCTGGACGAGGAGGACAAGGACACTGCCGGCACCCACGTGGCCGCCCGGGGCGAAGAGGCCCAGGCGGAGGAGCTCCGCCGGGTGGGGGCGGAGTTGGCCGCTCTGCGGGAGAAGATCGGCCGCCTGGTCGGGACCGCGCCGCCCGCGCGGGAGTGCGGGTAAGGAGCAGGCGGGAGGCCGGCCCGTGGTGGCACGTGGGTGACCGAACAGGACGCCCCGGGCCCGGCTGAATCTCTCGCTGCACCGCTATAAAGAGGGGGCGGGGTCTTACACTGCGGGCACCGGGCAGGATTCGCGTGTCCAATATTCGTTCATCCCTCTTCGCGTTCTGCCACCCTGTTGCCCAGCGAACCGATGGCAGTCAGGGGGGAGAAGGTGACGACACCCGCCACGCCAGGTAGCGATCCGCCTCAAGCCACACCTCCGTCGGGGCCGCTTCCCGACGCGACAACGCCATCTTCCACCCAGGACACGTTCGCAAGCGGCGTCGCAGAAACTCTCGCGCCTGGTGCCGGGGCACTGACTGGATGGAAACGGTGGCGGCACGTGGCCCTGGCGCTTGCAGTGGCCGTCTGTCTGTCCACGCTCGCTCTTGGGGGCGAGGAACTCTGGAACCGGTGGCGAGCCGACGAAAACGTCCGCCAGGATGACGCGGCTCAGTCCCGCTTCGACGACACCAAAGCACCCTTCACAACCGTCGTGGAGCGTCTCGCTGAAGATGAGTACCAACCCGATCTCCTCATCGACCGTCCCTTCACGCCGACCGAACTGCGCAAGGTTCTCGCGCTCGATATGAGGGATTCCGGAGACATCGAGGAGTTCGACTCGATGATGGCGAAACGCGAGGCGCGACGCGTGAACGGGCCATCTTGGGCTACCGCTATGCCCGCCACCGCGAGCATCTACCAGCTGAACATACACAGCGAGAAGGACGACCCCCTGACCATCAACGGCCTTGAAGCGACGAACGTTCGATGCGGAGACATCTCCACCGCAAGGACCGTGATCAGGTTCCCCCACCAGGGCGAGATCAGTGCGGCCGGCCTGCTGCTGGATCTGGACTCTCGCCCCAAAACCCCGATCAACACCGACCAGGACGCACGCGACGCAGGTAAGCCGTACTTCTCGCGTCACGGGATCGCCGTCGGTGGTACCCAGTCACCGGGGCTGGTGAGACTTGAAGCAGCAACGGGGATGGCGCGGTGCACGTTCCATCTCAGAGCCCGCTTTACAAATACGGACATGGAGCGGCATTCGACGGTCATCACCAACGATGGACAGCCCTTTGTCGCCGAGAGCGTCCCTCAGCGCCCGGAGCAGGCGATCATCTTCAGTATCCCGGACGGATCGTTCGTCGACTGTTCACAGCGGTCGGTCTCAGGGTGCAGCGAGTTCCGGAAGTGATTGCCGAGTCCAGACCGACCGGACAGGACCTAAGGGCTGTCCCGTAATCCCTGGTGGATCGGCGTGCGGCGTCGGATGCGGTGCATCGCAAGGCGGAGGGGCGTCCGCATACTGGATGTATGTGGACGTTCCGACGACGCGGCGAGGCGCCGTAGCTGTCGTCGTGCGCCCGCCGGGGATTGCGGGACAGCCCTCAGGCGATGGCGGGCTCGCCGCCCCGGGCCTCCAACACCGTGCCGGTGATGTAGGAGGCCTGGGGGGAGACCAGGAACAGCACCGCCTCGGCGATCTCCGCGGCCTCCGCGGGCCGGCCCAGCACGGTGGCCCGGGTCACCGTGCGCAGGGCGTCCTCGCCCATCTCCGCGGTGCCGGGGGTACGGGTCGGGCCGGACCTTACGGCGTTCACCCGCACGCCCCGGGAGCCGAACTCATCGGCCCACACCCGGGTCAGCGACTCCAGCGCCGCCTTCGACGCCCCGTACACCCCGGCCCCGCGGGCCGGGGTGGTGGCGGCCATCGTGCTCAGGCTGACGATGGCCCCGTGGCCCCGCGCGGCCATGGCCGGGGCGAGCGCGCCGACCAGCAGCAACGGGGCGCGGGTGTTGATCGCCATATGGGTGTCGAACATCTCGGCCGTGGTGCCCGGGGTGTCCTCGAAGCGGTAGATCCCGGCGTTGTTGACCAGCACGTCCACGTCGCCGGCCGCGGCCGCCAGTCGGCCGACGTCCGCTGGATCGGAGAGATCCGCCGCCACGAACCTGCCCCGCCCGCCCCCGGCGGAGATCTCCTCGACCACCTCCGCGCCCCGGCGGGCGTTCCTGCCGTGGACCACCACCTCGGCACCCAGGGCCGCCAGACGCACCGCGACCGTACGACCGATCCCGGCGGTGGCACCCGTGACCAGGGCTCTGGCACCGGACAACTCCGTACTCATGCGATCACTCCATCGCCCGACGACTCCTCGGCAACGCTCCTCGGCGGCCGACAGCCGAGTTCTACCGCAGCCGCGGACACCCTGGTCGCAGGCCGTGCCGGGACTGCGCAACGATTCGCCACCCCCGCCCGAAACGCGTAACGGGCATTCATGTGATCGGCAGCGGTGTTGTCTCCGGAGCTGCGTCTTCCCTCCCGAGGGAGTGAAGGGCGTAGTTCCGAGGACGTCCGTGCGTCGAGCGCCGGAGGTTCGCGCTCTACAAGGAGCGGCGGAGACGGCGGACCATGGGGAATTGGATCCTCCGCTGCCGGCGAGGGAGCCTGGGCCTCGTGCCGCATGGCTCGGCCCGGACACCACGGGGCCGGGGTCATGCGTGGGCCGAGCCCAGAGCACGACGAACCCGGAGTATGACGCACCCGGAGCTCCACGAACCCAGTGCACGACGAACCGTGCGCCGCTGCATTCTCGATGTCTCGCCGGAGCTTCCGTCTCCATCGACCCGCCGACCGATTCCCTGCCCCAGGAGGCATCATATGATTGTCATGGGCACGCCATATTCCGCCCTGGAACCCGAACACGTACCCGCGGCCGTCGAGACGCTGCTGTACGAGTTCCTCGACGAGCAGATCCGTGACGCGGTCGATCTGCCTGAACTGGCTTTGTTCGCCGGTCTGTTACGGGACATGATCGCGGCCGGAGGCAAGCGGATCCGGCCCGTGCTGTGTGTCGTCGGCTGGCAGGCGGTGAGCGACCGGCCGCCCCCGCCGACGGTCTGGCGGGTGGCCGCCTCGCTGGAGCTGTTCCACCTCTTCGCCCTGATCCACGACGACATCATGGACGCCTCGGAGACCCGGCGTGGAAAGCCCACGGCTCACCGTCTCCTCGCCGCCCGCCACCACGACCGGGGCGACGCCGACACCCTCGGCGTCAACGCCGCGATCCTCCTGGGCGACCTCGCACTGGGCTGGTCCTACGAACTCCTGCGCGCCACCCACCTCGGCCCCACCGCCGAGCAACTCAGCCGAATCTGGCCCCTGCTGAACGCTCTGCGTACCGAAACCCTCGTCGGACAGTACCTCGACCTCCTCGGCGCCGGACCGGTCTCCGCCGCACTCCCCGACACCGCCGCCGCGCGCCGTGTCATCCGCTACAAGACCGCCAAGTACACCTGCGAGCGCCCCCTGCACCTCGGGGCTCACCTCGCCGGGGCCGACACGAACCTGCTCGCGGCACTGTCGGCGTACGCCCTGCCGCTGGGCGAGGCGTTCCAGCTGCGCGACGATCTGCTGGGCGTGTACGGAGCCCCCGAGCGCACCGGGAAGTCCGTCCTGGACGACTTCCGCGAGGGCAAACACACCGTGCTGGCCGCCCTCGCCCTCCAGCGCGCCACTCCGGCACAGGCACGCGTCCTGCACGCCGGCCTCGGCAACCGGGCCCTCACCCCGGCGGAAGCCTCGGAGATGCGCCAGGTCCTCACGGACACCGGGGCGCAAGCCACCGTCGAGAATCTGATCAGCGAGCGATACGAGCAAGCGCTGGCCGCCCTCGACCACGCACCCCTACGGCCCGCGGCCGCCGGCATCCTGAGAACCATGGCGACTGCCGCGGCCAGCCGAGCCGCCTGACCGTCACCTCACGCCGAACCTTCTCAAACGGGGGACCAGCCGGCGACGACCGCCGACGCATCCGACACCCTGGCCGGCGCGTTCGGCCGACTGCGCAACGACCGTTACCGCGCGGTGCGGGACTGGCGCCACCACAGGACCACCAGGGTGAGCAGTGCCGCGTCGCGCATCCGGTGGGAGGCGCCTCCCAGCAGTGCCCGTGTGGGCGCGCCTTGGGAGCGGGCGACGTTCACCGTCAGTTTGTGTTCGGCGAGGTCGCGGATGATTCCACGGAGTTGCTGGGGTGTCCGGGTGGTGTCGTCGATGCCTTCGAGGAGGGCGTGGACGGCTTGCGCGCCGGACGCGAACTTCTTGATGTGCCCCTGGACGATGGGGACCAGCTCCGTCTCGAACACGTCGAGGAGGGAGAGTTCGGGGCTCAGGTAGCGGATGGATCCTTCGACGTTGGCGAAGGATTTGCCCAGGACGGCGATCATGGTGTTGGTCTTGATGCCGCGTTTCGTCGAGCGTTCGAGGATCGATGTCAGGGTGAGACCGAAGTCGAGGTCCTCCAAGGACGCGGCCGCGACCTTGGGGACGAGCGCGACCATGTCGGCGCAGAAGGCGTTGACCTGGGCCCACGGGGTGGCGTCGCCGAGCTCGATCCACGCATGCGCGAGGGCCGTTCCGTCGTTCTGGGCGACGCTGAGCAGGACACGCAGAAGGTGGGTACTGAGGGAGCGGTCTATTCGTCCGACCATGCCCCAGTCGATGAGGTACGCGGGCGAGCCGGGGTGGACGAAGATGTTGCCCGGGTGGGGGTCGCCGTGGAACCAGCCGTCGAGGAAATAGCCCTGGTACATGAACGCGAGCAAGTCACGGCCGATATCCGTCCGTTGCTGGACGGTGAAGGCCGCCGGGTCCGCTTCCCGGATGGAACAGCCTGGGGCCAGCGTCTGGATCAGCACCCGGGGCGTGGCCCTGATGACGTCCGGTACGGCGATGTGCTTGAAGCCGGACGCCGCCTTGGCGGCGATCTTCATGTTCCTCGCTTCGAGGACGAAATCCAGCTCCGGGCGCATCGCGTCGAACAGCACGCCGAGCATCGCTTCGAAGTCGATGACCGCGTTGAGACGGGGCGCCCGCCGCCCGGCGAACCGCGCGAGCCTGGTCAGCAGTCGCATGTCGGCTTCCATCACCTCGCGCACGCCCTGCCGCTGGATCTTCACCGCTACGGGCGTGCCGTTCGCGAGTTCGGCCCGGTAGACCTGCGCCAGGGATGCCGTACCGATGGGGTCCGCCGTATCGATGTGGCGGAAGCCGGCTGCCCAGTCCGGCCCCAGTTCACCGGCCAGTACCGGTTCGAATTCCGCGAACGGGCTGGGCGCCACGTGATCGTGGAGCTTCTGGAACTCCTCGACCATTTCCGCGGACACCATGTCCGGCCTGGTCGACAGCATCTGCCCCACCTTGATGTACAGCGGGCCCAGGCTCTCCAGCGCGTGCCGCGCGGCACGCGCTCGCGAGCGTGCCTCGTCCCCGTGGTCCCGCCCCGCGCCGTCGCCGAGCCTGTGTACCGTACGCCCCGTCTCCTCGGCCGCCAGACGCCCGAGGGCCTTGATGATCTTCCCCGCGCGGCGGCTGTTCCCCATGGGCAGCTCCAATGGCTCGCATGACCGTGGACAATGGCGTCGGAAGGGATCCCGCGCCGGCCTTGGCTGTATGCGGCTGGCGTACACCCGGGGTGCAGCATGTCCGTTGCGCACGTCGGCCACCCTCCCGCAGGTGGAGCGCACGGTGTCGCGAAGGACGTGCGACGAAGCGGCGCACTCCGGCGCTCGAACGCGGGCCGCTGGAAGTTCCGGCACCGCGGGCCGCGGAAAAACCGGCGTACCTCCTGGACCGATCCGTGGGCGTCGCCGCCCGGGTGACAACCTGTATGACAAACGGGCTGCCCAGAGCGTGGTGCACCCGGTTGCGCCGAGGCGCACTCCGTAGAACGCGGCGGGCTTCGTGCGCGGGTCGTATGTCACCTGTACACGCCGTGGGCATGTGCCCGCATTCTGTCAGGTACACGCCCATCCACCTTCTGTCAGGATCGCGGGCCTCGTGCGCCCTCCTGGTCCCGGATGAGAGGCACGCCGTATGGCCACGACCGCCGCGCCCCCCTTACCCTCGTCCGCCGGACCGGCACATCCGCTCCTGGACTCGATCACCACCCCGGAAGACGTCCGTCAGCTGCCGGCCGCACATATGGATCAGCTGGCCGCGGAGATCCGAGCGTTCCTCATCGAGAGGGTGACCACGTCGGGCGGTCATCTGGGCCCGAATCTGGGCGTGGTGGAGCTGACGCTGGCCGTGCACCGGGTTTTCGATGTCGAGGCCGGCGACACCGTCCTCTTCGACACCGGCCACCAGTCCTATGTTCATAAGCTGCTGACCGGCCGCCGCCACGGGTTCGGCACACTGCGTCAGGCGGGCGGCCTGTCCGGCTACCCCGCCCGGTCCGAGTCCCGTCACGACTGGGTGGAGAATTCACACGCCTCCACCGCTCTCTCGTATGCGGACGGCATGGCCAAGGCCCGCCACCTGTCGGGGAATACGGGGCGGGTGGTGGCGGTGGTCGGGGACGGCGCTCTGACCGGCGGCATGGCGTGGGAGGCGCTGAACAATCTCGGGGCCGCCTCCGAGCGCCCGGTGGTCGTGGTCCTGAATGACAACGGGCGTTCCTACGCCCCCACCACCGGCGCGCTGGCCGCGCATCTGGCGGCACTGCGCACGTGCGGCAGGGAAGCGTACGGCACGGAGGCGTACGGCACGGACGCGTACGGCACGGACCTCGGCGGTACAGAGGCGGGTGGCCGCAACCTGTTCACCGATCTCGGCTTCGCTTATCTCGGTCCGGTCGACGGCCACAACGCTCCAGCCCTGGAAGAGGTCCTCGTCCGGGCACGCGACCTGAACCGCCCCGTCATCGTGCACGCGCTCACCGTGAAGGGCAGAGGGCACCCTCCGGCGGAGGCGGACGAGGCGGACCGGATGCATGCGGTCGGCCCGTCCGCACCCGCCCGGGTTCCGGCCCAGGTCGCACCTCGTCCGTCGTGGACCAGCGTGTTCTCCCGTGCCCTGCTCGAACTCGGCTCGGAGCGGCAGGACCTGGTGGCGATCACGGCGGCGATGGGTGGTCCCACCGGGCTCGCCCCGTTCGCCGAGCGGTTCCCGGAGCGGTTCTTCGATGTGGGGATCGCCGAGCAGCACGCGGTGACCTCCGCGGCGGGGCTGGCCATGGGCGGGCTGCACCCTGTCGTCGCCGTCTACGCCACCTTCCTCAACCGTGCCTTCGACCAGGTCCTGATGGACGTGGCCCTGCACCGTCTACCGGTGACGTTCGTGCTGGACCGGGCGGGGATCACCGGCCCGGACGGGCCGTCGCATCACGGCATGTGGGATCCGACTCTCCTCGCGGCTGTCCCCGGCATGCGCCTGGCCGTCCCACGGGATGCCGCCCAGTTGCGCCGGCTGCTGGGGGAAGCCACCGCCTGGCGGGAGGGGCCGACCGCGCTGAGGTTCCCCAGAGCCACCGCCGGTGGCGACATCCCCGCGTTGCACAGGGAGGGGCCCGTCGATGTCCTGTTCGCGTCCGGGATCCGCGACGTCCTGCTCGTCTCCCACGGCCCGCTCGCCGTCCCATGCCTGGAAGCAGCGGCCAGGCTGAACTCGCTGGGCATCCGAGTCACCGTCTGCGATCCACGCTGGGTGCTGCCGATCTCCCCCGAACTCCTTCAACTCACCGCCGGCCACCGACTGGTTCTCACTGTCGAGGACAGCCTCCGCACCCATGGTGCGGGGAGTCTGCTGGCCGGTGCGTTGCGCGACAACGCCCTCACCACCCCTCTGCACACCCTCGGCCTGCCCACCGCTTTCCTCCACCACGCAAGCCGCGAACAGCTTCTCGCCGACACGGGGCTGACGGCTCATCAGATCATCCAGGCCGTTCTGCGAGCCCGCGCCGGCCTGCTCCCCCACACCCCTGCTCCTGACGGGAACAGCCCATGACCACCGTCGACCTCCCCATCCCGCCGTTGCCCTGCCGGACCACCCCCACAGACCCGCCCACCTCAGCGACGGCTCACCCATTCCTGGTGCGCCGCCCCACACGGCAGATCCATGTCGGCCCCGTCCCGGTCGGCGGCAGCGCTCGCATCACCGTGCAGACCATGACGACCACCCTGACCGCGGATGTGGACGCCACCCTGCAGCAGATCGCCGAAGTCACCGCCGCGGGCTGCGACATCATCCGCGTCGCGGTCCCCTCCCAGGACGACGCCGACGCCCTCCCCCGCATCGTTAAGCGGTCCCCGATCCCGGTCATCGCCGACATTCACTTCCAGCCCCGCTACGTCTTCCAGGCCATCGACGCCGGCTGCGCCGCCGTCCGCGTCAACCCGGGCAACATCAAGAAGTTCGACGACAAGATCGCCGAGATCTCCACTGCCGCCTCCGCCGCGAACGTCCCGATCCGGATCGGGGTCAACGCGGGATCACTGGACCCCCGCCTCCTCGCGAAACACGGCAGAGCCACCCCGGAGGCCCTGGTGGAGTCCGCGCTGTGGGAATGCTCGCTGTTCGAGGAACACGGCTTCCAGGACCTCAAGATCGCGGTCAAGCACCACGACCCGCTCACCGTGATCGCCGCCTACCGGCAGCTCGCCCAACAGTGCGACTACCCACTCCACTTGGGCGTCACCGAGGCGGGCACCGCTCTGCAGGGCTCCATCAAGTCCGCGATCGCCTTCGGAATCCTGTTGAACGAAGGCATCGGGGACACCATTCGTGTGTCCCTGTCCACCAACCCGGTGGAGCAGGTGAAGGCCGGCTGCCACATCCTGGCCTCGCTCGGCCTGCGCCCCCGCAAACTGGAGATCGTCTCCTGCCCCGGCTGCGGACGACTCCAGGTCGACATCCACAAGTTGGCCAGCCAGGTGGAGGCCGCCTTCGACGGATTCCCCCACCCCCTGCGCGTCGCGGTCATGGGCTGCGTCGTCAACGGCCCCGGCGAAGCCCGCGAAGCCGACATCGGCGTCTCCTCCGGCAACGGCAAGGGACAGATCTTCGTCCAGGGCAAGACCGTCCGCACCGTCCCCGAAAACCAGATCGTCGAGGCTCTGCTGGAAGAAGCGCTGAAGCTCACCGACACGACCGGTGCCGACGAAACCGGCCAAGCGGCGAGCCGGGTCGGTGCACCGTGACGACTGTGGCCATGGCCCCCGTCCGCAGCCCAGCCCTCGTCGCCGCGCCTCAACCGGCCTTGCCCGCCTGCTCTGCCTGCCTTGCCTGCCCTGCCCTGCCCGCCTGCTGCCTTGCCTGCCCTGCCTGCCTTGCCACAGGAAGCCGAGCCCGATGATTGAACCACCAGTCCCCGACCGCCGGGTCCTTCTCGCCGCTCCCCGTGGCTACTGCGCGGGCGTGGACCGCGCCGTGGTCGCCGTCGAAAAAGCCCTCGAACAGTACGGTGCGCCCATCTACGTGCGCCACGAGATCGTCCACAACAAGTACGTCGTACGGACCCTGGAGAAGAAGGGCGCGATCTTCGTCGATGTGACCGCCGAGGTCCCCGAGGGCTCCATCATGATGTTCTCCGCGCACGGCGTCGCCCCTCATGTCCACGCCGAGGCCGCCGAGCGCGGACTCGCGACGATCGACGCGACCTGCCCCCTCGTCACCAAGGTCCACAAGGAGGCCGTCCGCTATGCCGAGGAGGACTACGACATCCTCCTGATCGGCCACGAGGGGCACGAAGAAGTCATCGGCACCAGCGGTGAGGCCCCCGACCACATCACCCTGGTCGACGGCCCCGACGACATCGCGGACATCTCCGTACGCGACGAGTCCAAGGTGGTCTGGCTCTCCCAGACCACCCTCTCGGTCGACGAGACCATGGAGACGGTCGACGCCCTCAAGGAGAAGTTCCCCCATCTGACCTCGCCGCCCAGCGACGACATCTGCTACGCCACTCAGAACCGCCAGACCGCCGTGAAGAAACTCGCCTCCCAGGCCGAGTTGGTCATCGTCGTCGGCTCCACGAACTCGTCCAACTCCGTTCGCATGGTCGAAGTCGCCCGCCAGGCGGGCGCGCCGGCCGCCCACCTCGTCGACAACGCCGACGAACTCGACGAGACCTGGCTCCGGGGCGTGCGGACGGTCGGCCTGACCTCCGGCGCCTCGGTCCCCGACGTCCTGGTCGACGGCGCACTGAAGTGGCTCGCCGAACGCGGATACGAGGACGTCGAGACGGTCAGGACGGCAGACGAATCGATCACCTTCAGCCTCCCCAAGGAACTCCGCCGAAACCTGCGTGCCGAGGCCGCCGAGCGGCCCCGGCGTACCGCCTGACAGCAAGCCAGGCATCTCCCTGGCCGCCCGCCGCCCGGCCCGCTTCAGGGGCCCGACCCGCAGACGAGAAGAGGACTGTCCGCCATGACGTATGTGATCGCCGCACCCTGTGTGGACGTGCTCGACAGAGCGTGCGTCGACGAATGCCCCGTCGACTGCATCTACACCGGACAGCGCATGCTCTACATCCACCCGGACGAATGCGTCGACTGCGGCGCCTGCGAACCCGTCTGTCCTGTCGAAGCCGTCTACTACGAAGACGACCTCCCCAGCCAGTGGGCGAGCTACAAAACCGCCAACGCCGAGATCTTCCAGTCCCTGGGCTCACCCGGCGCCGCCGGCACCACACCCCCCTTCACCACCGACCACCCGATCGTCAACGCACCCTGCCCATGACGGTCCCGAGGCAAGGAGTGGACCGCACCGGAGGACGGCGGCACCGGTACGAGTGGAGGCACGCCCATCACAACCGCCGGACGACCCGCATACCCCCGCATCCACTGGAGCGGGTGGTGACCGGGCACAGCACGACCGGACGCACCAGCGTCTCCGACCACCCGGGGCCGGTGCCGCGAATGTCCGCAGCCCTGGGCTGTGTACCGGACGGCGCAGCCGCGATCCCTGTCGCCGCGGTGAATGCGGTGGACCTGGTGGCACGCTCGCTCGTCCGGTTGTGCCCCGAACCGGACGCTGCCGCACCGCACCCCGTCGAGGAAGTGGGCCGCTCGCCCCCTTCCTCGACGTCAGCGCTCCGGGTGCGGCCCCGGGAGCCCCGAGGCCTCGGCCGTCGCCGCATCCGGTCGACGCATCCGCACGGAGGGCTTCCGGGACGCCCTCCGTATCGCCTCCTGCTTTCCGCGAGAGAGCCAAAGGCCGGACATGCCGCCGCGCCATCCACCCCACAGGAGAAGGACTGTGCCCAAATCACACAAGCCCCACGGCATCGGCAAATTCCTGAAGGACGTGCTCGACAGCACCGAAGCACTCGCCGACGGCCTCGTCGACAGGTTGTCGGCCGCCGAATGCGACTTCCGCAAGGGACTGACCAAACTGGTGGAGCCCAACGGCCACCGCGAGCCGCCTCGGTCTGAACGCAGCCGCTGAACGACGCTGCCCCGACAGCTGAGAAGCCGCCGGGGCAGTTTCTCACGCGGAACACGGTCGCTGGGGTGAGTTGGCGGCCACGCCCCGGACGATCTCGATCAGCCGAGGAAACTCAGCCGGACCTGACGGTTCGTATTGTCGACGTTCGTGTCCGCCAACCTCCGTTGAGACAACTCTCAACATACCCGAGCTCGCTCTCCACGTGACTTGACATCGGAACCACCTCACGCGGAGTCGACGCACGCTGAGAGCGGTGCCGTCGACGGTGACGCCCTGCGCCCCGTCTGCACCGGCATCGCCCGCGACACGGCCACCGCACGACACCATCTGGGCGTTCCCGACCCCGAAGTGGGCCCCAAATGGTCCGCCCCGCTGGCCAAGAGCCGGGACGCGGCCCGCGAGTGCACGTCCGTGCCCGACTCGAAGACGGATGACGTGCAGCCCAACACGAAGATGCTGGAGTACCTCTTCGACGCCTACGAGCAGGCAGCCAGCGCCCTTTCACGCCTGACACGCCGAGGAAGCACCGCGCTGAAGCAGTGGCCGCTCGGATCATGTTTCGGCAACGCCGTGAACGAGGCGTTCAACAGCGTTGCGGATCATGTTTCGGCAACGCCGTGAACGAGGCGTTCAACAGCGTTCTGAAGGTCGAGGACGCCGACGTGGGGAATGGCTGGTCCTCGGAACCCAGTACAACTCCCGACTCCTGGGAATAGCGTGCCTCACCCACGGAAAAGGAAACGGGAAACAGCACCATTCGCCTTGTCCGTCCGACAGGGATTGCCGCACTCTTTCGTGCGGGGCTCCTCCGCCTGGATGGATGGTTATGGAGGTTCCCGTGTCCCAGCCGTCCACCGAGTTCGGAGAGGAGCTGAGGAAGCGTCGTCTGGACGCCGGCCTCAGCCTCACAGCACTATCTGCCGCCGTGCATTACAGCAAGGCGCAACTGAGCAAGGTCGAACGAGGCATCAAGGCGCCCAGCCGCGATCTTGTCCGACTGTGCGACGCCGTTCTCCAGGCTGGCGGAGCACTGATTGCTCTGGTCACCGCAACCGTTGCCGGCACGCCGATCGAGCCGGTGGCGGGTGGAATCAATGAGGAGGAGTGGGTGATGCAACTGTCACCGGACGGCCCTAGCTGGTTCCAGCCCGTGGGTCGACGACAGGTAGTGAGCGCCGGATCCGTCTCACTGATGAGGTTGGGAATGGGCGGGCAGGGCCCGGTCACGTCAGTTGCGGGTGCCGGCGTGCTGGAGGCGTCCCGCTCTCTGTTCACGCACTACCGGCGGCTCGGCCAGAGCGTCGAGCCCGGGTTCCTGTTGCCTGGCCTTATCGCGCAGACGCACACGCTGCGGGAACTGTCCGCGCATACCGACGACGGCACCCGTCAGGATTTGCTGACGCTCGGCTCCCGGTACGCCGAATACGTCGGTTGGCTGGTACAAGAGTCAGGAGACGAACAGGCGGCACTGTGGTGGACGCAGCGCGCGGTGGATCTTGCTGCCGCCGGCGGTGACCGGTCCCTGGCCGGCTACGCGCTCGTCCGCAGGGCGTTGATCACGTTTTATCAGGACGACGCCGAACGGACGGTCGCCCTGGCCCAGCGGGCGCAGAGCAGCACGCTTCCACCACGGATCCGCGGATTAGCGGCGCAACGTGAGGCACAAGGGCACGCGCTTGCGGGCGACCGCGGTGCCTGTCTGCGTGCTCTGGACCGCGCCCGTGCGCTTCTCGCCCGCCAGGAAGGCAGCCCTGACGCATCAGTGATCGGCAGCATGCACCTGCCCGACTCGGTCGGCATGGTCACCGGCTGGTGCCTGGTCGATCTCGGGCGGCCGCGAGAGGCAGCCGAGGAGCTGGACCGGCAGCTCTCCCTGGTCCCCCACGACGCGCTGCGAACGCAGGTGCGGTACGGCGTACGCCGAGCGCTCGCCTACGCATCGGACGGCGAGATCGACCACGCCTGTGCGTTGACGGCACCCCTGCTCGACGGGGTAGCCGCAGTCCGGTCCGCGACCATCACGATCGATCTCCGGCGCCTCGCCCGCGTCCTGGCCCGCCATCCGAATCGCACATCGGTACGCCAACTGGGGCCGCGAATCGGCACGTTGTCGCGCCTTCCCACTTCCTGAAGAGAGGCATCGTCATGACCGACGTGTTCATCAACTACCGCACAGGGGACGGCGAGAAGACGGCCGCTTTGATCGACCAGGAGCTCTCGCGTCGCTTCGGCCGTGACCGGATCTTCCGAGCCTCGAAGTCCGTCGCCCCTGGCCAGGCCTACCCCGACGCCCTGTTGACCGGTCTGCGCCGCAGCACCGTACTGCTGGCCGTCATCGGTCCGGACTGGACGAACTTCCAGGCCCGGCTGCGCGATCCGGAGGACTGGGTACACAAGGAGATCGTGGAGGCATTCGCCTGTGAACTTCCCGTGGTCCCCGTACTGGACGGCCGAAAGACGGACCGGCTGAACAAGGCCGATCTGCCGCCCGAACTGGCCCGGCTCGCCGACATCCAGTCGATCCCGTTCGGCACACACGACACCGAGGCGGGCCTGAAGCGGCTCGGAGACATGGTGGCCGACATGGTCCCAGGACTACGCGACCTTGACCGGGACGCCGCCTCGCCACCCGGGCCTGACTCTGTGGCCAACTCGATCGAGGACGTGAGCGGAACGGCCGTGCAGAGCCGCGAATTCACCGGAGACGTCGGCGGCACCGTTGTCAAGGACACCAGCGGACCCGTCCACACGGGCAAGGGAAACATTTACCAGAACTCACGCCATGTATCGGGCGGCCGGCACTTCTCCGGCAACGGGATGACGTACTTCGAAGGCGACCACCACGGCGACATCCAACACCGGTTCGGTGAACAGGACCGACACGAGGACGACGGCCGGTGAGCGAGCACAGCCGCACATGGGTCGAAGACCCGCACGGGCCCATGCACACCGGCAGCGGCAACATCTACGTCAGTGTCGGCCCCGAACTGCAGGACTCGGACAGGCCCTCCTTCCGGCGCATCGCCGACGACCAGCTCGCGTGGCTGCGACGTGTACTGGTCGCCCCGGCCGGTATGGGAAGGGCACGCGCCGAACTGGCCGACACCGGCACCGTGATCTTGGACGGCGCGCCCGGAACCGGCCGGACCTCCGCGGCTCGTGTGCTCCTGCACGAATACCACCAGGCCGCCGGTGTCTTCCACGAACTCCTTCCGGGCGAGGAGGGAGAGCTGTCCCTCAAGGACCCGGATCTGGTTGGAGCCGGCGACCGATTGCTGCTGGATCTTTCGGACGCCGATACCGACCGGTGGGCCGCGGCCCAGGCCGATCTCCCCGCCCTCCGCAAGGCCGTACACGAACAACACGCGCATCTTGTGGTCGTCATGTCGCACGGCGGCGCTCTCGACTCCGACCTTCAGCGCTACCGGGTCGAGATCGAGCACCCGCCGGGCCTGAATGTCTTCCGGCGTCACCTCCGTATGCATGGTGTTCCACGCGAGCAGTACCTCCAACCCGACCCCTCCGTAGCGGAGTTCCAACCCAATCAAAGGCCCATGCGGGAGATCGCGGACTTCGCCGACCTGGTACGACGGGCCCGTGAGGCCGCCCAGCCTGGCGACGGATTCGCCCAGTGGTGCGAAACGGCCCGAAAGGCGCGGACCGACCGTCGAAAGGACGTCGGCACGCTCGTCGCCCGGTTGTGTGCGAGCCCTCAACGGGCACTCCTGATCACTGTCGCCATGCTCCACGGTGCTCACGCCGACGTCATCCACCACACGGCCCAACTCCTGCTGCGCACTGCCGGGTCCCCGCCCGACGAGCTCCCCCTGCTCCAGCGCAGGGACCTCGCCGAACGCCTGTCGGAGATCTCCGCCGAGACCGGACCGGGTGGGCATGTGCGGTTCACGGAACTGGACTACGACTCCGCGGTCCGTACCCACTTCTGGGACCACATGCCGGACCTGCGGCAACATCTGGGCACCTGGACCGCGCGCAGTGTGGGCCTCAACGACCCGCACGTCACCCGGGAACTCCGCGACGGGCTGGTGTCACAGTTGGCCCGGCTGTATCTGCGCACCGGCCATGAGGAAGGTCTGGCATCTCTCGCCGAGGAATGGAGTTCCACGGCCACGAGCCGGGCCGCGCTGGAGGCCGCCGTCCAGGCGCTCACCTGCGGTCTCGACGATCCTGCACACGGAAGGAATTTCCGCGAAAGGATCTATCAGTGGTGCGCCAACAAGCGGCTCAAGGGGGAGTTCGCCCAGGTCCTCGTCCAAGTGTGCGCCGATGTCATCGCATCCAGCCATCCCGACCAGGCCATGCTGCGGCTGTACTACCTGGCCCGCCGCGAACGCGACACCACCCGTGCCCTCCAAGCACTGTGCGATCTGGTGGAGACGAGCCACCGACTGCGCCGACGGTTACTCGACCGGCTCGCACGCTCCGGGTTCTCGCGGGCGGAGCTCGACATCTTTCTGCAGGTCTGCGCCCCGGAGCCGCTGACCGACCCGTACGACAACAGGCGCGCACTGGTGGAGGAGAACGGCGTGCAGAGCTCCTTGACAACCTGCTGGGGCGCCGTACTGAACGAACTGCCCCGGACAACATGGCAACCGCACGCGGAGCGCTGGCTGCATACGGCGACTGTCACCGACCACCGCGGTGACGTCCTGCTCGACCTCCTCGTGGGAGCGGCTGACCGGTGCGACGACCGGCGGGGCGCGACCTTCGCAGCGCTGTACGCGAGCGCTCGGGACGCCGAGCGCACCGCGCCTGGCGGATCCGCGCACGCCGCAGTAACCACCGACCTGCTACTCAAGAAGATTTGCGCAGCTCAGGGCCTCGGCCCGCCGACCACACCGCCGCAGACGGCATCAGCCAGGGGGACCGAATCGTGACAACCGGGTGCAAGACGACAACCGTCTTCCTTACCATCCTGTGCGGGCTGCTGCTGACCATCCTCGGCCTGACACAGCAGTGGCCCATGTGGGCATGGCCAACACTGCTGGTGTTCCTCTTCGCTGTCCCGGCCGTTGCCTTCAGGATCGCCACACTGCGTCGCGGCTCCATTCCGGTCACCTTCGAGGAACAACTTACGGCGGCCCCCGTCGAACGCAGGGAACACCACGTCAGTCGCATCGCGCTGCCCAGCCATTGGGCCGATTACGACTTCCTGATCTCCGCAACCGTCCGCTGGTACCGCCTCGACCCGCCTGACAACGACCCCGTATTCAATCCGGCGGGTCTCGCCGTCGAAGCGGTGCTGGACCGTGCCCGCGCGATCACGGAGCAGCGGGAACCCGGTCGGGCCTCACTCGTCCAGCACGAACTGAGCGGTGCACTCGGCCGTATGCGCCCGGACAGCACTGGACATCTCCAGGCAATGGCGGAGAACGTGACGCTCACCTTGTACGAGCACGACCAGGAGCGCCTGGACAAACTCGCCGGAGTACGCAAGGACAAGGCGGTCTGGGAGCACCAGCGGAAGTACGAACAGAGCAAGCGGAAGTACCTGGGTGAAGACGTGCTCAAGGACACCGGCAGTGCGGTGGTCTGGTGGCTCGCCAAGAACGACGATCACGTGGAGAAGACCGTGGCCGACCTCGGCCTCCTTGCCCGGCTCACGTCTGCGGCCAACGACACCGATATTCCCGAACGACTGCGTGACCTCACCCCTCCGCCGCGCGAAGAACTGGACGGTCAGGATCTCCTGACCGTCCAGGACACTCCCTGCGAACGGACGCCGACGGCCGCGGACCACCTCGCAGACGCATTGAATGCCCTGGGCTTCCCCGACGGAGACCCCCGACCAACGATGCTGGCCAAACAGATGGCCGAAGTCATCAGGACGCAGGACCAACACGAGACGGCTGAGGACCTGCTGCGCCGGTTCAACCCACGCGCGACGTTTACACCGGACGGAGGAGAGCCGCCGGATCCCACCGATGGGCGCGCCTAATGGACCCCGAAGACTTGCCTCCTGAGGAAGAAGACAATGGACACTGAGCTTGCCATTCTCGCCGCGTCGGGAGCGACGACATTGGTCTCACTCATGGTCACCAGCGCCTGGGCACAAGCACGCGAGCTTGTAGGACGGCTCATCTCACGTTCCGGTTCCGACGGCGCAACGGCCGCCGACCTGGACCCCGCTTGGGCCAGATCACTCGCAGCCGACGCCGCCGGACCAGGCCGCGATCGCGCCAGGGGTGGAAGAACGCATAGACCCGGTCCCACGGCAGGAAGTCGGCCGGCATCGCCCGCCACTTGATGCCGTTGTCCACGAGATAGCCGATCGCGTCCAGCATCGCCCGGTGGCAGTACGCTTCCGGCTACCAAGTCCCCAGAGCATGACGGCAAAAGCTACTTACGCGTCGGGGTGCTCCGGCAGGGCGAGCCAGTCCGACCAGGAGATCTCGCGGCCGAGGAAGCGCGGCTGCTCGAACGGCCAGTCTGCGGCGATCCACTGCGGCACCAGCGCGTCGAGGGCCTGCTCGACCTTGCTGCCCACCAGCTCGTCCACCACCCACCAGGAGATCTCGCCGTCCGCGCCGGCCCTCTCCGGTGGGTCGATGTAGACACAGCCGAGCAGAGCTGTCTCCGCCGCGTCGAACAGCGCGTAGTTGAAGGACTGATGCGCGGCGATCTCCTTCTCGTGCCGCAACAGGTCGGCCTGGTCGGCCTCGTAGGTCATGGTGGCCGCGGGCCAGCCCCAGGCCGGGCCGAAGATGGTCCACAGCCGCTCGCGCGAACCCATCACAGCCGAATAGTCGAGCGGGGTGTCCGCTTCCCGGATCGGCCGCAGGTGATGACCACCGCCCGGCAGCGGTACTCGGACGGGGTGGACGAAGTCATCGGGAAGCCAGCTCATGGCGCCCGACCGTAGCAGCGCGCGGCCGTCCGCTCCCCTGGATTTTCCCCGTAAACCGCCAGGCCCTGCTCTCATGCCGGGAAGTGCCCGCGATCACCCGAGCGAGACTCCCGTTCGATCGACAGACTCCATGATCGGTATGGCAACGGCTTCTGAGACGAAGTCCTCGCCCCTGTCCAGGGTCACACTCGCGCTGGGCGCTGTCAGCAATGGGTGCACTGCCACAGCCTCCATGGGACCGGGGCTGGATGCCAGCGGAATCCGCGGACCGGCCCACCGGCCCGGCTGCACCCTGTCCACAGGCGACATGGGATGTCGCGGAGCCCCAGAGGACTGGATCAGGCGTCCGCTCACGCCGAGTTGAGCGATGCAGAGCCCCGTGTCCCGCCTTCGACGGGTTCACAAGGCAGTCAACGCAACTCAGGACGCATACGCCCACATGCAGCCGGATGCTGGAACCGTGCGTTGGGTCCTGCGGGTTACGCCGTGGACTGGTTGTCCGTGTGTACTGGCACCCAGGGAGCGCCGTCGCCTGGCATTGGCCCCCACAGCAGAGCGCCCTGGTGGATCCCGGGCCTTGGCCTTCTTCGACGCGCCGTTCTTCCAGACCCGTTCTGGGCCGACGGTGAGTTCGGTGGTGAGGGTGCCGTCCGGGTTGGCGACGGGGTACGTGGTGGGAGTCGTCTCGTCCGTGACGACGGTCTTCTTCCCGGTCTCCTCTGCCCGGGTGACGGCCCAGGCGATCGAGCCCTTCGCGTGCGCGGCCGCCCACGCGGTATCCGACTTGAGGATGTGGGCCTTCGACGGCTGGACCGCCTGCGGCATTACCCCCGTACGCCGCGACGCCGGAGCGCCCGCAGTCCGCGCCCGCGTCCACGTGGATATCAGACGCCCGGCAGCTAGCTAGTGCCCTTGGAAGCCATCTCATTTGGTGAGTCTGCGGTAGCAGATGAGGGTGCAAGCGATGCTGGTGAAGGCGAGGAAGTGCTCGGCTTTGCGCTCGTAGCGCCGGTAGCGGATCGGCGGTATTCCCTGTACGAGCGGGACCAGGGCCTGCCCGTCGTGCAGGTTAGCTCCTGAAATTCCGACGGAGAGGGGCAGACCGGTTCGCTCGGTGATCAAATGGATCTTCGACCCGCACTTGCCCCGGTCGACAGGATTCGGACCTGTCAGGCCCCCTCTTCAGGGCCCGCATGTTCACCGAGTCGATCGCGCAGCGGGACCGTCCAACTCGCCCCGGGAGCCGAGTTCGTCGGGCACCACGCGGTGGAGTCTGGCCCACACCCTGGCCTTCCACCACTCGGAGAAACGCCGTGAGCCGTCGCCCCTGACGGCCCGAACGAAGCTGCGGGCAACTGCTCCCACGTACAGCCCGACGTGGCCACGAATACGACGCGGCCAGCACCTCACGATCACCATGCCGACGCCGCCCACCGCCCTGAGGCCGCGACGGCGCCTCCGGCACCACCGGCTGAAACAACGCCCACAACTCATCCGGCACCAGCCGCTCAACAATCCCCCGCCACGGCAGGCTATCGACCCCGGAGCATCAGCGTCCTTCGCGGCGATGGGCATCGAACCGACGCAGCACCCGGACCAAGCGCCACACTCCGAATGCCGCTCCCACCAGCGCACCTGCCACCAGTACGCCATCCCGCGCCGCACCAGAGATCCCGAAGACCAGCACGAGAGCCAGCGCGACGACGAATACGGTCGCAGCCAGCAGGGCGGCCGTCACCAGGGCGAAAACGATTTCTACAGACATCGCGTCCTTTTCCCACCGCGACTCACGCCCCATATCCATGCTGGCAAGTCTTACATCTCGGCCAACCACATCCGCCCTCACCCGAACATCACCAGCCATGGCAGACGCGCCGAATGAGATGACTTCCAAGCCAGGCTCCTCACCACTCGGCGACTGTGCCATCGGCAGCGCCCCAACGCATCGCTTGATTACGTTGGTTCGCCGACAGCAGACACATTCAGGTTGCAACGGAAACGAATGACACGGCGAAGCAAGAAAACCTAGAACAGTCCGCAGCAGCGCGACTACACGCTACTTTCACGTGTATGCACCAAGGCGTCGTAAGTACCGAGTCGGGCGCAACATAGCCGACGATCGCCGGTTCGCCGTACGAGTAACAGCAGCCTCAGTTTCTCCCTGAGCTCTCGGCGCGCCGCGGCGAGCGGCTCGTCCAGAACAGGCGCCTTCTAAACACCTGCTCCATCTCAAGCATCAAACGGCCGACACCTCTGCCCCTCGGACTGGCAGGTTGCCAGGCCAGCCCAAAGGGACGATGTTGCTGTTCGAGAGCCCTCGTGCACGCCTATCCCCCCGCTTCCGCACACGCCCAGCGCGCCCGGCAGGCATTTTCCGCATCCGTCGTAGGGTCGTTCGCTCATGTCCAGGTCCGTATCGCGCAAGGCTTCGCCGTTTCGAGCACGCAGAGTGCGGAGAATTGGCGGCCACGCCCCGGACGATCTCGATCAGCCGAGGAAACTCAGCCGGACCTGACGGTTCGTATTGTCGACGTTCGTGTCGACCAGGCAGACGGACTGCCACGTGCCCAGTTCCAGGCGCCCTCCGATCACCGGCAGCGTCGCGTGCGGTGGCACGAAGGCGGGCAGGACGTGGTCCCGGCCGTGGCCCGGGGTGCCGTGTCGGTGTTGCCAGCGGTTGTCGGCGGGCAGCAGCGTGTGCAGCGCGGCGAGCAGGTCGTCGTCGCTGCCCGCTCCCGTCTCGATGACGGCCACGCCCGCGGTCGCGTGCGGTACGAAGATGTTCAGCAGGCCGTCCCGGCCCGCGGCGTTCTCCCTGAGGAACTGCTCGCAGTCGCGCGTCAGATCGGTCACGGTCTCCTCGGTGCCGGTGCTGATGTTCAGGATCCTGGTGGTGAATGCGTCGGACATACGTCCATCCTGCCGCCCGGACCGCGAGATCGCGCGTCCGCCTGCCGAGACACCCATTGACCGGATCCGGAATCACTCGCTACGTTCTGCCGCATGTTGCGTTCAGCTCTGCTCACCACGCGCGGTCACATCGACCTGCTGCGGGTGGCGTCCGCCGCGTGTCGCCGCGGCTGCTGACCTCTTTATTCCCTTTTATCGCTCGTCGTCCTCTTTTCCGGCCGAGCTTCGCATCCTCCTCTCCGCCTCACCCCGCTGATCGCGTGCCTTCGTAGCACCGGCCCCGCGGGGGCGTTGAGCCACGTCTCCCCCTCTTCCGGTTCGCCCGATTCCCGCCTGTGGAGCCTCCATGACCGTCGATCACGCACCACCGGACATATCGCCCATATCCATTGATAAAGCGCCAGCCTTGGAGACCGTCACCCCGTCGTCCCCCGCCGGTTCCCGGCGCCGCTCCGTCCCTCGCTGGCTGCGCCGTACCGTCGGTCCGCTGCTGCTCCTGGCCACGTGGCAGGTGCTGAGCGCGACCGGCGTACTGCACCGCGACATCCTCGCCTCACCCGGCACCATCGCCAAGGCCGCGGGTGATCTGATCGCCGACGGCACCCTGCCGGCCGCCATCGGCATCTCGCTCCAGCGCGTCGCCGTGGGCCTGTTGCTCGGCGGGGTGATCGGGGTCACGCTCGCCCTGATCTCCGGCCTGTCCCGGCTCGGGGAGGATCTGGTCGACGCGACCGTCCAGATGCTGCGCACCGTGCCCTGGGTCGGGCTGATCCCGCTGTTCATCATCTGGCTGGGCATCGGCGAGGCGCCGAAGATCGCGCTCATCGCGCTCGGGGTCGCCTTCCATCTCTATCTCAACGTGTACGCGGGGATCCGCGGCGTCGACGAGCAACTCATCGAGGCAGGGCAGTCGTTGGGGCTCGGCCGGTGGGGTCTGGTGCGGCATGTCGTCCTGCCCGGCGCCTTGCCCGGCGCGATGACCGGCCTGCGGTACTCGCTCGCGACCTCCTGGCTGGCCCTGGTGTTCGGCGAGTCCATCAACGCCGACGCCGGTATCGGCTTCCTGATGAACCAGGCCCGGGACTTCCTGCGTACCGACGTCATCGTCGTCTGCCTGGTCGTCTACGCCTTCCTCGGCCTGCTCGCCGATGTCATCGTCCGTACTCTCGAAAGGCTGCTGCTGCAATGGCGACCGACCTTCACGGGCCAGTGAGCACCTCGCACGACTCCTCCGACGCCTTGGCCGTACGGGTCGGGGGACTGACCCGGGCCTTCGACGGCCGGCCGGTGATCGATAACCTCGATCTGGCCCTGCGGCCGGGCGAGTTCACCGCGCTGCTCGGTCGCAGCGGCTGCGGCAAGTCGACACTGCTGCGGGTACTGGCGGGCCTCGACCGCGACATCCAGGGCACGGTGCTCGTACCGAAACGGCGCGCGGTCGCGTTCCAGGCTCCTCGGCTGATGCCGTGGAAGCGGGTCTGGCGCAATGTGCTGCTCGGTCTGGAAGGAAAGACCGAACGGGCCGTCGCCGAGAGCGCGTTGGAGGAGGTCGGGCTGAGCCACCGGTCCGGCGCCTGGCCCAAGACGCTCTCCGGCGGCGAGGCCCAGCGCGCCTCGCTGGCGAGGGCTCTCGTACGGGAACCGGATCTGCTGCTGCTCGACGAGCCGTTCGGCGCGCTGGACGCGCTGACCCGGATCAAGGCGCAGCAACTGGTGGCCGAGTTGTGGCAGCGGCGCGGCTGCGCGGTGCTCCTGGTCACGCACGACGTGGACGAGGCTCTGCTGCTGGCCGACCGGGCGCTGGTGATGCGGGACGGTGTCATCGCGTACGAGACGCCGGTCGCGCTGGACCGTCCGCGCACCGTCGGAGATCCGGGCTTCGCGGCGCTCCGTTCTCGGCTGCTGACCGAGTTGGGTGTCGACGAACCGGCCGCCCACGAATCCGCCGCCTGACGCCCCTGCCCCGGAACCTCGTCCTCCTCCCCTCGCTCCCCCGAGAAAGTCACCCCCCATGAAACGCTTCCTGCCCGCCGCCCTGCTCCCTCTCGCCCTTCTTCTCTCCGCCTGCTCCGGTGCCTCTTCCGCCAACGGCTCCGGCGGCTCGGGAGGCTCACAGGGCAGGACCGACGGCAAGGGCTCGCTCACGCTCAAGGTCGGCGACCAGAAGGGCGGTTCCGAGGCCGTCCTGCGAGCCGCCGGTGAGCTCGACGACCTTCCGTACAAGGTCACCTGGTCGACCTTCTCGTCCGGTCCGCCCCTGCTCGAGTCCATCAACGCCAAGGCCGTCGACATCGGTTCCGTCGGCAACACCCCGCCGGTCTTCGCCGCCGGGGCCGGTTCGAAGATCAAGGTCGTGGCCGCGACCCACGGCGACGCCCGGGGCGACGCCATCCTCGTACGCAAGGACTCGCCGCTGAAGAAGGCCTCCGACCTCAAGGGCAAGTCCGTGGCGGTCGCCCAAGGAAGCTCGGCGCACTACCAGTTGATCGCTTCCCTCAGGAAGGCCGGGCTCGATCTGGACGACATCAAGGTCAAGCTGTTGCAGCCGGCCGACGCCCTGGCCGCGTTCACCAGTGGCCAGGTGGACGCCTGGGCGGTCTGGGACCCGTACACCTCGCAGGTGCTGCACGGCGGGCAGGGCCGGGTCCTGACCGACGGCCGGAATGTGGTCAACGGTCTGAACTTCCAGGTCGCCGCGCCGGCCGCGCTGGAGAACAAGAAGAAGTCCGCCGCCATCGGTGACTTCGTCGAGCGGCTGCGCCGGGCTCAGGACTGGGTCTACGACCACCCCGAGGAGTGGGCGAAGGTCTGGTCGAAGGACACCGGGCTGCCCTACGAAGTGGCCCTGGACGCGGTGAAGTTGAGCCATGGCACCCGGGTCCCGGTCGCCCTGGACAAGCCCGCGGTCGACTCCGAGCAGAAGATCGCCGACACCTTCGCCGGTCTGAAGCTCATCCCGCGCCGGTTCGACTTCGCCGACTACGTGGACGACCGCTTCAACAAGAACCTGCCGCCGTCGACCTCGCCGGCGCGCAGCTACGGAAAGGCCTCTGCCCGATGAGCGTTCACCTGCACTGGTTCCTGCCGACCGGAGGCGACGGACGTACGCTCGTGGACCGCCACGCGTACACGGACGGCGGCATCAGGCGCTCCGAGATCACCCCGGTGAGCGGGGTCCGCGCCCCCGACATCGACTATCTGGCGCAGATCGCCAAGGCTGCCGAGCATCTGGGCTTCGAGGCGGTGCTGACTCCGACCGGCACCTGGTGCGAGGACGCCTGGCTGACGACGATGGCGCTCGCGCAGCAGACCGAGCGGCTGAAGTTCCTGGTGGCCTTCCGGCCGGGCCTGATCTCGCCGGTCCTCGCCGCGCAGATGGCGGCCACGTATCAGCGCGTCTCCCGCGGCAGGCTGCTGCTCAATGTGGTGACCGGTGGCGACTCGACCGAGCAGCGCCGTTTCGGTGACCATCTCGACCACGACCGGCGTTACGCCCGGACGGCGGAGTTCCTCTCGGTGGTCAGGGGCGCCTGGGGCGGGCGTCCTTACGACTTCGACGGTGAGCACTACCAGGTGGACGGCGCTCTGACCGCGCAGCCGCCGGACCCGCTGCCGGAGATCTTCTTCGGCGGATCGTCGGCCGCCGCCGGTCCGGTCGCGGCCGAGCACGCGGATGTCTATCTGACCTGGGGCGAACCGCCTGCCCAGGTGAAGGAGAAGATCGACTGGATCCGGGGACTCGCCGAGGAGCGGGGCCGTAAGGTCCGCTTCGGCATCCGGCTGCACACCATCTCGCGGGACTCCGCCAGGGAGGCGTGGGCGACGGCGAACCGGCTGCTGGGCGATCTCGATCCGGAGACGGTCGCCGCGGCCCAACAGGCCCTGGGCAAGAGCGAGTCGGTGGGGCAGCAGCGGATGCTCGCCCTGCACGGCGGCTCCCGCGACAAGTTGGAGATCTCGCCCAACCTGTGGGCGGGCGTCGGTCTGGTACGGGGCGGTGCGGGTACCGCGCTGGTCGGCAGCCACAACGATGTCGCGGACCGGATCGAGGAGTACCACGCGCTGGGGATCGAGCACTTCGTGCTCTCCGGCTACCCGCACCTGGAGGAGGCGTACTGGTTCGGCGAGGGTGTGACCCCTCAGCTGGCGGCGCGCGGGCTGCTCGCGGAGGTCCCGGCGCCCCCGAGGCCGGGCACCCCCTCGGCGAACGGCCGGCCGGCGTCCGGAGGTGCCCCGCTGCTGCTCGCCGGAGGGCGGTGAGCGGCTTGCGGCGGGCGCCGCGGGCCGGTGAGCGCTTGCGGCGGGCGCCGGTGACCGTGTTGCCGTCGGCCCGCCCGGCGGGAAGATTCCCGGCCCCGGAGCTGTTAGTAGAACCGTGAACGACTTCGGGGAGCGGAAGCGGGACATCGGGGCGGTCGACGTCGTGGTCGTCGGAGCCGGGCAGGCCGGCCTGTCCGGCGCCTACCATCTGCGGCGGCAAGGGCTCGAACCCGAGCGGGACTTCGTGGTGCTCGACCACGCCCCTCGGCCGGGCGGTGCCTGGCAGTTCCGCTGGCCCTCACTGACGTACGGCAAGGTCCACGGCATGCACGCGCTCCCCGGCATGGAGCTGGTGACCGGGACGGCCGACGACAGCCGCCCCTCCTCCGAGGTGATCGGCGGGTACTTCACCGCCTACGAGCGGCGCTTCGGCCTCCGCGTCCACCGGCCCGTCGATGTCTCGGCCGTACGGGAGGGCGCCGGCGGGCGGCTGCTGGTCGAGACGTCCGAGGGGACCTGGTCCACCCGGGCGCTGATCAATGCCACCGGAACGTGGGACCGTCCCTTCTGGCCGCGCTATCTGGGTCAGGAGACCTTCCGGGGCCGCCAGTTGCACACGGCGAACTATCCGGGCCCGGAGGAGTTCGTCGGGCTGCGGGTGGTCGTGGTGGGCGGCGGCGCCTCGGGTACACAGCATCTGATGGAGATCGCGGAGGTGGCGGCCGACACCACCTGGGTGACGCGCCGGCCGCCCGTCTACCGCGAGGGGCCGTTCAGCGAGGAGCGGGGGCGGGCGGCCGTGGCGCTCGTCGAGGAACGGGTACGGCGCGGTCTGCCGCCCCTGAGCGTGGTGTCGGTGACCGGGCTGCCGGTGACCGAGGCGATCTCGCGGGCCCGCGAGAAGGGCGTACTGGACCGGCTGCCGATGTTCGACCGGATCACCCCGGACGGCGTGGCCTGGGACGACGGGCGGACGGCCGACGCGGATGTGATCCTCTGGGCGACGGGATTCCGGCCGGCCGTCGACCATCTGGCGCCGATGGGGCTGCGGGAGCGGGGCGGCGGCATCCGCGTCGAGGAGACGCGTGCGGTACGGGACGAGCGGATCCATCTGGTCGGGTACGGGCCTTCGGCTTCCACGATCGGCGCCAACCGGGCCGGACGCGCCGCCGTACGCGACATCAAGCGACTGCTGGAACGCGAACCGGCTGCCGCCTGAGGGCCGTTGGGCCGGACCGGGGGCGGTCGGCGTCCGCTCGCCTCAACCCGATTTCGCGCGGTTCCGGTTGAACTCCTCGACATTCTTGCGGTGTTCGGCGTACTTGTTCGTGAAGCGGGTGTCGCCGGCCTTCACGGTGACGAAGTAGAGCCAGTCCCCGCGCGAGGGATTGACGGCCGCGTTCATGGCCTCCTCCCCCGGGTTTCCGATCGGCGTGGGCGGCAGGCCTTTGCGCTCATAGGTGTTGTACGGGCTGTCGGTCTTCGTGTCCTGGTGTGTGGTGTCCAAGGTGGAACGGTTCAGCGCGTAGTTGAGGGTCGAGTCCATCTGGAGCGGCATGCCCAGGTTCAGCCGGTTGTGCACGACCCTGGCGACCTTGGCCATGTCGTCCGCCGTCGCGGCCTCGGCCTGCACGATGCTCGCGATGGTGACCGTCTGGTAGTCCGTCACACCGGCGGGCCGGGCCCCGGCGCTGACGCGCTCGCCCCCGAACCGCTGGTTCGCGGTGTTGACCATATGGCTGAGCAGACTCGCCGGGGTGGTCGAGGAGTCGACCGGGTACGTGGCGGGGAACAGGTAACCCTCGGGGTTGCCTCGCGCGGCCTGCGGCAGTGTGAGATGCGCGGTGGCCACGGCCTTACGGGTGGTACCCGAAGGCTTCTTCAGGGCCTGGTCTACGGAGGCGTACACCTGAGTCGCCCGCCGCCCTTCCGGGACGACCAGGGTCGACGGCTTCTCCTCGTTGTCGCTCCCCCCGGTCAGCAGGAGCACGGGCACCAGCACCACGGCCGCCGCGACGAGAACCGCGGTCACCAGCAGGACCGCCCGCCCACGGCGGGTCAGACGGGGGCGCCGACCGGGCCGTACGCCTGGAGGCTCGTTCATCATGCGGGCACGCTAACCCGGAGTGATCACCGATCCCGGCATCTGCGGTGCGACAACACGAATGACATACGGACGGCAGACGCGCGGCGCGGGGCCGGTAGGTCAGCGCGCGACCGGCGCCATGTTCTCGTCCCGTACCGCCCCCGCGTCCGCACGGACGTCGGCCTCGGGCCCCGGAGCGTCGTCGCCGGCATGGTGCGCCGGCCTGCTGTCCCTGCGGACCAGCGCGGCGTAGCGGCCGTCCTGCCGGAGCAGTTCGTCATGGGTGCCCCGCTCGGCGACACGGCCCGCGTCGAGCACCACGATCTGGTCCGCGTCCCTGACGGTCGAGAGGCGGTGCGCGATGGTGATGGTCGTACGCCCCTCGGAGAGCGCGTCGATGGCCTCCTGCACCGCGTGTTCCGTACGGGTGTCCAGCGCACTGGTCGCCTCGTCCAGGATCAGCACCGGTGGGTCGCGCAGGATGGTGCGGGCGATCGCCAGACGCTGCTTCTCACCGCCGGAGAAGCGGTATCCGCGCTCACCGACCAGGGTGTCGTAGCCGTCGGGGAGCGAGGCGATGTGGTCATGGATCTGGGCGGCCCTGGCGGCCGTCTCGATCTCCTCGTCCGTGGCCTCCGGCTTGGCGAAACGCAGATTCTCCGCGACGGAGGCGTGGAAGAGATACGTCTCCTGGGACACGACGCCGACCGCTCGGGCGAGGGTGTCGAAGTCGAGGTCGCGCACGTCGACGCCGTCGAGCAGGACCCGGCCGCCGGTCACGTCGTACAGCCTGGGCACCAGATAGCTGAGCGTCGACTTGCCGGAGCCCGTGGGGCCGACCACCGCGAGGCTGCCGCCGGACGGGACCGTCAGCTCGATGCCGCTGAGGGTCTTCTCGCGTGTGCCGTCCGTACCGCCCTTGCCGCTCGCGTCGTCGTAGCCGAAGTCGACGCCGTCGAAACGCACTTCGCCTCGGACCTTGTCGATCCTGACCGGCCACTCCGGCTCGGTGATGTCGACGGGCAGGTCCAGGTATTCGAAGATGCGCTGGAAGAGGGCGAGCGAGGTCTGCATGTCCACACCGGTGGACAGGAGGCTCACGGCAGGCCGGAAGAGGCCCTGCTGGAGCGAGACGAACGCGACGAGCGTGCCGATGGAGACGGCGCTTCCGGCGCCGTGCATCGCGAGGCCCGCGGCCCAGTAGATGACGGCGGGCATGGCGGCCATGACGATCCCGATGGTCGACATGCGCCAGCGGCCCGCCATGTTGGAACGCACTTCGAGGTCGACCAGCCGCTCGGACTCGTCGGAGAAGGACGTGGTGAGGGAGTCGGCGCGCCCCATCGTGCGGCCGAGGAGGATGCCGCTCACCGAGAGCGATTCGGTGACGGTGGCGGCCATCGTGGCCATCTGCCGCTGCCGCTCCGTGGTGATCCGCTTGCGCTCGCGGCCGACCCTGCGGCTGATCCAGACGAACAGCGGCAGCAGGACCATCGAGACGGCGGTGAGCCGCCAGTCCAGCGCGAGCATCGCCACGACCGAGGCCACGACGGCCGTGAGGTTGGAGACCAGGGATGTCGCGGTGGAGGTGACGGTCGCCTGCATGCCCCCGATGTCATTGGCGATGCGGGACTGGACCTCGCCGGTCCTGGTCCTGGTGAAGAAGGCGAGCGGCATACGCTGGAGCTGCGCGTAGACGCCCGTACGCAGGTCGTGCATGACCCGCTGTCCGACCGTCGTCGAGATCAGGGTCTGGAGCACACCGAAGACGCTGGTGACGACGGCGGTGAGGATCATGCCGAGGGCCAGCAGGCTGAGCAGTCCCGTACGGCCCTGCGGGATCGCGGTGTCGAGGATCTCGCGCAGCATGAACGGCGAGGCGACCGACACCAGCGACGAGGCGGCGACGAGCAGTCCGACGATCGCCAGGCGGCCGCGGTAGGGGCGGAAGAGCCGGAAGATGCGCCGCAACTGTGCGGGCGGCTCCGGCTGCCCCGGATGGTCGGGGCGGGGTGAGGGTGTCCAGGTGGATAGTCCGGGCTTCATGGGCTCCTTCGAGGGGTGAGAAAACGTCGGCGCAGCCGCTGAGCTGCGGTAACACTCAATACCTTGCAGAGCATAGCTCACTGTTACCTATGTTCACAATGACCCTTGTCCTGATATTGTTCCCGCATGAGCACCCCCGACGCCGATGGCATGCTCGCCGAGCAGTTGCTGCGGCTGACCCGACGGCTCCACCGCATTCAGAAGCAGCAGCTGGAGCCGATCGGTATCACTCCGGCGCAGGCCCGGCTGCTGCGTACCGTCGCGTTCTACGATCAGCCGCCGCGCATGGCCGATCTGGCGGAGCGTCTCGAGGTCGTACCGCGCGCCGTGACCAGCCTCGTCGACGGGCTGGAGGGGAGCGGCTGGGTGCGCCGCGTGCCCGATCCGACCAACCGCCGGGTGGTGCGTATCGAGCTCACCGACACCGGCCAGGCCACGCTCAGTTCGTTGCGCGGCGCGCGGCGCTCCGCCGCTGAGGACGTGCTGGCGCCGCTGACCGCGGAGCAGCGCGAGGTGCTCGGCGGTCTGCTCTCGACACTGGTCGACGGGGGTCCCGAGCACCGCTGCTGAGCAGCCGTACCGCCAGGGCGGGTGATTCCGGTTGGCTTCGGAAGCCCTCCCGCCGGCTCGATCCGGCTCGTATCGCGGAAAACCGATTGCCCAGGGCGCTCGAGGAGCGCGAACCTTGGACGGTTTTCGCCACTCCACGAGTCACTCCACGAGCCATGGGACATCATGCAGATTCGCGACCTTCCCTATCCCGATCCAGGGGTTGCCGATGCCCGGTCAGGCCCTCGGTTCCTGCTGTGGCTGGGGCGCAATCAGCTGGGCGGACAGCTCAAGTCCCTGTTCTGGGGTCTGCTGCACCACGCGGGCGTCGCCGGGCTTCCGGTGGGCGCCGGGCTCGCCGTCCAGGCGGTCATCGACCGCTCCGGCACCCGGCTCGCGTTCGCCGGCGGTCTGATCGCCCTGGTCGGCGTCGCGATCACCGTCGGCGACACGATGCTGCACCGCACCGCCATCACCAACTGGATCACCGCCGCCTCACGCGTCCAGCAGCTGCTGGCCCGTAAGACCGCCGAACTGGGCTCCGCGCTGACCCGCCGGGTCGCCGCCGGTGAGGTCGTCGCGGTCGCCGCCGGTGATGTCGAGAAGATCGGCTGGTTCGTGGAGGCGCTCTCGCGCTTCCTGGCCTCGGTCATCGCGATCGTGCTGATCTGTGTCGGCCTGGTGCTCTACCTGCCGTCGCTCGGCGTGCTGGTCGCCATCGGGGTACCCGTACTCGCCCTGGCCGTACTGCCGTTGCTCCCCCGCGCCACCCAACGGGCCGACATCCAGCGCGAGAAGGCCGGCAAGGCCACCGAACTCGCCTCCGACACCGTCGCGGGACTGCGGGTGCTGCGCGGTATCGGCGGTGAGGAGCTGTTCCTCGGCCGCTACCGCGCCGCCTCGCAGGAGGTGCGGGAGGCCGCCGTCCGCAGCGCCCGTATGTGGTCGCTGATCTCGGCGATCCAGGTGCTGCTGCCGGGCGCGCTGCTGATCACGGTCGTCTGGCAAGGAGCCCAGCTCGCCCTGGACGGACGCATCGGTGCCGGTGCGCTGGTGACCTTCTACAGCTCCGTGACCCTGCTGCTCTTTCCGTTGCGGCACTTCGAGGAGATCGCCATGGCCTACTCCTTCTCCCGGCCCTCCGCCAAGCGCGCGGCGCGGGTGCTCTCGCTGGAGCGGACCGCGTACGAGGACGAGCGCGGCGGCCTGGACGACGCCCGGCCGGTCGGAGATCTGTACGACCCCGCCACCGGACTACTCGTCCCGTCCGGGCTGCTGACCGCGGTGGTCTGCGGGGATCCGGACGCGGCGGGCCGGCTCGCCGAGCGTCTGGGCGGCCACGCGGCCGAGGAGGAGAAGAGCCCGTCCGTGCTGCTCGGCGGGGTGGCGCTGGACGATCTGCCGCTGGATTCCGCGCGGGCGAGCGTGCTCGTACAGGACAAGGATCCGGTTCTGCTGTCCGGGACGCTCACCGAGTTGCTCGACGTACCGGCCTCCGGCGCGGTCGACCCGGAGAAGGCGCTCGCCGCCGCGCAGTGCGGGGACGTTCTCGACGCGCTGGCCCAGGCGTCGGTGGACGGCAGCGGGGATCCGATGGGGGCCCGGATCACCGAGCGCGGCCGTTCGCTGTCCGGCGGGCAGCGGCAGCGGCTGGCGCTGGCCCGTTCACTGGTCACCGACCCGGAGGTACTGGTGCTCGACGAGCCGACGTCCGCCGTGGACTCACACACGGAGGCACGGATCGCGCAGAGCATGAAGGCGCTGCGGGCCGGCCGTACGACGGTGGTGTTCGCCTCCTCACCGCTGCTGTTGGACCACGCGGACCGCGTGGTGTTCATCCGTGCGGGCGAGGTCGCGGCGGTGGGTCTCCACCGTGAACTGGTACGCGACGACCCCGGCTACCGCGCGGTCGTCACCCGCGAGACCGAGCCGGAACACCTCACCGAGGCACAACACCCCACCAAGCGCGACCCGTTGATGGCCCCGGCGGCACTGCGGGCACCGGAAGAGACAGAGGAATCAGCATGATCGGCGTCGCGCCACCGGCCCATGACCCGGCGGCCCCGGAGTCGCCGACGACCCTGCCCGTCGGCACCCCGGCAACCGTTCGGGCCTATGTGAGCGACCTGCTGAGCCGGCACCGCAAGGCGTTCGTCCTGCTGGTCGCCGTCAACGCCGTCTCCGTGATCGCCTCGATGATCGGACCGTACCTGCTCGGCAACATCGTCGAGGACCTCGCTGAAGGGGCGCGCGACCTGCATCTGGAGCGCACCGCCGCGCTGTTCGCGGGCGCGCTGGTCGTCCAGACCGTGTTCGTCCGGCTGGTACGGCTGCGCGGCGCGATGCTCGGCGAGGAGATGCTCGCGGATCTGCGCGAGGACTTCCTCGTCAGGTCCGTCGGGTTGCCGCCGGGCGTGCTGGAACGGGCGGGCACCGGCGATCTGCTGTCCCGGATCACCACCGATGTCGACCGGCTGGCCAACGCCATGCGGGAGGCCGTACCGCAGCTGGCGATCGGCATCGTCTGGGCGGTGCTCCTGCTCGGCGCCATGACCGTCACCGCGCCGCCGCTGGCGCTCGCGGTGCTGCTGGCACTGCCCCTGCTGATCGTCGGCTGCCGCTGGTACTTCAAGCGGGCGCCCTCGGCGTACCGCTCGGAGGCCGCCGGATACGCGGCCGTCGCGGCCATGCTCGCCGAGACGGTCGACGCCGGGCGGACGGTGGAGGCGCACCGTCTCGGCGGGCGCCGGGTGGGGCTGTCGGAACAGCGGATCAAGGAGTGGACCGCGTGGGAGAGGTACACACTCTGGCTGCGGTCGGTGCTCTTCCCCGTCATCAACCTCACGCATGTGACGATCTTCCTGGCCGTACTGGTACTCGGCGGTGTCTTCGTCCTCCAGGGCTGGATCTCCGTCGGCCAGCTGACGACCGGCGCGCTGTTCGCCCAGATGCTGGTGGACCCGGTCGGCCTCATCCTGCGCTGGTACGACGAACTACAGGTCGCCCAGGTGTCCATCGCCCGTCTCGTCGGGGTGCGTGACATCGAGCCTGCCGGGGGCGACGAGTCGGTCGTGCCGGAGGGCCGGGACGTCAACGCCCATCAGGTGCACTTCGGTTACCGTGAGGGCGTCGACGTACTGCACCGGGTGACGCTGGACGTCAGCCCCGGCACGCGGCTGGCCCTGGTCGGCCCCTCGGGCGCCGGGAAGTCGACCCTGGGGCGGCTGCTCGCGGGGATCTACGGTCCTCGCCAGGGACGGGTCACCCTGGGCGCTGCCGAGCTGTCCCGGATGCCCGCCGAGCGGGTACGGGAGCATGTCGCCCTGGTCAACCAGGAACACCACGTATTCGTGGGCTCGTTGCGCGACAACCTGCTGCTCGCCCGCACGGGCGCGCGGGACGCCGAACTGTGGGCGGCCCTCGGCGCGGTCGACGCGGACAGCTGGGCACGGGCGCTCGCGGAGGGCCTGGACACGGTGGTCGGATCCGGTGGCGCCGCGCTGACTCCGGCGCAGGCGCAGCAGATCGCGCTGGCCAGGCTGGTGCTGGCGGACCCGCACACCCTGGTGCTGGACGAGGCGACCTCGCTGCTGGACCCGCGCGCGGCCCGGCACCTGGAGCGCTCGCTGGCCCGGGTCCTGGACGGCCGTACGGTCGTGGCGATCGCCCACCGGCTGCACACCGCGCATGACGCGGATGTGATCGCGGTGGTGGAGGAGGGCCGGATCAGCGAACTGGGCAGCCACGACGAACTGGTGGCGGCGGACGGCGCGTACGCGGCACTGTGGCGGTCCTGGCACGGGTGACGGGACCGGGCGAGCGTGGGGGCGGTTCCGCGTCCTGGATCCGCGAGTTCGCGCCGACGTCGGGGGCGCAGGGTGCGCGTGGCCCGGGAGGGAGCCATGCAGGGTGCGCGTGGCCCGGGAGGGAGCCATGCACCCGAGACATCCGGCATCTCCGATGGCAAGATCAGCTCAACTCGCCGACCAGGTCGAGCCATTGGCCGAAAAGCACCACGGAGGCACCGTGCCCGCTCGTTCCACGTCACTCACTCTAGTCACCACCGTCACCACCGCCGCACTCGTCGTGCTGTCGGGCTGCACGAGCACCAAACCCTCCGGGTCCGGCGGCTCGTCGGTGGAGCTTGTGAACTCCGGCAAGCTCACGACCTGCACGCATCTGCCGTACGAGCCGTTCCAGGTACGCAAGGGCGACGCCATCGTCGGCTTCGACGTCGACCTCGTGGATCTGGTCGCCAAGGAACTGAAGGTCACACAGGAGATCGTGGACACGCCCTTCGAGGGTATTCAGACCGGCGAGGATCTCAACGCGGGGAAGTGCGATCTGGCCGCGGCGGGCATGACGATCACGCCGGTACGGGCGAAGAATCTGGACTTCTCCGCCCCCTATTTCGATGCCACCCAGGCCCTGGTCGCCAAGAAGGGCTCTTCCTTCACATCGCTGGCGAGCCTCAAGGGAAAGAAGCTCGGCGTCCAGCAGGGCACCACGGGTGAGACCTACGCGCAGAAGAACGCACCGGGGGTGACGACCGTACAGTTCGAGGATGTGGCCCTGCTGCTCACGGCCGTGAAGACCGGTCAGGTGGACGCCGCCGTCAATGACAACGGGGTGCTCTTCGAATACGTACGGAAGAACCCGGACACCGAAGTCACCGCCGAGTTCGAGACGGGTGAGAAGTACGGCTTCGGGGTGCGTACCGGAAATGACGCCTTGCGCAAGGAAATCGACACGGTGATCAAAAAGGCCCGGGACGACGGGCGTTACGACCGCATCTACGCGAAGTGGTTCCCCGCCGCTCCGAAGAAGTGAGGCGTCGACCACCGATGTCCACGTCCCGTCCTATGACCGCGTCCCGTCCGAAATCCCTGTCCCGTCGACAGCGAATCCAGGTCATCCGTGGTGTCCAGTACGCCGTGCTGGCCGCCGTGTTGCTCGTCCTCGCACTGGCCGCCGACTGGGGTGAGATACGCCGGGCGTTCTTCGATGTCGGTGTGGCCAAGGCCCAGTTCCCCGGCATCATCACGACCGCCCTTGTCAACACCGTCATCTACACATTGCTCGGTTTCGGTTTCGGACTGACTCTGGGCCTTCTCCTCGCGCTGATGCGGCTGTCCCAGGTCCCGCCGTACCGCTGGCTGGCCGTCGCCTATATCGAGTTCTTCCGCGGCATTCCCGCCCTGTTGGTCTTCATCGCCCTCGGGTTCGGTGTCCCGCTCGCCTTCCAGGTGGCCCTCAACCAGTATGTGACCGTGATGCTGGCCCTCGGCCTCGTCGGCGCCGCCTATATGGCGGAGACGATGCGGGCGGGAATCCAGGCGGTTCCCAAGGGGCAGACGGAAGCGGCGCGTTCGCTCGGTATGTCGCAGGGCCGGGCCATGGTGTCCATCGTCATCCCGCAGGCGCTGCGCATCGTACTGCCGCCGCTCACCAATGAATTGATCCTGCTGACGAAGGATTCGTCCCTGGTGTATCTGCTGGGCCTCTCGCTGTCCCAGTACGAGCTGGCCAAATTCGGCCGGGACGCGCTGAACCAGAACCGCAGCCTGACGCCGATTCTCGTCGCCGGACTCTGTTATCTGGTCATCACCCTGCCGCTCGGCCATCTGGTCCGGCGGCTCGAAGCACGTACGGCGAGGGCGAGGTGAGAGCGGTGACGACGGCTACTACGGCGGACGGACCGGCGACGGTGGACACACCGGCGATCGAAGTGCGGGGCCTGCACAAGTCGTTCGGTGCGGTGGAGGTGCTCGCGGGCATCGACTTCACGGTCGCCCGGGGCGAGGTCGTATGCGTCATCGGGCCGTCCGGCTCGGGCAAGTCGACACTGCTGCGCTGTGTGAACCTGTTGGAGGAGCCGACCTCGGGGACGATCGAAGTCGCCGGCACCGAGGTCACCGACCCGGATGTGGACATCGACCAGGTGCGCCGGCGGATCGGCATGGTCTTCCAGTCGTTCAACCTCTTTCCGCACCTCACAGCGGTGCAGAACCTGACGCTGCCACAACGCCGGGTGCTCGGCCGCGGCAAGGCGGAGGCCACGCGGATCGCCCACGACCGGCTGGCCCGAGTGGGCCTGACCGGCAAGGAGTCCGCCTACCCGGCGCAGTTGTCCGGCGGTCAGCAGCAGCGGGTCGCCATCGCGCGGGCGCTGGCCATGGACCCGGAGCTGATGCTCTTCGACGAGCCCACCTCCGCGCTCGACCCGGAGCTGGTCGGGGACGTCCTCGCCGTGATGCGCTCACTCGCCGACGAGGGCATGACGATGCTCGTCGTCACGCACGAGATGAGTTTCGCCAGGGAGGTGGCGGACCAGGTCGTCTTCATGGACGGCGGGGTCATCGTCGAGGAGGGCACACCGGAGCGGGTGATCGGCGCGCCCAGCCACGCCCGCACCCGGTCCTTCCTCTCGCGCGTGCTCAACCCCGCCGCGGCGGGACTCGGCGAAGGGACGGTTCCGGAGGCCGGAGGGACCGGCGCGAGCGAGAAGGCCGGGAAGTAGGCCGCCCCGCCCGGCTGTGACTCGGCGGGGCCACAGCCGGGCGGCCCGGGAACCCGGGGATTCGCCCTGGTTCCCGGGCCGCCCGGGGATACGCCACCGCTCAGATGAAGCCCAGCGCCGCCGCGCCGCCTATCCCGCCCAGCAGCATGAACACCGGCATCAGCACCTTGACCTCGACCCAGGCACCGGCCCGGAACCGCATCGCCTTCGGCGGGCCCAGCGGGTACCAGCGCTTGCGGCCCACCGGTATGGGCCACAGGATCGGGCAGCCCGACACCGTCAGCGCGTCGCCGATGTCGTGCACGAGCGCGCCCAGGACGATCGGGAGCCCCAGCCAGAGGTACTCCTGGCCCGGTTCGGTGAACAGCCAGTTCGCCCCGTTGCCCGGCTGGTCGAGTATGCCCGCCAGCATCCACGCGCTGGTGGCGCCGAGCAGCCAGACAAGGATGTCGCTGGAGACCCGGGCGGCCCGCCACAGCAGTCCTTCCACGGCGAGCACCATGTGTATGAAGAGGATCGCGAGGACTCCCCAGCGACCGCCCGCGTACGCGACCGCCGAGGCACCCGCGCCGATCATCACGGCCCAGAGCCAGGTGTGCGTCAGCGTGCGGTGACCGCCGGTCCTGCGGGGGTCGCCCTGCTTCTTGGTCGCCTTGTAGACGGCGTACGACAGTTTGTCGACGACTTCGCAGAGCGTCCGCGAGACCGGGCCGAACGCCCGGGAGATCGTCGCGGCCTTGTGGTCCAGGTCGGGGGCGAGCGCGGCGCCCGCGCAGATCAGCGCGCCGGCGACCAGGACCGGCCACGGCATCGCGTAGCCGGCGGCGGCAGCCGCGGCACCCGCCCCCAGCCAGGCCGCCGCCCCTGACAGAGAGTGTGCCGGTCCCATCATGGTCGTACCCGCCCCAATGCAATTGTCCGCAGTTGTTGTGCAGCTGCCGTCGCCCGCAGCCGTCGTTGTCGTGCGGCCGCCGCTGTCGTGCGGCAGCCGTTTGCCGTGAAGAACTGTGCGGTGAAGCACAGTTGCCACCGCAGCGTATCGTCCGTGATCTTCGCTCAGTCGTCCAGTTCCCGGTTCCAGGGGTAAGGCAGGCAAGATGGGGGGCGTGACCCTTATCGATCAGCTGCCGCCGGATGCCGACCCCGATGCCCTCTTCGAGGCTTTCTCCTCCTGGGCCGAGGGCCAGGGCATCACGCTCTATCCGGCTCAGGAGGAGGCGCTGATCGAGGTGGTCTCCGGGGCCAATGTGATCCTTTCCACCCCCACCGGATCGGGAAAGAGCCTGGTCGCGGCGGGTGCGCACTTCACCGCGCTGGCTCAGGACAAGGTCACCTTCTACACCGCGCCGATCAAGGCGCTGGTCTCGGAGAAGTTCTTCGACCTGTGCAAGCTCTTCGGCACCGAGAACGTCGGCATGCTGACCGGCGACGCCTCCGTCAACGCCGACGCCCCGGTGATCTGCTGCACCGCCGAGGTACTGGCGTCCATCGCGCTGCGTGACGGCAAGCACGCCGACATCGGCCAGGTCGTGATGGACGAGTTCCACTTCTACGCGGAGCCGGACCGCGGCTGGGCCTGGCAGATCCCCATCCTGGAACTGCCCCAGGCGCAGTTCGTCCTGATGTCGGCGACCCTCGGCGACGTCTCCCGCTTCGAGGAGGACCTGACCCGCCGCACGGGCCGGCCGACCTCCGTCGTACGGTCCGCCACCCGGCCGGTCCCCCTCTCGTACGAATACCGCCTCACCCCGATCACCGAGACGCTGACCGAACTGCTGGAGACCAAGCAGGCACCGGTCTACATCGTGCATTTCACCCAGGCCGCCGCCGTCGAGCGGGCGCAGTCCCTGATGAGCATCAACATGTGCACGCGCGAGGAGAAGGACCGGATCGCCGAGCTGATCGGCAATTTCCGTTTCACCACCAAGTTCGGCCGCAATCTGTCCCGCTACGTACGCCACGGCATCGGGGTGCACCACGCGGGCATGCTGCCCAAGTACCGCCGCCTGGTGGAGAAGCTCGCCCAGGCGGGCCTGCTGAAGGTCATCTGCGGTACGGACACCCTGGGCGTCGGCGTCAACGTCCCGATCCGTACGGTGCTGTTCACCGCGCTCACCAAGTACGACGGCACGCGCGTACGCACCCTGCGCGCCCGGGAGTTCCACCAGATCGCGGGCCGGGCGGGCCGGGCCGGATTCGACACGGCGGGCTTCGTGGTGGCGCAGGCGCCGGAGCATGTCGTGGAGAACGAGAAGTCGCTGGCCAAGGCGGGCGACGATCCGAAGAAGCGCCGCAAGGTGGTGCGCAAGAAGGCTCCCGAGGGCTTTGTCGCCTGGTCGGACACCACGTTCGAGAAGCTCATCGGCTCCGATCCCGAGCCGCTGACCTCGCGTTTCCGTGTCACGCACACCATGCTGCTGTCGGTCATCGCCCGGCCGGGCAACGCCTTCGACGCGATGCGCCATCTGCTGGAGGACAACCACGAGCCGCGCAAGCAGCAGCTGCGTCATATCCGGCGGGCGATCGCCATCTACCGTTCGCTGCTGGACGGCGGGGTGGTGGAGCGGCTGGAGACGCCGGACGCGGAGGGCCGGGTCGTCCGGCTCACCGTCGACCTCCAGCAGGACTTCGCGCTCAATCAGCCGCTGTCCACGTTCGCGCTGGCCTCGTTCGAGCTGCTGGATCCCGAATCGCCTTCGTACGCCCTGGACATGGTCTCCGTCGTGGAGTCCACGCTGGACGACCCCCGGCAGATCCTCGCGGCCCAGCAGAACAAGGCGCGGGGCGAGGCGGTGGCCGCCATGAAGGCCGACGGCGTCGAGTACGAGGACCGGATGGAGCGGCTCCAGGACGTCACGTACCCCAGGCCCCTGGAGGAGCTGCTCGTCCACGCGTACAACACGTACCGCACGAGTCACCCGTGGGTCGGTGACCATCCCGTCTCGCCCAAGTCGGTGATCCGGGACATGTACGAACGGGCGCTGTCCTTCACGGAGTTCACCTCCTTCTACGAGCTCGCCCGTACCGAGGGCATTGTGCTGCGCTATCTGGCGGGCGCGTTCAAGGCGCTGGAACACACCATTCCGGACGACCTCAAGTCGGAGGACCTGGAGGATCTCACCGCCTGGCTCGGCGAGATGGTCCGGCAGGTCGACTCCAGCCTGCTCGACGAGTGGGAGCAGCTGGCCAACCCCGAGGTGGAGACGGCCGAGCAGGCCCAGGAGAAGGCCGACCAGGTCAGGCCGGTCACGGCCAACGCCCGTGCCTTCCGGGTCCTGGTCCGCAACGCGATGTTCCGCCGGGTCGAACTGGCCGCCCTGGACAAGGTGGCGGAGCTGGGCGCGCTGGACAACGAGTCGGGCTGGGACGAGGACGCCTGGGGCGACGCGATGGACGCGTACTGGGACGAGTACGAGGACCTGGGCACCGGCCCCGATGCCCGCGGGCCCAAGCTGCTCGCCATCGAGGAGGATCCGGAGCACGGCCTGTGGCGGGTCCGGCAGACCTTCGCCGACCCCAACGGCGATCATGACTGGGGCATCAGCGCGGAAGTCGATCTCGCCGCCTCCGACGAGGAAGGCCTGGCCGTCGTGCGTGTCACGTCGGTGGGCCAGCACTGAGACGCTCCGGCGCTCCGACGCCTGAACGCTCCGAGAACGGGAGAACAGCGAACATGACGAACCCCGCCGAGAGACTGGTGGATCTGCTCGATCTGGAGCGGATCGAGGTCGACATCTTCCGCGGGCGCAGCCCCGAGGAATCCCTGCAACGGGTCTTCGGCGGGCAGGTCGCGGGCCAGGCGCTGGTCGCGGCCGGCCGCACCACCGAGGGCGACCGCCCGGTCCACTCGCTGCACGCGTACTTCCTGCGGCCGGGCCGGCCGGGCGTCCCGATCGTCTACCAGGTGGAACGGATCCGGGACGGCCGGTCGTTCACCACCCGCCGGGTCACCGCCGTCCAGCAGGGCCGCACGATCTTCAATCTGACGGCCTCCTTCCACCGCCCGGAGAAGGGCGACTTCGAGCACCAGCTGCCGCCGCGGCTCGACTTCCCGGACCCCGAGACGCTGCCCACGGTCTCGGACGAGGTGCGCGAGCATCTGGGCCAACTGCCCCAGCCGCTGGAGCGGATGGTCCGGCGCCAGCCTTTCGACATCCGCTACGTGGACCGGCTGCGCTGGACGCCGGAAGAGGTCAAGGACGCGGACCCGCGCAGCGCGGTGTGGATGCGCGCGGTGGGCCCGCTGGGCGACGATCCGCTGGTGCACACCTGCGCGCTGACGTACGCGAGCGACATGACGCTCCTGGACGCGGTACGCATCCCGGTGGAGCCGTTGTGGGGGCCGCGCGGCTTCGACATGGCGTCGCTGGACCACGCGATGTGGTTCCACCGTCCGTTCCGCGCGGACGAGTGGTTCCTGTACGACCAGGAGTCGCCGATCGCGATCGGCGGCCGGGGACTGGCCCGGGGCCGGATCTACGACCGGGAGGGCCGGCTCCTGGTGTCGGTGGTGCAGGAGGGCCTGTTCCGCAAGCACGACGAGGCGAAGTAGCCCACGACGAGGCGAAGTAGCCGCGCTCCGGGGCCCGTCGGCCGCCGGCCGGGGCCCGTCCGGTCACTCGACGCCCGGCAGCGGGTCCTGTTCGGCGTCCCGCCGCCGGGTCCTGATGTCCGGGGCGGGCGGGTGGAGTTTGGCGTCGCAGGCGGGGCCGAGGCCGGTGCGGCGCGATGCCGTACCGGTGAGCGGCCTGCCGCACATACGGCACCGGACCTCGCGGGCGCGGCGGGGTGCGCCGTCCGGCTCCGAGCCGGGCAGCCGGTCGTCACTGGGCCGGTCGTCACCGGGCTGTGGTTCACGCGGGGTTTCGGGCACGTCCCAGCTGTATCAGCCCCGACCGGCGGGGCCGTCGTCCGCGGGTCCACAATGAGGCGAGAACACCGGATACCGAGGAGATCCTGATGGCTCTGTACGACATTCCGCTGACCACTCTGACCGGTGAGCCCACCTCCCTGGCCGCGTACGAGGGCAAGGCCGTGCTCCTGGTGAACGTGGCGTCCAAGTGCGGTCTCACCCCGCAGTACGCCGGTCTGGAGCGGCTCCAGCAGCAGTACGGCGACCGGGGCTTCACCGTTCTCGGCGTGCCCTGCAACCAGTTCGCGGGGCAGGAGCCCGGCAGCGCGGAGGAGATCGGGACGTTCTGCTCGGCGACGTACGGCGTCACCTTCCCGCTGCTGGAGAAGACGGACGTCAACGGCGAGACCCGGCACCCGCTGTACGAGGAGCTGACGCGGACGGCCGATGCCGAGGGCGCGGCCGGGGATGTGCAGTGGAACTTCGAGAAGTTCCTGCTCTCCCCGAAGGGCGAGGTCGTGGCCCGTATCCGTCCGCGTACGGAACCGGAGGCCCCGGAGGTCGTCGCGGCGATCGAGGCACAGCTGCCCGCCTGATCCCGCGCCACGGGAAACCGGCGCCGACGCCGGCCCTCCGCGGGCTCCGGCGTCGGCGTCGTTTTCAGGACACGTTCCAGTGGCCCATGTCACTAACGGATCGGCATGCCCGACAGCGTGCGGGCGATCACCAGGCGCTGGATCTCGCTCGTACCCTCGAAGATCGTGTAGATGGCGGCGTCCCGGTGCATGCGCTCCACCGGATACTCGCGGGTGAAGCCGTTGCCGCCCAGTATCTGTACGGCCTGCGCGGTGACCGTCTTCGCCGTCTCGCTCGCGTACAGCTTCGACATGGACCCCTCGGCCGAGGTGAACGGCCTGCCCGTCGACGCCATCCAGGAGGCCCGCCACACCAGCAGCCTCGACGCGTCGATACGGGTGCGCATATCGGCCAGCTGGAAGGCGATGCCCTGGTTGTCGATGATCGGGCGGCCGAACTGGCTGCGGGTCCTCGCGTAGTCGAGCGCGACCTCGTACGCCGCGCGGGCCGTGCCCACCGCCATCGCGCCGACCGCCGGGCGGGAGGCCTCGAAGGTGGCCATCGCCGCGTTCTTCACGCGCTCGCCGCCAACGTCCGCCGACGCCGCTCGCTCGCGGGCCCGTGCGAGACGCTCGTCGAGCTTCTCCTTGCCGCCGAGCAGACAGTGCCCCGGCACCCGTACGCCCTCCAGGACGACCTCGGCCGTGTGGGAGGCGCGAATACCGTGCTTCTTGAATTTCTGCCCCTGGTAGAGACCGGGGGTTCCGGGCGGCACGATGAAAGAGGCGTGCCCCTTCGAACCCAATTCGGAGTCGACCACCGCGACGACGACATGGACATTGGCTATACCGCCGTTGGTCGCCCATGTCTTCGTGCCGTCGAGTATCCACTCGTCCTTCGCCTCGTCGTACACCGCGCGGGTACGCATGGCCGCCACGTCGGAGCCCGCGTCGGGTTCGGAGGAGCAGAAAGCGGCGACCTTCACATCGTCCGCGTCGCCGTACATCTGCGGGATCCAGGTGCCGATCTGCTCCTCGGTGCCGTTGGCGAGGACGCCGACGGCCGCCAGGCCCGTACCGACGATCGACAGCGCGATGCCCGCGTCGCCCCAGAAGAGTTCCTCCATCGCCATCGGGATTCCGAGGCCCGTGGGGTCGAAGAACTGCTGGGCGTAGAAATCCAGGGAGTAGATCCCGATCTTGGCGGCCTCCTGGATGACCGGCCAGGGGGTCTCCTCACGCTCGTCCCACTCGGCTGCGGCCGGCCGGATGACGTCCGCGGCGAAACCGTGGAGCCAGTCACGGACCTGCCTCTGGTCGTCATTGAGATCGAGCGTGAACTCGGCCATGTTTTCCTCCAGCATGTTACTTGCGGTAACTACAGTCTGTTACTCGTAAGTAGGGGATGTCAACCAGCCACGGCTCACTCACCATTGACCGCGGGCAGGGTGTTACGTTGCCCGAGCGTCAGGCAATCGCACGGGCGGGGAGACACACCTATGGAGACCACACAGCAGGCCGAGCAGCAGCGGTCGGCGCGACAGCGGCGGCGGCAATTGCTGGAGGCCGCGGACCGGGTGGTGCTCCGGGACGGCCCCCAGGCGTCCATGAACGCCATCGCCGCCGAGGCGGGCATCACCAAACCGATTCTCTACCGTCACTTCGGTGACAAGGGCGGGCTGTACCGGGCGCTCGCCAAGCGCCACACCGACGCGCTGCTGGACGCCCTGCGGACCGCGCTCGACGCACCCGCCGAGCGGCGCCAGCGGGTCGAGGCCACCCTCGACACATATCTCGCCGCGATCGAGGCGCGCCCCCAGGTCTACCGGTTCCTGATGCATCCGGCCGAGGACACCCAACTGCCCGAGCCGGGCTTCGACGTCGGCCGTCATTCGGCTCCGCTGCTGCGCCGTCTCGGGGAGGAACTCGCCAAGGTCATCCAGGAGCGGGTCGACCTCGGGCCGGGCAGCGAGCAGCTCTCCCGGGTCTGGGGCCATGGCATCGTCGGCATGATGCACGGGGCCGGCGACTGGTGGCTCGGTGAACGCCCCTGCTCCCGGGCCCAGTTGGTGAGCAGCCTGGCGGATCTGCTGTGGGGCCGGCTGGCCGCGGTCGCCGACCGCGCGGGCGGCCCCGGCTTCTGAGCGCCGGGCGCGCGCGTCGACGGATCCGGTGTTTCCGGGGCACGTGCCGGGCGCTCGGCACCCGTCGAACGGTCAGGCGTACGGTCCGGCGCCCCCGGAGCCGGGTCCGGTGCCGGCTCCGTTTCCGGCCGACGGCCTCGCCCCTGAGCCGTCCCCCGTACCGCCCCACGGCGCCCGGCGTGCCGCCCGCAGCGCCCTGGACCGCCGCCAGCCGGTGAGCCGGTCGGTGTACACCATGCCGTCCAGGTGGTCGCACTCGTGCTGGAGACAGCGCGCGAAGAAGCCCGAGCCCTCGATCCGTACCGGCGCGCGGTCCCGCGTGACGCCCTCCACCACGGCACGGTCGAACCGCTCGGTGCCCGCCTCGATGCCCGGCAGCGACAGGCAGCCCTCGGGCCCGCGCAGCACGAGACCGTCCGCGTCGGCCGCCACCGGCCGGGGATTGACGACGTGTCCGAGATGGCGGACCTCCTCGTCGTCCGGGCAGTCGTACACGAACACCCGTAGGGGAACGCCGATCTGGTTCGCCGCGAGCCCGACGCCCCGGGCGGCGTACATCGTCGCGAAGAGATCCTCGATCAGCCGAGTCAGCGCCGGACCGAAGTCCGTGACGGGCTCACAGGGGGCGTGCAGCACCGGATCGCCGAGCATTCTCATGGCCTGTACTCGCCCGGTACTGCCGGGGATCGGACGGTTTCGCATGCCGATCAGGGTACGGTCCACGAGGTCCCCGGCCTTCTGCCAGGTGCCGCGGTTCGGGCGCCTGGCCGGATCTCGATAGGCTGACCCGGGGACCGATGCGAGGAGGACCAAGGACGATGTCAGGCAACACGGACCCGTTGTCGCCGCGGGCCAAGCTGGCCGTGACGGCGGGCAAGGCCGCGGCGGCGGTGTCGCGCGCCGCTGGGCGTGGCAGCGGATCGGTGATCGGCGGCAAGGTGGCGCTCAGGCTGGACCCCGATCTGCTGGGGCGGCTGGCGCAGCATCTCGACGTCATCCTCGTATCGGCGACGAACGGCAAGACCACCACGACGCGACTGATCGCCGAGGCACTGCGGGCCGCCGGGCCCGTCGTGTCCAACGCGCTCGGCGCCAATATGCCCGCCGGAATCACCTCGGCGCTCGCGGGCGGTTCCGACGCCAAGTTCGGCGTGATCGAGGTGGACGAGAAGTACCTGGCCGGAGTGGCCCGGGACACGACGCCCAAGGCGATCGCGCTGCTCAACCTCTCCCGCGACCAGCTCGACCGCGCCGCGGAGACCCGGATGCTCGCGGAGAAGTGGCGCGAGGGGCTGGCCGGTACGAAGTCCGTCGTCATCGCCAACGCCGACGACCCGCTGATCGTCTGGGCCGCCTCCTCCTCGCCGAACGTGGTGTGGGTGGCGGCCGGGCAGGAGTGGAAGGACGACGCCTGGTCCTGCCCCGCCTGCGGCGGTGTGATGCAGCGGCCGGGCGACGACTGGTTCTGCGGCGAGTGCGGTTTCCGCCGCCCCGCCCCCAGCTGGGCGCTGCACGGGGACCATGTCCTCGACCCGCACGGCTCGGCCTGGCCGATCCACCTCCAGCTGCCCGGCCGCGCCAACAAGGCGAACGCCGCCACCTCCGCCGCCGTCGCGGCCACCTTCGGGGTGCCCCCGCAGGTGGCGCTGGAGCGGATGTACCAGGTGCAGGCCGTGGCGGGACGGTACGACGTGGTGTCGTTCCTCGGCCGCGACCTGCGGCTGCTGCTCGCCAAGAACCCGGCGGGCTGGCTGGAGACGTTCTCGCTCATCGACCCGCCGCCGACCCCGGTCATCCTCGCCGTCAACGCCCGTGGCGCGGACGGCACGGACACCTCGTGGCTGTGGGACGTCGACTACACCCGGCTCGCCGGTCACCCGATCTTCGTCATCGGCGACCGCAAGCTGGACCTCGCCGTGCGCCTGGAGGTCGCCGGGCTGGACTTCCGGGTCTGCCAGACGCCCGACGAGGCCGTGCAGATGGCGCCGCCGGGACGGATCGAGGCGATCGCCAACTACACCGCTTTCCAGGATCTGCGCCGCCGAGTGGGGAACTGACGCCGTGCCCGAGAACTGGACCCCACGGACCCCGCGGACCCCTGGAGGAGGAACGAGAATGAGCGACAACAGCCTGCGCCTGGTGTGGATCTACCCCGATCTGCTGAGCACCTACGGGGACCAGGGCAACGCCCTGGTGGTGGAGCGCCGGGCGCAGCAGCGTGGCCTGGGCGTCACGCGCGTGGATGTACGCAGCGACCAGCCGGTGCCGACCTCCGGCGACATCTACCTGATCGGTGGCGGCGAGGACCGGCCGCAGCGGCTGGCGGCGGAGCGGCTGCGCCGTGACGGCGGGCTCAGCCGAGCCGTCTCCAACGGTGCCATCGTGTTCTCGGTCTGCGCCGGTTACCAGATCCTCGGCCATGAGTTCGTCAACGACCTGGGCGAGCGCGAGGCCGGTCTCGGGCTGCTCGACGTGGTGTCGACGCGTGGCGAGGGCGATCGGTGCGTCGGTGACGTACTGGCCGACATCGACCCGCGGCTGAACCTGCCGCAGCTGACCGGCTTCGAGAACCACCAGGGCATCACGCATCTCGGGCCGACGGCGCGCCCGTTCGCGCGGGTGCAGCTCGGCCGGGGCAACGGCACGGGCGACGGCACCGAGGGCGCGTACAACGACACCGTCTTCGGTACGTACATGCACGGCCCGGTGATGGCCCGCAATCCGCAGATCGCGGACCTGCTGCTGAAGCTGGCCCTCGATGTGAACGCGCTGCCGCCGACCGACGACCGCTGGTACGAGGCGCTGCGCGCCGAACGGGTCGCCGCGGCCGTCCAGCCCGCCTGACGTCCCGCAGCGCCTCCGGCCGGGTGCCCTCCCGGGTCCGAAGAGAGATCCGGAAGGGCCCCGGAGGCGCCGTGGGAGCGCGTCCGGCAATCGGGCGCAGGGTTCGGTCCGGGCCCGCCCGCCGGTAGGCTGGCGAGGACCTGGCCGTACAAAGGTGTCCGGCCGTCGGCCCACGTTGCAAAGGTATCCCGGGCAATGCGAATTGGTGTGCTCACCTCAGGCGGCGACTGCCCCGGCCTCAACGCCGTGATCAGGTCCGTCGTACACCGCGCCGTCGTCGACCACGGCGACGAGGTGATCGGCTTCCACGACGGCTGGAAAGGCCTCCTGGAGTGCGACTACCGCAAGCTCGACCTGGACGACGTCGCCGGCATCCTCGCCCGTGGCGGCACGATTCTCGGCTCGTCCCGGGTGCAGCCCGCGCATCTGCGGGACGGGGTGGAGCGGGCCCGTGGGCATGTGGCCGAGCTGGGGCTCGACGCGATCATCCCGATCGGCGGTGAGGGCACCCTCAAGGCCGCCCACCTGCTTTCCGAGGCCGGGCTGCCGATCGTCGGCGTACCGAAGACCATCGACAACGACATCGCCTCGACCGATGTGACCTTCGGCTTCGACACGGCCGTCGGTGTCGCCACCGAGGCGCTCGACCGGCTGAAGACGACCGCCGAGTCCCATCAGCGCGTGCTGATCGTCGAGGTCATGGGACGGCACACCGGCTGGATCGCCCTGCACTCCGGCATGGCCGCCGGTGCCCATGCCATCGTCGTCCCCGAACGGCCCTTCGACATAGGCGAGTTGACCGAGCTGGTCGGCAAGCGCTTCTCGGCGGGGAAGCGGTTCGCCATCGTCGTGGTCGCGGAGGGCGCGAAGCCGCGCGAGGGCTCGATGGAGTGGGACGAGGGCGGCAAGGACGTGTACGGCCACGAGCGCTTCGCGGGGGTGGCCCGGCAGCTCTCGATCGAGCTGGAGGAGCGCCTCGGCAAGGAGGCCAGGCCGGTCATACTCGGCCATGTCCAGCGTGGCGGCACCCCCACGGCGTACGACCGGGTCCTCGCGACCCGTTTCGGCTGGCACGCCGTCGAGGCGGCGCACCGCCGCGAGTTCGGCATGCTGACGGCGCTGCGCGGCACGGACATCGTCATGGTGCCGCTGGGCGACGCGGTGGAGACGCTCAAGACGGTGCCCGCCGAGCGGTACGCCGAGGCGGAGTGCGTGCTCTGATCCGTACCACCGCTGCCCGGGTCACCGGAACCGCCCCCGGTCGCGGAAGCGGCCGGGGGCGGTTCTAGTCTGGTGCGGACAACCGGCACGAATCAGGCCGGGGTGTGGCAGGAACGTCCCACGGGAGCACACGGATGGATCACGGCGGGCACGGCATGACCATGGATCTGCCGCCGTTCACGCTGGGGCGGGCGCTGGAGTACTCCCCTGACCTCTTCTTCCTGATCAGCTGCCTGCTGGGGCTCGCCCTGTACGGCTGGGGCGTGCTGCGGCTACGCCGGCGCGGCGACAGCTGGCCGGTCGGACGCACCATCGGGTTCACCCTCGGTGTGCTGACCGTGGCGCTGGTGATGTGCACCGGACTGAACGACTACGGCATGGTCATGTTCAGCGTGCACATGGTGCAGCACATGATCATCAGCATGGTCTCGCCGATCCTGCTGCTGCTCGGCGCCCCCGTGACGCTGGCGCTGCGCGCACTGCCGGTCGCCGGCGGCGGCCGCAAGGGACCGCGCGAGCTGCTGCTCGCGCTTCTGCACAGCCGGTACGTACAGGTCATCACGCACCCCGCCTTCACCATCCCGCTCTTCATCGCGAGCCTGTACGGGCTGTACTTCACCCCGCTCTTCGACTTCCTGATGGGTTCCAAGGCCGGGCACATCGCGATGATGGTCCACTTCCTCGCCGTCGGCCTGATCTTCTTCTGGCCGATCATGGGCATCGATCCGGGGCCGAACCGGCCCAACCACGTGATGCGGATGCTGGAGCTGTTCGCGGGGATGCCGTTCCACGCCTTCTTCGGGATCGCGCTGATGATGGCGACCGAACCGATGGTCGCCGCGTACCGCACTCCCCCGGCCTCGCTCGGGATCGACGCCCTGGCCGACCAGAACGCGGCGGGCGGTATCGCCTGGGCGTTCAGCGAGATCCCGTCCGTGCTGGTCCTGGTCGCGCTGGTCTTCCAGTGGTACCGCTCGGAGCAGCGGCAGGCGAGGCGCTCGGACCGGGCCGCCGACCGGGACGGTGACAAGGAACTGGCGGCGTACAACGCCTATCTCGCCTCGCTCCAGAGCAGGGGCCGGTAGCGCGGAACGCGGGTCCCGGGCGACGATGGGCTTCACGGCCCTGCCCGGAGGAGGACTTACGTGTCCGGATCCACGAAGACCATGGGTGTGGTGACCGTCGGCGCGCTGGTCGTGGTGACCGGCTACACGGCGGTGCTCGGCAGCAACGGCTGGCTCTGGTTCGGGTGGGTGGTCCTGGGGCTGGTCACCATCGGCATGATCACCTCAAGCGGCAACTGAACCACCCCGTCACGCAACCCACAGGTTGCATGACCGCCGGAGTGGTGCAACCATGGAGTTGCACGTCAGTTCCGAGCAGCGGGAGGTTCTTCTCATGTCCACATCCGACGACCGCATCGAGCGGGAGATCACCATCGCGGCGCCCGTGGAACGCGTCTGGGCGGTGCTCACGGAACCGGAGCACGTAGGCCGGTGGTTCGGGCAGGGCCGGCCGACCCCTGTCGATCTGCGTCCGGGCGGCATCATGCACCTGGACCACGGCGCGAACGGCCAGTTCCCGACGACGATCGTGACGGTGGATCCGCCGCGCCGCTTCTCGTACCGCTGGGCGAGCGCGTATCCCGGCGAGGTGGCCACCGAGGGCAATTCCACCCTCGCGGAGTTCACCCTGACCCCGGAGGGCGAGGGGACCAGGCTGCGTGTGGTCGAGACCGGCTTCGCCGATATCGTCATCCCCGAGGACAGGCAGGACAGCGCCTCGCAGGAGAGCCACACGAAGGGCTGGACGGACATGGTCGGGAACATCCGGGAGTACGTGGAGCGGCTCGACGCATGACGGCGGAAACCGGCGGGGAGACCGGCGCCCACGCGGCAGCCGGCCGGGACACAGACGCCCCGGGTCACGACAGCGGGCAGGACACCGTGGCGGAGGTCCTGTCCGCGCTGGCGGATCCGACCCGTCGCCGGATACTGGACGCCCTCGCCGCGCACGGCGAGACGACCGCCACGGTCCTGGCCGCGGAACTGCCCGTCAGCCGTCAGGCGATCGTCAAACACCTCGCCGTCCTGGACCGGGCCGGTCTGGTCACCGGCCGCAGGGAGGGCCGCGAGGCACGGTACGTGGTGCGGCCGGCCGGACTCGGGGTCACCGCCCGGTGGATGGACCGGGTCGCCGCCGACTGGGACAGCCGCCTCTCGGCCGTCAAGCGCCTCGCAGAGGCCACCCAGAACTCCACCGGCGGCTCCCCCGACGAGCCGGACCCCGGACAGGTACCCGGTATCTAGGGCGTGTTGCGAAAGTCCCGCCCGGCCCGCAACGCCCTCAGGGCGGACGGCGCCACTTTCGCAACACGCCCCAGGTCCTGTCCGGGGCCCGGCTGTCACACCGCGCCGTCACATCACATCGAGTCGGTGGCGCGCAGCGTGGGCTTTCCGTTCACGCTCGGCGCCGTGTCGGCCTCCTTGGTCTCCCCGTTCCGCTTGCTGCCCGTGGTCTCCTTGGCGCCTGTGGCCCCGGGGGACGCGCCCTTGAGCGAGTTGAGGATGGCCATGCCCTGGCCCACCAGCCCCGCCGCCATGTCGTTGACGCCGTCGGTGCCGTTCAGGACGGTCAGATTCGCACCCGCCATGCCACGGGCGGCCGCGTCGGCGAGCGCCGGCAGGTTCTCCACGATGCGGTTGGCCGCGATGAGTTCCTGGTTGCCGTCCTTCAAGGAGGCGGCGCGTGCGGTGTTCGCGTCGGCCTGGGCCTGGGCGAGGGTGCGCTCGGCGTACGCGTCGCCGTCCGCCGTGAACTTCGCCTGGTCGCGGGCCGCTTCGGCCAGCGTGCGCTGCCGGTAGGCCTCGGCATCGGCCGGGCGCCTGACCTCGGCCTCCAGCCGCTGCGCGGCGAGCAGCGCCTGACGCTGCGCCAGCTCCGTCTGCTGCTCGATGGTTTCCTGGGAGGCCCTGGCCTCCGCCAGCGGTCCCGCCTGCGCGGCGCGGGCATTGACCTGCTCCGTCTCGGCGTGGAAGCCGGCGCGCTTGATCGCGGTGTCGCGTTCGTACTCCGCCTTGAGCGCGGAGGCCTGTTGCTCGCGCTCGGTCGCTTCCTGGTCGGCCTTGGCCTGGGCGATCCGCGCCTGGCTGGCGACCGCGGCCGCGTGCGGGGCGGCCAGATTGTTGATGTAGCCGGTGGCGTCCTCGATCTCCTGGATCTGGAGCGCGTCCACGACGATGCCGAGCTTCTCCATCTCGCTGTGGCTGCCCTGCTTGACCTCCTGGGCGACCCGGTCGCGTTCGCGGATGATCTGCTCCACGGTCAGTCCGCCGACGATGGAACGGAGGTGGCCGGCGAAGATCCGGCCCACCAGCTCTTCCATACGCTCCTGTTCCGCCAGGAAGCGGCGGGCCGCGTTGGCGATCGACACCGTGTCGTCGCCGACCTTGAACACGGACACCGCACGCACGTTGAGGCGGATTCCCTGCTGGGTGACGCAGTCCTCGACGATCTCCGCCTCACGCAGCGCCAGGGACAGCATGCGGACCTTGTGCTTGATCGGCATGACAAAGCTGCCGTGCCCGGTGACGATCCGGAACTGCGTGTCCTGCGCCTGCCGTTTGGACCCGGATATGAGCATCGCCTCGTTGGGCGCGGGTACATGCCAGAACAGCATGACGGACTCCTGTCCTACTAACTACATGCCTCTTCAGTGATTCAGGAAGGAAAGGGCTCCACGATCACCGACCGCGCCGAGATCGACTCGACGACGATCACGCGAAGGTTTCTGCCGATCGGACGGCCCGCCCAGGCCGCGTAGGCCTCGGATCCGCCCCGTACGGACACCAGAACCTCGCCGGGCCCGTCGGCCGGGATCGGAACGGTGACCCTGCCGATCGCTCCGACCGGGCTCTGCGAGGACTCATCTGCCTCGGACATACGTCGTTGCTCCACCCGATTCCCTCATGGCGACGCTCCAGGGCCGGGCGGACGCGGGCGCCCGTACGGTCGGTTCGCCAGTCGCGATCATGGGTGACCACGCCTTCTGGAGGGCCGCGCCTCCGACCTCGTCCACCATCGAGGACGCCCCCGGCGAATAGGCCGACGGCGACATACCCTCGATGACTTCACAGTACTCCGCACGGCGTCAGGAAGGCATCACCAGCGGCGAGGACCGCGCCCGCGCACGGTGCCGGGTGTACGGGGGCGGAGCGGGACGGGCCTCCGGGGACGGGAAGCGGGGCCGTCCGCCCTATCGGGTGAAAGTGACGTCGTGGCGGTTGCCGCGCGCGGGCACCGGCCCGGAGGCCGGATTCGTTGCCGGGCCTGTCGGCAGAGGGCCCCTGACGAGATACGCCGTCGCCTTGGGCGACGCGCCGGAGGCCGGGAGGTTTCACCGCCCCGGTGAAAGCAACGCCATGCTGCTGCCGGGTTCACCCGCGACCGTTTATCCGGAGGAGCGTTGCAGTGACCACGACGGGCACGGAAGAGTCGGCCGAGGCAGACGACAGCTACGAGAACGAGCTGCCGGTACGGCGTAAGCAGGCGGGCAATGTCGTCGTGAGGTGGCTGACCACCACCGACCACAAGACGATCGGCACGATGTACCTCACCACATCGTTCGCGTTCTTCATGGTGGGCGGTCTGATGGCGCTCTTCATGCGTGCCGAGCTGGCCCGTCCGGGCCTTCAGATCATGTCGAGCGAGCAGTTCAACCAGGCGTTCACCCTGCACGGCACGATCATGCTGCTGATGTTCGCGACGCCGCTGTTCATCGGGTTCACCAACTGGATCATGCCCTTGCAGATCGGCGCGCCGGATGTGGCGTTCCCCCGGCTGAACATGTTCGCGTACTGGCTCTACCTCTTCGGTTCGCTCATCGTGGTGAGTGGCCTGCTGACGCCCGAAGGAGGGGCGAACTTCGGGTGGTTCGCGTACTCCCCTCTGACGGACTCGGTCCGCTCACCGGGGGTCGGCGGTGATCTGTGGATCATGGGGCTGGCTTTCTCCGGCTTCGGCACGATCCTCGGCTCGGTCAACTTCATCACCACCATCATCTGTATGCGCGCCCCCGGCATGACGATGTTCCGGATGCCGATCTTCACCTGGAACGTGCTGCTGACCGCGGTGCTGGTCATCTTCGCGTTCCCGGTGCTGGCCGCCGCGCTGCTCGCTCTGGAGGCGGACCGCAAGTTCGGCGCGCACGTCTTCGACGCGGCCAATGGCGGAGCGCTGCTGTGGCAGCACCTCTTCTGGTTCTTCGGCCATCCGGAGGTGTACATCATCGCGTTGCCGTTCTTCGGCATCGTCACCGAGGTGATCCCCGCGTTCAGCCGCAAGCCGATCTTCGGCTATGTGGGGCTCGTCGGGGCGACCATCGCGATCGCGGGACTTTCGGTGACGGTGTGGGCGCACCACATGTTCGTGACCGGCGGTGTGCTGCTGCCGTTCTTCTCGTTCATGACGTTCCTGATCGCGGTCCCGACCGGGGTGAAGTTCTTCAACTGGATCGGCACCATGTGGAGGGGATCGCTGTCCTTCGAGACACCGATGCTGTGGACGATCGGCTTCCTCGTCACGTTCCTCTTCGGCGGTCTGACGGGCGTCATCCTGGCCTCTCCGCCGATGGATTTCGCGGTCTCCGACTCGTACTTCGTGGTCGCGCACTTCCATTACGTCGTCTTCGGCACGGTCGTGTTCGCGATGTTCGCCGGATTCCACTTCTGGTGGCCGAAGTTCACCGGCAAGATGCTGGACGAGCGGCTCGGGAAGATGACTTTCTGGACGCTGTTCATCGGCTTCCACGGCACGTTCCTCGTTCAGCACTGGCTGGGTGCCGAAGGAATGCCGCGCCGTTACTCGGACTATCTCGCCACCGACGGTTTCACCGCGCTCAACACCGTCTCCACGATCAGCTCGTTCGTGCTCGGCCTGTCGATGCTGCCGTTCTTCTACAACGTGTGGAAGACGGCGAAGTACGGCAGGAAAATCGAGGTCGACGACCCGTGGGGGTACGGCCGTTCGCTGGAATGGGCGACATCCTGCCCGCCGCCGAGGCACAACTTCCTCACGCTGCCCCGGATCCGGTCCGAGTCCCCGGCGTTCGATCTGCACCATCCGGTCATCCGGTCGCTCGACGAAGCCCAGAACAATCCCGCCGCCGCCAGGTGAACCGGTCCGATCGGTCCCGGGACAGCCGTCCCGAGGCGTTCCGGTCCCGGAGCGAGGAGAAGCGTGTGAACCCCGAGGAGGACAGCGCCCGTGGTCTCTTCCAGATCGAGGGCTATCTGCTCTGGAGCGCGGAGATCGAGGACATCCGGCGCCAGGCGGCCCGTTTCACCGAGCAGTTGCCGTGGCTCACGACCGCCCAGCGTGAGGACGTGGAACGCGTGTACGCGACCGACCGGGCCGCCGCGTCCCGGGCCATGCTCATCCGGATCTCGGACCGCGTCACCGAGCTGCGCGGCGAATACTCCGAGCGCTACCGGCAGCTCAGGGCACGTTGTGTGACGGCCGCCGTGGTGGCTGTCGGCGCGGCGAGCGGAACCTGTACCGCGGTCTCCCTGCTCGCGCGCTGACACCCGGGGGGGCCGGGCGGGTACGACGGTGGCCGTTCGCGGCCGCGCGCGGTCACGGGCCGACGTCGGTCACGGGCCGGCGTCGGCCGTTCACAGGCCGACGCCGGTCGCCGCGACGCGTCGGGGAGGCCTCGACGTCGAGGGCCCTCGGACCTTTCGAGGCCCCTCAGACCTCCAGATCGGCTTCGACCTTCTTGAGGTTGTGGCGGGCCAACGCCAGGTTCGCGCGCCCGCGATCGAGCGCGAGATAGAGGAACAGCGAGCCGTGGCTGGACACCAGCGGACGGATCAGGTGGTACTGCTTGCCGAGCGTGATCAGGATGTCCTCGATGGCGTCATTCATGTCCAGAGTGGTGAGAGTGCGTACCTTCGCGCGCACGATCTCGGTGTTCCCCGCCGCGGCGACCTCCAGATCGAGGCCCTGTCCCCCGCCCAGCGTCCCGAGCGACATACCGCTCTCGTAGTCGACCACCGCCACACCGAGGGCGCCTTCTATGCTCATTGCCTCTTTGAGAGCGGTCTCTAGGTTCATCGTGTGGTCCTGTTCCTGAAAGCTGAAGGCAGTCGCGGCCCCGGCAGGGAAGAGCCAGAGGACAAAGGACGCCAAGTTCGGTCACTCATGCGCAAGTTCGGTCACTCATGCGCAAGTTACAGACTAGGCTACTGTGTAATCTGTCTTAATATGAAGGGGTACACGTGTCAGCGATCGAGGCGTCCCTTTCCGCGCTCCTCGGGACTCCCGGAGTCACCGGAGCCGCGCTCGTGGACGCGGTCACCGGACTCACGTACTGCGTGGTCGGAGACGCACTCGAGGTCGGGGACGGCGTGGAAGCCGCCGAACTGGCGGCCGTGATCACGGATCACGTGGGCCGGGCCGGGGCCGGGAGCGAACTGGAGAACGTGATCGTGGCGAGTACGCGTCGTTACCACGTGGTCCAGACCGTGCGGCGGGCCGGTGACCCCCTGCTCCTGATCGCCACGCTGGACCGTGCCGGAACCAATCTCGCGCTGGCGATGCGTCATCTGAACGACCACGCGGAAGGCGTGCTGGCATGAACGGCGGTCCCATTCCCCCGAGTCCGGCGCAGGCCGGTTCTTCCCCACGCAACCTTCCCGCCCAGCTGCTGCGCCTGCATCAGGAGAACTACAGCGGCACCGTGATCGTCTCCGGGGTACCCGGCGGAACGATTCACCTGCGGGACGGCCTGATCGGCGCGATCGAGACCCCGGGGACACCGTCGGTCGAGTCCGCACTGCTGAAATCGGCGCGCGTCAGCGACGAGGACTGGGCCGCCGGTCTGACCGCCGTACGGCAGGTGGACGATCTCGGCGCGACACTGGTCCGCCAGGGGCGGGTCGGCGCCGCCGAGCTGGAAGTCCTCTGCGCCGCGACCGTGTTCGAGGGGGCGTTCGCGATGGCGCTCACCCGGCCCGACGGCTGGGAGGTGGGCGGGCCCGCACCGACCGTACTGACCCGGCACGGCATCGCACCGCAGACCGTCGCGGAAGAGACGACGCGCCGCCTCGCGCTGGTGTCGCAGCGGTGGGGATCACCCGCCGAACTGGCCCGCGCGAGGATGCGGCCCTCGCCACGGGCCGACCGCGTGGCCGGCCGGCTGACGCGGCGCTACCAGGCCGTCCTCGCCGTCGCCAACGCCCGCCGCACTCCGCGCGATCTCGCGTTCACCCTGGGGCGGGGGCTGTTCGCCGTCATGGTGGATCTGATCCGTATGAACGACCTCCAGCTGATCCAGTGGGAGGACCGGCCCCCCGCTGACAGGCCGAGTACCGCCCCACGCGTCGTCGAAGCGGGGGCCGTGCCCCGGACACCGGCCGGCTCGCTGCCACGACGCGTCCCTCGCGGTCGTCCCGAGCACCAGGTGCGCGGCGAGACGCGAGCGTCCGACGGGCCGAGACCGTCGGGGCTCACGGACGGCTCCGGGTTCTGAACCCCTGACCGGGACGCCCGGGACGCCCTACGAGACCATCGCAGGACCACGGCCGGACCACCACCAAGGAGCGAACACCCATGCACGCAAACTCGTCCGTCACCTCTCTCGTCGATGTTCTGGCCTCGCTGCGGGAGCGGGTGATGGGAGTCTCGGAGAGCGTCCTGTCGACAGGCGACGGCCTCCTGGTGGCCGCTGACGCGGACACTGTCCAGCCGGAAGCCATATCGGCCCTCGCGGCGGCGACACTCGGGCTCGGTACGCGCATGGCGCAGCAGGCCGACGCGGGCTCCCTCCGCGATGTGGTCATCCGCTGCGGGGGCGGCCAGATCGTCGTTCTGGCCGTGGGCGAACGGGCGTTGCTGTCCGTCCTGGGCGACGCGGGGCTCGATGTCGCCGCGCTCCAGCGTGAGGCTCCGGCCATCGTGGAGGAGCTTGTCGGTCTCCTCTCCGCAGACGTGTCCTCTTGAAGGGAGACGTCTCCCCCTGAGGGGACATGTTCTTCCCGCTCGCCGGGCGAAGGCCGGAGGCCGGGCATGGTCGTGTGGTGGGGCGCGTGCGTACGCGCCCCACAGCCATGTCATGGGCGCACTGCTCCCACGGTGTTCGCCGTATCCGCGGTGTTTCCGCCCCTGCGGTGTTCTCGCCCTTGCGGTGTTTCCACCCTTGCCGTGTTTTCGCCCGCCGGTCAGTGCGGGGCGTCGGGCGGTGCGTCAACGAGTCTGATGCCGGTGACCAGATGGGGACGGATCCGTACGGCACAGTCCATCGGCCGGTCCGACCAGGGGTGCAACAGCCGCTCGTAGCGGAGCAGATCGCACGGGTCGGTGACCTGACGGCAGTAGCCCGTGGCCACGACGCTCCACCCGAGATGGCTGAACGGATCGATGTCGTCCGCCTGGTAGGCGACGACGAACCCCTGGCTGCCGTGCCGCGCGGCCTGTGTGATCAGGGGGGAGCTGTCGTGGGTACGGATGATGATCTCGCCGTTGTCCACCAGATGGTTCACGGGCCGGACAGCGGGCAGGGCGCGCTGGGTGAAGACGATCCGGCCGAGTGAGGCGCGGCTGAGCAGCGCCAACGCCTGTGTGCTGTCCAGCTCGACGGTTCGCCGCGGGCCCGCCGCGGCTGCCCGCGGGGCTGGGTGGCATGCCTTTGTCATGCGACTGCGTCGTCCCTTCAAGCGGATGCTCCTGCCGTGCGGCGCCGGGCAGGACCGACCACTTGAGTAGAACGCGATCGGTTCCGGCCGCGCCAGGGCCGTTCGGCCCTGAGGCCGTTCGGCCCTATCGGCCAGGGCTCGCGGAGCCGACATACTGGGCCTGGCCACCTCACCCTCCCGCCTTCCCGGCCTCCTGCCTCGCCGGCTTCCCGACTGCCCACCGACCGCCCACCGACCGCCCACCGACCGAACGAGCATCGTGTGACTGAGTCCTCCTCTCCCACCGCCTCCCCCGCCCCTCCCGAGCCGGTACGCGTCTTCATCCTCGACGACCATGAGGTGGTGCGCCGCGGGGTACGCGATCTGCTGGACGCGCAGGAAGGCATCGAGGTCGTCGGTGAGGCGGCGGACGCCCGGGAGGCGTTGGCCCGGGTGCCCGCCACACGCCCGCAGGTGGCGGTGCTGGACGTACGGCTCGGTGAGGACCGCGGCGGCGACCACGCGGGAATTGAGGTGTGCCGCGAACTGAGGGCCAATATGCCGGAGTTGGCCTGTCTGATGCTGACGTCGTTCGACGACGACGAGGCGCTGTTCGACGCGATCATGGCGGGCGCGGCGGGCTATGTGCTGAAGCAGATCAACGGCGCGGATCTGGTGGCGGCGGTACGTACGGTGGCGGCCGGCACCTCGATGCTCGACCCCCGCACGACATCGCGGGTGATGGCCCGGTTACGCGGTCCGCACGACACACCGCCGGCCGGGAAGCCCGAGGCGCCGGTGTCGCCGGAGTCCGAACTGGACCGGCTCTCGCCGAGGGAGCGTCAGATCGTGGAGCTGATCGGCGAGGGAATGACCAACCGCGAGATCGCCGACCGGCTGTTCCTGGCCGAGAAGACCGTCAAGAACCGGATCTCCTCGATCCTGTCCAAGCTGGGCGTCGGCCGCCGTATCCAGGCGGCGATGATCGCGGGACGCGTCCGGGACCGGCGAGAGCACGGGGAGCGCTGCGGCGGCGGCTAGGCCCTGTCCGGCCGATCCTTGCCGCGAGGGTCAACGAGTCCGGTGCTCGGCCTCACAGCCGGGCAGCGGCACCTGCCACACGATGCGCGTGCCGCCGTCCTCGGGCGCCTCGACGGCCAGTGTGCCGTCGTGCAGTCGCGCTCTGGTGCGCATGTTCGCCAGGCCGCCGCTGTGACTCCCGGGCCCGTTGCCGGCGGCCCTACGACCTGCCGGGCTCATGCCCACGCCGTCGTCCGTGACGGTCAGGTTCACCATGTCGCCGACGGTCAGGGCGACTTCGATCCGGCCGGCCCTCGCGTGCCGGGAGGCGTTGGAGAGGGCCTCGGCGGCGACCGCCAGGACCTGCTTGGCCAGTTCGTCCGGGATGTTGGTGTCCACCGGGCCGTCGATCAGCAGCGCCGGCCTGAATCCGAGCGCACGGGCGGCGGTCTGTACGGTCTCGGCCATCCGGCGGCGCAGACCGGACCGGCCCGAGTGGTCCACGGTCCGCAGATCGAAGATCGTGGACCGGATGATGCGGATGGTGGTGTCCAGGTCGTCCACGGCCCGGCTCACGCGTTCGGCCGCGTGCGGCCGGTCCGCGATGGACGGCGTGGTGCTCTGGAGGGTCATGCCGGTGGCGAACAGCCGCTGGATCGCGAGGTCGTGGAGATCGCGGGCGATACGGTCACGGTCCTGAAGGACCGCCAGTTCCTCCGACTCGGCGCGTCGCCGGGCGAGTTCGAGAGCGATCGCGGCCTGGTCGGCGAAGCCCGAGACCAACGCCACCTCGGTCTCGTCGAAGGGCTGACGCCCCGTCAAGCGGCCTAATCGTAAAGCCCCCAGAGCGCCGGTCTCGATCTGGAGGGGCACCGCGACGACGGGCCCGAGGAGGTCATCCGTACCGTCACCGAAGGGGTGGGCCCGGGGGTCGGACCGTACGTCGGAGCTGTCCACCGGCATGCCCGTACGGGCCGCGAGCCCGGCCAGCGAGCCCGTCGCGGGGACGGACAGGCCGCAGACCCGGGCCGCGCCGTGGCCGTGGGCCACCTCCACGGTCAGCCGGTGCTCGCCGTCGGCCACCGAGGGGAGCATCACGGCGGCGCAGTCGGCGTCCGCGACCTCCATCGCCCGTTCGGCGATCAGATGCAGCACCTGCCCGGCCTCCGTGCCGGAGAGCAGGGTGCGGGTGATCTCGCCCAGCGCTTCGAGCCGGCGCTCACGGCGCCGGCTCTCGTCATACATACGGGCGTTGTCGATGGCGACACCGGCGGCGATGGACAGGGTGGTCAGTACGGCCTCGTCGTCCGCGTCGAAGCCCGAACCACCGCGCTTCTCGGTGAGATACAGATTGCCGAAGACCTCCTCGCGCACCCGCACCGGTACCCCGAGGAACGTACGCATCGGGGGGTGGTGCGCGGGAAAGCCGTAGCTGCGCGGATGCCGGCTGAGATCGGTCAGACGCAACGGCTCCGGGTTGTGGATCAGCTCGCCGAGGATGCCCCGTCCGCAGGGCGTCTGCCCGATCTCCGCCGCGAGCCGGCCGGATATGCCCACGGGCACGAACTCCGAGAGCTTCCGGTCGTCGCCGACGACTCCCAGCGCCCCGTACTCCGCGTCGGTGAGGGTGACCGCGGCCTGGACGATCCCCCTTAACACCTCGGGCAGTTCGAGGCCGCGGCCCAGGCTCATCACGGCGTCCAGAAGGCTGTGCATCCGGTCCGGACGACTCGGCTGGGGCCATAACGCCGGTGGTGTGTGCGCCGTCTCGGCCATGCCGCTCCCGGGTGTGTTGTGTCCGCTCACCGGTAACTGTCGAACAGGCTCCGGCCTTCGCGCAGCAGCCTACGACAGCCTCCGGCCCCGCCCGCCGTCCACCTGCCCCCCGGCAGGTAGGGCCGGTCGGCCCGGGATGGGGCTGTTCGGCCCTATGTACACGGTCGGCCGCTCAGTGATCATGGTTCAGCCGGGAAGAGCTGATCCATGTCCCCCGCATTCACCAGCTCTTCCCGGCACACTGATCGCTTCGGAGTCCAACTCCCATGCCCACAAAGGGCGTTCGACTCCGGCTGACAACCTGTTCGCGCCCCCTGTGTGCCCCGCGTGGTCTTCGAGCGAGCACCGGGACCTGAACGGAACGGAATCGAGCAGTCGTGGGAGAAGGCTGTGTGTTCCCGTCAGACTCGACGGGGCTCCGGCAGCGGCGCCGCCTCGAGCACGAGCACGGCGAGATCGTCGTCGACCGACTCGGCGCTGAAGTCGTGCGCGGCGCGGCGCACTCGCTCCGCGACGGCCTTGGCGCCCAGGCCCACACAGCCGCGCAGGATCTCGGCGAGGCCGTCGTCGTCGTCCAACTGCCGGTCGCCGTTGCGGCGTTCGGTCACACCGTCCGTGACGCACAGCAGCGTCTCACCGGGAGCCAGGTCGATGGTGTCGGCGTGGAACTCGGTCTCCTCGTCGATGCCGAGCAGCATCTGAGGGCCCGCCGCGGGTGCCACCGCGCCGTTCGCGGACAGCCGCAGCGGCAGGGGGTGTCCCGCGCTGGCGAGGGTGCAGTGCACGCAGCCCGCGTCCGGGTCGGGCTCCAACTCGCCGTAGAGCAGGCTCAGGAAGCGCGGCCGGTCCTGCTCACCGCCGAGCGCCACGGCTTCGGCGCTCTCCTCCGCCAGGGCGAGGTTCAGCCTGCCGAGTACGGACTCGACGCCGTGCCCCTCGCGGGCCAGCAGCCGGACCAGATGCCGCGCCAGACCGGTGACGGACATCGCCTCGGGGTCGCTGCCGCACACGTCACCGAGCAGGAAGCACCAGCGGCTTCCTCCCATGGGGAACAGGTCGTAGAAGTCACCGCCGACGGTCTGCCCCTCGCCGTGCGGCTCGTAGACGACCGCCGTGTCGACACCCGGGATACGGGCGAGGGACGCGGGGAGCTGACGGCTCTGGAGCGCCCGGCTGATCGTGGCCTGCTGGGTGTACTGCCGGGCGGTGGCGACAGCCTGGGCCACCCGTCGCGCGACATCCCCCACGAGCCGTACGACGCCCTCCGTCATCCGCGAGACGCCGGCCCGGCCGAGGAGCAGCATGCCGTATCCGCGGCCGCCGGCGACGAGGGGGAAGGCCAGGGCGGAGCCGCCCACTCCTTGGGGGTCCGCGATTTCCGGCCAGGGCCAGGGAAGGCCAGAGACGCCGGTTCCGGCGGGCGGGGGGTCGTTCTCCAGCACCACGCGCAGCGCGCCGATGAGGCGCTCGTCGGTGTGCCAGACGCGGGAGAGCCGCAGCTCGCCGTTCTCGGTGGTCAGCCACACCGCGCACCAGTCGGCGAGACGGGGCACCAGGAGCTGTCCCGCGAGGGCGGCGACCATGTGCTCGTCGAGCTGCCCGGAGAGGAGTTCGCTGGCCTCGGCGAGGAAGGACGGCCCGCCGCGGGCGGCCCACTCGGTGGACCGCTCGTGCCGGACACCCGGCGGGGCGGGGACGAGGGGCTCGGCGGAGCCGGGATCGGGCCGCGGCGCGCCACGAGCGAGGCCCTCGGTCTCCGGATCGCCCGCGACGGCGCCCAACGAGGCGCTCCGTGCCCCGGCCCCGAGGTCGGGCGCCATGTCGTCCAGGCGGAACCACACCGCTTTCCTGGTGTGGTGGTAGGTGACGCCCCAGGATTCCGCGAGGGCGGCGACCAGCTGGAGACCCCGGCCGCGGCGTCCCGCTTTCCGCCCGCCGTCGACGACGCCCGTGGGGTTGAGGTCCACCACCTCGATGACCACACTCTCCCGGACCGGTTCGTCCGGACCGTCCAGGCCGGGGACAGGCCCGGTGAAAGGTCCGGTGAGAGGCCCGCCCACATCGGATGCGTCCGTGAGACTGTCGCCTGCCTCGAAACGGCAGACGACCTCGATTCCGGTGCCGGCGTGCAGAACCGCGTTGGTGACCAGTTCGCTGGCGAGGAGCATGGCGTCGTCGAGCATCCGGCCGTCGGCTCCCTGGGCCCCGGGGACCGCCGCCTCGGCGCGCTCGGCGAACGCCGTGCGCACCAGTTCGCGGGCCGCGGCGGGCGCACGCTCATTCCCGGGCAGTGCCACCCGCGAGACCGATTCACGCGTGAGCGGAGACGAAGACCGCACGTGCGGCTCCTGGGCTCTTCGGATGATGAGACTCACTGGCTGCCATATTATGACAGAAATAGGCATACCGGTTGATTGCCGAGAAGGGGGGCATCATGGCACCCGACCCGGCCGCGCCCGATGCCACACCGCCCGCCCGTCCGCCCCGTCGCTCCACCGAGTCCGCCGACGCCTGCGGCCCGCCCGATTCCACGCCGGGGGGCGAATGGATACGCGCCACCGAGCTGCGACCGCTGCTGGCCGCGATGAACGCGATGCGCGACGGCGACTTCACCGTGCGTGTGGAAGACACGGGCGAGGGTGTGCTCGGTGAGATGGCGAGCGTCTACAACCAGCTGGTGACTCGTAACGCGCATCTGGGATCGGAGCTGCAACGGGTCCGCAAGGAGGTGATGCGGCAGGGCAGGCTGGACGAGCGGATCGCGGCGAGCCCCGGCCAGGGCACCTGGGCGACGAACGTGGACGCGATGAACCAGCTGGTGGACGCGCTGGTGGGACCGGTCGCGAACGCGACGCGCGTACTGGACGCGGTCGCGGCGGGAGACCTCACGCAGCGGGTGGACATGCACGACGGCAATCGTCAGCTCCGTGGGGAGCTGCGGCGGCTGGGGAGCGGTGTGAACCGGATGGTCGACCAGCTGTCGCAGTTCACGGGCGAGCTGACGCGGGTCGCCCGTGAGGTCGGCACCGAGGGCCGCCTCGGCGGGCGGGCGAAGGTGCAGGGGCTGTCCGGGGACTGGCGGGATGTGACCGAGGCTGTCAATACGATGGCTTCGCGGCTGACGGCTCAGGTGCGGGACATCGCGGTGGTGACCACGGCGGTGGCGCGCGGTGACCTCACCCAGCAGGTGACGGTCGAGGCCACCGGTGAGCTGCTGGAACTGAAGCTGACCGTGAACACGATGGTCGACCAGCTGTCGGCGTTCGCCGACGAGGTCACGCGAGTCGCCCGCGAGGTCGGTACCGAGGGAGAGCTGGGCGGCCGGGCCCAGGTACGCGGGGTCTCCGGCGTATGGAAGGACCTCACCGACAACGTCAACTTCATGGCGTCGAACCTGACCTCACAGGTCCGCAACATCGCCCAGGTGACCACGGCGGTGGCCAACGGTGACCTGTCGCAGAAGATCACCGTCAACGCGCGGGGAGAGATCCGGCTGTTGAAGAACACCGTCAACACCATGGTCGACCAGCTGTCGGCGTTCGCCGACGAGGTCACCCGGGTCGCCCGCGAGGTCGGCACCGAAGGCCGTCTGGGCGGCCGGGCCCAGGTACGCGGGGTCTCCGGCGTATGGAAGGACCTCACCGACAACGTCAACTTCATGGCGGACAACCTCACCACCCAGGTCCGCAACATCGCCCAGGTCGCCACCGCCGTCGCGGAGGGGGATCTGAGCAAGACGATCACGGTCGAGGCCAAGGGCGAGATCCTCGAGGTGAAGTCGACGATCAACACCATGGTGGACCGGCTGTCGTCCTTCGCCGACGAGGTCACGCGCGTGGCACGCGAAGTCGGCACCGAGGGAAATCTGGGCGGCCAGGCCCAGGTACGGGGAGTGTCCGGGGTCTGGAAGGAACTCACCGACAACGTCAACTTCATGGCGCTGAACCTGACCTCACAGGTCCGCAACATCGCCCAGGTGACCACGGCGGTGGCCGACGGCGACCTGTCGAAGAAGATCACGGTGGACGCCCGTGGCGAGATCCTGGAGCTGAAGGACACCGTCAACACCATGGTCCAGCAGCTGCGGGCGTTCGCCGACGAGGTCACCCGGGTCGCCCGCGAGGTCGGCACCGAAGGGCAGCTGGGCGGCCGGGCCCAGGTACGCGGAGTGTCCGGCGTATGGAAGGAACTGACCGACAACGTCAACTTCATGGCCTCGAACCTGACTTCACAGGTCCGCAACATCGCCCAGGTCGCCACCGCGGTGGCCCAGGGCGATCTGTCGAAGAAGATCGATGTGGACGCGCGCGGGGAGATCCTGGAGCTGAAGACCACTATCAACACCATGGTCGACACGCTGTCGTCGTTCTCCTCCGAGGTGACCCGGGTCGCCCGCGAGGTCGGCAGCGAGGGCCGACTGGGCGGCCAGGCCCGGGTGGAGGCGGTGTACGGCACCTGGAAGCGCCTGACCACCAACGTCAACGAACTCGCCTCGAATCTGACCACTCAGGTCCGGGCCATCGCCGAGGTCGCGTCCGCCGTCGCCCAGGGCGACATGTCCGCGTCCATCTCGGTCGAGGCACAGGGAGAGGTGGCCGAGCTGAAGGACAACGTCAACCTCATGGTGGCCAATCTGCGCGAGACCACCCGCGCGAAGGACTGGCTGGAGTCCAATCTCACCCGCATCGCGGGCCTCATGCAGGGCCACCGCGACCTGGTCGAGGTCGCCGACCTGATCCTGAGCGAACTCACCCCCCTGGTCAACGCGCAGTTCGGGGCGTTCTTCCTCACCCAGGCCGGTGCGAAGTCGGGCGAGGGTCTGGAACTCATCGCCGGATACGGCACCGGCCGGAACCAGGACCCGCTGCCGACGGCCGGGGCCGCGGGCCGTGGCCTCGTCGCGCAGGCCGCGCTGGAGAAGAAGCCCATCCTCATCACCGACGCCCCACCGGACTACATCACCATCAACTCCGGGCTCGGGGCGGCGCTCCCGGCCAGCGTCGTCATCCTCCCCGTCCTCTACGAGGACCAAGTACTCGGGGTGATCGAGCTGGCCTCCTTCAGCCGGTTCAGCGAGGTCCATCTGGCCTTCATCGACCAGTTCGTCAACACCATCGGCGTCTCGATCAACACCATCATCACGAATGCCCGCACCGAGTCGCTGCTGTCCGAATCGCAGCGCCTGACCACCGAGCTGCGTCAGCGCTCGAACGAACTCCAGCGCACCAACGCCGAGTTGGAGGAGAAGGCCGCGCTTCTGGCGACCGCGTCACAGTACAAGTCCGAATTCCTGGCCAATATGTCGCACGAGCTGCGCACCCCTCTCAACTCGCTCCTGATCCTGGCCCGGTTGCTCGCCGACAACCCCGACGGCAGGCTGTCCGACAAGGAGGAGCAGTTCGCGGCGACCATCCACCGCTCCGGCTCCGACCTCCTTCAGCTGATCAACGACATCCTCGACCTGTCGAAGATCGAGGCGGGCCGGATGGACCTCCGCCCGCAGCGGCTGCCGCTGGTGAAACTGCTGGACTACGTGAACGCCACCTTCCGGCCGCTCGCCACCGACCGGGGCCTGACCTTCGAGATCACCGTCGGCGAGGACGTACCGCGCGAAATGTTCTCCGACGAACAGCGCCTCCAGCAGATCCTGCGCAACCTGCTGTCCAACGCGCTGAAGTTCACCTCGACGGGCGGGGCGCAGCTCCTGGTCGAACGCGTGCCGGGGACGCAGTTCGACGAGGAGACGCTGCGCAACGCCGACGCCGTCATCGCGTTCGCCGTGCAGGACACCGGAATCGGTATCCCGGCGGAGAAACTCCCCGTCATCTTCGAGGCGTTCCAGCAGTCCGACGGCACCACCAGCCGTAAGTACGGCGGGACCGGGCTCGGCCTGTCCATCAGCCGGGAGATCGCGGGGATGCTCGGCGGCCGTATCGTCGCCGAGAGCGAGCCCGGCGTGGGATCCCGCTTCACGCTCTACGTGCCCTCGGCCTTCTCCGGCGTACGCCCCGCGCCCGACGCGTCCGCGCCACGGGCCACGGCGGCCTCCTCCGTACCCCCCGTGCTCTCCCCGCGGGCCGAGCCCTCGCCGGACTCCACCGACCACGCGCCGAGCGGTGCGTTCGGCGGTACGGACAGCCTGATCGGCACACGGGCCCCTGGGGACACCGACAGTGAGGACGCCTCCTGGCCGGAGACGACACGGCTCAAGGAGTGGCTGAGCGGACACTCCGGCCGTGTGCTGGCCGGGCGGCGCATCATGATCGTCGATGACGACATCCGGAACGTCTTCGCACTCACCCATGTACTGGGCCGGGTCGGCGTGACCGTGACGTACGCGGAGAACGGCCGCGAGGGGCTGGACGCGTTGCACCGCAACCCCGATGTCTCCCTGGTCCTGATGGACGTCATGATGCCGGAGATGGACGGATACGAAACGATCCGGGCCATCCGTGGCACGGCACGCCTCGCCGACCTGCCGATCATCGCGCTCACCGCGAAGGCCATGCCCGGCGACCGTGAGAAGGCGATCGACAGCGGCGCCGACGACTACGTGCCCAAGCCCGTGGACGTCGACCGGCTGCTGTCGGCCGTCTGCGACCTGCTGGACCGGCGGAACGGGACCGGGACGGCCGAGGCCGGTGCCGCCGGGGACGGGAACGGGACGGCCGAAGCCGGTGCCGGGGACGGGAACGGCGGGGCCCGGGACGGGGACAGCGGGGACGGCGGCGAGGCCGGGTCCGGGGACGCCGGCTCGCCGAGGCGGGAATCATGAGCACCAATGCCTCCGACAAGGCCGGCATCCTGATCGTGGACGACATGGAGGAGAACCTGGTCGCGCTGGAGGCCGTCCTGGGACCGCTCGGCCGGACACTCGTACGGGCCCAATCCGGCGAAGAGGCGCTGAAGGCGATGCTGCGGCAGGAGTTCGCGGTGGTACTGCTCGATGTCCTGATGCCGGGCATGGACGGCTTCGAGACCGCCGCGAACATCAAGCGCCTCGACCAGACCAAGGACGTACCCATCATCCTTCTGACGGGCGCGGATGCCGACGCGGACTACGCGTACCGGGGATACACGATCGGCGCCGCCGACTTCCTGACCAAACCCATCGACCCCTGGCTGCTGCGCACCAAGGTGAACGTATTTCTGGAATTGCACCGCAAGAACAGTCAACTGGCCGCGCAGACAGAGAAGTTGGGAAGACAGCTGGCCGCCGAAAGAGACCCGGCCGGCTCCCCCGCGGGCCGCGGCGGTCCGGAGAGACGGATCGAGGACGCGTCGGGGGGGTACGAGGAGCGGCTGGCGGAGATCGTAGGGCGGCTCACCCAGGCCGAGTTGCTGCTGCGCGAGGCGGGCGACGCCGAGGCGGCCGGCCTCGCCGACCGCCTCGCCGATCTGGGGCGCGGCGTCGAGGGGCTGCGGGAGAGCCGGGGCGGAGAGTTGGGGTCGGCATGAGCGGCAGGTTCTCGGCGAGAGGACTCTAGAGCTGCCGGAGGTGGTCACGCAGTGTGCGGGCGACCTGCGCCATGACGGCGTCGGCGCCGGGCTGGGTACTGGCCGGCACGAGTGACTCGGTCAGGACCGCGATGGCGAACGCCTGGCCGTCGGAGTGCTCGACCACCCCGATTTCGTGGCGGAGGTTGAGGAGCGTCCCGGTCTTGGAGGACCAGGTGGTGGCGTCGGAGCTGAAGTCCGGAGTGAGGCGGTGGCGCATCAGGTTGTTGGCCATGAGACCGCGCACGCGCCCGGCCACTTCGGGGTCGATCTTCGATGGTGTCCAGAGGGCTTGGAGCAGTTCGACATGGGCACGTGCGCTGCCGGTGTTGGCGCGGGTGGTGTCGAGTTGGGGCACCCGGTGTCCGCGGCCGCTGGTTCCGGCGTCGATGGCGAGAGCGTGGGCGAGATGGACCTCGGCGGCGTCGAAGCGTTCCACAGGAGTGTCGGCCAGCTCGCGCATGGTGTGCCGGACCGTGAGGCCGCGGAGGCCGAGATCCAGGAGGATGCCGGCGACCTGCGCGGGCGGGGTGAGGTCGAACAGCGCGTCGGCGGCCGTTCCGTCGCTCACGCAGGTGCTCAGGTAGAGAAGGTCGTCGATCGCGATCCGGGCGGGGTGCTGGAACCGGGTCAGCCCGGTGGGGCCGGGCGTGGTGATCCGTCCGGGTCGCACATCGAGCATCGTCGCTCCGTCGAGCTCGCCCCGGCGGATGCGCTCCGCCGTCGCCAGCGCGAGCGGGACCTTGACCAGGGAAGCGGCGGGCAGTGGGGTGTCCGGTTCGATCCCCACCTCTTCTCCCGTGCGCAGATCGCGCACGAGCAGGCAGCCGCGCAGACCGCTGTCGTGCAGTTGCCGGCGCATGTCGCGAAGCAGTGACTCGGTACTCACGCCGCCGCCCCTCCCGTCACGGCGCCGTCCGGGGCGGCCGACCGGGTTCCGGCGCCGAGGCAGCGGGCGATGGCATCGCCCAGGCGCGCTTCGGTGTGCTGCGGATTGCCGTCCCCGGCGGCGGCGAGGGCGAACCCCCGGCTGAGCGTGATCTCACCGATGGGCCGCCAGTTCAGGGCCAGGTCCTCGGCCTGCGCGGGGGAACACAGCAGCAGGTCGCCCGTGCAGAGCACCTCCGCCGCCGCGGTCGTCAGGTCGGCGGCGGAGGCGACCTGGGCGGGGCGCAGGCCGACCGCGTCGCGCAACCGTGTCAACGGGTCACGGATGTGCGGCACATCATCCTCCGGTTGGATCCAGATACGGCGGGCCGGGCCGGGCAAGGCCCGTCCGACCCGCAGCGTCTCGAGGTAGACGCGCTTCACGCCGAGGTCCTGGGCACCGGCGAGTCCGAGCGGCACGGACCATGCCGCCTCGTCCGCGGGCACCGCGAGCAGGGCGGCACGCACCTGCTGGGAGTGGATCAGCTCCCTGCGGCGCGCAGGCGCCGCGATACGCAGATCGAGGGTGACTCCGTGTCCGCGCGCCTCGGCGACAAGGCGCGCCAGAGCGGCCGTGGAGCAGACACCGGGCACCGCGAGCCGCCACGGCTTGCGCTTGGCGGCTTCCGCCTCGTGCAGCAACACCTCGGCCGACCGCACGAGTTGCCTGGCCGCGGGCAGCATGTCCCGGCCGAACGGGGTGAGTACGGCTCGCCGCGACGTGCGCTCGAACAGCTGCTCACCGAAGTGTTCCTCCAGGGCGGCGACTCGGCGGCTGGCCACCGACTGGGACATCCGGGCCGCGTCCGCTCCTACGGTGAAACTGCCGTATTCGCTCACACTGACAAACGCGCGACACGCTCCCACCAGATCCACGGCATGAACTCTATGCCAGTTCGGCATGGAACAGCGCCTGAGCGTATTGGACCGCATGGCCGCCCGGCGGAAAGGGTGATCCCGTACTCACGACCACGCACCGGGATGGGGCAGTGCGGCCCCATCCCCTTTCGCGCCCCGCGTGCGGGGCCCCGGAGGTTTGGACATGCAGCAGTACACCCGTGCCCGGCGCACCGCTCTTGGCGCGCTTGCCACACTCGCCCTCCTCCCGCTCGTGGCCTGCGGCCAGGGCGCCTCCTCGAACTCCCCGTCCGCGTCCGGCGCACCGACGAAACCGCGCACGGCGGCGAAGCCGTTCGCCCGCGACCTCGAGGAGCTTGAGCGTACGTTCGACGCGCGGCTGGGCGTCTATGCCGTCGACACCGGCAGCGGGCGCGAGGTGGCCTACAACGAGGGCGAACGGTTCGCCTACGCCTCCTCGTTCAAGGCGTTGGCCGCCGGTGCCGTGCTGCGAAAGCACTCCCCGGACGGGATGGACCGGGTGATCATGTATGCCGAGGACGATCTGATCGACCACTCCCCCGTAACCGAAAAGCACGTCGAGACCGGGATGAGCCTCCGCGAGCTGTGTGATGCCGCCGTCCGCTTCAGTGACAACACCGCGGCCAACCTGCTCTTCGACGCTCTTGGCGGACCCAAGGGCCTGGACGCGGCACTTGAGGAGATCGGCGACGACGACACCCGGATGGAGCGCCGGGAGCCCGGACTGAACCGATGGACGCCCGGCGTCGCACAGGACACGAGCACGCCGCGGGCGATGGCCGAGGACCTGCGCGCGTATGTCCTGGGCGACGTCCTCGACAAGAGCGAACGCCATCAGCTCACGAAGTGGCTGCGGACCAACATCACCGGAGCCGACCTCATCAAGGCGGGTGTGCCCAAGGGCTGGGCGGTCGGCGACAAGACCGGAGCGGGCAGCTACTACGGCGCCCGCAACGACATCGCCGTGGTGTGGCCCCCCGACGCCGCCCCCATAGTGATGGCGATCATGTCGAACCGCCATGAGAAGGACGCCGATTTCGACAACAGACTGATCGCGGAAGCGGCATCCGTGATCGCCGCCACACTGTCGTGACGGACGGCATGGCGCCGTCCGCCCCGAGGGCGGGCGCGCGGCACCAGCCCCGGCAGACCCCACGCGCCCGGTGACGATGGGCTCCCGGACGGCCGCGGTGGGCACTCCTTCCCGGCCGCCGTCGGTCGCCGGGACTTTTCGGCCCGCCGTTTCTCCCGGCGGGCCGCAGTGCTGTCCGGGTATGAAACCGCAGGTGACAGGGGATCCGGATGATTTCTGACGCCCCGACAGATGGTCTGCATGAAGGCAGTAAGCAACTTACTGTTTACGAAAGATTGTAGACAACAGACCGAGTGTGGCTCTACGTTTCCTGTTCATCGGCAAGGCACTCGCAGCGATTTGTCAACGTCCACCGGCGCTGAATCCCCGGAGCCGGCATGCGTCCCTGACCTTCATCGAAAAAGTGAGCAGCTATGAAGAGAACGCGTATGGCCTGCGGGATGACGGCGATGACTCTCACGCTCGGAGCCTGCGGCATGAACAACGGCGGTGGCGCCGCCGAGAGTGGCGGCGGTGGCCCGAGCATCGTGATCGATGAGCCCTTCGCCCCCGCGGCGGGCTGGGCCCTGGAGACGGACGACGCCTTCGTCCTGTCGAAGGCCGGCTGTCTGGAGACGCTCGTCTCCCACGCCGACAACAGCGAACTGGCCCCGATGCTGGCCACGTCCTGGACCCAAACCACCCCCCTGACCTGGAAGTTCACGCTTCGAAGCGGCGCCACCTTCCAGAACGGCGATCCGCTCGACGCGAAGGCCGTGACCGCGGCTCTCCAGCACGCCCTCAAGGTGAAGGCGCCGTCGGCCGCCTTCGGCCCGGACGCGATAGCCGGTGTGAAAGCGCTGGACAAGAGGACGGTCGCCGTCACGACGGTCACACCGGACCCGCTGGTGCCGGAGCGACTGGCCACACCCAACACGGGCATCCTCGCGCCCCAGGCCTACGGGAAGTCCCGCATCGAGCCCAAAGGAACCTGCACCGGCCCCTTCACCCTGGCCGAAGAGGTTCCCCAGCAGTCCGTCCGCATGAAGCGCAACGACTCGTACTGGGGCGGGCGCGCCAAACTCGCCTCCGCCGAGGTGCGCTTCATCGCCGACGGGGCGAAGCGGGCCACCCAGATCCAGACCGGTGAGGCCCAGCTCGTCAGGAAGCTGCCGGCCACCAGCGTGCAGGACCTCAAGGGCAGCAGCGGGATACGCGTCGACACCGCGGAACTCTCCAGGACCACCAGCCTGATCCTCAACAACAAGAAGGCGCCCCTCGACAACGTGAAGGTGCGCCAGGCGATCCAGGCGGTGATCGACACCAAGAAGATCAACCAGGCCGTCTACTTCGGCGCCGCGCGCCCCGCGGTGGGTCCTTTCGCCCCCACTGAGCCCTTCGCTCCCAGCGGCGCGCAGCCCGTGAAAGCGGACCCCGCCAAGGCCAGGGCGCTGCTGGCCCAGGCCGGTGTCGAGCCATCGTCGATCAAGGTCCAGCTGCTCACGTACACCGAGGGCGCCGGCTTCGCCGACCTCGCGGCCGTCATCCAGGACCAGCTCAAGTCCATCGGCATCACGGTGACCATCAAGACCGCCGACTACGCCTCGCTGGAACCGGAGATGCTCTCCGGCGACTTCGACATGACGCTGCTGTCACGCAACCACCTCGGCGACATGCCCGACCCCCTGGGTTTCCTGGCCGCCGACTACAGCTGCAAGGGCAGCTTCAACATCTCGCACTTCTGCGACCCCCAAGTGGACGCCCTCATCCACAAGGCCGGAACCACCACCGACCGGCAAACGCGCTACGCCATCGAGTCGGAGGCCGCCTCCGTCCTCCAGTCCCAAGCCGTGAACGTCTTCCTCGTCCACGACACGGAATCCGTCGCACGCGGCAGCCGGGTGACGGGCTACTCCATCGACCCCTACTACACCCTGACCGCCGACCTCGACGTCGCCTCGAAGTGACCCTCACCGGGGACACAGCCTCAGCACAGACACAGAAGGAGCCCATCGTGATCGACTTCCGGCCCAAGTACATCACCTTCGACTGCTACGGCACCCTCACCCACTTCCAGATGTCCGCCGTCACCCGCGGGCTGTACGCGGACCGCGTCACCGAGGACCGGATGGAGGACTTCCTCGACGATTTCGAGGCGTACCGGATCGACGAGGTCATCGGCGCCTACCAGCCCTACCCCGAGGTCATCAAGAACGCCCTGCGACGCGCGAGCGCCCTGTGGAAGCTGGAGTACCGCGACAGCGACGGCGACACCATAGTCGCCTCGGTCCCGAGCTGGGGTCCGCACCCGGACGTCCCGGACGCGCTGGCCAAGCTCGCCGACGCGTACCCGCTCGTCATCCTCTCCAACGCGGCGGACAGCCAGATCGGCGGCAACGTCGAGAAACTCGGCGCGCCCTTCCACGCCGTGTACACGGCCGAGCAGGCCCAGGCGTACAAGCCGCGCCTCCAGGCGTTCGAGTACATGCTCGGAGAGCTGGGCTGCGGCCCCGGCGACGTACTGCATGTGTCGTCCAGCCTGCGCTACGACCTCATCCCCGCCCACGACCTGCGGATCACCAACAAGGTCTACATCAACCGCGGTTACGAGCCGAGCACCTCGTACTACGGCTACAGCGAGATTCCGTCCCTGACCGGGCTGCCCGGACTGCTCGGCCTCTGACGCCGCGACAAGGCTGTCCCGACCCCCGACCGACCCGCGCCCGCGCAGCGGCGCGACGAGAGGAAGAAGAACTCGGTGAAGCCCATTCCTTACTGGCTGGACACCGCTCCGTCCGCCCCGGACCGTACGGCCCTCGCGCTGGACGGACGTACGGACGTGGCGATCGTAGGTGCCGGACTGACCGGCCTGTCCGCCGCGGTGCACCTGGCCCGCAGGGGCGCCCAGGTCACTGTGCTGGAGCAGGACACCGTCGGCTGGGGTGCCTCGGGACGCAATGGCGGGATGGCCACCACCGGGCTGGCCATCGGTTTCCTGACCGCCGTCGCCCGCTACGGCATCCCCACCGCCAAGGCCTCCTTTCTCGCCTACAACGACGCCATCGACACCGTGGAGAAGCTGATCACCGAGGAGGGGATCGACTGCGACTTCGAGCGGAACGGCAAGCTCAACCTCGCCTGCCGGCCCTCCCACTACGAACGTCTGGCGCGCACGCACGAGGCGCTGCACGACCTCATCGGCTACGAGACGAAGCTGATCCCCAAGGAGGACATCCGTTCGGAGATCGGATCCGACTACTACTACGGAGGCATGGCCGACCCTCAGGGAGCCGGACTGCACGTGGGGAAGTTCGTGCGCGGACTCGCGGACACCGCCGAGCGGCTGGGCGTGCGGATCCTGGAGAAGGCGCCCGTGACGGGGGTCCGACGGATCAGCGGGCAGCTGCACGACGTGACCACACCGGTCGGTACGCTCCGCGCCGACCAGGTGCTGTTCGCCAGCGGCGCGTACACCGGGTCGTCGTTCCGCTGGCTGCGCAATCGCATCGTCCCGGTCGGCAGCTTCATCATCGTCACCGAACCGCTCGACCAGGATGTCGTCGACCAGTTGATGCCGACGCGCAGGATGGCGTCCGACTCCAAGAACATCCTGTACTACTTCCGCATCACACCCGACAACCGGCTCCTCTTCGGTGGTCGCGCAAGGTTCGCGATGTCCAGCCCGGAGTCCGATCTCAAGAGCGGACGGATCCTGCGCAAGGGGATGCTCTCCGTCTTCCCGCAGCTCGAGGACGTGCGCATCGACTACTGCTGGGGCGGCCTGGTGGACATCAGCATGGACCAGATGGTGCATGCCGGAGAGCACGAAGGCCTCTTCTACTCCGCCTGTTACTCGGGCCATGGGGTCCAGATGGCCACGCACATGGGCAGCCGGATGGCGGACGTCATGGACGGCAAGCCCGAGGCGAACATCTGGCGCGGGATGAACTTCCCCCGCGTTCCCGGGCACTTCGGACCTCCGTGGTTCCTGCCGTTCGCCGGCGCGTACTACCGCGCGCTGGACGCCCTCACATAGCCGTTGACGGCTGGATCAAGGAGGTGAGGAAATGCTCAGATTCGCCCTGCGACGGGCTGTGGTCATGATCGCCACGCTGTTCGTCGTGTCCGTGCTCACATTCCTCATTCCGTACCTGAGCGGTGGTGACCCGGTCCGCACGATCCTGCGCTCGCAGTCGTCGGACCGGGCGGTCGACCCCGCCGCCGTCGAGGCGATGAAGGCCGAACTGGGGCTCGACCAGTCGCTTCTCGCCCAGTACCTGAGCTGGCTCGGCCGAGCGGTACGGGGTGACTTCGGGTTCTCCTTCACCAGCGGGACGCCCGTCGAACAGCTCCTCGGCGGTGCGCTCGGCGTCTCCCTCACCCTCGCCGTCGTCGCCCTGGGCACCGCGATCCTTATCGCGGTGCCCCTGGGCACACTGGCCGCGACCAGGCCCGGCAAGAAGATCGACACGAGCCTGACCTTTCTGACCCAGGGCTTCGTCGCCGTACCGGAGTACTGGCTCGCACCTGTGCTGGTCCTCGTCTTCTGCCGCTACCTGGGCTGGCTTCCCTCGGCGGGGTGGAACTCGCCGGAGTCCCTGATCCTCCCGGCGCTCACCCTGATGCTCCGGCCCCTGGCCTACTTCACCCGGGTGACCAGGGCCTCGATGATCGACGTCCTGGAGGCGCCGTACATCACCGCCGCCCGCGGCCGGGGGCTCAGCTCCGGCAGAACCCTCGTCCGGCACGGCCTGCGGAACGGGCTGCTGCCCGTACTGACCCTGGCCTCGCTGTGGTTCGCCGGGCTGCTGGGGGGCTCGGTCGTCGTCGAGGTGATGTTCGCCATCCCCGGGATGGGACAGCTCGTCTACAAGGCCGTCGTCAACCAGGACGTGCCCGTCATCCAGGGCGGCCTGCTGTGCCTGGTGGCCCTGGCGGTCGTGGTCAGCACCCTGACCGACCTGCTCGGCGAAGTGATCAACCCGACCGCGGGAGCCCGTCATGGCACTCACTGAACCAGCGCCGGACCTCAGGCCCCATGACAAGCCTCCGACGACCTCGGGGGTACGCAGAGCGGCGTCGTCGTCCTCGGCCACGGTACGGGGCTGGCCCTGGACCGTACGCGCCGGAGCCGCCGTCTTCGTCGTCATGGTGGCGGTCCTGGCCCTGACCCCGTGGATCGCGCCGTACGACCCGGCCGCGCAGGACCTCGCCCAGCGGCTCGCCGGCCCGAGCGGTCAACACTGGCTCGGCACCGACCAGTTGGGCAGGGACGTACTGAGCAGGCTGATGTACGGGGGGCGGTTCTCCGTCTCGATCGCCGCCGTCACGCTCTTGCTCTCCGTCGTCGTCGGCACGCTGATCGGCGCGTTCAGCGCCAGGGTGGGCGGCATGGTCGACGAATTCCTGATGCGCGTCGTCGATCTGCTCATCTCCATCCCCGACGTCGTGGTCGCCCTCTTCCTCATCGCTGTGTTCGGAACCGGCTACGGCACCCTGATCTCGGCGCTCACCATCGTGGGGTGGACCCCCTTCGCCCGCCTCATGAGGGGGCTGGCGCTGGAGATCAACAGCCGCGACTTCATCGAGGCGGCCGAGGCACTGGGGTGCTCACGGTCCTTCATCATCGTCCGGCACGTCATCCCGAACGCCATGCGGCCGTTGACGGCGCTCAGCTTCCTGCGGTTCGGCCACAAGCTGATCACCGTGGGCGGGCTGTCGTTCATCGGACTCGGCGTACAGCCGCCCGACTCCGACTGGGGCGCCATGCTCCTCGACGCCCAGCCCTACATGGAGCAGATGCCGCTCCTGGTGATGGTGCCGGGACTGGCGATCTTCCTCACCGCGCTGAGTGTCTCCCTGATCGGCCAGGGGGTGGAGCCACGGGACAACAAGCAGTGATGGGGCGCCAATCAGGCAGACGAAGGAAGAAGCGGTCCGATGACCATGAGCGATCCGACGATCAAGCACACCTCATCCATGACCCCGGTCTCCCGCAAGACACTCACCTCGCTGGTGACCGAGCAACTCCGTGACGGAATCCATCGGGGCACCTTCCTGCCGGGCAGCCAGCTCCACGAGACCGAACTCGCCGAACGGCTGGGCGTCAGCAGGGGACCGATCCGCGAGAGCCTGCAACGGCTCATCCAAGAAGGGCTGTTGGCGAGCCAGCCGCACCGGGGCGTCTTCGTCCCGGTGCTCACGGAGGAGGACATCATCGATGTCTTCTTCGCCCGGGAGGCGGTGGAGGCCGCGGCCTTCCGCCGCGTCATCACCCAGCCACCCTCCCCGGAACTGCTGGACGCGCTCCGCAGGACACTCGACGAGATGACCTCGGCCGCGGCGGACGACGACTGGTCCACGGTCGGCGAACTCGACGTGCGTTTCCACCGGTTGGTGGTCGACGCCGTCGGCAGCCACCGCCTGAGCCGGATGTTCAGCACCCTGATCTCCGAGACCAGGCTCTGCCTCCACATGATGGCCGGGGCCGATCCCGCCCACCACGATCTGGTGCCGGAACACCATGAGCTGGCCCGGCTGATCGCGGGGGCCGAGCTGGACACCGCGCTCGCCACCCTGCATCAGCACTTCGCCGAAGCCGTGGTGACTCTGCGGCGCCGGCTCCACAACTCCGTACCTGGAGAGGAGAACGGACATGCGCCGACACAGCGACGGCACCCCTGAACGGGGTGACACCGTGCTGCGGGTCCAGGGCCTGCACGTGGAGTTCAACGACGCCGCACACACCCACGCCGTCGACGGCCTCGACCTGACGGTCGGGCGCGGCGAGATCGTCGCGCTCGTCGGCGAGTCGGGTTCGGGCAAGAGCGTGACAGCGCGTTCCGTGATGGGGCTGCTCCCCTCCGAAGCACGGGTCACCGCCGGCTCGATCGTGCTCGAAGGACAGGAACTGGTGGGGCTGCCACCACGCAGCATGGACCGGATGCGCGGGAACCAGGTGGCGATGCTGTTCCAGCAGCCGAAGGCGATGCTCGATCCCACGGCCACGGTACGTGACCAGGTCGCCGAACCGCTCTGGCTGCACCGCGGGCTCAGCCGTCGGCAGGCGAGGAAACAGGTCGTCGGCCTGTTGCGGGACGTCGGGATCCCCGAACCCGAGCGCCGGGCACGTGGCTACGCGTACCAGCTCTCCGGCGGCATGTCCCAGCGCGTCATGATCGCCGCCGCTCTCAGCGGCGGGCCGGGGCTGCTCATCGCCGACGAACCCACGACCGCGCTGGATGTCACCGTCCAGGCGCAGATACTGCGGCTGCTCCGGAACAAACAGCGGGAGTCGGGTCTGTCCGTCCTGCTCATCACGCACGACCTGGGCATCGTCGCCTCGATCGCCGACCGGGTGGCCGTCATGTACGCGGGCCGCATCGTCGAGGACGGGACGACGAGGGACATCTTCGCCGATCCGCAACACCCCTACACACAAGCTTTGTTGCGGGCCTCGCTGCTCCGGTCCGAGCAGGGGAGCCTCTACTCCATTCCGGGCAGCGCGGCCCAGTCCCGGGCGCTCGACCACGGGTGCAGATTCCGCCCGCGCTGTTCGGTCGCCGAGGGCCTGGGAATCGCCAAGAGCTGCGAGGACAACGAGCCGACCCTGCACTCGTGCGGCGCCGGGCACCGGTCCCGATGTTGGGTTCCCGTACGCGAGGAGGTCAGCGCGTGACATCGACGCCTCCCGCTCTCGTCAGCGTGGAGAACCTGGTCAAGACCTTCCCGACGGGCGCGCGTTCGCTCACCGGACGGCGGCAGAAGGTGCTGTCCGTCGACGGCGTCTCCTTCAGTGTCGAAGTCGGTGAAGTCCTCGGTCTCGTGGGCGAATCGGGCTGCGGCAAGAGCACGCTGGCCAGAGCCCTCCTCGGGCTGACCCGGATCGACGCGGGACGTGTGCTCTTCGACGGCGCCGAGGTCTCCGGGCGCAAGGGCGCGGACCGAAAGGCCCTGCGGCGCTCGATGCAGCTCGTCTTCCAGGACCCGTACGCGGCACTCGACCCCCGGATGCGGCTCGGTACCAGTCTCGAAGTGCCCCTGGTACAACACGGCGTGGGCACCCGCGAGGAGAGGCGCGCCCGTATCCTGGACATGCTGCGGCAGGTGGGACTCGACGAGTCGTTCCTCGACCGTCGGCCGGTGGAGTGCTCGGGCGGCCAGCTGCAACGCGTGGTGGTGGCGCGGGCCCTGCTGTTGGAGCCCCGTTTCCTGATCTGCGACGAGCCGACCTCGGCGCTGGACGCCTCGATCCGTGCCCAGATCCTCAATCTGCTGATGGAGCTGAAGGAACGTCTCGGCCTCACGGTACTGATGATCTCGCACGACCTGCGCGTCGTCCGCCATGTGTGTGACCGGGTCGCCGTCATGTATCTCGGCCAGATCGTCGAAGTGGCGCCCCGTGAGCAGCTGTTCGAGCGACCCGCCCATCCTTACACCCAGGCTCTGCTGGCCGCCTCGCTACCGGAGGAGCCGGGCACCGAGACCACCTTCGGCACGCTTCGTGGCGAGCCGCCCAGCCCGGTGAACCCGCCCGACGGGTGCAGATTCCACCAGAGATGTCCCCAGGCCCGCGCACGCTGCGCGACCGAAGTGCCTCAGTCCCACCAGGCCGGCGCGGATCACTCCGTCTCCTGCCACTACTGGGACCAATGACTGAGAAATGCTGAGAGACGAGGATGCAGCCATGTCCGCAGACAGGCCCGATACCGCGCACCAGGACGGCCACCACCACAACGAACACCGGCATGACGGCGATGGCGCGTCCGGCCACGGGCACGGGCACGATCACGGTCGGCCGGACCCGCACAGCCACGACCACAAGGACAGCCCCGGCCACGGCCACGGCAAGGGGCACAGCCACGGCCACGACAAGGGCCACGGCCACGGTCACGGCGAGGGGCACGGCCACGACCACGGGGACGGGCACAGCCACCCCGGCGGTCTGCGTGGCGCCCTCCTGGAGATCTTCCGTCCGCACAGCCACGACGCCGCCGACTCGACGGACGACGCGCTGGAGTCGTCCGCCGAGGGCATCCGCGCGCTGAAGGTCAGCCTGGTCGCTCTCATGGTGACCGCCCTGCTCCAGGTGGGCGTCTTCGCGGTCTCGGGCTCGGTCGCGCTGCTCGCCGATACCATCCACAACTTCTCCGACGCGCTGACCGCACTGCCGCTGTGGTTCGCCTTCGCGCTGAGCGCCCGCGCCGCCTCCCGCCGCTACACCTACGGCTACGGGCGTTCCGAGGACCTGGCCGGCATCTTCATCGTCCTCATGATCACCATCTCCGCGGTGGTCGCGGGCTGGGAGTCCGTCGACCGGCTGCTGAACCCCCGGGAGCTGGAGTCGGTCTGGATGGTCGCGATCGCGGGTGCCGTCGGTTTCGTCGGCAACGAACTCGTCGCCAAGTACCGGATCAGCGTGGGGCGCAGAATCGGCTCCGCCGCGCTGGTCGCCGACGGCCTGCACGCCCGTACCGACGGTTTCACCTCCCTGGCGGTGGTGTTCGGCGCGCTGGGCGTCTGGCTCGGCTTCCCGCTGGCCGACCCGATCGTCGGTCTGCTCGTGACGATCATGATCCTCATGGTGCTGCGCGGTGCGGTGCGTGACATCTTCCGCAGGCTGATGGACTCCGTCGATCCGGAGACCGTCACGGCCGCGGAGGAGACGATCAGCCAGGTGCCCGGAGTCATCGCGATCGAGGTGGTCCGGATGCGCTGGCTCGGCCACCGGCTGCGGGCCGAGGCGGCCATCGTCGTCGACTGCGGGAGTTCCGTCGTCGAGGGGCACGACATCGCCGAGGAGGTCCGCCACCGGCTGCTGCACGACATCGCCAAGCTGGAGGACGCGTCGGTCCACATCAGCCCGTGCAGTCATGACGACCGCGACTTCCACCAGGTGTCCGCCCATCACTTCACGAAGGTGACCTGATGACCGTCGCGCCCGGTGCCACCGCCACGGTGGCACCGGGATCGGCGCCGCCGGTCTGGCAGCCGGCCGCGGGCGCGTTCTGGTCCGGTGTCTGGCGCGACGGCGACTCCTCCTTCCCGGTGTACGACCCGGAGGACGGCGCCCTGCTCGGGTACGTGACCGACGCGAGCGCCGCGGACGTGGACGCGGCGGTCACCTCCGTGGCCGCGGCGGTGCACGAGGGACCGGCCTGGCCGGCCTGGAGCCGGCGCGAGGCGCTGCGGACCGCCGCCTCCCTCGTACGGGAACGCCGCGCCCTGTTCACCGAGGTGATCTCCCGGGAGGGCAGCAAGACCGTACGGGAAGCGGACGCCGAGGTGTCCCGGGCGGCGGAGACGCTGCGTCTCTCGGCGGAGCAGGCCGGACGGCTCACCGGCGAGACGCTGCCCTTCGGGGACACGCCCCGGGGCCAGGACCGGCTCGGTTGGTACACGCGCGAACCGGTCGGAGTGGTCGCCGCGATCACACCGTTCAACGACCCGCTGAATCTGATCGCGCACAAGCTGGGGCCCGCCCTCGTCGCGGGCAACGGTGTCGTGCTGAAACCGGCCGAGACGACGCCGTTCACCGCGCTGGCGTTCATGGCCGTCCTCCTGGACGCCGGGGTCCCCGCCGAACGCCTCGCGGTCGTCCCGGGAGCGGGCAGCACGGCGGGGCAGGCGCTGGTGAGCCACCCGCTCGTCGACCTGGTGTCCTTCACCGGAGGGCACCGGACGGGGAACGCGGTGGCGCGCGCCGCCGGGGCCAGGAAGACCCTGATGGAACTCGGCGGCAACAACTGCGTGATCGTCCTCGCGGACGCCGAGGTGTCCCGTGCCGCGCGGGCGGTGGTGGCAGGCGCGTTCGGCGTGGCCGGGCAGAACTGCCTGTCCGTCCAGCGGGTCTTCGTGGCCGCGGAACTCGCCGAGCGGTTCACCGAGGATGTGGTGACCGCGACCCGGCTGCTGCGAGTGGGCAGCAAGAGGGATCCCTTGACGGATGTCGGCCCGATGATCGAGGAGCGGGAGGCGGTACGGGTGGCGGCGTGGGTCGAGGAGGCGCGGGAACGCGGCGCCGAGATCCGTGCCGGTGGCCGTCGGGAAGGCGCTTTCCACTGGCCGACGGTCCTCACCCGGGTGCCTGCCGGCACTCGTCTGATGACCGATGAGGTCTTCGGTCCTGCCCTGGTCATCAACGCGTTCGACTCCGTGGACGATGCGGTCCGCCAGGCCAACAGCACGGAGTTCGGCCTCCAGGCGGGTGTCTTCACGGGCAGCATCGACAGGGCCCTCGACCTCGCGGAGCGGCTCAGGGTCGGAGCGGTGATGATCAATGACAGCAGCGACTTCAGGATCGACGCCATGCCGTTCGGCGGGCCCAAGCGGTCGGGTGTCGGCAGGGAGGGGGTGCGCTACGCGGTGGAAGCCATGACGGAACCCAAGATCGTCGCCATCCGCCGGTGTTGACAGCCTCCCCGGGCCGTTCCGCGACATGAGCGGCAGCAAGCAGTGTATTGTAGACAATAAGCGAGCTGAGGTGTTGGCGTGCGCCGGCCACCTCGGAGGTGGATGTCGGGTGGGCGAGGGCCTGGACGGGCCCTCGCCCACCCGACGCCTCTGACCCGCCCGACCAGGCGGATCGGATCGTGCTCGTGAAGTCGACCATGACCGTTTGCCTAGTTGGGGAGCCGTGACCCAGGTGATTGAGGGACTCGTCCCGATCGCAAGCCGCACCACGTCGAGTCTGGTCATCGACCAACTCCGGGAACGCATCGTGGACGGCACGTTCCGGCCGGGCAGCCAGATGGGGGAAGCACAGCTGGCGGCCACGTTCGGGATCAGCAGGGGCCCTGTTCGCGAGGCTCTCCAGCGGCTCATCCAGGAGGGGCTGCTCCTCAATGTGAAGAACCGCGGCGTGTTCGTCGTGGAGCTGGGCCCCGGGGACATGGTGGACGTCTTCCTCACCCGGCGTCTCATCGAGCACAAAGCGGCCTCGCTGCTGTGGAAGAGCAAGGACGAGCGGTATCTGACCCGCCTCGACGCTCTCGTCGACGAGCTGGCGGAGGTGTCGTCCTCCCAGAGCCTGTCCGACGTCGTGGCTCAAGACCTCGCCTTCCACGAGATGTTGGTGGAATCCGCCGAAAGCCCCCGGCTGTCCCGGATGTTCGCGACGCTTGTCGCGGAGACCCGCATCTGCCTGTCGGGCATGGCGGAAGCCGCCCCGATGGAGGCCTCCCTGGCCCAGGAGCACCATAAGCTCATCGGCCTTCTCCGCGCGGGCTCCGAGCGGCGGCTTCTCGCGGCAGTGGACAGCCATCTCGACGCGGCGCTGAGCTATTTCACCGACAGGGTCTGAACACCTCAGGCGGAGCAAGGGGCTTGGAGGCCGGATCGCCGGCCGGACCCGCTCGGAGGCCCGCCGGGGAGGTCAGGGCCGACGCGTGTGCAGGCTGTCGATCCGGCAGTCGGTGCGGCAGTCGTGACCGCGCGGCCCAAGGCCCGTCGGCGCACACCCGCAGCGTGATCACCTCTGTGACTCACATCATCTTCAGATTGGCTGAATTTGGTGTTACTTTTTCCCACGTCACGAGTTCCAGCGACAAGCCCCGGCTTGCTGGGCGGCAACCCTCCTTCTGCGGTGGGGTGCCCCGGGTGATGACATGGCTCCACGCGCACACGGATGTGCCGGGAGCAAGCGCGGACCTGTCGTTTCAGGTCCAGGACCTGGGACAGGAGCACGGCATGGCAGCGAAGACAGTGCGTCACGCCCCGTCCCGCCGGCACTCCGCGCCGCGGTTCCTCCCTGTCGAGCGGCCGCTGATCAATCACTCATGGGTCGGCCCGCAGCGCGTCGCCACCCCGCACGGAGGAGCCCTCCAACGATGAGATCCGTCCTGTCCTACCGCCCTCGCCGCCCCCGCGGGCGCGGGTATCTGCCGGTCGTCGTGTCGGCAGGCACCGCCACCGTCCTCGCCGTCGCCACCGGCTGCAGCGTCGACACGGGCGGTGACTCCGGCGGATCCTCCGGCGGCAAGGGCGAGCAGATCACCGTCACCGCGTTCGCCGGTGAGTGGGGGGAGCTGTTCAAGAAGTCCTTCGTCAAGCCGTTCGAGAAGGACACCGGCATCAAGGTGAACGTCGTCTACGGAGCCGACTCGGGCTTCCTCACCAAGCTGCGTGCCGCGGGCGGCAAGGACGCGCCGTTCGACGTCGTCGCCCTCACCCCCGGCTCACTGCACCAGGCCGTCGGCGGCGATCTCCTCCAGCCGCTCAAGACAGCCGATCTCAGCCACTGGAAGCAACTCGATCCGGTACTGACCAAGCAGTCCACCATCGGCGGCTCCGCCTACGGCGTCCCGCTGACCACCGGCTCCAACGGCCTGCTCTACCGCACCGACAAGATCAAGCAGGCTCCCCAGGGCTGGACCGACATCTTCGACAAGAAGTACTGCGGTCATGTCGCGCTGCCCCCGCTGACCTACAACGCGGGCCTGGAGTTCTTCTCCGCGCTGGTCTCCCAGGGGGGCGGCAAGCTCTCCAACCCGGCCGACGTGGACAAGGCGTTCGACAAGCTCGCCGAGCTGAAGGGCTGCGTCTCGGCCTACCCGGCGGACGCCGGCAGCGTCTCCACGGTCCTCCAGAACGGCGACGCGTGGATCGTGCCCTTCTGGGACGGCCGTGCCTTCGCCATGGAGAAGGAAGGGCAGCCGATCGGCTTCACCTACCCCGCCTCCGGTGCGGTCGGCGCGCTGACCTCGTACTACGTCCCCAAGGGCTCGCAGCACAGCGAGGCGGCGTACAAGTTCCTGGACTACCTGAGCTCCGCCCAGCACCAGAAGCCCTTCGCCGAGGGCACCTTCTACGGCGGGGGCAACGACTCCATCGACTACAGCCCCGCGTTCAAGGACAAGGTGAAGTACGGCGAGGCCGTCTACAAGAAGTTCACCTGGGTCGACTACAAGACGGCGACTCCCCAGCTGAACGAGTGGCAGCAGCGTTGGAACCAGATATTCAAGTGAGCGGCGATCCCCAAGTGACCGACGAAACACGCGTCGAAGACGTCGAAGAAGACGCCCAGAGCGACGACTCACAGATCATCGACGACGCACACACCGAAGACGCACACATCGAAATCGACGGCCTCGCCGCCGGTTACGAGGGCCAGCGGGTACTCGACGTCGACCGGCTGACCATCCGGCGCGGCGAGTTCCTGTCCATCCTCGGCCCCAGCGGCTGCGGCAAGACGACCCTGCTGGGAAGCCTGGCCGGTTTCGTACGCCCCACCGCGGGCCGGATCACCCTGGACGGCACGGACCTCACCGACGTACCCACGCACCGTCGCGGACTCGGGCTGGTCTTCCAGAACTACGCGCTCTTCCCGCACATGACGGTCGCCGACAATGTCGCGTACGGGCTCAAGGTACGCCGCGTCGACCGCGCGGAGCGGACCGCGCGGGTCGAGGAGTCACTGCGTCTGGTCGGCCTGGAGCAGTACGCGGGCCGTCGGCCCAAGCAGCTCTCCGGCGGCCAGCAGCAGCGCGTCGCCGTGGCCCGCGCGCTGGCCACCCGGCCCGCCGTCCTGCTGCTCGACGAGCCGCTGTCCAATCTCGACGCCAAGCTGCGCCGAGAGATGCGGGTGGAGCTGAGGGCGCTTCAGCAGCGCCTGGGCATCACCATGGTGTTCGTCACGCACGACCAGGAAGAGGCGATGTCGCTGTCCGACCGGATCGCCGTGATGAACGGTGGCCGGGTCGAACAGCTCGGCACCCCCACCGAGGTGTACCGGGCACCGGCGACCCGTTTCGTCGCCGAGTTCATCGGCGCGGCCAACATCCTGCGTGGCACCGGCACTTCGGACGGGACGCTCGACGTCTCCGGAACCCGCCTGGACTCCGGTCTGGGCGGGCTGCCGGACGGCGTGCCCACCACGCTCGCCGTACGTCCGGAACGGATCGTCGTCCTCCCGGCCGACGCGGAGCCCGCTGCCTTCCCGGGCGCGAGCGGCCACCGGGGCTCCGGGATCGTCGGCTACCGGGCGTTCACCGGTGAGGCCTGGGAGGTACAGGTCGTCGTGGCCGAAGGCTTCGCGGTCAACGCGCGGACGACGGAGGAACCTCCCGCCGTCGGTGCGGCCGTCTCCTTCGGCTGGGCGCCCGCCGACGTCATTGTCCTCGGGCACGAGGAGAAGCCCGGGGATGTGGAAAAGCCCGGGGATGTGGAAAAGCCCGGTCCCGAAGAGAAGCACGGGCACGAGAGGAAGCACGGGCACGAAAAGCCCGGCCACGACAAGCTCGGGCATGACGAGCCCGGGAACGACGAGCCCGGGAACGTGGAAAAGCCCGCGCCCGGAGAAGAGCCGGCCGGATGAGCCCGGCCGCCATCCGGGCACCGCGCCGACTGCGCGGCCTGCTGCCCGTCATCCCCGTCGTCGTCTTCCTGCTCGCCCTGTTCGTGGTCCCGCTGGTGCGGGTCCTCGAACTCAGCCTCCACCCGGTGGATGCCAACGGCTATCCGCAGGACGGTTATTCGCTCACGCAGTACGGCAGGGTGTTCACCGAGTCGTTCTTCTCCGAGGCCCTGTGGCACAGCCTGCTCACCTCCCTGCTGGTCACCGCCCTGTGCGTCCTGCTCGGCTTCCCCGCCGCCTACGCGCTCTCCCGGGCGCGGGCCGGAGTGCTGCGCACCCTGCTGTTCGTCGCGGTCGTCTCACCGCTGCTGACCAGCGTGGTCGTCCGCAGCTACGGCTGGGTCGTGCTGTTCTCCGCCAACGGCGCGGTGAACCGGGTGCTCGTCGGCATCGGCCTGCTGGAGCGGCCCGCCCAACTGCTGACCAGCTATCTGGTCGTGGTCGTCTCCGTCACCCATGTCCTGCTCCCGTTCGCGATCCTGCCGCTGACCACCGCGCTGGGCTCGATCGACGACAACCTCCGCCGCGCCTCGCGGACTCTGGGCGCCGGGTCGGTACGTACCTTCTGGAAGATCACCGTGCCGCTCGGTCTCCCCGGCATCGCCGTGGGAGCGACCGTGGTCTTCGCGCTGGCCATGGGCATCTACATCACCCCGCTGCTGGTCGGCGGCGCCAATCAGCCGCTCGCCGGGCTGCGCGTCTACAGCCAGATCACCAGCGTCTTCGACTACCCGGTCGCCGCGGCGCTCAGCCTGACCCTGCTCCTGCTGACCCTGCTGGGCGTCAGTGCCCTCGGCACCGGATTCCGCCTCTGGGAACGGAAACTCCATGGCTGACCCGTCCCCCCGTACGACCGGTACGCCCCGTACGACGAAGATCTCCGCAACCGGACCGGACCGGAGCACCGACCGGCCCGCGGCCGGGACCGACCGCCCGGCCGGCGCCCTGGGCTCCGCCCTTCTGCGCCGCGGCGGACGGATCGCCGCCGCGCTGCCCGCCACGGCCGTCTTCCTGTTCCTGCTGGCGCCGCTCGCCGTCCTGGCGCTCAGCTCACTGAACTCCACCAGTTCGCTGAGCTTCCCGCCGCGCGGCATCTCCCTGCGCTGGTACGGCGAGGTGCTCACCTCCCCCGACTGGCTGGTGTCGTTCCGGCTCAGCGGACTTCTGGTGCTGCTGGTCGTCGTCACCACCGTGACCATCGGTACGCTCGCCGCGTACGGCCTGGTGCGCGGCGACTTCCCCGGCCGCGGCCTGCTCTCCGGCCTCGCCCTGGCACCGCTGATGGTCCCGGAGATCATCATCGCGCTGGGCCTGCTCTACTACTTCCAGGGCCTCGGCCTGGTCAACAGCCTCACGGGGCTGTGGCTCGCGCACTCCCTGGTCGCGCTGCCGTTCGTCGTCCGTACCGTGATGGTGAGCGCCCAGGCCCTCGACCCGACACTGGAACGGGCGGCGGCCGCCCTCGGCGCCGGGCGGATACGTACCTTCCGCACCGTCACCCTGCCGCTGCTGCGCCCCGGCATTCTCGCGGGAGCGGTCTTCGCCGCCGTCACCTCGCTCGGTGAGGTGGCGGTCTCCGCGCTCGTCTCGGGGTCCAACACCACGACCGTGCCGGTACGGATCTTCTCCGCAGTCCAGTTCCAGCTCGATCCGTCCGTGGCCGCCGTATCCACTCTTCTGATGCTCATCAGCGTGGTCGTGCTGGTGGCGGTCGACCGGTTCACGAATTTCTCCGAGGTGCTCTGACATGACCGCTGATGTGCCTGTCGGCCTCACCGCCGCTCCGGGCGCCCGTGTCGGGATCGACGTGGGCGGCACCTTCACCGACTTCGTCCTCGCGCTGCCGGGCGACGCCCGGGGGCTGCTCCACCACAAGGAGCCCAGCACCCCCGGCGACCCCGCCCGCGCCGTCGCCGACGGCCTCGCCGCCGTCCTCGACCGGGCCGGGCTGCGCTCCGGTGATCTCGCCTCCATCACCCATGGCACCACCATCGGTCTGAACGCGATCATCCAGCGCCGTGGCGCCCGTATCGCGCTGGTCGTCACCGAGGGCTACCGGGACATCCTGGAGATCGGCCGCAGCCGGATGCCGTCCTCCTTCGACCTGCACGCCGTCAAGGAGGAACCGCTCGTTCCACGGGACCGGATCGTGGAGATCGCGGCCAGGCTGGGCCCGGACGGGCGTCCCGTACACACCCCGGACGACCGGGAACTCGCCCGTGTCGCCGAGGAGTTGGCGGCCACCGGGGCGGAGGCCGCCGCCGTACTCGTCCTCCACGGGCACACCGATCCCGCCTTCGAGGCCCGGCTGACGGAACGGCTCGGCGCCCTGCTGCCCGGTCTGCCGCTGACCTCCTCGGCCGCGATCTGGCCCGAGGTCCGCGAGTTCGAACGGGCCCTCGTCGCCTGCCTCAACGTGTACATCCAGCCGCTGATGCGGCGTTACTTCGACCGGCTCGAAGCACTGCTGGACGGCCTGGGCGTGACCGCTCCCGTCTATATCGCCGCTTCCAACGGCGGTTCGCTCAGCCTGCGCTCGGCCGCCGAACGTCCCATCGAAACCGTGCTGTCCGGACCGGCCGCCGGTGTCACCGCCGCCACCCGGCTCGGCCGCGCCGCCGGGATCCAGCGCCTCGTCACCTTCGACATGGGCGGTACCAGCAGCGACATCGCCATCGCCGTCGACGGCGAACCGGAGTTCGCCACCCACACCACGATCGGCGGGCTTCCGCTCATCCTTCCCGTGGTCGCGGTGAGCGCCATCGGCGCGGGCGGCGGCTCGGTCGTACGAGCCGACGAGTACGGCGTCCTCAAGGTCGGCCCCGACAGCGCCGGAGCCGACCCGGGCCCCGTGGCCTACGGCCGCGGCGGCATCCGCCCCACCGTCACCGACTGCTACCTGCACACCGGCGTCATCGACCCCGCCACCTTCCTCGGCGGACGGATGGCCCTCGACGCGCCCGCCGCCGCCCGCGCCCTGGGCCGGGTCGCGGAAGGCCTCGGTTTCGACAGCGCCGACCAGGCCGCCGACGGCGCCCTGCGGGTCGCCACCGCCGGTATGGCCGTGGAACTCCAGAAGACCCTCGCCGGACGCGGCCTCGATCCGGCCGAGTTCACCCTTGTCCCGTTCGGTGGCGCGGGCCCCACCCACGCGGCCGTACTCGCCGAGGAAGTCGGCATCCGCGAGATCGTCGTCCCGCCCACCGCCGCGACCTTCTGCGCGCTGGGCGCCGTCGGCGCGGACCTGCGCCGCGACTTCGCCCGCAGCCTGCGCCGCGATCTGGACGACACCAGCGTCGACGCCCTGCGCTCCATCCTGGCCGGGCTGGAGAGCCAGGCACGCACCTGGCTCTCCGAGCAGGGCCCCGCCACCGGGGCCACCCACCTCACCCTCGCCGTCGACATGAGCTACACCGGGCAGGCCTACGAACTCCGGGTCCCCCTCACGTCCCCCCTCACCCCGGCCGGACTCACCGAGGCGTTCCACCAGGAACACGAACGTCTCTACGGGTTCCGGGACGCCGGCGCCGCCATCCGTATCGGCACCGCCCGGCTCGCCATCAGCGCGGCGGGCCCCGATCTCACCCCGGCTCGCCTGCCCGACACCGCGAACGCCGCACCGACCGGCCCCGCCGGCCACCGGACCGTCCTGCTCTCCGGGCGCCGGGTCACCGCGGACGTGCACAAGCGGGACGCGCTGCGCACCGGGCACATCCTCACGGGACCGGCCGTGGTCGAGCAGGACGACACCACCGTACTGGTGCCTCCGGGCTGGTCGGCCACCGTCGACCGGCTCGGCAATCTCCGTCTCCGATACTCCTGACCACGGCAACGGCTCCGTCTCCGGTGCTCTGGACAACGGCTCCGTCTCCGGTACTTCTGACAACGCAAGGACACATCCGCCCATGAAGCTCGACCCGGTCACGCTGGAGATCATCGGCAACAAGCTCGGTGCCCTCACCGAGGAGATGTGCCTCACCCTCCAGCGCACCAGCCGCTCCCTGTACGTCAAGGAGACGGCCGACTTCTGCTGCGCGCTCGCCGGACCGGACGGCCGTTTCACCGCGTATCCGCGCGGCATCGGTGTCTCCGGCTTCGTCGGCCTCGACGTACGTACCGCCGTCGAGCAGGCCGGGCCCCTGGAGCCCGGCGATGTGATCGTGACCAACGACCCGTACACCTCGGGCGGCCTGGCCACCCACCTCACCGACATCCAGCTCATCGAGCCCTACTTCCACAACGGTGAGATCGCGGCCTACGGCTGGGCGTTCATCCACTGCTCCGACATCGGCGGGCGGGTACCCAGCAGCCTCGCGCCCACCAACCACGAGATCTACCAGGAAGGCCTGCGCATACCGCCGGTGAAGCTGTTGCGCGCCGGCGAACCGAGCCGCGACATCGCCGCACTCCTCGCCGCCAACAGCCGTACCCCCGAGGCCAACGACGGTGACCTGCGGGCCATGCTCGCCGCCCTGCGCACCGGCCGCGAGCGGCTGACACAGGTGATCGCGCAGCACGGCGCCGCCGACATCGCCGCCGCCCACACCGACCTCGTCGACTACACCGCGGAGAAGGCCACCGCCGCGCTCGCTCAACTGCGCGACGGCACCTACCGGTTCACCGACTACCTCGACGACGACGCGGTCTCCCCGGTCCCGGTGCGGATCTCCGTCACCGTCACCCTCGACCGGGGCGCGCTGCACCTGGACTTCACCGGCACCGACCCGCAGGTCGACGCCGCGTTCAACATCGCCAGCCACGGCCGGGCCCACGCCTGGATCACCACCCGGGTCCTCGCGCTCATCTGCACGCTCGACCCGGCCGTCCCGCTCAACGGCGGGCTGATCCGGCCGGTGAGCGTCACCGCCCCCGAGGGCTCCGTCGTCAACGCCCTGCCGCCAGCGGCCGTCGGCATCCGGCACGCCACCGCCTCCCGCGTCAACGACGCACTCGGCGGAGCACTCGGGCTGGCCGCCCCCGAGGTGATGCCCGCGGCCAGCAGCGGCCTCGTCGTCCCCGTCGTCGTCGCCGAGAACGCGCCGGGCGGCGGCCAGAACGTACAGGTACTGGAGCCCATGGTCGGCGGCACCGGCGCCCGGGACGGCGCCGACGGCGTCGACGGCCGTGACAGCGGTATCTCCAACCTCGCCAACAACCCGGTGGAGACCGTCGAGACCGAGATCGGCGCCCAGATCATCCGCTACGCGCTGCGCCCCGACTCCGGGGGCCCCGGGCGCTGGCGCGGAGGCTGCGGCCTCGAACTCGTCTTCCGCGTCCTCGGCGACGACTGCCGGCTCCTCGCGCGCGGCCTGGAGCGGATGCGCTTTCGCCCGTGGGGCTCCGCCGGGGGCGGCCCCGGCGCCCCCGCCCAACTCGTCGTCAACGAGGGCCGGGCCGACGAGCGGCGGCACACCAAGATCGACATGCTGGCGCTGCGCCGCGGCGACACCGTGACCCTGCGCACCTCCGGCGCGGGCGGCTACGGCGCCCCCTGGACCCGTGACCCGCTGGCCGTGCTCGACGACGTACGGCGCGGCCTGGTCACCCGAGAGGCGGCGGCCCGCGACTACGGTGTCGCCGTCACCACCGCCTCCGACGGTCGCCCCGCCCTGGACGAGACGGCGACCCAGGAGCTGCGCCGCGACACACCACCCGCACCCATCGGCACCGGACCCGAGCGCGCGGCCTGGGACGCGGTCCACGACACCGAGGCAGCCGACCGGCTCGTCGCCGCGCTCTTCCGTCTCCCCCAGTCCCGTCGTTACGCACGCCGGGCGGCGATTCACACCGCGGTGCTGAACGGACTCCCGGACGGTTTCCCGGCCGTCGCCGCGTCCGACGCCGAACTCGCTGCCGCCCGCGCCATGTTGGCGGCACAGACCACCGAACTCGAAGAAGAGGCCGCCGGCTGAGGACACGATCCTCCTGGGCAGGTCGATGGCAGGGTGCCCAGGGGCGACACCCGCCCATGCGCGTGCACCCGCCGACAGACCCGACTGATGTGTCGCCCTGTCACCGCTCCCTGAACTTCGGCCCATTCCACTCAACCCCGGTTATGACCAAGGGAATCGGTGGCATGGTGGAGGTGCGCACGAGTGACGGGGGACACACATGGGCGAGAGTCATGAACCGATGCGCTGGGACGAGCGGGCCCGCGGCGGTGCGGGCGGCTGGGTACGGATGGCCGACAGCTCTCCGCCGGCCGGCCCGCCACCGGGCGGTGACCGGTCGGACAACGACCAGCGGCCGGTGCCGGGAAGGTTCATCCTCTTCGCACTCGCCGGTGGGCTGGCCGTCGCCGCCATCGTCCTGATCGTGTCCCACTACGTACGTTCCGCCCCCGCTCAGGCCGACCACCCCGCCGGCTCCGCCTCCTCGCGGTCGGAGTCGCTGGCAGGGGCGCAGCCACCCGCGGGGTCGGCCTCCGTCGAAACGGGATCGCCCCGGTCGCAGGAGACACCCGCCACCGCCGAGGACCAGGCCAGGGCGGTGGACGCGCTGCTGGAGAGAAGCAGCGCCGACCGCGAGAAGGTTCTCGCCGCGGTCAGTGCCGTGGAGGCGTGTGAATCGCCCACGTCCGTCACGGAGGCGAGCGAGGACCTCAACGCCGCCGCTGCCCGGCGCGAGGACCTGGTCACCCGCCTCGGCGAACTGCCCCTCGACAAGGTCGATTCCGGCCCGCTCGCCGCCGACAGCCTGCGGGCGGCCTGGCAGCACTCGGCCGACGCCGACCGGGCGTTCGCCGGCTGGGCCGACGACGCCGACGGTTGCGCACCCGGCGATGCGCCCCGCACCGCCTCGTACCGACGTGGCGTCGAAAGCAGTGACCTCGCCACCGCCGCCAAGGAGAAGTTCCTCTCGGCCTGGTCGCCGATCGCCTCCCGGTACGGACTCCCGGAGCGCGACAGGACCAGGATCTGACGGCGTCGCCCGACAGCTCGTCCTGTCTCCGGCGCCGCGTCCCCGCCTCGTGGCTCTCCCCTGTCCGTCCTGACGGAAGGACCGCATCCCGCATGTCCGATCCGAACACCCCCGGGCCGGGCCCGGCCCCCGTACCGGACCCCCACGCGCCGCCCCGACCCGGCAGCGCGCTGTGGCACCTCGTCCGGTCCCAGGCCGGGAACCGGCCCGGGGACGCCACCGCCTATCTGCGCGGAGCCGCGCACATCGACCGGGCCTTCCGGGACGCCGTGCTGGCCGAGCTGGCCGAGAATCCGCACCGTATCCCGCCGCCGTCGTACGGGGTGGACCTCGCCGCCGTCCTCAAGGAGTGCTACGTCGCCCGGCGTTGGGCCGCGGTCCGGGCGGGGCTCCTGCTCGGTATCCCCCTGCTCATGCTGCCGTTCAGCGTGGCGGGCGCGCTCATCCCGCCGACGCTGGTCCTGTTGGCCCGGCTGGCGATGTATCTGGGCCGTACGCTGGCACGTCTCCTCCGGGGCGACTCCGGCACGACCCGGCCGGGGCGAGGCGTCGGCGCGCTGCTCCTGGTGATCGTGGTCCTGTGGTTCGCCTGGGTACCGCTGCGCGCCCTGGCCCTGCTCCCGGTCCTGCTGATCACGACGCTCGGCGAGAGCGGCGACGGCGCGGCCGACTCGACCGGGCTGGGCAGGCACCTCATGGTCATGCTGATGGTGTTCATCGGCTGGGGGGCCGTGGCAGCCGTGCACCAGTACCGCACGACCCGTCTCAAGCACCTCTTCGCGACCGGTCGGGCCCCCGACCATCCCGACGGCACAGGAGCCATCGCACGACAGATCGACCAGGTGCGGCGCCGGCAGGCCGACCCGGATGTCGTCTACAGCGACTACGCACCGTTCGTGGGCGCCGGAATCGAGCTGGACCACTGGTCGTTCGCCATCGAGCTGGTCCCTGATCCGACCCGTAAGGCGACCGGTGCGGCAGCCGCCCATCCGGCCGCCTTCACCGTGCCCGACGTACATGCGCGGATACGGAGCGAACTGTCGCGACTCGGCGAGGGCGACGCCTATCCGGGCGACCGGATGCACGGAATCCGGGTGGACGACTACGTCATGAAGAGCGGCAAACGGCTCGGTCCCGTACAGGACTGGAGCGGTACCGGCCCCGATTCCGCCTTCCACCTGATGGCGCCCGCGGCCCGCGCCGCCGCGGCCGTCCGGCTCCGTACGCCGCCGGGCGCCGATGTCCCGCCGACCTGGTGGCCCGACAGCCTCGACCTCTTCGCCGAGGAACGGCTGCGGCACTATCTGACGGTCCGGGTGGGCAGTTGGGGCGACGAGGTGGTCCTCACCGTCTTCAGCCGGGTGCAGATGCAGGGCGGTCTGCTGTTCCTGGAGTCTCGCGCGTTCCTGCTGCCACCGATCGCCCGCGCCTACCACGCGATCGACGACGTGCTGCCGCCCTCCGACCCGGCGGACTGGCTGGATCTGCTGCGGGAGTCGTTCGCCTCGGTTTTCACCCTGGTGTCCGACGCCCCGGGCGATCTCTTCGCCCCCTCCCGCACATCGGCCGCCGCCGCGCGCTCCGAGGCCTGGTACCGACGCATGTGCGCGACCGACCGGGTGGTCGACCACGGGCCGCGGTACTCGGTCCGGGAGCTGGCGGCGGAACCCCACTTCCAGCAGCTCTTCCAGGAGATGGACGTCCAGCGCTTCCTGAAGAGCATCCAGACCAGGACCGTCACCGCGGTACGCGCCGCCCTGCGCGACGCGGGATACAGCACCGGCGAGTACGACGCCCGCGCCACCATCGTCTTCGACCGCTCGGTACGGGTCGACGGAACGGTGCACGGGAACATCCAGACAGGTGACCACGCGCGGGCGAGTCACCAGACGATCAGCACACCGCGGCCACACGTCGGGCCGAGGTCCGACGGCGGCTCCACACCAGGGAGTTGAACGATGACCCACTTACCGGCCGACGACGGACGCGGCATCCATATCGGCGGCGGCAGCACCTTCAACGGGAACGCCCAGACGGGCGACGGCAGCAGCGCCACGTACGTCCACCACGCGGGCGACACGCGCGGCCCCGCCGAGTCACCCGAGGTGATCCGGCTGCGTGAAGCGGTCGAGGAACTGCGCCGGCAGCTGCGGGCCGTCACCGCCGCCGAACTGCCCCCCGCCGCGGCGGACGCCGCCGTCTCGGCGCTGGACGAGGTGGACGAGGCGCTGCCGTCGACCGAAGAACCGGTCCGGGGACGAGTCCAGCGCGCCATCTTCACGATCACCGGAGCGCTGGCCTCGGCCGCCTCACTGACCGAGGCCGTCACGGCGCTGCGCGATGCGGCGGCTCCCTGGTTCTGAGAGGAGGTCGGCGTCGACCCGCCTGGACACGGTTACAAGGGACGACACCTGCACATGCACTTGCTTGCCCCGCCGACATGCCCGTTGACCTGGGACAACGCAGCCCTGGAGCCCATCGGGCCAGTGAGGGGAGCACCCGCCGTGTTCTCTCACGTTCTCACACAGTAAACAGTCACAGGAACGCCTTTACCCAGGTCAGAGCCACACGGTGAGGCCCGGGGTCGTCAAGACATCAGCATCGGCACGCCGGGCTGCCGGGCGCCGGGCGGGCGGCAAGCGCTTCAACCGCAGACGAGATCAGCGTGAACGCCGACAGCGCGCCAGTCACCTGCGCGCTCACAGCCCTGCGAACAGGAAGCCCCACCTGCCTTCCTGCGCCGGTCAACCGGCCATGGCCGCCACGACCAGCACAACAGCCGCACCGCACAGCAGCACCACAAGCGGCCATGCCGGCCGGCCGCGCCCGGTACGCCTGCGCCACAGCACCAGCCACAGCGCACACGCCGCCACGAACACGACCGTCACACCGCTCAGCTCGCCCTTCCGCCACACCACCCGCACGGCGTCAGGGTCAGAACCCCATACAAGGAGCGCAACGAGGACGCCCACGGTCAGCGCACACACCGCTTCCAGCAGCCTGCTCATACGGGGCCCTTCTTCTCCGGCGTGTCCGTCAGGTCACTGCGCGGGCGGAACGGACGGCTTGACCTCGACGGACTCCGTCCTGCGGCCTTCTGCGTCCGTGCTGACGGACCGCTTCTCCCCGGCCCGGGGACCAGCCACGGGCGCCTGGGGCGCACCGGACTGCGCGATCTTGACGCGCGTCTTGACCATGAGGGTAACGATCAGATGACCCGAACGAAACAGCCCAGCCCCGACCGGCCGAGCACGAACCGATGAAGACCCGGTTCGGCAGCCGTCCGCAGGGCCGGCTCCGTCTTGCCGATGCCTCCCAGTCCGGCGACCGCCGACACCAGGACGGGCTGATGCCGCCTGCCGGGCGCCAGGGCTTGGAGGAGCATGTCGATCTCGGCGTCATCCACGTCGGCCGGCTCGGCTGACGCGCGGATCAGAATGCCAAGTGGCCAGACCATGACGGCCCGTCACGAGTTCCCTGCGGCAGATCCCCTCTCCCAAACGGAGCAGCACGGTACAGCCCCTCACACCGCTCGGGATCGCTCCAGCAGCTCCACGACCTCCCCGTGAGGCATACCGGGCTCCCGCCAGCCACGGGCCCAGTCCAGCGCACTGCCCCCGACGCCGTCACGCTCCTTCAGCTCAGGGTCGGCGCCATGAGCCAGCAGCAACCCCGCCATGACGGGGTCGGCATGGGCCGCCGCAGCCGCCAGCGGGAGCCCGTCGCGCGGGCCATGGGACTCCAGATTCGGCGACGCTCCGGCCGCCAGCAGAAGCTCCGCACAGCGGACCTCGCCCTGCGCCACGGAAAGATACAGGGCAGTCCCACCGTCCGGGCGCCGATCGTCCGGCGCTGCGCCCAGACGCAGCAGACGAGCCAGATCCCCCACTCGGCCTTGCTCTGCCGCCTCGCACAGGCGTCGGGGGAGCTTCTTGCGTTGCCTGTTGTTCACCATGCTCCTCACCCTGAAGCAAAGGCCGGCCGCCCGTGCACCACACCGCGGCCGACCCTGTCACTCACTTGAACACACTACGGAACGTGCAGTGATGGGCCCGGTACCCCTTGCCGTACTTCTGGCTGATCTGTGCCTGCACGTCACTCTGGGCCGCGTTCTCGGCAGCCTTCTTGCTCCTGCCCGTTCCACTCCCCTTGAGCTGCTTGTTGCCGTGATCCCCCGATCCGATCTTCTCGACCGCACAGGTCGCCGAGGAGTGCCACTTCTTCTTCACCACAACGGCATCCGCGCCGGCCGCCCCGGCCAGCGGCACCAGAACCAACAGAGTCGAAACCATCGCCGCACGGAACTTGTGACTCATCATCAATCTCACCTTCCCGGCAGGTCGTCGTGGGCGCCGACTGCGCCTGACAACGAGAAACCGCACACATTGCGACGATATGGCTACCAATTGTAATCTTGCGGAAACCCGGACACCCAATGGGACTTCAGTGCGCACAGCATGTCGGTCTGGATCCAGGACGGCGGCCTGATCCCGTCCGCACCTCACTGTCCGCGCGGAGCCGGCGTCCTCGGCGGTGCGCACGATCCGCTCCTGATACGCCTTGCGTTCATCGGACATAGCCGTCCGGTGCCGGTCCTCGTCCTCGACCCGCTCATGTACGGCCTCTCGCCGCGCATTTGCTCGCGGCCGCAGGTGTACCTCCACGCTTCGAAACCCGCTTGTCCTGCATACCCCGCCGCACTGAAGGGCCCCACTCGGGCACCGGCACATTCCTTGCCGCACACAGCCGGTCCGTCTGGTAAAGCGTCTTCCACAAGTTCGACAACGCCTCGTTACCCAGGTCCTCACAGGTGAGGTCGAGCTCAAGACCCAACTTCGCGTGCAAGACGACGTTTCGCCACCACACACCGCCTTCACCGTCGGAGGAGTTTTCTTCGACGGTAGAGCCAGGCACTGACAATCCGGCAGGAATAGGATCAGTCAACCGTTGTGAGAATGGGCTCGTATCGTGCAGGTCGGCCCTGTGAGAGGCGGACGCAGTGACGGCACGGCGGCTTCGGTGGCCGCCAGGCCGTCATCACCCTGGCCATCCTGGTCCAGTGCCCGCAGGTACTCGGCGCGGACGGCAGCGATCTCGCGCTCCATCGTCGCCCGCACATCAGCGGTGACACGGCCGCGACGTCGGCCGTGTCACTGGTTCAGCGAATCAGGTGGGGCCGCGATCAGTCCGGCCTCCACCATCAGGTCCTCGGTCCGACGCCGGTAGCCGCAGGCCTCGCACAGGCCCGCCCGGCTCGGTGATGTTTCCAGGGCCCCGTCATCGCGAATCCTGGGTAAGCGGGCCAGTCTGATTTGTCGTCACGAGCCATCGATGCCTTCGGCAGGCGGGCGGTGGTCTTCTTGCTCGGGCCCAGGGTCCACATGGGGACGCCGTGCTTCAGCCACGATGCGACGCCATGACCGGATCACATCGGGAACCTGATCAAGCAGGCCCTTCAAGGCGAACATGAAAATGGACACGGCGCCAGCCGTTGCCAGAATCCCTAGGACGATCTGCGCATCCATGCTTGGGCCTCTCCTCCAGATGGAGGGCGGCCGAACTGAGCGCGAAACTGCATGCAGAATGGCAGGTGTCTCAGGTCAACCACCCTGAAGACGAGTGATCAACTGAGGCCCTGCCGACGCACAGGCCGTGTGTGAAATTGTCGCGATTGACGCGGCGTCAACTCGGTGACAGACGCGCCCGAAAGGGACGTCGGACCCATTCCCGTCGCAGCCAGCTCCGCTGGCCGTGCCATACGAACTCTAGACGCAAGTTGTTCTGATGTCTGCTCTGCACCAAGTACAGCCGAGCGCTCGCGGTCGTGGATCACGCGAGCGCGGCGGCACTGCCGCGACCACGAACAGCTCCCGCAGGTCAGCGAGTCACTGATCACCTGGGCGTCCATCACCTTGATGACCCGTCGGCTCGCCCGGAAACCGGCGCGACGGTCGCCACGGACGATCCCGGCCGCCGCCTGACGACCAACATCAATCTCGCAACCGTCACGACCGTCAACAGGTTGCAGCGCCACGGCCCGCATTCTCCCCCGGCCCCACCTGTCCCCGTAGACCGGGCCCGCCCTGGCCTACGGGGCCGAAAGCAGGCACTCAGCAGAGTTTACCGGTGTACCAAGCGTTGCGGATCTGCGAAGTGGTACCGAGTTGAGTAACGCCGGGGCGGACACAATGTTTGGTGTCCCACTCATTGATCCGGTCGATCTTGATCTGGATGGTGGAACCGTCCGTGGTGCAGTGGTTGTAGAAGGCCAGGTGGTTCTTGGTGAAATACCCGCAGGGATCCGCTGCAGGGGCTGCCGCAGCCGCGGGCGCGGCCGCAGCCACCGGAGCGGTGATACCCAGCAGAAGCGTGGTCAGGGCGAGAGGAATCAGTCGTCGTGTACTCATGAGGAGAAAGTACCCACAAAGCGGAAAAGGGGAACCAAAGGCCCCGACCTGGCCGAATCATGACCGGCCGTTACGGGCGGACCAAATGCGTAGGCGAACTCCTCCGTTCGTGGCGAAACGGCTGGTGGGGCCTCATGCCGGCGGGCGCGCGCCGATTAGCACGGGCCGTCACGAGAGCGTCAAATCCCCCGACCACAAAGCCACTTGGACGCACGAAATCGGTAGGAGCGTCTTCGCTCTCGTCCCACCCGGATCTGAACAACCAGGGGAATCGGAAGAGATGAAGTCAAGAATCCCCCTCACCGGTGCCATCGCGGCGGCAGTCGCGTTGCTGGCAACCGCCAACCCCGCGGTAGCCGCCGACAGGCCTCTGGAGGGCAACGGCTGGAGGCTTCAGTCCAAGCACCGCATCACCAGCATCGCGCCCGGCACTGCCTTTACCATCACGTTCACGTCAACCGCGCTCAAGACCAAGTACACGCCGTATCTCACTCGGTCGATCGCGCAACTCAAGGCCGAAGGCGTGAACATATCCATCGGTGGCGTCACCAACATCGACCCCGGAATGTGCCCTCCCACAAAGGGAACGATCCAGTTCGCCGAGGTCTACCGTGCGTGGCGCAGTGCGAGGAACGCGGCTTGGGGCATGGACTTCGTATGTACGCCCCCTTGACAGCCACCTGGTGATCCTTGACTTCGCGGCACTGGGTGACCACCTGTGCAAACAACAGGGGGTGCGTCCAGGGGCTCGCGTCGGGTCGAGGTCATGCGGCGGTTACCCGGCGCGGGCGGGCAGTTCGCCGATCGCGTGGCGGATCGCGGTGAGGAAGGTCTGGATCAGGGGGTGCTCCCCGGCCCCGGCGCGTATGGTCGCGAGCACGGTGCGCGTGTGGCCTGCGGAGCCGTCGAGGACGAGACCGGGGGCGCGGTCGAACCACAGCATGTCGGGCAGGAAAGCCACCGCGTGGCCCTGCTCGACCAGCCGTGCGTGGACCAGCATGTCCGCGGACACGTAAGCGACGTACGGGTCGAACCCGGCGGCGTGACAGATGGGCATCGCCCATGCGCGGGCGGGCGTGCCGACGGGTTCCATCACCCAGGGGTGCTCGGCCAGATCGGCGAGCGACGCCACGGGTGCGGAGGTCGCCAGCCGCATGGCGTCGTCGCACAGCAGGTGGTGCTCGAACTCGGAGGCGCGGGCCGGCCGCACGTGCCCTGGGAACGTCTCGTCGATCACGAGGTCGAAGTCCCGGGTGAGCAGACCTGGCAGCGAGGTGTCGGGCTCGGCCTGGGTGGCCTCCACTCTTATCCGGGGGTGGTTCTCCCGCAGCCAGGTCAGCGCGACGGGCATCAGTGCGAGCATCGCGGTCTGGAAGGCCGCCACCCTGATCGTCCCGGACACCTCCCGCAACGAGGCCGCGATCTCCGCCTCGGCGCGCTCCAGCTCCCGCAGCGCCTTCTCCGTGCGTGCCACGAGGATCTCCGCCTGCGGTGTCAGCCGGACCCCCCGGCCTTCGCGGTCCAGCAGCGGAGCACCGACTTCGGACTCCAGCAGCGTCAGTTGCTGGGAGACAGCCGAGGGGCTGTAGGACATCGCCGAGGCGACAGCAGCCAGCGTGCCGCGGTACTTCAGCTCCCGCAGCACCGCCAAGCGGCGCAGGTTGTACACGCCCCTCACTCCATTCATCAGATTCTATGACCTGTCTTCTCCAGAAACATTCACTTTACTGAAGGGAGGTGCTTTGGGACCGTGAAGGCAGAGCAGCACCGCACAGATGGGAAATAAAAGGCATGGACATCAAGGCGCTCCGCCAGGACACCCCGGGCACCGCGAACCGGATTCACCTCAACAATGCGGGCGCGGGCCTACTGTCGCGGCAGACCCTCAAGGCCGTGACCTCCCATCTGGAGTTGGAGGCCGCGATCGGCGGCTACGAGGCCGCGGGTCAGGAAGGGGACCGCATCGATGCCGTCCACGGGCGCATCGCCCGACTGGTGGGTGGACAGGCGGACGAGATCGCCCTGTTCGACAACTCCACCCACGCCTGGAACGCCGCGTTCTACTCCATGACGTTCAAGCCGGGCGACCGCATCCTCACCGGCCGGGCCGAGTACGGCAGCAACGTCCTGGCCTACCTGCAGACAGCCCAGCGCACCGGGGCCGAGGTCGTCGTCGTCCCCAACGACGAGTCCGGCCGGCTCGACACCGCAGCCCTGGCGAACCTGATCGACGACCGCACCAAGCTGGTGGGCATCGCCCACGTGCCCACCAGCGGAGGCTTGGTCAACCCGGCCGCCGAGATCGGACGCATCACCCGCGCCGCCGGCGTCCCCTTCCTCCTCGACGCCACCCAGTCCGTCGGCCAGTTCCCCATGGACGTCACCGAGCTCCGCTGCGACATGCTCACCGCCACCGGCCGCAAGTTCCTGCGCGGCCCACGCGGCACAGGCTTCCTGTGGGTCCGCCCCGAGGCACAGACACACCTGGAGCCGCACGTGACGGAGATAGCAGCGGCCACCTGGGACGGCAAGCGCAGCTTCACCTGGCACGACGGCGCGCGACGTTTCGAGACATGGGAAGTCAGCTACGCCAACGTCCTGGGGCTGAGCGCCGCCGTCCAGCAGGCCCTGGATCTCGGCATGGACGAGATCGGCCGACGCACCCTCGCCCTCGGCACCTATCTGCGCGACCGGCTGGACGCCGTGCCCGGCATCACCACGCACGACCTCGGCCGGCAGCGGTGCGCGATCGTCACCTGCAAGGTCGACAACATGCCCACAGCCGATGCCGCGGCCGCCCTCGCCGGACACGGCATCAACGTCAGTACCACCGACCCGGTGCACACCCAGTTCGACACCGAGGACCGGGACGTCCACCCGCTGGTACGGCTCTCACCGCACTACTACAACACCGAAGCCGAAATCGACCGCGCCGTCGAAGTCCTCACCGAACTCGCTGCGGCCCGCTAGGTCCGGCCACCGCAAGAACGTACAGCCCCCGGCGACGCCTGCCGGGCCACCGCCGCCGGGCGGAGCACTTCAGGCCGCCCGGCCGTAGCCGTCCACGCCAGGACCGCCGCCAACCAGCGCGCACCTGTGGCTGATGTCGTCGCCAGAACCGAGCAATGTCACGTCCCTCGCGGCAGCCGATGCCGCGTCCTCCGCGGCCGGGAGCGTCGGGGCAAACAGAGCGCGCTCGACAACGGGCGGTGCCTGCAAGTACAGGCCGGTATCACCTCACACTTGCGGCTCCTCCAATATTCATGCGCGGGAGCCATGCCTGCGCCTCTCTCCGCGTAGAACCCGGTACACGGCTGCGGCCATCGGCCCCTCAAGCTGCCGCCTACCTGACGGTTCGTCAGTAAACTCGGCAAGGGGTCAGCATTGCCCCTCCCTGGCACGGTTACACGAGGCGACACCTGCACATACACTTGCACCCGCCGACATGCCCGTTGACCTGGGACAACGCAGACCTGGAGCCCATCGGGCCAGTGAGGAGCACCCGCCGTGTTCTATTACGTCCTCAAATACGTACTACTGGGGCCCCTGCTGCGGCTGCTGTTCCGGCCCCGGATCGAGGGCCTCGAACACATCCCGGACGAGGGCGGGGCGATCGTGGCAGGCAATCATCTGTCGTTCTCCGATCACTTCCTGATGCCGGCGATCCTCAAGCGGCGCATCACGTTCCTCGCGAAGGCCGAGTACTTCACCGGCCCGGGTCTCAAGGGACGGCTGACCGCCTTCTTCTTCCGCAGCGCCGGGCAGATCCCGGTCGACCGGTCGGGGAAGGAAGCCGGGAAGGCCGCGATCCGGGAAGGCATGGGGGTTCTGGCCAAGGACGAGCTGCTGGGGATCTATCCGGAGGGCACCCGATCGCACGACGGCCGCCTCTACAAGGGGAAGGTCGGGGTCGCGGTGATGGCGATCAAGGCGCAGGTGCCGGTGGTGCCGTGCGCCATGGTCGGGACCTTCGAGATCCAGCCGCCGGGACAGACCATTCCTCGTATCAGGCGGGTCACGATCCGCTTCGGTGAGCCGCTGGACTTCTCGCGTTACGCGGGCCTGGAGAACGAGAAGGCGGCCGTCCGCGCGGTCACCGACGAGATCATGTACGCGATCCTCGGGCTGTCCGGACAGGAGTACGTCGACCGCTACGCGGCCGAGGCGAAGGCCGAGGAGGCCGAGTTGGCCAAGGCGGAGCAGGCGAAGAAGTTCCCGCGACTGCACCGCTGAGAGCGAATCCGCCGGAGGCGAAAAGCTCTGGGCGCGCCCGACCCGTACCTCTAGCTTTCCCGTATGACCAGGGGACAAGCGGTGGTGATCGGAGCGACCGGACAGATCGGGCGGGCCGCGGTGCGGGCGCTCGCCGAGGACGGCTGGGAGGTGCGCGCGGCCTCGCGTGGTGGCGGCGGGGACGAACCCGCGCCCGAGGGGGTACGGACGGTCCGGCTGGACCGGGAGGTCGACGGTGCGCTGGCCGGGGTCGTGGGCGACGGCTGCGATCTGCTGGTGGACATGGTGGCGTACGGGGCGAAGCACGCGGGGCAGTTGACCGGGCTCGCGGACCGGATCGGTTCCGCCGTCGTCATCTCCAGCGTCGCGGTGTACGTGGACGACCGGGGCCGCGGCTTCGAGACGCAGGACGAGCCGGACGGCTCACCGCGCTATCCCGTGCCGATCCCGGAGACCCGGCCCACGGTGGCTCCCGGCGACGCGACGTACGCCACGGGCAAGGCACTGCTGGAGCAGGAGCTGCTCGCGGTGGGCGACACTCTGCCGGTGACACTGCTGCGGGCGGGCGCGATCCACGGCACACACTGCGGCGTACCGCGCGAGCTGTACTTCGTCAAGCGGCTACTGGACGGCCGCCGACGACGGGTGCTGGCGTACGGCGGCCGGAGCCGGTTCCATCCCGTCCATGTCTCCAACGTCGCCGAGCTGATCAGGCTGGCGGCCCTGCGGCCCGGATCGCGGGTGCTCAACGCCGGGGATCCGCAGGCGCCGACGGCCGCGGAGATCGGCGAGGCGATCGACGCGGTGATGGGGCGCGAGACCGAGACCGTGCTGGTGGACGGACCGCCGCCGGAGGGCGGCATCGGCGACCATCCCTGGTGCATGGAGCATCCCGTCGTGCAGGACATGACGGCCGCGGAGCGGGAGTTGGGCTACCGGCCCGTCAGCGGCTATGCCGAATCGCTGCCGGAGACCGTCGGCTGGCTCACCGAGCGGCTGAGCGGCCGGGACTGGGAGGACGCCTTCCCTCAACTGGCCAGGAGTTACGGGCGGGAGGGTCTCTTCGGCTATGCGGCGGAGGACGCCTGGCTGGAGCGGTACGACCGGGGTGATGTCCCGGGTGCGTGAGGGCAGTTCCCGTACGGACAAAGGAGGGTGACGGGCCGTCAGGCCCGTCACCCTCCTCCTCACTCGTACCGCCGCTTCTCGTTCTTTACGGCTTGGGTGTGGCGTGCGGGGCGCAGGTGACGTCGCGGCTGTCCAGCGCTCCCGTCAACAGGTAGGACTTCACCCGGTCGTTGACGCACGGGTTCACCAGGTTGGTGATGCCGTGCGAACCGGCGTCCCGCTCGGTGATCAGGCGCGAGCCCTTGAACCGCTTGTGCAGTTCGACGGCGCCCGCATAGGGCGTGGCGGCATCGCGTGTGGACTGGGCGATCAGAACCGGCGGCAGCCCGTGGCCCGTCCTGACCTCCACCGGCGTCCGCTGCTTGACGCCCCAGGTGGCGCAGGGCAGGTTCATCCAGGCGTTGGACCAGGTCAGGAACGGGTGGTCCTGGTGGAGCCGGGTGTTGTCCCGGTCCCACTTCCTCCAGCTCGTCGGCCACTTGGCGTCGGTGCACTCGACGGCGGTGTAGACCGCGTTGCCGTTCTCGGCGGAGGCGTTGCCCTTGGTGTCGGACATGTCGGGAGCCGCGGCGTCGACCAGTGCTTGGGTGTCACCGGCGAGGTACTTGCTCCACACCGTGGCGACCGGCACCCAGCTGGAGTCGTAGTAGGGCGCGCTCTGGAACAGGCCGAGCAGCTCGGCCGGGCCGACGACACCGCCGATCGGGCTCTTCTTGGCGCTCGCGCGCAGTGTGTCCCACCGCTGCTCGACCTCGGCGGCGGTGGTGCCGATGTGGAAGGTGGCGTCGTTCTCGGCGACCCACTCCATCCAGTCCTGGAACCGGGTCTCGAAGGCGACGTCCTGGTCCAGGTTGGCCTGGTACCAGATCTTCTCCTTCGCCGGGTTGACCACACTGTCCACGACCATGCGCCGCACATGCGAGGGGAAGAGCGTGCCGTAGACGGCGCCGAGATAGGTGCCGTAGGAGACGCCCAGGTAGTTGAGTTTCCTCTCGCCGAGCCCGGCCCGGATGACATCCAGGTCGCGAGCGGTGTTGGGCGTCGTCATCTGCGGCAGCATCCAGCCGCTGCGCTCCTTGCAGCCGTCCGCGTACTCGGCCGCGAGCTTGCGCTGGGCACGCTTGTCGGCCTCGCTGTCGGGGACCGGATCGAGCTTGGGCGCCTTGACGAACTCCTGCGGATCGATGCAGGAGATGGGCGAGGAGTGGCCGACGCCGCGCGGGTCGAAGCCGACGAAGTCGTATGCCTTCGAGGCGTCGGCCCAGATCGCGTTCTTGGTGACGACCCGGCGCGGGAACGCCATGCCGGAGCCGCCGGGACCGCCCGGGTTGTAGATCAGGGAGCCCTGGCGTTCCTTCTTGGTGCCGGTGCTGCCGATGCGGTCGACGGCGATCTTGATCTGCCGTCCGTTCGGCTTCGTGTAGTCGAGCGGAACGCTCACCCAGCCGCACTGGATGGGCTTCTCCAGTGCCCAGTCGGCCGGGCAGTCCTGCCAGTCGATGCCCTTCTTCGCGGCCCGCTCGGCGGCGATCCGGGCGCCGTACGCCGCTGCCGGATCGTACGCCGCCGTCCCGTGCGCCCCGGATCCGGACGAGGCGGCAACGCCGGGCTGACGGCCCTCCGCGACCGCCGCCGGAGCGACCGTCGCGCCCGCTATGAGTGTGCCCGCGAGCAGCGTGCCGGCCGAGCCGAGCACTGTGGTGCGTCTCAAGTGGAACCTCCCCCTGTGTGCAGCGCCGCCCTCGGCAGCGCTGTTCGAGTGGCCTCCCCGGGATCCTTGCGCCTGTGAGGTTCCCACGACCAGGGCAGATGGGTATTTCTTTACCCAACCAATAACCGGTACGCGCGGTCCCGCTCAGCGGTACGCCCCTTCGTCGAGCACGTCGTCGAAGTCGTCCAGTGCTTCGCCCAGCACTTCGTCCAGTACGCGGCGCAGCCGGAGCGCGTCCGGTGCGAGTGCGGTGACCAGAAAACCGGGACCGGCGAGCGGTGTGAGCACGGCGGTGTCCCCGAGAAGCCGGGTCCGCGCTGGTTTCTCCTCGAACTCCGGCCCTGTCACCAGGAGTTGTCCGACGGCCCGGTGCCCGCCGAGAGCCGCTCCGCCGTCCCAGCCGCCGGGCGCTCCGGGTCCGTACGCCAGTTCCTGGTCGAAGAGAGGGCGTTCGGCGCGGTGGACGGTGAGGCGGCTGAAGAGGGTGCCCGGTTCTTCGCCGTGGCGGCCGAGGATCTGTTCCTCGCGCAGCACGAGCCGCCCGGTGGCGGTGACTTCGACGCGGGTCCGCATCCGCAGATCGCTGCCGTACGCGGAGATGAGCTGTTCGGGCAGCCAGTTCAGCCGGGCGTGCTCCCCCACGGTCAGCCGCACGTCGTAGCGGGCGGGCTCGGCGCCACCCGCGGGTCTCCCCTCCTCGCCATGCGGCCGCCCACCGGCCGCGCGTCCGGGCAGGGCGACAGTCGCCGCTGCCGCGTCCACGGTCAGCCGGGCTCCCTCCTGTACCTCCGCCTCGATCGCCAGCCGGTCGCCACCGAGCGGCGCGCTCATCGCGCCGACGACGGTGACCCGGCTGCCCGGACCCTTCGCGCGGGTGCGGCGCAGCGCGAGCGGCCCTTCGCCGGTCAATACGGGCAGCCCGGCACGGGTGGCGACGATACGGGCGGTGGCCTGGACGCTCATGAGGTCCAGGCGGCGAGGCGCCCGAGCACCCAGTCCGTGACCGGCTCCGCGCCGCCCTCCTCCTTCAACGACGTGAAGGCGACGGGCAGTTCACCGCGCTGCTCCTTGGCGTCGCGGGCCATCCGGCCGAGGTCGGAACCGACGTACGGCGCGAGGTCCGTCTTGTTGATCACCAGCAGGTCGGCGGTGGTGACTCCGGGGCCGCCCTTGCGCGGGATGTCGTCGCCGCCCGCGACATCGATGACGAAGATCTGGGCGTCCACCAGCCCCTTGGAGAAGGTCGCGGTGAGGTTGTCCCCGCCGGACTCGACCAGGATCAGATCGAGCGGTCCGACGGCGTCCTCCAGATCCTCGACGGCTTCGAGGTTGGCGGAGATGTCGTCACGGATGGCGGTGTGCGGGCAGGCCCCGGTCTCGACGGCCTGGATCCGCTCGGGCGGCAGAACGGCGTTACGGAGCAGGAATTCGGCGTCCTCGCGGGTATAGATGTCGTTGGTGACGACGGCGAGCGACAACCGGTCGCGCAGCGTGCGGCAGAGCGCGGCGACGGTCGCGGTCTTGCCCGACCCGACGGGCCCGCCCAGGCCGATACGCAGGGCGCGGCGCCTGCCGTCGGGACGTACGGCATCGGCACTGACGGCGGCCGGGCCGTCGTGGGTGTGGTCGAGATGCATGGTGCGGCTCCTGTAGGGGGCGATACGAAGGAGGAGGCGGTACGAAGAAGGGGGCGGCGAGGGCGGCCGAAGGGCTGGGCGTTACGAGGCGAACAGCCGTACCTGCCAGGCCGCGTGCGCCTCGGCGGTGATGTCGAGCAGCGGCCCGGAGGCGGCCGGCAGTGCGTCGGTCCCTTCGCGCTCCGCCCGTGCGGCCCGCTCGGCGGCCTGCTCGGCGATCCGGTCGAGGTCGGCCGCGAGGCGGGCGAGGACGGCGGTGGCCTCGAACGGGTCGAGGCTGAGGAGCCGTACGGCCGCGGTGGCGGGTCCGCCGACCGTCTCGTACGCCGCACAGTGCGCGGCCTCCTCGGGGGTGAGTCCGGCGGAACGCGCGGTGAGGCCGAGGACGACCGGCTGGTGCGCGCCACGCGGCCGGGCGGCGGCGAGCGCGTCCAGTTCCGGTCCCGGCCAGGTGGCGCGGGCCGCGCGCATCAGCTGCCGGCCGAGTTTCCGGGCGGTCGCGCGCAGCGCGGGCGAGGGGGTACGGGCGTCGGCCGCCGCGTCCAGCTCCAGCGGGTCCAGGCCCCGGGCGGCCGCGGCGGCGAGAGCCGCCGCGGTGAGCCCGGTGGTGTGCAGTCTGCCCCGGCAGAAGGCGGCCAGGTCCTCGGCGTCGCGGATCCGCCCCGCCTTGACGGCCGGCTCGGCGCCGCCCGAGTGGGCGTGGCCACCGGCGGGGAACCGCCCGTCGGCGAGGACGAGCAGGGCGGCCCTGCTCATCGGAGGACCGTCGGAAGGTCGTTCACCGGAAGGCCGCCCATCAGAAGAGGAAGTAGCGCTGGGCCATCGGGAGTTCGGCGGCGGGCGCGGGCTCGACCGGCTCGCCGTCGATCGTCACCGTGAAGGTGTCGGCGTCGACCTCGACGCGCGGCAGCGCGTCGTTCTCCCGCATATCGGCCTTGGTGATCCCCCTGGTGTTACGAATGGGCACGAACTCCTTTGCCAGACCCAGGCGTTCGGGCAGCGCGTCCTCGATCGCCGCCGCCGACACGAAGTTGAACGAGCCGGCCGCCGCTGCCCGGCCGAGCGCGCCGAACATGGGCCGGGGCAGCACCGGTTGGGGCGTCGGGATGGAGGCGTTGGCGTCGCCCATCTGCGCGTACGCGATCTGCCCGCCCTTGATGACGAGCCGCGGCTTCACACCGAAGAAGGCCGGATCCCAGAGCACCAGATCGGCGAGCTTCCCGGTCTCGACCGAGCCGATCTCCTGGTCGAGGCCCTGGGCCACCGCCGGGTTGATGGTGTATTTGGCGACATAGCGCCGGGCGCGGTGGTTGTCGGCAGGGCCGTCGCCCGGCAGGGCGCCCCGGCGCTTCTTCATCACGTGCGCGGTCTGCCAGGTCCGCATGATCACCTCGCCGACGCGCCCCATGGCCTGGGAGTCGGAGGAGATGATCGAGATGGCTCCGAGGTCGTGCAGGATGTCCTCGGCCGCGATGGTGGAGGGCCGGATCCGGGACTCCGCGAAGGCGAGGTCCTCCGGCACGGCCGGGTTGAGGTGGTGGCAGACCATCAGCATGTCGAGGTGTTCCTCGATGGTGTTGACGGTGTGCGGCCGGGTCGGATTGGTGGAGCTGGGCAGGACGTACGGCTCCGAGACCACGGTGATGATGTCCGGGGCGTGTCCGCCGCCCGCGCCCTCCGTGTGGTAAGCGTGAATGGTCCGCCCGGCGATCGCCGCGAGGGTGTCCCCGACGAAGCCCGCCTCGTTCAACGTATCCGTGTGAATGGCGAGTTGGGCGCCGGTCTCCTCGCAGACGCCCAGGCAGGCGTCGATGACGGCGGGGGTGGCGCCCCAGTCCTCGTGAATCTTGAACCCGAGTGCTCCCCCGCGCAGTTGGGAGTGCATCGCGTCGCGCGACATCGTATTGCCCTTGCCGAGCAGTCCGATGTTGACGGGGAAGGTCTCCAACGCCTCGAACATCCGGGCGAGATGCCAGGGGCCCGGGGTGATGGTGGTGGCCTTCGTCCCCTCGGCCGGTCCGGTGCCGCCGCCCACGAGGGTGGTGATTCCGGCCGACAGCGCCTGATCGACGATGGTCGGCGAGATGAAGTGGACGTGCGCGTCGATCGCACCGGCCGTGACGATCTTCCCGTTGCCCACGACGACTTCGGTCTCGGGACCGATGACCAGGTCGGGGTGGACACCCTCCATGGTGTCCGGGTTGCCGGCCTTGCCGATTCCGGTGATCCGGCCGTCCCGGATGCCGATGTCGGCCTTGACGACGCCCCAGTGGTCGATGATCAGGGCGCCGGTGATCACGGTGTCGGGCGCCCCTTCGGCCCGGGTCGTACGGGACTGGCCCATCGACTCGCGGATCACCTTGCCGCCGCCGAACACCGCCTCGTCCCCGGCCCGTCCGGGACCGCCCGAGCGGTCCTCCTCGATCTCGACCAGGAGATCGGTGTCGGCGAGGCGGATCCGGTCACCGGTGGTGGGGCCGAAGAGATCGGCGTATTCGGCACGGGAGAGCTCAGCCATCGAGGGGACCTCCGGTCTCTCCGCGCAGGCCCGGCACAACGCGCAGACCGGCGAGCGGAACGAGTGCGATGTCTACGGGGATTCCGGGTTCGAAGCGCACGGCCGTACCGGCGGCGATGTGCAGCCGCTTGCCACGGGCGGCGGCACGGTCGAACTCCAGGCCCGGGTTGGCCTCGGCGAAGTGGTAGTGGGAGCCGACCTGCACGGGCCGGTCGGCGACATTGAGCACGGTGAGCCGGGTGACCTCGCGGCCCTCGTTCAGGGCCACGGGCTCGTCGGCGTAGAGGATCTCTCCGGGGATCATGGGCGGCGCTCCCCCGTCAGACGATCGGGTCATGGACGGTGACGAGCTTGGTGCCGTCCGGGAAGGTCGCCTCCACCTGCACGTCATGAATCATCTCGGGGATGCCCTCCATGACGTCGTCCCGGCCGAGGACCGTCCGGCCCGACGCCATGAGTTCGGCGACGGTACGGCCGTCCCTGGCACCTTCGAGGATGTGCGAGGTGATCAGGGCGACCGCCTCCGGGTGGTTGAGCCGCAGCCCACGTGTCCTGCGCCTGTCGGCCACATCGGCGGCCACATGAATGAGCAGGCGTTCCTGCTCGTGCGGAGTCAGTTGCACGCTTCCACCTCGTCGTCTCCGGCCCGGGTAACAGCCGGGCGCAGCGGGACCCTAGCCGATGTCAACACTTCGTTGAACTGTGATCGGGATCCTCACAGCCAGACGTCGCACGTTATGGCGGAAGTTTTTCCGGCGCGTTAACAAACGTATGGCTCAAGGCCGGTCCGTATACGGCGAACCGGCGGAGCACGCCGCGGAGGCCGCACACCCGGACGGGGCGGCCTCTCACTTGTTCGGGCTCTACCGCCCATGCCCCGGTGGCCGGTCACCCGGCTCCGCGCGGTGTTCCGAGCCGTACCCCGAGCCGTACTCCGGGCGGCGCTCGGGGCTGTGCTCGGCGGCGATGCCGAACCGCCGCCGTTCGCCGGGAGCGGACGGCGTGGGCCGGATGTCCGAGACCGAACCGATCACCTGCTCCTCGGCCGCCTCCTGCCGCTCGCTCTCAAGTCGCTCCAGGTCGGCGGCGGAGACCAGCGCGACCAACGGCTTGCCGTGCCGCGTTACGACGACGCGCTCGCCGCCGTAGACGACGCGGTTGATCAGTTCGGCGAGTTCTGCTCGGGCTTGCGTCACCGGAATCTCATAGGCCATAGTCCCCATTCTAACGGCCTGTACGTCCTGTACATTTTTTACAGAGGGCGACGCGGACCCGCGTCCCAGGATTGAGGAGAGGTACGCCATGAACCACCCTTCGGCCCGCTATGTCCTGCCCGAGTTCACCGAGCGGACGGCCAACGGAACCCGCACCCTCGACCCGTACTCCAAGCTCCTCGAGGAACGGATCATCTTCCTCGGCACCGCCGTGGACGACACCGCGGCCAACGATGTGATCGCGCAGTTCATCCACCTCGAATACGCCGCGCCCGACCAGGACATCTGCCTCTACATCAACTCGCCGGGCGGCTCGGTCAGCGCCATGTCCGCGATCTACGACACGATGCGGATCATCACCTGCGACGTACAGACGACCTGCCTCGGCCAGGCGGCCTCCACCGCGGCCGTACTGCTGGCCGCCGGCGCCCCCGGCAAGCGGATGGCCCTGCCCGGCGCCCGGATCCTCGTCCGTCAGCCCGCCACCGAGGAGCCCGTCCAGGGGCAGCCGTCCGACCTGGCGATCCACGCGGACGAGATGCTGCGACTGCGCGCGCTGCTGGAGTCCCTGCTCGTACGCCACACCGGCCGGAGCGCGGAACGGGTCGCCGAGGACATCGAACGCGACAAGATCTTCACGGCGGCCGACGCCAAGGCCTACGGCCTGATCGACCACGTGGTCCAGAACCGCAGGGCGTCTCTCGACCTCCCCGGATCCGCGGACCCCACGGGCTCCTCCGGCGGGCGGTGACCGCCTGTGCTGCCGCCCGAACTGCCGCCGCTGCCCGCCCTGACCCGCGCCGAGGGCGACATGGTCGACAGCTACCTCCAGCTCGTCGATCTGCTCGGGCGGATCAATCCGGCCCGGGGCTCGGACACCTACGGAGCGCTGCGCGCCGCGCAAGCACTCCCCGCCCATGCCGCCGCCCTGCGGGACGCCCTGACGGCCATGCACACCCGCGGCGAGACCGAGTTGCACGCCGCGACCCTGGCCCGCGCGCTGCGGGTGCTCGACGGAGAGCGGCGGGCGGGACGGGTCGCGCTGCCTCCCGAACACCCGGCCTGAGCGTCCCGGGCACCCCGGACGACCGTCCGGCCCTCCCCTGATGGACGCGCCCATACGGGAACGGCTCGCTCGTTCAGCGTATGAACTGCATGGACGGGTCCGAGGGCGTGAGTTGCGCAAAGCGGCGAGATCCGTAACGCGCCCCCCATTCCCCCGCAGCTACGGCCCTCATCAAGGCTCCGCTCCCGGACCCGACACGCCGAGTCGCCACCCGTATGGATCAGACGTGATGAACTTCACATATCGTCGTTTCAGCACGGATATCCGCCGGTGCCAGGTCAAGATCCCTGCACGACAAGCCCCCGCCACCGCGGCGGGGCGGTCCGGGCGGACGCCGAGTCCTGCCGCCGTTCCGGATGACTGGTCGACAGGAGTGGATCGGCAGGAGTGGAGGACCCAATCAGTACGGGATGACCCGCGGTCCGGGCCGTCCCTCGGGGTGAAGCCGCTCACGCGGCCGGGCATCTTCGCCAGTCCGAACCCGACAGGTCATCTTTCACAGGCGGCTGACGAAGGGTTGCGCATGACTGCGCAGGCACATGTCCCGTCCTTGCTGTCCCGGACCGGAGCCGTATCGGTCCTCACACTCGCCGCTGTCGGCGGCACGATGCTCGCGCCCGGCGCGACACCCGACGCCCATGCCGCCACACACGCGGTCAAGGCCATGAAGGTCGCCGCCTCGAAGAAGGGCTCCCCGTACAGCTGGGGCGCCACCGGGCCGTACCGCTTCGACTGCTCAGGGCTGACGCTCTACTCGTTCAAACGGGTGGGCAAGAAACTCCCGCGCACGGCGCAGCAGCAGTACAACAAGACCCGCCACATCTCGCGTTCCCATCGACGCAAGGGCGACCTGGTGTTCTTCCACTACGGAAACAGCATCTACCACGTCGGGATCTACGCGGGCAGGGGCAAGATCTGGCACTCGCCGAAAACCGGGTCGAAGGTGCGGCTGGAGAGGATCTGGTCCAGGAGTGTCTGGTACGGGCGGGTGAAGTGAGCCGGCGAGGTGAGCGTGCGCACCGGGCTTACAGCGGCCGGGTGAGGTGAACCGGAGTGCTTCCGGTCCACGGGCCTGGACCGGGAGCACTCCGGCGGCGAGACCCGGCAGCGGGGCCCGGCGGCGAGCCCGGCGGCCTGCGCCCACCGCCGGTGCACACGCGGCGTCCTGAGCGCGTATCAGCTCTGGAGAGGGGCCACCGCCGTCCAGGGCAGCGCGATCCAGACCGTCTTGCCGCCCTCTGGCGTCGGTGTGACGCAGACGCGGCCGCCGCACTCGGCCGCCAGCGAGCGGATGATCACCATGCCGCGGCCGTTGTCCTGCTGCACGGCCGCCGGCAGCCGTTGCGGCCAGCGCGGGTGGCTGTCGGTGACGCCCACCCGCAACTCTCCGTCACGCTCCTCCAGCCAGACCTCGACCGTGAAGGTGGGTGACTGGCCGAGAGTGTGCTGCACCGCGTTGGTGGCCAGTTCCGAGACGATCAGCCGGACCGTGTCGGCGGTCTCCGCCTCACCGGGCAGACCCCATGCCGTCAGAAGGTCCGCGACGTATCTTCGGGCCGTTGGTACCGACGCGGGTTCGCTCGGCAGTGTGATGGATGCTTCCTGATGGTCTGCCATGGCGACGCCGTCCCTTTCCCGCCGGACCGGACCCGGCACAGAGCGGATGCCTGCGCGGACGGCCTCGGACCGTGCTCCGCGCCAGCGTGCCACTCATGGTGCCGTTCTCCGGGCTGATCCACCGCGATATGCATATATCTGTCGCTCAAAGCGGTGAACCGTACTACGCGAGACCGTATTTGGGCGCCGGAAAGATACCTTCTCCGCGCGGCGCCGGATGGCGCGGCCGGAAGAACGCGGAGAAGGGGTTAATCCATGCGGCATATTCCAGAGGTGCGTCGGCGCAGGCTCGGGGACGAATTGCGCAAGCTGCGACAGAGCGCGAGCCTCACGAGCGGGGAGACCGCGCGGCTGCTCGGCTGGCATCAGTCGAAGGTCAGCCGGATCGAGACGGGCGTCAGCGGGGTGAAGGACGAGGATCTGGCCGCACTGCTGGACGCGCTGGGCATCTCCGATCCTCAACTGCGGGCGCTGCTGAGCGCCTTGGCGGGCACATCGAGCGGCGGGCCGGGATGGTGGATGGCGTACGGCGGCGTGATCCCGCCCCAGTACCGGGACTTCATCAGCCTGGAGTCCCAGGCCCGTACGGCGCGCACTCTGGAGACCTCGGTGGTCCCCGGCCTGCTCCAGACGTCCTCCTACGCCCGCGCCGTGACTCGGGCCGCACTGGAGGGACTGCCCGCCGCGACGGTCGACTCGCTGGTCGATGTGCGGCTCGCCCGCCAGGAAGTACTGCGAGCCGCGAAGCCGTTGGAGCTGCACGCGGTGCTCGACGAGGCCGTACTGCGGAGGGAGGTGGGCGGACCGGAAGTGATGCGAGATCAATTACGCACCTTATCGCTGCTGGCCGCTCTGCCTCATGTGCGCCTCCAGGTACTCCCGTTCAGCGCCGGTGGCTATATCGGGCTCACCGGACCTTTCGTTATCTTCTCTTTTCCGCACATTACTGATCTGGATTTGGTCGTTCTCGACCACTTAACGAATAGCCTCTATCTTGAGCGGAAAGAAGACCTCGAGGCGTACTGCGCCGCGTTCCGCACCATGCAGGCGCACGCACTCTCACCCAAGGATTCATTGGATCTCATCGCCGGGATCGGTGACGGCGCGTAGGGAGCATCATGTCCGCTTGCCTCGCACAGCCCCCAGTCCAGACCTCGGACTCCACTCTCCCCCCATCCCCCACTCCCCCCACTCCGCTTCCAACCCCCCTGGTCCGCGCCGCGACATGGCGGCGCAGCAGCTACAGCACCGGGGCGAACAACTGCGTGGAGTCCGCCCGCACCCGCGCGGACGGACTGGCCGTACGTGACTCGAAGGATGTGAGCCTGCCGCATCTGACCTTCACGCCGGGTGCGTGGACGGCATTCGTCCACGCGTTGCGCGAGGAGGCTCCCGCGTCCTGAGCATCCTGAGCACGTTCACACACCGGGACGTCAGGCACCAGGTCCAGGACACTCAGGTACCGGAGTCCGGGACAGCCGGATACCGGATCTCAGCCGACGGACGTGGCGACTCCCGCCGACGCGGTCGCCACGATCGTCCGTACCGCCGTGCCGATCTGTTCGTCCGTCAGGTCGGCGCGCGCGGTGAGCCTGATCCGTGAGATGCCGTCCGGCACCGACGGCGGCCGGAAGCAGCCCACGCCCAGGCCCGCCGCACGGCAGTCGGCGGCCCAGCGCACGGCCGCCTCCGGGGACGGCGCCTGTACGGAGACCACGGCGGCGTCCGGTCGTACGGCGGTCAGCCCCGCATCCGTGAGCAGCCGGTGCAGCGTACGGGCCACCTCCCGGGCGCGCTCGGCCCGCTCGGGCTCCCGGCGCAGCAGCCGCAGGCTCTCCAGCGCGCCGCCCACGGCCGCCGGCGCCAGGCCCGTGTCGAAGATGAACGTGCGCGCGGCGTTGACCAGATGCTCCACGACCCGGGCCGGACCGAGGATCGCACCCCCCTGGCTGCCCAGGGACTTGGAGAGCGTGAGGGTCGCCACCACACCGTCCGTGCCCGCGATGCGCGCCGCGTTCGTCGTGCCCCGGCCGCCGTCGCCGAGTACGCCCAGACCGTGCGCGTCGTCGACGAGCAGGGCCGCGCCGTGCGTACGGCAGGCCTCGTCCAGTTCCCGTAGTGGCGCCGCGTCGCCGTCCACCGAGAACACCGCGTCGCTCACCACGAGCGCCCGCCGCCCGGGGTGGGTGCCGAGTGTCTTGTGCACGGCTTCGGGATCCGCGTGCGGTACGACGGCGGTCTCGGCGCGCGAGAGCCGGCAGCCGTCCACGATCGAGGCGTGGTTGCCCGCGTCGGACACGAGCAGCGAGCCGCGCGCGGTCAGCGCGGTGAGGGCCGCGAGATTGGCCGCGTAACCGGAGGAGAGGACGAGCGCGGCCTCGAAACCGCAGAATTCGGCCAGTTCCCGTTCCAGCTCGGCGTGCAGGTCCGTGCTGCCCGTGACCAGCCGGGATCCGGTGGAGCCGGCGCCCCAGCGGCGGGCGGCATCCGCCGCGGCCCCGGTCACCGCGGGGTGCCGGGCCAGGCCCAGATAATCGTTGCTCGCCAGGTCCAGCAGGGCGGAGTCGGCCGGGCGCGGCCGGAGCGTACGGACCAGGCCCGACCGCTCGCGGACCCGCGCCTCGTCGTCGGTCCAGCCGAAGGGGTCCAGCGCCATGAATCCAGTCCTTTTGTAGGCTGCGCACAGACTCTAACCGGGGCAGGAGCGGAACATGGTGTGGCGATGCACACACCTCGATCCCACGGTGTTGTTGGGTTCCTCCTTTGCCCGGGGCCGCCCGGTAGGTCAGGATCAACACCATGGATCTGCTGAAGACGCTGGTGGAGAAGGGCCTGCGGCGCGAGCTGCCGACCCGCGAAGAGGCGCTCGCCGTACTGGCGACGTCCGACGACGAGCTGCTCGACGTGGTGGCCGCGGCGGGCAAGGTACGCCGACAGTGGTTCGGGCGGCGGGTGAAACTGAACTATCTGATCAACCTCAAGTCCGGCCTGTGCCCCGAGGACTGCTCGTACTGTTCCCAGCGGCTGGGCTCGAAGGCGGAGATCCTCAAATACACCTGGCTGAAACCCGACGAGGCATCGAAGATGGCGGCCGCCGGGGTCGCGGGCGGGGCCAAGCGGGTCTGCGTCGTCGCCAGCGGCCGGGGGCCGACGGACCGGGACGTCGACCGCGTCTCGCGGACCATCGAGGCGATCAAGGAGCAGAACGAGGGCGTCGAGGTGTGCGCGTGTCTCGGACTGCTCTCCAACGGACAGGGCGAACGGCTCCGGGCCGCGGGCGCCGACGCCTACAACCACAACCTCAACACGTCCGAGGCGACATACGGCGACATCACCACCACCCACACCTACGCCGACCGGGTCGACACCGTGCAGCAGGCCCAGGCAGCCGGCCTGTCCGCCTGTTCCGGGCTGATCGCCGGCATGGGTGAGAGCGACGCGGACCTGGTCGATGTCGTCTTCTCCCTGCGCGAGTTGGACCCGGACTCGGTGCCGGTCAACTTCCTGATCCCGATGGAAGGGACCCCGCTCGCCAAGGAATGGCACCTCACCCCGCAGCGCTGCCTGCGGATCCTGGCGATGACGCGGTTCGTCTGCCCGGACGTGGAGGTCAGGCTCGCGGGCGGGCGCGAGGTGCACCTGCGCACCATGCAGCCGCTCGCGCTCCACCTGGTCAACTCGATCTTCCTCGGCGACTACCTCACCAGCGAGGGCCAGGAGGGCAAGGCCGACCTGGACATGATCACGGATGCGGGCTTCGAGGTGGAGGGCGCGGACACCTCGACGCTGCCCGGCCACCGGAGCGGCGGCTGCGCCCCGTGCGGCGGGGACGAGGCCGGCGCGAGCGCCGGGGCCTGCGGAGGCGGGGCCGCCGAGGGCACCGGACGCCAGGGCGCCGGGCACGAGAGCGGCGCGCCTCGTGCGGAGGAAGGCTCTTCGGTTCGTACGGACCTGGTGGCGGTACGTCGCCGCGGCGCCGGTACGGACCTGGCCCCCAATGCCTGAGCTTGCCCCCGATGAACTGCTCGCCCTGGACCGGGCCCACGTCTGGCATCCGTACGGCCCCATGCCGGGCCGTACCGAACCGCTCGTCGTGGAGTCCGCGTCCGGGGTGCGGCTACGGCTCGCCCAACCCGCCCACGGACAGCGGGAATTGGTCGACGGCATGTCGTCCTGGTGGTCGGCGGTCCACGGCTACAACCACCCCGTACTGAACGAGGCGGCGCACGGTCAGCTCGACCGGATGAGCCATGTGATGTTCGGCGGGCTCACCCACGAGCCCGCCGTGCGTCTGGCGGCCACACTCGTGGACATCACCCCGGAACCACTGCGCCATGTCTTCCTCGCCGACTCCGGCTCCGTGTCGGTCGAGGTCGCGGTCAAGATGTGCCTCCAGTACTGGCGCTCCGTGGGCCGCCCCGCCAAACAGCGGCTGCTGACCTGGCGGGGCGGATACCACGGCGACACCTGGCAGCCGATGTCCGTGTGCGACCCCGAAGGCGGGATGCACGGGCTGTGGTCGGGCGTACTGCCGCGCCAGATCTTCGCGGACGCGCCGCCGAGCGCGTACGAGGAGACATACGCTGACGGGCTGCGCGCGCTGATCGCCCGCCACGCCGACGAACTGGCGGCGGTGATCGTCGAACCCGTCGTGCAGGGCGCCGGCGGCATGCGCTTCCACTCTCCCGAATATCTGCGGGTGCTGCGGGAGGCCTGCGACGAACACGGCGTGCTGCTGATCTTCGACGAGATAGCGACCGGGTTCGGGCGTACGGGAAAGATGTTCGCGGCGGAGCACGCCGGTGTCTCGCCCGATGTGATGTGTGTGGGCAAGGCCCTGACCGGCGGCTATCTGACCATGGCGGCGACGCTGTGCACCTCGCGGGTGGCGGAGGGCATCTCGCGCGGCGAGGTCCCCGTACTGGCGCACGGACCGACCTTCATGGGCAACCCGCTGGCCTCCGCGATCGCCTGCGCCTCGATCGAGCTGCTGCTCGGCCAGGACTGGCGGCTGGAGGTCGAACGGATCGAGGCCGGACTGCGCGAGGGCCTCGCGGCGGCAGCGGCTCTCCCCGGCGTACGGGACGTACGCGTACTGGGCGCCATCGGAGTCGTCCAGCTGGACCACGAGGTGGACATGGCGGCCGCGACCCGGGCGGCCGTGCGCGAAGGTGTCTGGCTGCGGCCCTTCCGCGATCTCGTGTACACGATGCCGCCGTACGTGACAGGTGACGAGGACGTCGCACGGATCTGCCGCGCGGTGGTCGCCGTCGCCGCGGCGGCCTCGCCGTCCTCGGCGGCGCGGGAGGACTGAAGCATGCCGGTAATGATCGTGACCGGGACCGGGACGGAGATCGGCAAGACAGTCGTGACGGCCGCGGTCGCCGCCGCCGCGCTGACACAGGGCCGTACCGTCGCCGTACTCAAACCCGCACAGACCGGGCTCCGCCCGGACGAGACGGGCGACGCGGCGGAGGTCGCGCGGCTGGCCGGAGCCGTCACCACGGCCGAACTCGCCCGATTCCCCGATCCGTTGGCGCCCGCGACGGCCGCGCGACGGGCCGGCGCGGCGCCGGTACATCCACACACGGTGGCCGTCGCGGCCGAGAAACTGGCGGCCGAGCACGACCTGGTGCTGGTCGAAGGCGCGGGCGGACTGCTCGTACGGTTCGACGAGAGCGGCGGCACGCTGGCGGAGGCGGCCCAGCTGCTGGAAGCCCCCGTGCTGGTGGTGGCGCCCGCCGGGCTCGGCACACTCAACGCGACAGCGCTCACGGCGGAAGCGCTGCGGTCGCGGTCGCTGGCGCTCCTGGGCGTCGTGGTCGGCAGCTGGCCGGCCGCGCCCGACCTGGCGGCGCGCTGCAACCTGACGGACCTGCCGGAAGCGGCGGGAGCACCACTGCTCGGCGCGGTGCCGGAGGGGGTGGGCGCGCTGGCCCCGGAGGTGTTCCGGGAGCGGGCGGCGTCCTGGCTGGCGCCTGGGCTGGACGGGTGCTGGGACGGGGCGGGGTTCGTGGCGGAAGTCGGTTCGGGGGCGGCGTTCGGATCGGCGTGAGGTTCGGGGGCGGCGTTCGGATCGGCGTGAGGTTCGGGGGCGGGCGCGAGTGCGGGCGCGGGCGCCGGTGCGCCGTTGTGGGGAGGGGACAGGGGGCTCCGGAGGCGCGTGTCCGGACTGCATGATCTACGCCGCGTGCGAGTGTGTTCTTCGCGTGCGGGTCCGTCAGCGGCACACATCACGCTTTACGTCCGGCCACACGTCACCTCCTGCGACCCCGGCCCCCTCCCGTCCGTCCGCCGCCTGCGGGCCACCCCTTGACTCTCTACAGGCGGTGGGGCTGTTACAGGCTCCAGCCTCGTAGTTCTTCGGCGATCATCTCGACGTCCGCCGTGCCGTCCTTGACCAGTTTGGCCAGGTCACGGACCCGTTCAGGGGCCGTGACGACCTTCAGGCCGCTCGCGACCAGATAGCCGTACGCCACGGCGGAGGCGAACAGTGCGTTCGAGCGCTCCAGGGCCGGTACGTGCAGCAGCAGCTGCAACAGGGCGGCGGCGCGGGCGTGCGGGTCGCCGTAGACGGGGGTGCCGAATATCTCCGCCTCGTGGCGGCTGACAGCGGCGACCAGCGCTCCCCAGTCGGTGACGTGTGGGTCGCCCGGTGTGTTGTGTTCAGCGACCATGAGGAGCCAGGACAACTCGATCCGAAGGGTCAACGCTTGCCTTCGCGATCCGTGCCGAACTCACCGGCGAAGACCGATTCGTACTGCTTCATGAAGTCGGCCGCGGACTCGACGAAAGTGCGCCCGACCTCCCCGGCGTCGTGGTTGACCAACTCCTCGATATAGCGGTTCACGCTCATCCCGCGCTCGGAGGCCCGCCGGCGAGCGGCCTCGGCGGTGGTTTCGTCCACGCGTACGTTCAGCTGAGTCTTGGCCACCCCTTCAAGCTAGCGCACTGGCGCTAGCGGGGCAAGGGGCGGCCACACTGCGGGCTACCGGCTGTGGCAGTCCGCCTCTAGGCTCTTCATTTCTTCGTGTGGCGAGTGGAGGAGAGACATGACACGGCCCTTCCGGTTCAGCGTGAACATGGTGACCCCCGATACCGGCAAGGCATGGCGCGAGCGGTGCCGACGAGCCGAGGGGCTCGGCTACGACGTGATCCACGTGCCGGATCATCTGGGGATGGTCGCGCCGTTCCCGGCTCTGGTGGCCGCCGCGGAGGCGACCGAGCGGGCCCGGGTCGGGACCTTCGTGCTCAACGTCGCCTTCTGGAATCCGGCCCTGCTCGCCCGGGAGATCTCGACCACCGACGCGCTGACCGGGGGACGGCTGGAGGTCGGTCTCGGCACCGGCTACGTGCGCGAGGAGCATGAGCGGGCCGGTCTGGAATTCCTCCCGCCGCGCGAACGGGTCGACCTCCTCGCCCGTACGGTCACGGAGCTGGACCGGCTGCTCGCCGAGGAGGCGCAGCCGTCCCGGCCGCCGCTGCTGATCGGCGGGAACGGCGACCGGGTACTGCGGCTGGCCGCCGAGCACGCGGACATCACCGCCTTCACCGGGGTCCGGTCGACGCCGGACGGGATGCGGGCCCTCAGTACGGAGGAGCTGGCGCGGCGCGTCACGGCGTACCAGGGCTTCGCGAGCGGCCGGGCGGTCCCGGCGGAACTGAATCTGCTGCTCCAGGCGGTCACCATCACCCCGGACCGGCGAGCGGCGGTACCGGATGTCCGGCCGATGGCGCCCCATCTGAGCGACGACCAGCTCCTTGATCTGCCGCTGGTCGCCGTCGGGACCGTACGGCAGATCGCCGACCAGCTGCGGGAGCGGCGGGAGCGGTTCGGCTTCAGCTATCTGACAGTCCTCGATCCGTTCATGGAAGCGTTCGCGCCGGTGATCGAGGAGCTGCGCGGCAGCTGATCCGCACGGCCGGTCGAGATCAGCCGGGGTCCGGGATCCAGCTGCCGTGGAAGCCGGCCGGGACCCGCACGGGAAGGCGGACGGTGGCGACCGGCGGACCCGTGAAGTCCTCGGCGGAGAGGATGACCAGGTCGGTGGCGGCGCGATCGGGGTCGAAGACGAGGACCACCAGATAGCCGTCGTCCTCCGCGTGGGCGTCGGACGTGGGCACGAAGCTCGCCTCACCGGTGTAGTGGCCGTCACCGAACAGACGTACCTCGGCGGACTGTTCACGCACGTCGTGCTTGATCAGCGCGTCACCGGAGACGGATGGCGCGTCGGCCGGCCCCAGGGAGTGGAGGAGCGCGGAGGCGACGGCGGAGTACCCGTAGCGGTGGGCGCGGCCGACGACGGCCGGGTTGACCGCCGGGAACTCCTGGGGGCGGTCGTCGAGGCGGGTCTCGGTGGCCTTGCCGGTGACGGTGTCGAGTTCCCAGCGCTCCAGGGTGGGGGCGCTGGGGCCGTTCAGCGCCCCGCCGATGAACATGCGCGGATAGCGGACGACATCGATGACCACCCGGTCACCGTCCTCGTAGGCGTTGAGTGTGTGGAAGACGAAGCAGGGCTCGATGTCGAACCAGCGCACCTCGATGCCGTTCCTGGGCAGCAGTCCGACGCGGGCGCCGCGGGCTTCGTTCCACATCACCGGGAACGGTTTGCGCGCCACGTCGGCGACCGGGTCGACGGTGACGGAAAGGTCGTAGACCACCACGTAGTTGGGGGTGAGGGCCGTGTCGTGGACCACCGGCATGTGGGGTGCCGGGATGTCGACCGCGCGGACGACCCTGCCGTACGGGGAGATCACCACGTGCCCCAGACGGTCGCAGCCGGCGCGCTGCCAGGTGATGGCGTGCAGTTCGCCGGTGGCCGGATCGAGCTTGGGGTGGGCGGCGAACCCGTCGGGCAGGGTCCCGCCGAAGTCGGTGGCGCCGGCCGTCTCGATCTCGTAGGAGAGCTCGTAGGGGCGGAAGCCGCCCTCGACCAGGGCGAAGGTGCGGTCGGCGTGGCCGATGACATGGGTGTTGGGACCCACGTCGGCGATCCGTACCGCGGCGCCTGGACGGGGCCGCTCGCCCAGCGCGTCGGCCACGGCGGCGCTGCGGATCCAGCGGTTGCGGTACCACTTGGCCCGGCCGCCGCGCAGCCGCACCCCGTGCACCATGGCGGTGCCGGCGAAGAGGTGGGGCCGGCGCGGTGAGCCGAGGTCCATGGGGTTGGGGCCGTTGCGCAGATAGCGGCCGTTCAGGTCGTCCGGGATCGTGCCGGTGACCGGCAGGTCGTAGGCGGTGACCTCGTCCCGCACCGGCGCGTAGGCGCCGGTGAACGGATTTCCGGTGACGGGCATCGTGGTCCTTCCGGTTGGTCCGTTCCGACTGGCTCCCACTGTGCCCGCCCGGCGGCGTGGGGACGGGCCGGAAAGGGGCGGTTACCCCTATCGAGTGCCGGAGTCCACCGCGCACGGTCCCCGCGGAAATCGTTCGCCGAACGGGTCGGCGCTCTGATTGGCTCGCCCGATGAGTGATCTCCACATCCGTTGCGCCGGCCCCTCGGACATCGACACCGTGCTGCGGTTCTGGCGCGAGGCGGCAGAAGGAACGAGCATCAGCGACGACCACGACGGGGTGGCCCGGCTCATCTCACGGGACCCCGAAGCCCTGCTCCTCGCGGAGCGGGACGGCCGTCTCGTGGGAACCGTCATAGCCGGTTTCGACGGTTGGCGGTGCTCCGCCTACCGGCTGGCCGTGCACCCGGACTCCCGTCGGCAAGGTATCGCCACCGCGCTGACAGAAGCCGCGGAAGCGCGGTTCGTCGACCTCGGCGGGCGACGGGCCGACGCCATGGTCCTGGAAGCCAACGAACAGGCCCACCGGACGTGGGCCGCGGCCGGTTACCACCGCGAGGATCACTGGCGGCGCTGGGTGAAACCGCTGGGCCCCTCCTGACCGCCGTCCCGTTTTCCCGCCCGTCCTCACCGGCCCTGACGCCCCGTTACGGTGGAGAGCTGCCCCCTACGACCGAAAGGTGTGATCGTCCCCTCATGGGCGAGCCTCCCCGTCCCGACCGATTCGCCCTCGGGCGGCCCGCCCGCCGCCGACACCGTGCGGTCCTCGTCCCGCTGACCGATCATGGGACGGAGGTGAACCGATGACCGAAGTGCTTCTGCTCATCGTGGCGGTGCTGCTGTCGGTCGCCTGCGGAGCCTTCGTCGCTGCGGAATTCTCCCTCACCACCGTCGAGCGCGGTGAACTCGAACGGGCCGCCGAGCGGGGAGAGCGGGGCGCGGCGGGAGCCCTGAAGGCCGTACGCGGTCTCACCTTCCAGCTCTCCGGCGCCCAGCTCGGGATCACCGTGACCAACCTGGTGGTCGGCATGATCTCCGAGCCGTCCGTCGCCAAGCTGATCCAGGGCCCGGTGGAGGCCGTGGGCCTGTCCCCCTCCGTGGCCTCTTCGGTGGCGCTGGTCATCGGTACGGCCCTGTCGACCGTCTTCCTGATGGTCGTCGGCGAGCTGGTCCCCAAGAACTGGGCGATCTCCTCGCCGCTCGCCGTCGCCAAAGTGGTGGCCACTCCGCAGCGGTACTTCACCGCGGCCTTCCGCCCCTTCATCGGCCATCTGAACAACACCGCGAACCGCATGGTGCGCGGACTCGGGCTGGAGCCCACCGAGGAACTGGCCTCCGCCCGCAGCCCGCAGGAGCTGGTCGCCCTGGCCCGGCACTCCGCGAAGGAGGGCGCGCTGGAGGCGGACACCGCCGAGCTGTTCGTACGGACGCTGAGCCTGTCCGCGCTGACCACGGAGAATGTGATGACCCCACGGGTGCGGGTCATGGCACTGGATGTGCAGGCCACGGTGGAGGACGTCGCCAACGCCACCCGCGCCACCGGTCTGTCGCGCTTCCCTGTCTACCGGGGCAGCCTCGACCGGGTCGTCGGGATCGCGCACATCAAGGACGTACTCGCGGTCCCGGCCGAGCGCCGGCCCCGGCACACGATCGCCGAGATGCTGCGCGAACCGCTGCTGGTCCCCGAGACCCTGACGGTCGACAAACTCCTCGACCGGCTGTCCGGCGGCAACACCATGGCCGTCGTCATCGACGAGTACGGAGGCACGGCGGGGGTGGTGACGCTGGAGGACATCGTCGAGGAGGTCGTCGGTGAGGTGCAGGACGAACACGACCCGCACGAGACCTCCGACCTGGCCCCGGTGGGTGAGGACGCGGAAGGCAGGAAGCTCTGGTCGGCGGACGGCGCGGCGCGCGCCGACCAGTTGAGAACGGTCGGGCTGCGGATGCCGGAGGGACCGTACGAGACGCTCGCCGGACTTGTCGCGACCGAGCTGGGCCGTATCCCGGCCGAGGGTGACCACATCGAACTGAAGGGGTGGCGCCTGGAGGTCGTGGACGTCACACGCCGGCGCGCCGCGCGCGTGCTGCTGCGCGCCCCACGGGCCGCCGGCGGCAGCGGGGAGGACCACACGTGATCACCGCGATCCAGCTGTTCGTCGGACTGCTGACCCTCGCCGTCAACGCCTTCTTCGTCGCGTCCGAGTTCGCCCTGATCTCCGTACGCCGCAGCCAGATCGAGCCGGAGGCGGAGGCCGGTGACCGGCGGGCCCGCAGCGTCATCTGGGGCCTGGAGCACGTGTCGGCGCTGCTGGCGGCGGCGCAGCTGGGCATCACGCTGTGCACGCTGGTGCTGGGCATCGTCGCCGAGCCCGCCATCGCGCATCTGCTGGAGCCGCTTTTCGGCGCGGTCGGTGTCGCGCCCTCTCTGGTGCATCCGATCTCGTTCGTGATCGCGCTCACTGTGGCGACGTATCTGCACATGCTGCTGGGGGAGATGGTCCCGAAGAACGTCGCGCTGGCCGAACCGGCGCGGGCGGCGCTGCTGCTCGGTCCGCCGCTGGTGGGCCTGGCCAGGGCGCTGCGACCGGTGATCTTCATGATCAACTCCGTTGCCAACGGCCTGTTGAAGCTGCTCCGGGTGGAGACCAGGGACGAGGTGTCCGCCACCTTCTCCGACGATGAACTCTCCCGTCTGGTCACGGACGCGGGCCACGCGGGGCTGCTCGACGACCGGGCGGCCGAGCGGCTGCACGACGCGCTGGAGCTGGGCCGCCGTCCGGTGCGTGATGTGGTCACGCCGCTGGAGGGAGTGGTCTCCGCGCAGCTCGGGGTCACCGGGGAGGGGCTGGAGCGGCTCGCGGCGGAGTCCGGTTTCTCCCGCTTCCCGGTGGTGGACGCCTCGCGGCGGATCCTCGGCTATCTCCATGTGAAGGACGCTCTGGACGCGATGCCGCGCGATGTGCCGTTCCAGGTCTCGGCGATGCGTGCGATCGCGCGGGTACGGGCGACGACACCGCTGGACGACGTGCTGACCGCGCTGCGCCGCAGCCGTACGCACCTGGCGGCGGTCATGGACGAGGAGGGCAAGCTCGAAGGGCTGGTGACGATGGAGGACGTGCTGCGCGAGCTGGTGGGACGGCACGCGTAGACCGTGTCCCGGGATCCCTCGGGGGCGGCCACGGGCGTACTTACCGCACGGTACGATTTTCTTCGCCATGGAGATGAATGCCAACTACACAAGTTTTGTCGCGGTCGGTGACTCCTTCACCGAGGGCATGTCCGACCTCCTCCCCGACGGCTCGTACCGCGGCTGGGCGGACCTGCTCGCCGCGCGGCTGGCCGCCCGTACCCCCGGCTTCCGGTACGCGAATCTCGCCGTACGCGGCAAGCTCATCGGCCAGATCGTCGAGGAGCAGGTGGGGGCCGCCGCGAGCATGTCGGCGGATGTGGTGACGCTCGTCGGCGGGCTCAACGACACGCTCCGTCCGAAGGTCGACATGGGCCGGGTGCGCGGCCTGCTGGAAGAGGCCGTGGAGCGGCTGGCACCGGCTTGCGGGCAGCTGGTGCTGATGCGCAGTCCGGGCCGCAACGGTCCGGTGATGGAACGCTTCCGGCCGCGGATGCAGGAGCTGATCGCCTTCGTCGACGAACTCGCGGAACGGCACGGCGCCCTGGTCGTCGATCTGTACGGGGCGCCGGTGCTCGGTGATCAGCGGATGTGGGACCTGGACCGGCTCCATCTGACCGCCGAGGGCCACCGCCGGGTCGCCGAGGCCGTCTGGCAGGCGCTCGGGCTCGACGCGCAGGACGACTGGCGCGCGGAGCTTCCCCCTCCGGTGCCCGTACGGTGGCTGGCGCGTCGCACGGGCGACGCACGGTTCGCGCGGCAGCATCTGGGGCCGTGGGTGGCGCGGCGCGTCACGGGCCGCTCCTCCGGGGACGGCCGGCCGGCGAAGCGTCCGGAACTGCTGCCGTACGAGACGCCAGGACTGTGGACGGCGGGCCCCGAGGCGCCCTCTTCGGCCCGCTTGTAGGAAGCCACGACAAAGGGCGCGGCGCCGACCTGCACAAACCGCCAGTAGAATCAGCTCACGTGACTGCCGTGCCTGCGAAGCCTCGCATCCCCAATGTCCTTGCCGGTCGCTACGCCTCGGCGGAGCTGGCCGTGCTGTGGTCCCCCGAGCAGAAGGTGAAGCTGGAGCGTCAGCTGTGGCTGGCGGTACTCCGCGCGCAGCGGGACCTCGGGATCGAGGTCCCGGAGAGCGCCCTCGCCGATTACGAACGCGTCCTCGACCAGGTCGACCTGGCGTCGATCGCCGAGCGCGAGAAGGTCACGCGGCACGATGTGAAGGCCCGTATCGAGGAGTTCAACGCCCTCGCCGGCCATGAGCAGGTGCACAAGGGCATGACCTCCCGCGACCTGACGGAGAACGTCGAGCAGCTCCAGGTCCGGCTCTCCCTGGAGCTGATGCGCGACCGTACGGTCGCGGTGCTCGCGCGCCTCGGCAAACTCGCGGGCGAGTACGGCGAGCTGGTCATGGCCGGCCGCTCGCACAACGTCGCCGCCCAGGCCACCACCCTCGGCAAGCGCTTCGCGACGGCCGCCGACGAGCTGCTCGTGGCGTACGGCCGGCTGGAGGACCTGCTGGGCCGCTACCCGCTGCGCGGAATCAAGGGCCCGGTCGGCACGGCTCAGGACATGCTCGACCTGCTGGGCGGTGATGCCGGGAAGCTGGCGGAGCTGGAGCGGCGCATCGCGGGCCACCTGGGCTTCGCCCAGGCCTTCACCTCGGTCGGCCAGGTCTACCCGCGCTCCCTCGACTACGACGTGGTGACCGCGCTGGTGCAGCTGGCGGCGGCGCCGTCCTCGGTCGCCAAGACGGTCCGGCTGATGGCCGGGCACGAGCTGGTGACCGAAGGCTTCAAGCCGGGCCAGGTCGGCTCCTCGGCGATGCCGCACAAGATGAACACGCGCTCCTGCGAGCGGGTCAACGGCCTCATGGTGATCCTGCGCGGCTACGCGTCGATGACGGGTGAGCTGGCGGGCGACCAGTGGAACGAGGGCGACGTCTCCTGCTCGGTGGTACGCCGGGTGGCGCTGCCCGACGCGTTCTTCGCGCTCGACGGCCTGCTGGAGACGTTCCTGACGGTCCTCGACGAGTTCGGCGCGTTCCCGGCGGTCGTGGCGCGCGAGCTGGACCGCTACCTGCCGTTCCTCGCGACGACCAAGGTGCTGATGGGGTCCGTACGGGCCGGGGTGGGCCGCGAGGCCGCGCACGAGGTAATCAAGGAGCACGCCGTCGCCTCGGCCCTGGCGATGCGCGAGCAGGGCGCCGAGCGCAACGAACTGCTGGACCGGCTGGCGGCCGACGAGCGAATGCCGCTGAACCGCGAGCAGTTGGACGCGCTGATGGCGGACAAGCTGTCCTTCACGGGCGCGGCGGAGGACCAGATCGCCACGGTCGTCGGCCGTATCGAGGAGATCGTCAAGCAGCACCCGGCGGCCGCCGCCTACGCCCCGGGATCGATCCTCTGACCCCCTCATGAAACGCGAAGACCTCGAAGCCGCCCGCGACCGCGTCATTCCCGACGTGGCCGCGGGCGGCTTGCGTGTGCTGTTCTGCGGCATCAACCCAGGACTGATGTCAGCGGCGACGGGCCACCACTTCGCCCGCCCCGGCAACCGCTTCTGGCCGGTCCTGCACCTCTCCGGCTTCACCCCACACCGGCTGGCCCCCGCCGAGCAGGACGAGTTGCTGACGTACGGGCTGGGCATCACCAACGTCGCGGCGCGGGCGACGGCGCGCGCCGACGAGCTGAGCGCGCAGGAGTTCCGCGAGGGCGGCCGGATCCTCACGGCGAAGGTGGAGCGGCTACGGCCTCGGTGGCTGGCGGTGGTCGGGATCACGGCGTACCGCACGGCTTTCGACGACAAGAAGGCGCGGGTGGGTCCGCAGGAGCGGACCATCGGCGACACCCGGATCTGGGCACTGCCGAACCCCAGCGGACTGAACGCGCACTGGACGGCGGAGACGATGGCGGAGGAGTTCGCGCGACTGCGTGCCGCGGCTATGGCTGGGTGAGGTCGGGGTGCGGTGCGCCGTCCGGCGGGGCGTGGTCAGGGGGGTGCGGTGTTGGCGGAGGCCGGTTTTCATGTGCGGGTTGTTGCCGGTGGCCGCTCCGGAGTCATGTCCTGCACTGCATGATTTACGGCGCGTGCGGCTCGTGCTTCGGCTGACAGGCCGGTGTGCGCCACAAATCACGCTTTACGTTCCGGACACGACCCCTGCGCGACCCCCTTCACCGCCCGCCACAGACCACCACCACCGGGCCGCAGGCGGGGATCCGGCAGGAGGGGGGTCGGGGTCGCAGGAGGTGACGTGTCCGGACGTAGAGCGTGATGTGTGCCGCTCCCGAACCCGCACCCAATAAACAAACCCGCACGCGGCGTAAATCATGCAGTCCGGACATGCGCCTCCGGGGGCCCCGGCAACCGCACCCACCATGCCCCGCCCTGCCCCCGCACCCCACGCCGGACGGCGACACCGCACCCTTGCCAAAAGCTTGGCAAGCGTTGACAAGTTTGCGCAACGGTGACGACCATGCAACATGCCGTTCATTCACCCCGCTCCGTCCGACCAGTAACGGAGTCCCCATGGCCCCCACCCTGACCGATGTGGCCAAACGCGCCAACGTCGCCCTCTCCACCGCATCCCGCGCGTTCAGCGATCCGGGCCGACTCGGACCACACACCTTGCGCAAGGTTCTGTCCGTTGCGCAAGAGCTGGGTTACGAGCCCCCCGTGGCCCGTACCGCCGAGCCGCCCGCCGCCGGCGACGCCGCCACCGTCGCCGTTGTCGTGCCCGACATCGCCAACCCCGTGTTCGGCGCCTTCGTGAAGGCCGCGCAGGGTGAGAGGTGGCATCGCAGGCAGACCGTCGTGCTCGCCGACACGGATCTCAATCCGGACCGCGAGCGCGAGGTGATCGCCCATATGCGGGAGCAGGCGGACGGTCTGATCGTGTGTTCGCCGCGGCTGGACGCGGAGGAAGTGCTCGGCATCTGCGGCCGTACGCCCGCCGTGCTGGTCAATCGTGAGACGTCCGGCGCGGACTGTGTGATCGCCGACGCGGCGCACGGGATGCGGCAGGCGGTCGAGTATCTGGCGGCGCTCGGGCATCGGCGGATCGCCTATGTGCAGGGCATGCAGCGGTCCTGGTCCAATGCTCATCGCGTCGAGTTGATCCGTACCGAGACCGAACGGGCCGGGCTGGCACTGGAGTTGCTGGGGTGGCAGTCGGAGACGGTGGCGGGCGGGACCGCCTCCGCGGCGAGTGTGATGGCCTCGGGCGCGTCCGCCGTGATCACGCACAACGACCTCGTCGCGTTCGGGGTGATCTCCGGCGCACGGGCGCTGGGGCTGGGCGTCCCGGAGGACCTGAGTGTGATCGGGGTCGACGACATCCCGTTCGCCGAGGTGTCGCAGCCGTCGCTGACGAGCATCGCGGTGCCGATGGCGCGGGCGGGTGCGCTCAGTGTGGAGATGCTCGGTCAGGTTCTGGGGGGCGAGCGGCAGACTCCGCGCACACTGCGGTTGCCGACCCAGCTCATCGTGCGCGGGTCGACCGGCCCCGCCGCCGACACGTCCCGCCGGGGAGCCGCGGCGGACCGGGCGATGAAGGGTGTGTCATGAGGACCGACGTACTGACGGTGGTGGTCGCCGACCCCAACCTGGTTCCGTTGCGTGCCGAGTTCGAGGCCGCGCTTCCGGAGGGTACGGCCGTCCTCTGGCCCGATGCGGGGGACGCCGGGGCGGTCGAGGCCGCGCTGGCGGCGGCGGATGTTCTCGTGTCGGGGCAGTGCACCGCCCGGATGGCCGGTGCGGCCGGGCGGCTCCGGCTGGTGCACGCCGCCGGCGCGGGTACGGACAAGATCGAGGTCGGCGCGCTGGCGCCGGGTACCCAGGTCGCCAACACCTTCCACCACGAGAACTCCATCGCCGAGTACGCCGTGTCGGCGGCCATTGTGCTGCGGCGTGGTTTTCTGCGGCAGCACAACGCGCTGCGCCGTGGCGAGTGGGACTCCCCCGCGCACGATCCTCTCTCTCCGTGGGTGGACAGTCTGGGCGCGGCGACGATCGGGTTCGTCGGTTTCGGGCATATCGGTGCCCGCTGCTGGGAGCGGTTCCGGGTGTTCGGCGCCCGGGGCGTGGCGGTCACCCGGCGCGGCGACGTCGACGCGGCGGCCCACGGACTCGCCTGGTCGGGGACCGTGGACGACCTCGGCACCCTGCTGGAGACCTCCGACGTGGTCGTGGTGTCGGCCCCGCTCGCTCCGGAGACCACCGGACTCATCGGCGCGGCCGAGCTGTCCCGGATGCGCCCGTCGGCGGTCCTGGTCAATGTCGGCCGGGGTCCGGTCGTGGACGAGGACGCGCTCTTCCGCGCTCTGAGCGACCGTACGATCACCGGCGCCGCCCTCGACGTCTGGTACCGGTACCCGTCCGGCGGGCACACCGGTGCCCCCGCCCATCACCCCTTCGAGACGCTGGACAACGTACTGATGACACCGCACTCCTCGGGCCTCACCCGCGAGACCTTCGCGCGCCGGGCCGACGACATTGCCGCCAATATCGGCCGGCTCGCCACGGGTGAGCGGCTGCACAACGTCGTGGCGGTGGCCCGATGACCACGACCGACACGATCGTCTCCGTCGATGTGCTCGTGACCAGTCCGGGCCGTAACTTCGTCGCCCTCAAGATCACCACCGCCGACGGGGTCGTCGGCTGGGGCGATGCCACACTCAACGGCCGTGAGCTGGCGGTCGCCTCGTATCTGCGCGACCACCTCGCCCCGCTGCTCGTCGGCCGGGACCCGGCACGGATCGAGGACACCTGGCAGTACCTCTACCGCGGGGCGTACTGGCGGCGCGGTCCGGTGACGATGACGTCCATCGGCGCGGTGGACATCGCTCTGTGGGACATCAAGGGGAAGACCACCGGGCAGCCCGTGTACCAGCTGCTCGGCGGCGCGGTCCGGGACCGGATCCTCACGTACACGCACGCCACCGGCTGGGACGTCCCGGAGTTGCTGGACTCTGTCGACGCGCAGCGGGAACGGGGCTTCCTCGCGGTACGGGCACAGAGCGGTGTGCCCGGTCTCGACATGGTGTACGGGGTGAGCAGGGGCGGTCCGGGGTACGAGCCGGCCGGCCGTGGCGCGGCCCCGGTTGAAGAGGTCTGGGACACCGAGTCCTACCTCAGGCACGTTCCGAAGGTGCTCGCGGAGGTCCGCGAGCACGTCGGGCCCGAGCTGAAGCTGCTGCACGATGTGCATCACCGGCTCACACCCGGTCAGGCAGCCGGGCTCGGCCGTGCGCTGGAGGCGGTGGACCTCTTCTGGCTGGAGGACGTGACCCCCGCCGAGAATCAGCAGGTGTTGCGGCACGTACGGCAGCACACCACCGTGCCGCTGGCCATCGGCGAGGTGTTCAACACGGTCTGGGAGTGCCAGACGCTGATCACCGAGCAGCTGATCGACTTCGTACGGACGTGTGTCACGCACGCGGGCGGGATCAGTCACCTGCGGCGGATCGCGGCGCTGGCCGAGATCTGGCAGGTGCGGCTCGGGCCGCACGGGCCCTCGGACGTCTCGCCGGTGGCGCTGGGCGCGTCGCTGCACGTGGGGCTGTCGACGCCGAACTTCGCGATCCAGGAGTACATGGGCTACGAGCCGGTCGTGCACGAGGTTTTCCGGCACGCCTGGAGCTACGAGGACGGGTATCTGCACCCGGGCGACCGGCCCGGGATCGGGATCGAGGTCGACGAGGAGCTGGCCGCCCGGTTCCCGTACGAGCCCGCCTGTCTGCCGGTCGCGCGACGGCGCGACGGTTCGATGACGGACTGGTGACGATGCCTCCGACGAGCCTTCCCCGCCTCGGCCGTACGACCGTTCCCCCGCACGCGCTCGGATACCGGCGCCCGCCCGCCGAGACCGGCATCGTGCATCTGGGCCTCGGCAACTTCCACCGCGCCCACCAGGCCGTGCACACGGCGGCGGCGCTGGCGCACACCGACGGTCCCTGGGGCATTCTCGGTGTCGCCGGCCGCTCGACCACCGTGGCACGGGCGCTGCGTGAGCAGGAGATGCGGTACGCGGTCGTGGAGATCTCTCCCGGGCGCACCGAGGTCACCGTGCCCGCCGTGCACACCGGCGCGCTGGTGGCCGCCGAGCAGCCGGACGATGTCCTCGATGCCCTGGCGGCGCCCGGCACGGCTGTCATCACCATGACGGTAACGGAGCACGGGTACACCTTTTCCCCGCGTACCCATGGCCTCGATTTCGACGCTCCGGTGGTACGGGCGGACCTGCGGGGTGACGCGCCGCCGCGGACGACGATCGGGCAGATCGTCCGCGGGCTCCAGCGCCGCAGGCGGGCGCATGCCACCCCGGTGACCGTGCTGAGCTGCGACAACCTGGTGGGCAACGGGGACCAGACGAAGCGACTGGTGCACGAGTTCGCCGAGGCGCTCCCGGCGGCCGAACGCGACGACCTGATGCCGTGGCTTCAGAGCGCGGTGACGTTCCCCAGCTCCATGGTGGACCGGATCGTCCCCGCCACCACCGATGTCTACCGTGAGGCGGTCGCCGCGCGTCTCGGCGTACGGGATGCCGTACCGGTGCCGGCCGAGCCGTTCAGCATGTGGGTCATGGAGGACCGCTTCGCGGCGGGACGTCCGGGCTGGGAGCACGGCGGGGCGCTGTTCACGGACGATGTCGAGCCGTACGAGCTGCTGAAACTCAGGCTGCTCAACGGCACCCATTCGCTCATCGCCTACCTGGGCGCTCTGGACGGGCGGGAGACCATTCCGGACGCGATCGCCCGGCCGTTCATCGCCGACGCGGCGCGCAGTGTGCTGCACGACGAGTATCTGCCGAGCCTGACCGTGCCCGCCGATGTCGATCTCGACGATTATGTGCGGCAGTTGTTCGACCGCTGGGGCAATTCGGCCCTGGGGCATCGCACGCGCCAGGTCGGTTCCGACGGCTCGGTGAAGCTGCGCCAGCGGGTACCCGACCCCGCGCTGCTCCACCTTCGCGCGGGCCGTATGCCGCACCATCTGGCGCTGACCGTGGCCGCCTACTTGTGCTGCGTGGCGCCGCCGCCCGGTTTCTCGCCGGGGCCGCAGGCCGCCGCCATGGTGGATCCGGCCCGCGAGAGGCTCGCCTCGATCACCGGCCGGGCTCCCCTCGGCTCCCGTGCCGCCGACGCCTGTGGCGTCGAAGCCGTCCTGGCGAGCGGGCTGCTCGGCGACGGGCTCACGGAACACCCGGCCTTCGCCTCCCGTATCGCCGAACTCATCGGCGTCATCGTCCGGCACGGGCCGGCCGCGGCCGCGGCCGACGCCTTCGGTGCCGTTGCCACTGCGGACGCACGTGCCGTCGGTGCTGCGGAGGGGGTGGCACAGGCCGCCCGCTGACAGCGCTCTCTCCCCGATTCCCTTCCGATACCTCCCATCCATCCCATCCGCTCCCATCTCCTTCGCCCCACTCCGGACGCTCACAAGGACGTGAGAACGTGTTCGCTCCCGATTCGACCCGCGCCGCCGTACTGCACGGCCCGGGTGACCTCCGTATCGAAGACATCCCGCTGCGCGCCCTCGGCCCCGACGACGTGCTGGTCACGGTCGACGCCGTCGGGGTGTGCGGCTCCGACATGCATTACTTCGCCGACGGCCGCAACGGTCAGAACGTCCTGCGCCGGCCGACGGTGCTCGGCCACGAAGCCGCCGGGACCGTCACCGCGACCGGTTCCGGTGTGGCGCTCAAGGCCGGTACCCGCGTCGCGGTGGAACCCGCCGTGGGCTGCGGCACCTGCCCGACCTGCCGTTCCGGGCGCTACAACCTCTGCCCGGTGGGCGTCTGTCTCGGCTCACCCCCGACCGACGGAACCTTCGCCGAGTACGTCATCGCTCCCGGCCGCGCCGTACACCCGCTGCCCGACGCCATCCCGCTGGAGGTCGGCGCTCTGATCGAGCCGCTGGCCGTGGCGGTATGGGCGGTGCGGCGGGCGGAGGTCGAGCTCGGTGACCGTGTGCTGGTCACCGGAGCCGGCCCGATCGGCATCCTCGTCATGCAGGTGGCGCGGGCCGCCGGGGCGGCCGAGGTGATCGTCACCGACGTCAATGACGCCCGGCTCGCGCAGGCGCGTGAACTCGGCGCGAGCGCCGTACTGAACACCGCCGACCGCTTCCCCGAACTCACCGGTGTCGACCGGCTGTTGGAGTGCTCGGCCCACCCGGCCGCGCTCTGGCAGGGGCTGCACACCCTGCGCCCCGCCGGCCGGGCGACCGTCGTCGGGCAGGCCGCGCCCAGCGTCGACGGTCTGCCGCTCGCGCATCTCCAGCGCTGGGAGATCGAGTTGGCGACCGCGTTCCGTTACGCGCACGCCTTCCCCACCGCCATCGCGATGGCCGCCGACGGCCGGGTGGATCTCGCACGTGTGCTCACCGGACGGTTCGCGCTCGACGACGCGGCCGACGCGCTGCGCGCCCCGGTGAAGGATCCATCGCATCTCAAGGTCGTCGTCCGCCCCGGTGACCGGGCCGCCTGACACCCCGCAGAGCCTCGTACCGCACATCCCCTTCCCTTCTCACTTCCTCATCCCATCGTTTTGCCCTGCTCCGCACCACTTCGCTCCACTGCGGAATTCGATCCGTTCAAGGAGGCATGGATCATGGACAGCAACACCGCTCCCGCCGCGACACCGCTGCCGTCGCAGGCCGACGCCCCGTCCGGGGAACCGCCCGCCGACCCCAAGGCGGTACGGCGCGCTGCCTGGGCCGGTCTGATCGGCACCGCGCTCGAACAGTACGACTTCGTCATCTACGGCACCGCCTCGGCGCTGATCTTCAGTGACCTGTTCTTCCCCAATGTCTCGTCGTCCGTGGGCATCCTCGCCAGCTTCAGCACCTACGCCGTGGGGTTCGCCGCCCGGCCGCTCGGCGGGCTCTTCTTCTCCCGTTACGGGGACCGCCTCGGCCGCAAGTGGGTGCTGGTCGCCACGCTGTTGTTGATGGGCGGCTGCACCCTCGCCATCGGTCTGCTGCCCACCTACGGCCAGGTCGGACTGCTCGCCCCGGTCCTGCTGCTGATCTGCCGTATGGGGCAGGGCTTCGGCGCGGGCGCGGAGCAGTCGGGAGGCGCCACCCTGCTCACGGAGACGGCTGCCGTCGGACAACGCGGAAAGCTGTCCTCCCTGGTCATGGCGGGCGCGGCACTGGGTACCGCACTCGGCGCGGTGGCCTGGATACTCGCCCAACGGCTGTCCGACGACGCCCTGATGACCTGGGGCTGGCGGCTGGTCTTCGGCAGCAGCCTCGTCGTGACCGTCGTCGCCATGGTCATCCGCCGGAAGCTGAACGAGAGCCCCGTCTTCAAGGAGCTCGAGCAGCAGCGCGAACGGCCGGCGTCGCCGGTGAAGGAGGTCTTCCAGCACGGCCGGAAGCCGATGTTCCTGGTCCTCTTCATGAACTTCGGCATCAGCACGCAGTCGTACACCTACCAGGTCTTCATGGCCTCCTATCTGGTGTCCACCGTGGGAGTCGACAAGGACTTCGTGCCGGAGGTGCTGCTGCTCGGCGCCATCTGCGGCGGTATCGCGGCGATCAGTTTCGGTACGCTCTCGGACCGCTTCGGGCGCCGCCCGGTGTACACACTGATCCTCGGCGCGCTGGTGCTGCTGCCGGCCCCCACGTTCATCGCGCTGAACTCCGGGTCCAGGGTCGCGATCACCGTGGCGATCGTCGTCGGCTTCATCCTGGCCTGTCAGGGCGCCGTGGGCGTACAGATGAGCTACTTCCCGGAGCTGTTCGGGAACCGCTACCGCTACGCCGGGGTCACCCTGGGCCGGGAGTTCTCCTCCGTGATCGGCGGCGGGGTCGCGCCACTGATCTGTACGGCGCTGATCACCGCGTTCTCCGGCTCATGGATTCCGGTCGCCGTGTACATGATGCTGGTCACCACGGTCAGTCTCGTCGCGACCCGGATGTCGCCGGAGACACTCGACCGCGACCTCAACACGGCCGCCGACAGCACGGACCCCGCCGCGTCCCGGGCCCGGCAGGAACAGGCTCCGCGCACCGGCCCGTTGGAGGGTACGGCCCTCGACTGACCACGGGTGAAAGGTCGTTCGGGAGCCAGGCCCTCGTCCTCGGCACTCGCCGCGCCGACGGCCACCGAGTAGCATCCGGCACACACTGGAACAACGGAACACACACGGAACACACACGGCGCACACTCGGACAAGCGGGGAGGACAGGCTTTGGGGCGGCTGACCGGCGGAGACCCTTCCCTCCTTCGGCGGATCAACTCCGCCGTGGTCCTCCACTCCCTGCGGGGCGCCGGGTCGTTGACGCTCACGGATCTGACCCAGATCACGGGGCTGTCCAGGCCGACGGTCGAGGGTGTGGTCGAAGGTCTGATCGAAGCGGGCCTGGTCGTCGAGTCCGCGCCGGAGGAGGGCGAGGCCCGCAGGCAGGGCCGCCCGGCCCGGCGGTTCCGGTTCCGGGCCGAGGCGGGGCATCTGCTGGGTATCGAGATCGGGCCGCACCGGGTGGCGGCGCTGCTCTCCGGGCTGGACGGACGGATCGTCAACTCCGGTTCGCGGGAGGTCTCGGAGACGGCCGACGCGGACGAACGCCTGGAGCGGGTCCGTCTCGTCGTCGCGGACGTACTGCGGCGGGCGGGGGTGGCGCGCAACTCCCTGCGGGCGGTCGGTGTCGGCAGCCCCGGCATCGTGGAGGCCGACGGGACCGTCCGGCTGGGCACCGCGCTGCCCCAGTGGACGGGGCTCCCGCTCGGCGAACGGCTGCGCCGCTCGTTCCGCTGCCCGGTCCTGGTGGAGAACGACGCCAACGCGGCGGCCGTGGCCGAGCAGTGGAAGGGCGCGGCCACCGATTCCGACGACATCGTCTTCGTACTGGCCGGGCTCAGCCCCGGTGCGGGGGCCCTGATCGGCGGGCGGCTGCACCGCGGCTTCGGCGGGGCGGCCGGTGAGATCGGCGCGTTGCACCTGCTGGGGCGCGAGGTGACGCCGGAGACGCTGCTGTCGATGACGGACGAGCCGCTCCCCCCTCTCGACGAGCAGGCGGTGGCCAGGGTCTTCGCCCATGCCAAGGAGGGCGACGCGAGCGCCTGTGCGGCCGTCGAGCGGTTCATCCAGCGGCTGGTGCACGATGTGGGGGCGCTGGTGCTGGCGCTGGATCCGGAGCTGGTGGTGATCGGCGGCTGGGCGGCCGGGCTCGACGGCGTACTGGATCCGCTGCGCGACCAGCTGTCCCGCTACTGTCTGCGCCCGCCTCGGGTGACGCTCTCACTGCTCGGGGAGGCCGCGGTGGCCACGGGCGCGCTGCGGCTGGCCCTCGACCACGTCGAGGAGCAACTGTTCGCGGTGGAGGGAACGGTGACGGCCCGCCGCTGAGCGACGGGCCGTCAAAAGTGCGCCGTTACGGCCCCCGGCCGCAGAAGGGGGCCGGCCCCGCCGAAGCAGGCGTCCTTCTGCGGCCGGAGTGCCCTTTCAGGAGACCGGGTCAGGAGACCGGTTCAGGGGACCAGCCCAGGAGACCGGTCCAGGAGACGGTTCAGGATGCCTCGCGCTCCTGCGGCTGGTCGCTGATCTCCAGGTCGCCGGAGTCCCCGAAGGTGAGGCGGCAGGTGTCCGCACGGTACGTGGCCACCGAGACGGCGGCGATACGGCCCTCGACGACATAGCGCGTCGTGACGACCAGGACCGGGGCGCCAGGGAGCCGGTCCAGCTCCCTGGCGTCGTCCGCGCGCGCCGAACCCAGCTCCACCGCGCGCTTCTGGCCGTCGAGGCCGAGACGCTGGAGTTCACGCAGGACGGCGCGGGCGCGGGCGGGTCCGGACGGCGCGTCGATGGCGGACAGCTCGGGCACCGACGAGGACGGTACATGCAGCAACTCGGCTGCCACCGACTGGCCGTGCGAGACCCGGATCCTGCGGACCGTGTGGATCTCTTCCCCGGTGTCCGTCTCCAGCAGCCGGACGACGGCGGCGGACGCGGGCGCCGTGACGGAGTCGAGCGGACGCCAGGAGTCCTGGGTGGCGCCCGGCCATTCGTGCCGGACCGTGGAGACGTCCACTCCCAGCCTCGGCGGGGCGACGGTCGTGCCGACACCGCGGCGGCGCTGGAGCCGGCCTTCCAGCTCCAGTTGTTCGAGCGCCTGCCGGAGCGTGGCGCGGGCCACACCGAAACGGGCGGCCAGCTCACGCTCGTTGGGGAGGATCTCCCCCACCGCGAAGTCCGAGTCGAGTGCTTCGCCGAGCACGTTCTTGAGATGCCAGTACTTAGGCTCCGGCACCGATTCCAGCTGCGTGGTCCCCACCCTGCTCCTCCGCAATCGCCGTCTGTCCGGCGGGTTTTCCTTGCCCTTATTTATTAAAGGTCCTTGCACTAACTAGCGACCATAGGACCGCGCATCCCCTTGGTCAAGACCAATAGTCCGCCCACCACCAAGGGGAATCGCACTGCGGAGTCGTTCCTTTACAGAACGTTCGTACCGGGGTGACAGACGCGGCACAAACCCGAGCACCCCCACCCACTCCGGTCCGCTTTGTTCACGCGGGGTTAGTACTCCGGCCGCCGCCGGGCGTTAGGCATGGCATTCACAGCCCCGGCTCTCATCTGCCCAGGAGATTCCTCGATGTCGCACGACCCCCAGAAATCCTCACTCCCCTCATCGGCCGCCGACGCCCCTGCCGCCCCCGGCCGCCGCGGCGTGCTGCGCGGTTCGCTCGCCGCGTCGGCGGCGCTGGCCCTGCCCGGTGGCGCCCTTGTCGCGGCCGCCGCTCCGGCGCAGGCCCTGTCGGGACGGCCGCGCGCCGGCTGGGGCGTACAGGCAGGCGATGTCACCTCGTCCAGCGGACTGGTGTGGGTGCGGTCCGACCGGCCCGCGCGGATGATCGTGGAGACCTCGTCCACCGAGTCGTTCCGCCGCGCCCGCAGTTGGCACGGCCCGCTGCTGGGCCCCGGCACCGACTTCACGGGGACGGTCCCGCTGCACGGCCTCCCGGCGGGTGAGCAGGTGCACTACCGGGTGACGCTCGCCGACCCCGAGGACCCGCGCCGTACCGGCGATCCGGTGTACGGGACGTTCCGTACGGCGCCCACGAAGCGCCGTCAGGATGTGCGGTTCACATGGTCGGGCGACATCGCGGGGCAGGGCTGGGGCATCAACCCGGACATCGGCGGCTACACCGTCTACGACGAGATGCGCCGGCTCGACCCGGACTTCTTCCTGTGCAGCGGCGACAACATCTACGCGGACGGGGTGATCGAGCCGAGCGTCACGCTGCCCGACGGCCGCGTCTGGCGCAACATCACCACCAAGGAGAAGTCCAAGGTCGCGGAGACCCTCGCCGAGTACCGGGGCAACTTCCGCTACAACCTGCTCGATTCCAACGTCCGGCGTTTCAACGCCGCGGTCCCCTCGATCACCCAGTGGGACGACCACGAGGTGCGCAACAACTGGTACCCCGGACAGATCCTGGACGACGAGCGCTACACCGAGAAGAACATCGATGTGCTCGCCGCCCGCTCCACGCAGGCGTTCCGCGAGTACTACCCGATCTCGACGCTGCACGCGCGCGGGACGGACCGGCGCGTCCACCGGGTGGTCAACCACGGCCCGCTGCTCGATGTGTTCGTCCTCGACATGCGGACGTACCGCAACGCCAACTCCCCCGGGCGGCAGAACGACGACACGAACGGCATCCTGGGCGCCGAGCAGCTCCAGTGGCTCAAGCGTGAGCTGTCGCGCTCGCGCGCGATGTGGAAGGTGATCGCCGCCGACATGCCGATCGGCCTGGTCGTGCCGGACGGTACGGCGAACATCGAGGCGATCGCGCAGGGCGACCCGGGTGCCCCGCTCGGCCGGGAGCTCCAGATCGCCGACCTGCTGCGGTACATCAAGCACCAGCGGATCACCGGCACGCTGTGGCTGACGGCGGACGTCCACCACACGTCGGCACAGCACTACCTGCCCGAGCGGGCCGCGTTCAAGGACTTCGAGCCCTTCTGGGAGTTCGTCTCGGGCCCGATCGCGGCGGGCCAGTTCCCGGCCAGCGCCCTGGACAACACGTTCGGCCCGGACCGGGTCTTCGTCAAGGCACCCGAGGGGGAGAACCTCTCCCCCATGGAGACGCCGCCGCTCTTCGGCGAGGTGGAGATCGACGGCGGCAGCGGGGAGCTGACCGTCCGGCTGCGCGAGGAGGGCGGCACGGTGCTGTTCAGCAAGGTGCTCCAGCCGGGCAAGGTCGGCCAGTAGAGGCCGACCGCCTCCGCGTGGGCGCTTGGCCGCCCGCCGGCTCCCCGCACCCTCGGCTTCCGGGCCCGGACCGCATGGTCCGGGCCCGGGGCGCATGGTCCGGGCCCGGGGCGGTGAAGGCCATCGCACGGGCAGGCCGCCTGCCCCCGCCTGTCGCGCGCCAGATTGCGTCGCTGAACCGATCACTCCAAGCCAAAAATCATAAAAAGTGGTCCAAATAGGACCAGATCCATCCTTAACCCATCAGTCACAAACCGTTCGTGATCACGCAACACCATTCCGTCAGAGTGAGGTCATGACCAATGTGACATCTGCGAAAAGTGCCCGGCGCCCCCACCACTGGCGGCGGGACCTTGTCGAACTGGCGGCCCTCTTCACCGCCGTGGCGGTCGCCGACGCCGTGGCAAACATGATCGTGCACGGTCCCGACGGAGCGTTCCTGCTGGTCGTGTCCGCCGCGGTGCTGACCGCCACCGCCACGTTCCACACATGGTGGGCACGGAGGCACAGTCATGCCCCTCCGGCGTCCGGCGCGGGCGGGTCCGGGTCCGGGTCCGGCGATCCGGCTTCGCACGGCACTCCGGCCGGGTCCGCCGCGTCGCCCGCTCCGTCCGCTCCGTCCGCAGGGAACGCGAGCCGAACGGAACCGGCGGCCCTGGTCGATCCCGCGGACACCACGCTCTGGCGGATGCGCACCACCGTGCGCGACGAGCCCGGCAGTCTCGCGGCGCTGTGCACCACCTTCGCCACGCACGGCGTGGACATACTGACGCTCCAGACCCATCCGCTGGCCGAGGGCACGGTCGACGAGTTCCTGCTGCGCGCCCCGGCCGCGCTCCAGGCGAGGGACCTCACCCGCGAGGTCTCGGCCGCCGGTGGCAGCAGCACCTGGATCGAGCGCGCCGACGCCCACGACCTGGTGGACACCCCGACCCGGGTGCTCGGCCTGGCCACCCGTACGGCCCTGGACACCGCGGAACTCCCCCTCGCACTGCGCCAGTTGCTCGGCCGCTGCACCATCCACTACCGGCCCGCGGCATCGGTCACCGGACCCACCGCCGGTCAGAGCGCGCCCGTCGACGGCGCGCTGGACGACACGGAGATGCGGCTGCGCGACCCGAACGGCGGCAGCATCACCGTCGAGCGCCCGTATCTCCCCTTCACGCCCACCGAGTTCGCCCGCGCCCGCGCGCTGGTCGAGCTGGACACCCGGCTCGGACCTCGCATCCCCCGCAGCAAGGACGTCCTCACCCTCCCTCAGGGTGAGGAGATCACCGTCCGCCGCGCCGACCAGGACGATCTCGACGCGGCGCGCGCCATGCACGCGCGCTGCTCCGACCGCACGCTGAGCCTGCGCTACCACGGCCCCCTGGACGACGCCGACCGCTATCTGGACCATCTGCTCAGCCCGCGCTACGGACGTACCCTCGCCGTCCAGACCTCGTCCGGCCAGCTGGTCGCCCTCGGGCATCTGCTCTGGGACGGCGACGAGACCGAGGTAGCCCTGATCGTCGAGGACGCCTGGCAGCGGCGGGGCATCGGCTCCGAGCTGCTCGGCCGGCTGGTGGCCCTCGCCGTCGAGGCCCGCTGCTCCAGCGTGTACGCGGTCACCCACGCGTCGAACACGGCCATGGTCGCGGCGATGCGGGATCTCGGGCTGCCCCTGGACTACCAGATCGACGAGGGCACGCTGGTCATCACGGCCCGGCTGGACCCGGCGGCGGTCCGGACCCGTACCGAACGGGCGGACCGCGGCGAGCGGACCGAGACGTACGAGAGGGTCGGCCGGACCGAGACGTACGAGCGGCACGAGCAGGCGGATCGCTGAGGGAGCGGCGGCCCACCCGCCTTCACCGTCGACCCACTCCGCTCGGATCCCGACGCACCATCCGCCGCCCCCGGCCCGGCCACCGCGCCCGGCCGGGGGCGGCGCCCGTCGGTCCCCCGTCCCGTACCCCGTCACCCGAATCCGTCGGATCGGGGCCTCGGCCGCGCCCCGATCCGGCCAATTCCCGGCACCACCACACCGCGGCGCCCCCCGGGACCCGATCCGACCTTCCCCGGCCGGAGGCCCGGCGGCCCGTGGTACAGGCCCCCGCGCCGGGCACCCGGCGTTCGGCGATCCTCAGACTCCGGGACTCCGGACAGGACCTGGCACCCTGATCGGCCATCGCCGTGTGCGGGGCAGCACGCCGATGTGACGCGGACCGCTCTCTTGGAGAGGATGTCGGCATGTCAGACACAGCCGGCAGCGCGCTGCCCCGCCAGGTCGCCGACGCGTACGTCGACGCACTCATCGCACTCGATCCGATCACCGGAACCTATCTCGGTGTCGCGGAGAGTTCCGGGCGTCTCCCCGATTTCTCCCCGGCCGGTCAGCAGGCGCTGGCCGACCTCGGCCGCGCGACACTCGCCCGGCTCGACGAGGCCGAGAAACTGCCGGGCGCGGACAGCGACGCCGAGCGGCGCTGCGGCCGGCTCCTGCGCGAGCGGCTCACCGCCGAACTCGCCGTCCACGACGCCGACGAGGGGCTGCGCGGGGTCAGCAACATCCACTCCCCGGTGCACCATGTCCGCGATGCCTTCAGCCTGATGCCGACCGGGACGGACGAGGACTGGTCGGCGATCGCCGAGCGGCTGCGGGCCGTACCCGCCGCGGTGGAGGGGTTCCGGGCCTCGCTGGCCCTCGGCCTCGAACGGAAGCTGCCGGCCGGCCCCCGGCCGACCGCCACCTTCATCGGCCAGCTCACGGAGTGGGCGGGCGAGGACCGTGGCTGGTTCGAGGAGTTCGCCTCGGCCGGCCCGGACTCCCTGCGTACCGAACTGGACGGCGCTGCCCGGCTGGCCACCGCGGCCGTCGCGGAGTTCCGGGACTGGATGCGCGACATCTACGCGCCGGCCGTCGAGGGCGCGCCCGACACCGTCGGCCGGGAGCGTTACGCCCGCTGGTCGCGGTACTTCAACGGTACGGACCTCGACCTGGACGAGGCGTACGCGTACGGCTGGTCCGAATACCACCGGCTGCTCGCCGAGATGAGGACCGAGGCCGAGAAGATCCTGCCCGGCGCGGGCCCCTGGGAGGCGCTCGCCCACCTCGACGAGCACGGCGAACACATCGAGGGGGTCGACGAGGTCCAGGCGTGGCTCCAGGGCCTGATGGACGAGGCGATCGAGGCGCTGGACGGCACCCACTTCGAACTCGCCGAGCAGGTACGGAAGGTGGAGTCCCGGATCGCCCCGCCCGGCGGAGCGGCCGCGCCGTACTACAGCAGCCCGTCCGAGGACTTCTCGCGCCCCGGCCGCACCTGGCTGCCCACCATGGGCGCGACCCGCTTCCCCGTCTACGACCTGGTGTCGACCTGGTACCACGAGGGTGTGCCGGGCCACCATCTCCAGCTCGCCCAGTGGACGCTGGTCGCCGACCGGCTCTCCCGCTACCAGGCGACCGTCGGGATGGTCAGTGCCAACGCGGAGGGCTGGGCGCTGTACGCGGAGCGGCTCATGGACGAGCTGGGCTTCCTGCCGGACGCGGAGCGCAGGCTCGGTTACCTGGACGCGCAGATGATGCGGGCGTGCCGGGTGATCGTGGACATCGGCATGCATCTGGAGCTGGAGATCCCGGCGGACTCGCCATTCCACCCGGGCGAGCGCTGGACGCCCGAGCTGGCGCAGGAGTTCTTCGGGAACCACAGCGGCCGGCCGGCGGACTTCGTGGAGAGTGAGCTGACCCGCTATCTGTCGATGCCGGGCCAGGCGATCGGCTACAAGCTGGGCGAGCGCGCCTGGCTGCTCGGCCGGGAGAACGCCCGCAAGGCACATGGCGACGCGTTCGACGCGAAGGCGTGGCACATGGCGGCGCTGTCACAGGGCTCACTGGGCCTGGACGATCTGGTGGACGAGCTGTCGAAGCTCTGATCCCCGGCGGCGGTGGTACGACGGCGGCCGGGCTCGGCCGACAGGCACGGGCCCGGCCGTCGTCGTCCTCAACTGCCGGAAAAGCTTTGCGAGTTACTGACGTCACTCCCGCCACCAGCCGCGCAGCACCTGCTCGGCGGGCTTGCCGTGCGGTGTATAGGCCAGGCGCCGCGCGGTCTCGCCGCTGTCCGGCCAGTCGTCCCACATCCACCAGCACACCCCGGCCCACCACGGCCGGCCGTCGAAGGCTGTCAGCAGGGACTGGTAGGCGGCGGACTGCTCGTCCGCCCCGGCGCGCCCGCTGACGGTCCAGGAGTACGGGGCCGCGGCGGTGCCGTGCTGGCTGACGTATCCGGCCTCGGTGAACAGGATCTTCCTGTCCTGCCGGGCGGCGAACGCGGCGAGTTCGGCGACGATCGGTTTCCAGCCCTTCGCGAGGCGCGCGGGGTCGGTCGTGGCGGAGTCCGCCAGTGGCCAGTACGCGTCGATGCCGATCAGGTCGAGGGAGGTCCAGAACCGGACGCGGGCGTACTCGTCGTAGTTGGCGGCGTAGGTGAGCGGGCCCCGGTAGGCGTCGCGCACCGCGGCGATCACCTTCGTCCAGCGGCCGCGGTCGGTGGAGGTGCCGGCCAGTTCGGTTCCGACGGCGAACTGTTCCACGCCCATGTCCTGGGCCAGCGCGGCGTAGTGGGTGATGAAGCGTTCGTACGCGGTGAACCAGGCCTCCCGGTCGGCCGGCCGGATGCCGGCCCGGTCGCCGCCGTCCACCAGGTCCACATGCGGTTTGAGCATCACCTTCAGCCCGGCGGTGTGGGCCAGGCCGACGATCCGGCGCACGCTGCGGTCGCTCGCCGTCTCCTCGGTGGTGTGCATCGTGGAACGGCCGGTCCCGTCCTGGTACCAGGTGGGGGTGAAGACCACCCACCGGGCGCCGGTGTCGGCGATCTGCCGCAGATAGGTCCGGGCCTCGGGCCGTTCGTAGTCGTCCGTGTTCCAGGCGGGCAGCGTGATCCCGCGTACCGCTTGCGACGGCTCCCCGCCGGGCGTCGGGGAGCCGGTGGGGCCGCCGGGACGCGGGGCGTGCGGGTCGTCGTTCCCGCCGGCCGAGCATCCGGTCAGGACGGCGACGGCGGCGGTCACCGCCGCGGTCGCCCGCCTCAGCGCTTTCATCGGGGCAGAGCCTTTCTCGGGCGTGGCCCGGGTGACACGCGCCGTTCCCGGCCCGCGCGAGGCGGACCGGGAACGGCGACGGGTGGTGAGTTCCGGACATGCGACGTGAGAGACATGGGACGTGCGAGCCGGAAGTCACGAATCGTGCGATGTGGAGCGTGAGTTGTGGGCGCGGTACGGGACCGCGTCAGATCAGGCTCTCGGGGCTGACGAAGGTGTAGCCGAGCGCCAGAATGCCCTCGACGGTCTCCTTCAGCGGCTCGACCGGCTGGTAGGGGTGGTAGTAGAAGCTGGCGAAGCCGTCCCGCACGGCGAGGTTGGCCTTCGCGTTCTTGATCAGGTCGGCGGCCAGCCGGGGCGGGTTGTTGTTGTGGGCCTCCGGCTCGTAGCTGCCCAGGTTCTCCGGGAGCACCTTCGTGCCGTAGACGTCGGTGACCGGGTACGGGAAGAACTGCCCGAGGTAGCGGCTGTTGTCGGTCGGGGCGCCGCTCAGCGTCCCGGAGAAGTACAGCGGACGCTCCAGCCGGGCCTCGAAGTTCTGCGCGAACACCTTGTAGTCGGTGGCCGAGGCCGCGTAGTGCGGTGTGGTCCACAGCTTGGGCCTGGGCAGGCCCACCCGCGCGAACTCGGCCAGGGCCGCGGTGACCCGTCCCTGCGCCCACTCGGCGGAGTCCTCGGTCGCCGGACCGTCGTAGACCACCGTGTCGGTGGCGTCCACGTGGGCCTGGAAGAACTCGAAGTCGTCGGCGGTCAGCCCGTTGTACGGGTTGTCCGCGTTCCCGTACTGGTGGGTGTAACCGTGGTCCATCAGCACCGCGCCGTTGGCCAGCATGTACTTGAGAGTGTTCACCAGCGCGGGCCGCTGGGACAGCCGGACGGTGCGCGCCACGCCGTTGTTCTGCACGCCCTTGGGGTCGCTGTACACCGGGATGACGTTGATGCCGTACGGGATGTTCTGCGACTTCAGGTAGTCGGCGACCGCTCGCATGCTGGTGGCGTCGGACATCGGTGTGATGTCCTCGAGGCGCACCATGGCCCGGTGCTGCTCGGCCGTCTGCGGGGCCAGCGCGTCGAAGAGCAGGTCCTGGAAGGCGAGGATCCGGTCGGTCTCGGAGACATAGGTGAAGGGGATCTCACCGACGTAGGTGAGGTTGCCGGAGCGGATCGCCCACGGGGAGGTCTTCTCCGTGCCCCCGGCCGTGTCCACCGCCTGGGCCACCTCGGTCACCTGCGGGTAGCCCGCGCCGGTCTTGATGGCGGGGTGGAGCACACCGCCGTCCTGGCCCACCGGAATCTTGCGGGTGAGCTGCTGGCCCTTGTAGTTGACCTTGGTGATCTCACCGACGCTGCCGTTGTTCTCGTAGAAGGAGGACGTCGGGTCCCAGCCGTACCGGAACTCGAACTCCTGGAGGCTGACGGAGTTCGCCATGTTCCAGATGTTCTCGCCGACCCAGACCACCGGTCGCTCGGACAGCAGGGTGTCCAGGTAGAAGTCGTCCGGCACGGCGTCGGGGAGTTCGTCGCCGTAGTAGGTGGAGCCGATGTAGACGGTGGCGTCGAAGGTCTCCATCAGCCCGGCGGTGTACTCCTGGACCGGCTTGGCGCTCACGGTGCCGAAGTGGCCGCCGAGGTTCGCGACCCCCATCGCGTAGAGCTCGCCGAGGTGTCCGAACGGGCCCGCCGTGTCGTACAGCACCAGCGTCTTCGCCTCGCCGGGCTCCGCGGCGCGCGGCGCCGTGCCCGCCCGCGGCGCCTTCCTCGCCTGCGGCCCGGTGACCGGGGAGGAGAGCCGGGACGGCTCCGGTGTCCGGATTTCGTCGGTGTGTCCCGCGGCCTTGTCGGCGCGCCGTTCGGCGTCGGCGGAGCGGTGCGCGGCGGCCCAGCCCTTGACGTCCTCGGCGCGCACGCCGGTGGAGGAACCTTGCGGCGCCGACCGGTCGGCGTCCCCGCGCCCGTCCCGAGCGACCGCCGCGGTCGGCGCCAGGAAGGCGCCGCCCAGCAGGGCCGTGATGGCGAGAGCGATCAACGCCAGCCAGGCCGGCCGTGATCTTCTCCAGGGTCCACTCATACTCTTTACCCCCTCGATTTCGGTCCCGCATTGCGTGGAACGAGGCACTGGAAAGCAAACGATCATGGCCGATTCACGACGCCAGGATCATGCCCGAGCCGTCACAAAATTCCGCAAGCGGGAATACGGAGCTGAACAACCCCGATAGTTCTGACCATTCCTACCGGCTGTCAATGGGGCCTGCGGGCATGGGTCCTACGGGCAGAAGATTGCGCTGTGAAAATTCAACAGAAGAACCCTCCTACCGAGGTGAGGTGTCTGGTACTTTCCGTAAGCGCGCAGAGGTCGGCCCGTTGGGGACGGGCCCAACACCCCTGCGCCGAAACGAAGGTGGGGGTGGGGGGACCGATGTACGGTAGGTCTGCTTTGGGATCAGCGCTGCCCTTGGTGGGTCTGGCGGCGGCACCGGAAATGATCCCGGGAATTCCGGTGGCCAGGGCTTTACAAGCGACCGCCGGGGCGGGCTTTCTGTTGTACTGCCTGGTTGTTTTCGGACTGCTGGTGGCGCGTTTGCGATTACGTGTCCGCCCCGCCGTGACCGATCCGAGCGCCGCCGGGCGGCCGGACCGGGCCACGGTGGACCAGTCGTGAGTGATGAACCCCTGATATGGGCCAGCATCGGCATCATCGCCATGGCCGGTACGTACAACTTCGGTCTGTTCCTCCTCTCCCGGCGCCGGGTACCGCACCGTCCCGACTCCGGCGAGCAGCGCTTCTACGTCTTTCTGCTCGCGTGCCTCAACGAGGAGAAGGTGCTGGCCGAGAGCCTCGCCCGGATCACCGCGCTGCCCGCCGAGAACTGTGTCGCCCTGGTCATCGACGACGGCTCCGACGACCGGACGGCCGAGATCGCGCGGGCCGCGGATCCCGAACGGGTGTGGCTGCACCGGCGCGAGCTGCCGAACGCCCGGCACGGCAAGGGCGCGGCGCTCAACGACGGCGTGCGCCGACTGCGCGCCTCGGGCCTGCTCGGCGACCGGGACCCGCATGACGTGATCGTCTGTGTGGTGGACGCGGACGGCCGGCTGGACCGGCATGTGATCGAGGCGGTCGACCCGTTCTTCAACGACCGGCGGACCGGCGCCACCCAGATCGGTGTCCGGATGTACAACCGCCGGGCAGGACTTCTGGCCCGGCTCCAGGACATGGAGTTCGTCGTCTACGGCGACATCTTCCAGAGCGCCCGCCGCTTCATCGGCAGTGTCGGGATGGGCGGCAACGGCCAGTTCATGCGGCTGTCCGCACTCGACTCGCTGGGCGAGGATCCGTGGAGCGACAGCCTGACCGAGGACCTGGACCTCGGAGTACGGCTGATAGCGCGCGGCTGGACCAACCAGCACTGCACCACGGCGGCGGTCTCCCAGCAGGCCGTGCTGGACCTGCGGCGGCTGGTGCGCCAGCGCTCCCGCTGGTTCCAGGGGCACCTTCAGTCGGCCAACCTGGTCCCGCTGATACTGCGCGACGTGCCCGGCCGGGCGGCGATGGACCTGATCTACCACCTGTCCAGCCCGGTGCTGATCCTGCTCACCTCGCTGCTGCCGCTGTCCTTCCTGGTCGCCGTGGGCGGTACGGTCGCCGGCTCCATCCAGGCCGGCCGCCCGCTGGTCTCCGTGATGTGGTTCCTCGGCCCGTACGTACTGTCGTTCACCGCGGCCTGGATCTACGGATTCGTGTACCGGGGGCGCGAGCGGTCGCTCGGCGCGATCCACGCCGTACTGCTCGGGCATGTCTTCGTGTTCTACGGCTACATCTGGTTCGCGGCCGGTTGGTGGGGACTGTGGCGGACCGTCACCGGCAAACGGACCTGGCTCAAGACCGCCCGTACCTGATTCGCACCACACCGCGCCACCCGAACCGCACCGTGTACCGCGCACCGTGCCGTTTGAACCGTGAACCGCGCACTGTGCTGTCCGAACCGTTCATGCTCCTTCCGCTCACCTTGCCAGGGGAGACTCATGTCGTCATCAGAGAGACCCAGCAGATCAAGCAGACCCGGCGGACCTGACGGACCCGTCCCCTTCCCCACGGACGAGGCACCCGGGCCCCGTCCCGCCGGGCCCGCTCCGGCCCACCTCCTGGACCCGGCCCCGGCCCGGCCCGGCGCGGTGCGCGCCATGATCGTGCTCGGCACCCGTCCGGAGGCGATCAAACTGGCCCCGGTGATCCGGGCGATGACCGCCTCCCCGCTGTTCCAGCCGGTGGTGGTGACCACCGGTCAGCACCGGGAGATGCTGCAACAGATGCTCGGCATGCTCGGGATCGGGGTGAAGACCGACCTCGCGGTGATGCGGGACCGGCAACGGCTGTCGGAGCTGACCGCGCGGCTGGTGGACGGGCTGGGCACGGCGATCCGCACCGAACGGCCGGATCTGGTGGTGGTCCAGGGCGACACCACCACCGCGCTGTGCGGCGCGCTGGCCGCCTTCTACGAACGGGTCCCGGTGGCCCATGTCGAGGCGGGCCTGCGGACCGGTGTGCCGGACAACCCGTTCCCCGAGGAGCTCAACCGCCGGCTGATCGGCCGGGTGGCCCGCTGGCACTTCGCCCCCACCGCACGGGCCGCGGGCCATCTGCGGGCCGAGGGCGTACCGGCCGAGCAGGTGATCACCACGGGCAACACCGTCGTCGACAACCTGCTGTGGGTGCTCGCGGAGGGTGCCGGGCGCAGCGCCTTTCGCACCGACGGCCGGCGGGTGCTGCTGACTCTGCACCGCCGGGAGAACCAGGGCGACCGGATGCGTTCGATGGGCGCGGCGCTGCGCAGGCTGGCCGACCGGGGCGATGTGGAGATCGTGCTGCCGCTGCATCGCAGCCCGGCGGTACGGGAGGCCCTGCTGCCCGCGCTGGCCGGCCACCCGGGGGTGAGGGTGGTGGACCCGCTCGACTACCTGGACTTCGCCGCCACCCTGGAGGCCTGCGACCTGGTGCTGACCGATTCCGGCGGGCTCCAGGAAGAAGCTCCCAGTCTGGGCAAGCCCGCGCTGGTGCTGCGCACGACCACCGAGCGGCCGGAAGCGGTGGAGGCGGGGGCGGCCCGGCTGGTGGGCACCGACCCGCAGACGATCCTGGCCGCCGCCGAGCGGCTGCTGGACGACCCGGACGCGTACCGGAGGATGGCCGGGGCGGGGAACCCGTTCGGCGACGGCCGTGCCGCCGAACGCATCGTGGCCCGGCTCACCGAGGACTTCGGCGGTGAACCAGCCCTGGAAACAGCCCACTTGGGCGAGTGGGCGAGCGCCGGGGGCACGACGGCGGACGATGGACGCACCCCGGGCGACCCAGTTGTCGCCGCCACCCCGGCTTCCGCTGCCGCCGCCTCCTCCATCGCCTCGGCCATCGTTCCCGCACCGGGGCGGGGCGACCCGGCCGGCTCGTATGATCCGGTGGCATGACGTCCGTACGGTGGTGCGCCTGTCTGCGGATCGGGGGGCTCCTGCTGGCCGTCGCCCTCGTGGTGAGCGGTGGGCTGGTGCTGGCCGGCGTCTGGGACGAGGAACGGCGGCCCGAGCCGGCCGAGTCCTGGCGGGACGGTTCGGTGCACGGCCCCTGGCGGTCGGTGTTCCACGGCTACGGCGGCAACACCGGCGGGGCGGACGAACTGACGCTCACCCCGCGCGCCGCCCGCGAACGGAGCCGTACCCACGCCTGCCTGGTGGTTTCCACCGCGCGGTACGAGCGTCTGGACTACCGCGCCCGGATGCGCACCGTCGAGCAACTGCGCGCGGGCGACCCCAACCCGTGGGAAGTGGCATGGCTGGTGTGGGCGTACACCGACCCGGAGCACTTCTACTATCTGGCGCTCAAACCCAACGGCTGGGAACTGGGCAAACGGGACCCCGAGTACCGGGGCGGTCAGCGGTTCCTGGCCACCGGCACTCCCCCGTTCCCGATCGGAGACTGGTCGGACGTCCGGGTGCGGCAGCGTGGAGCGGGGATGACGGTGGAGGTGGACGGTCGTACGGTGGCGGACTTCACCGACCGGGAACGTCCGTACACGGAGGGCAGTGTGGGCGCGTACACGGAGGATGCCCGCGTGGAGTTCCGTGACATCAGCGTCTCGCCGGAGCGGTCGGCCACGACCGCGCGGATGCGATGAATTGCGCGGCCGGGGGCGCGCTCGGCCGATGATTGCCGACGCACTCCCGACCGGCATTCGCCTTTCCGATGCCGGATATCGACATCGCGGATATCGAACTCGCGTTTAGCAATTATTTCAGGCCGCGCGCACAGCAGTTCGAGTTCTGGTGCGAAAAGCGGAACAGCCTTCACATCGAGGCTCAGCACAGCCCGCGCCGTGCGTGGACCACGATCCACGCTTCGGTGGCGCGTCCCCTGCTGACACAACGGGAAGGCCGGCCAGCGCCAGGGCAACTCCGTTATTCTTCACGGCTGTTGACGCAACCGTCAGCTCTTGGTCCTCTGGCCCGGCACGCGCCTGCGGACCTCCGAGCCGTTCCTGTTCTTGACGATCTCCAGCTGGGTGGGGATGCGACGGCGCAGATCGGCGACATGGCTGACGATGCCGACGCTGCGGTCGCGTTCCCGCAGCGAGTCGAGCACGTCCAGGACCTCGTCCAGCGTCTGGTCGTCCAGGCTGCCGAAGCCCTCGTCGATGAAGAGGGTGTCGAGCCGTACGCCACCGGCCTCGTCGGTGACGACGTCCGCCAGGCCGAGGGCGAGGGCGAGGGACGCGAAGAACGTCTCGCCGCCGGAGAGCGTCGCGGTGTCCCGGCCGCTGCCCGTCCAGGCGTCCACGACCTGGAGCCCGAGACCCGATCGCCGCAGCCCGCCCGCTTTCGCGTCGGAGTGGACCAGGGTGTAGCGGCCCGAGGACATGCGCTGGAGCCGTACGGTGGCCGCCGCCGCGACCTGTTCGAGGCGGGCCGCCAGGACGTACGACTCCAGGCGCATCCTGCGTTCGTTGTCGGCGGAGGTGCCCGCGGTGAGTCCGGCGAGGCGGGCGACCCGGTCGTACTCCTCGCGCACCGGGCCGAGTCGTCGTACCTCGGTCTCCGCCTGCTGGGAGAGCCGCCCCAGTTCGGCGCGGCGCTCCCGGGCGGTGGTGGCCGCGGACGAGGCGTCGCGCAGGGCACGCTCGGCCGTGTCGTGGACGGTCCGCGCGGCGTCCGGTTCGGCGGGCGGGTGGTCCGCGGCGGCCCGGGTCTCCGGTTCGGCGAGCCGGTCGGCGATCGCGGCGGCCTCGGCCTGCCAGTCGTCGACGCGGTGCTGGAGTTCGCGCCGCGCGGTGTCGGTGAGCAGGGCCGCCGCCGCGGCGGCCGGAGTGTCGAAACCGGCCCGGTAGGCGGCGCTCGCGAGGTGGTCGTGGGCCTCCTTGAGCCGGAGCGCGGTGGTGTCGACGGCACGTACGGCTTCGGCGGCCTCGGCGAGAAGCCTGGCCTGTCGCTCCAACTGCCCGGCCCGGTCGGCGACGCTGGCCGCGTCTCCCCGGGCGCGGCTCAACTCATCACGCAGCACGCCCTGTTCACGTTCGAGTGCTTCGCGCCGGGAGGTACGGGCGGCAGCCCGCCGTTCGGCCTGCCGCTGGGCGGAGAGCCGGCCCTCGTGCTCACGCTCGGCGCGGCCGAGAGCCTCGCGGGCCGCGTGCGAACCGGCGGCGAGGCGGCGCGCCTCCGTGTGTTCCCGCTCCAGCCGTTCGGTGAGCGTGGTGAGTTCGGCGACGGTCGACACACCGGCCTCGGCGCCGGCCGCCGCGTACCGCTCCCGTACGGAGGCGTGCTCACGCTCCGTGTCGCTCCGGACTCGGTCGGCGCGCCGGTACGCGGTGAGCGCGGCGTCCTCGGCCGCCTGGTCGACATGGCCGTCGGCGGCGCGTGCGGGCTCGGGGTGGACGGCGGAGCCACAGACGGCGCAGGGTTCGCCGTCCTCCAGCCGGGCGGCCAGCTCGGCCGCGATGCCCCGTAGCCGTCGTTCTCGCAGGTCGAGCCATGTCTCGTGCGCGGTATTCGCGTGTTCCCGCACGGAGTTGAGACGCTGCTGCGCGTCGGTGGCCGCCACGTCCAGAGTGTCGCGCCGACGGGCCGCCTCCAGCCGGTGGCGGGCGGGTTCGAGCTGCCCGGCGAGCTGTTCGGCGCGGGTCGCGGCCTCCTGCGCGTCCTCGATACGGTCCCGCAGGGCCTGGCGTTCGGACTCCCAGCCGGCCAGCCAGCCCGCCGTTTCCTGGAGGATGTCGTCGTCGGAGCGCGCCTGCCGGTCCAGGTCGGCGCGTTCGGCGGAGATCTCCGCATTACGGTGTTCCGCGCGCCGGGCGGCGTCGAGGGCGCCGAGTTCCTGGCGTACGGTCCTTTCCCGCGCGGCGAGTTGTTCGGCACCGGCATCGGTGAGAGCGGCGGGCAGCAGCCGGCGCGCGTGCTCGTGGGCGCCGGACGCCCCGCGCCGGGCCCGCTCGGCGTCGTCTCGCAGGGCGAGCGCCGGTGCGACCAACTCCGCCTGGTGGCCCCGCTTCAGCCTCTCAGAAGCGTGCTCGCGCTCGGGCCGGCCGGCTTCGAGGGCCTCGGCACGCCGCCGCGTCTGCGCGAACCGCTCCTGAAGCCGGGCCAGTTCACGCTCGGAGTCCAGGGCGGACCGGGCCCCGGCCCGGCGGCTCTCGGCGGCCGACAGCGCCGACTCGGCGATGTCAGCGCGTTCGTGGGCGACGCCGCGGGCGACCGCTGCCCATTCCAGAACGGCCGCCGCGAACCCCGCGTCCCCCGGCTGCCGCTCGGGCAGCGGCGGCACCGTACGCTCCCCCGCCGCCTGAGCGATGCGCTGGGCGATGCCGAGAAGCCTGTCGTCACCGGCACGTACCTGATGTTCGGCGGTACGGCGCAGCTCGGCGAGCCGCTCCTCCACGGCGGCGAAGCGGCGGGTGTCGAAGAGCCTGCCGAGGAGGTTGCCGCGTGCCTCGGCGTCGGCGCGCAGAAAGCGCGCGAAGTCGCCCTGGGGCAGGAGGACCACCTGGCAGAACTGCTCCCGGCTCATCCCGAGCAGCTGACCGATCTCCTCACCGATCTCCTGGTGGGAGCGGCTCAGTGCCCGCCATTCGCCGCTCTCGGCGTCGTGCTCCCGCAGCCAGCTCTGCGCCTTCTCGGTGGTGAGGCCCTTGCTGCGTTTCTTGGGGCGCAGCTGCGCGGGCCGCCGCGTGATCTCCAACCGCCGTCCGCTCACGGTCAGTTCGAGACACACCTCGGTGTACGTACCGGCCGGGGCATGGTCGCTGCGCAGCCCGGCCCCGGGGCTCTGCCGGGCGCCCGGCACGGCTCCGTACAGCGCGTAGCAGACCGCGTCCAGGACCGACGTCTTCCCGGCGCCGGTCGGGCCGTGCAGCAGGAAGAGCCCGGCGGCGGACAGTTCGTCGAAGTCGACCTCCTGCGTGGTGGCGAAGGGGCCGAAGGCGGTGACGGTGAGCCGGTGCAGCCTCACGGGGTCACCTCGCGCACCGCAGCGTCGACCCGTACATCGTCGAACGCGCCCCGCAACACCGTGCGTTCCTCCTCGTCGGGCCCGCCACCGCCCCGTACATGCGCCACGAAGTCCTCCGCGATCTGCTGGTCGGTACGGCCCGCGAGACGCCGGGCGTACGAGGCGAGCGGGTCGTCGTCGCTCCGTTCGGGATCGAAGAGAAGACTCAGTGTGTGCGGGAAGCGCTCGGCGAGGCGCGCCATGGGATCGGCCGGGCGTACGGCGTCGGTCAGCGTCGCCTCGACCCAGGAGTCCTCGTGGCGGGCGAGTTCCGGATCGTCCAGAAGCCCGTCGAGCGGCCCGCGGATCCGGGCCAGGGCACGCGGCACCGGGCAGTCGATGCGCTCCGCCGCGATCTCGCAGCGCGGCCCGAGATCCACCAGCCACATGGTCTTGCGGTGGGTGGTCTCCGAAAAGGAGTAGGCGAGCGGGGAACCCGCGTAACGGACCCGCTCGGTCAGGGCCTGAGAACCGTGCAGATGGCCGAGGGCGACATAGTCGACGCCGTCGAAGACACCGGCGGGCACCGAGGCCACACCACCGACCGTGATGTCCCGCTCGCTCTCGCTGGGCGCACCACCCGCGACAAAGGCGTGCGCGAGCACAACGGAACGAGTGCCCTCGTCCCGCCCCGCGAGATCGGCCCGCACCCGATCCATGGCAGCGCCCAGCACTGCCTCGTGGCCCGCCTTCGACGCCTTGAACTCGTCGCGTACCAAGGCCGGTTCGAGGTAGGGCAGACCGTAGAAGGCCACCTCGCCGTGGGCGTCGCAGAGCAGTACGGGCGTACCGCAGTGAGCCGGATCTGTCCGCAGGTGGATCCCCGCGCGCCCGATCAGTCCCGCGCCGACGCCCAACCGGCGCGCCGAGTCGTGATTGCCGGAAATCATCACCGTCGGCACCCCGGCCTCGGCGAGCCGATGCAGCGCCCGGTCGAACAACTCCACGGCGGCGAGCGGCGGCACGGCCCGGTCGTAGACATCGCCGGCGACCACAACGGCGTCCACCTCGCGGGCACGGACCGTGTCAACGAGATGATCAAGGAAAGCGGCCTGAGCGTCGAGCAGACTCACCCGGTGGAAAGACCGCCCCAGATGCCAGTCCGACGTATGCAGAATCCTCAAGACATACCTCTTTTTCGAGGGCTCGGTTCGCCTCCGGGCGCCTGCCGTGTCAATCAGCGGCCTCCGGCCGCGGGCACTGCCGACGGTCGACCGTGCTCGGTTCGCTCGTACCTCACAAACCCGGGCGCGCTCTCCCTTTCGACCAGTCCGCACATGCGCCTGCGCAGGCCCCGGCCCCCGCACCACCCACGGCGCACCCGCTCCGCGAACCCCGCCCCGCCGGACGGCGCACCGCACCCCCGGACACCGAACCCGCCGTCAAGAAAACGCCTCCCCGCCCAGCGACAGCCCCGCCGTCCCCGCCGTCACATCCGCCAGCCACGCCCGGAACCCGGCCACCTCCGCCTCCGGCAGACCCACCTCGATCGTCACCGCGTCCCCGTACCGCACCTCGCGCACCGCCCGGCCCGTCGTCCGCAGGTCGTTCTCCAGTCTGCCCGCGCGCTGGTGGTCGACGGTGACCGTGACGAGCCGGAAGCGCTGCCGGATCCGCGTGCCGACCGCGTCCAGGGCTTCGCCGACCGCTCCCCCGTACGCCCTGATCAGCCCGCCGGCGCCGAGCTTGACCCCGCCGTAGTACCGGGTGACCACCGCGACGGTGTACCGCATCTCGCGGCGCATCAGCATCTGGAGCATCGGCGCCCCGGCCGTGCCGCCGGGCTCGCCGTCGTCGCTCGCCTTCTGTACGGACGCGTCGGCGCCGAGGACGTACGCGAAGCAGTTGTGGGTGGCCGTCGGGTGTTCCTTGCGGACGCGTGCGACGAAGTCCTGTGCCTCCTGCTCGCTCGCCACGGGCGCCAGCGCACAGAGGAAGCGCGACCGGTTGATCTCGGTCTCGTGCACGCCCGCGCGGGCGACGGTCCGGTACTGCTCCTGCATCCCCCCACCCTATGCGGGGGCGGGGCACGGGAATGGCCGGGGCGGGCGGCCCGTTCTCCTGTCATGCACGCAGACGCAGGTACAGATACGGACACTGCCGGAACCGCGGAGACAGTGCGCGAGATCCTCACCCGGTCCGGCGACACCTGGGCCGTGGTGGGCCTGTCCAACAACCGCTCGCGCGCGGCGTACGGGGTCGCGGCGGTGCTCCAGCGCTTCGGGAAGCGGGTCGTCCCCGTACATCCGAAGGCCGAGACGGTCCACGGCGAGCAGGGCTACGCATCGCTCGCGGACATCCCGTTTCCCGTCGATGTCGTGGATGTCTTCGTAAAGAGCGAGCTGGCGGGCGCGGTCGCGGACGAGGCGGTGGCGCGCGGGGCGAAGGCCGTCTGGTTCCAGCTCGGGGTGATCGACGAGGAGGCGTACGAGCGGACCCGCGCGGCCGGTCTCGACATGGTGATGGACCGGTGCCCGGCGATCGAGATCGGCGCGCTGGGACAGCTGTGAACCGGCCGCGGGGCGGGGCGAATCGATACAGCGAGCTGACATTGTTCTCAATGACTCTGTAACTCTGCGAAGAAGGAGCCCGAGCCTTGCCGCTCACCGATCTCTCCCTCGACCAGCTCCACGACTATCAGGCCGGCATACCGGCGCCGGCCGGTTTCGACGCCTTCTGGCGGGAGACTCTGGCCGAGGCCCGTTCCGTCGGCGGAGCCACGAGCGTGACGCTGCGCCAGGACACACTGCTCACCGCGTTCGACGTCTACGACGTGCGGTTCCCCGGGTGGCGCGGGCAGCCGGTCGCGGCCTGGCTGACCGTCCCCCGTGGCGCCGAGGAGCCGCTGCCCACCGTCGTGAAGTACATCGGTTACAGCGGTGGCCGGGGCCTGCCGACCGATCACCTGGTCTTCCCCGCCGCCGGTTATGCCCAGTTGGTGGTCGACAGCCGCGGGCAGGGGCACGACACTCCCGACCACGGTGAGGGCGAGGGCAGCCAGTGGTACGGGGGCTTCATGACCCGCGGCATCGAGGATCCCCGCCATTACTACTACCGGCGCCTGATGACCGACTGCGTACGCGCGGTGGACGCGGCCCGCGCGCTGCCGCAGGTCGACCCGGAGCGCGTCGTCGTCCAGGGCGGCAGCCAGGGGGGCGGGCTCGCTCTCGCCGTCGCGGGGCTCGTCGGCGACCTGGTGGCCGGGGTCCTGACCGACGTCCCGTTCCTCTGCCATTACCGCCGCGCCGTCGAGATCGCGTCCGAGGGCCCGTACCCGGAGATCGCCGCCTACCTGCGGTGGCACACCCGGGACGATCCGGAGCGTGCCTTCGCCACCCTCGATCACTTCGACGGAATCCACTTCGCCGCCCGCGCCTCGGCCCCCGCGCTGTTCAGCGTGGGCCTGATGGATCCCATCTGCCCGCCGTCCACGGTGTACGGCGCCTACAACCGCTACGCGGGCGCCAAGGACATCCGGGTCTGGCGCTTCGCCGACCACGGCGGCGGATACGGATCGACGGCGCACGAGCAACTGGCCTGGCTGCGCGAGCAGAACCTCGCGCCGAAGGCCCGGTGACAGCGGTGACGGCGGTGCGGGCCGTCTGAAACGAGGGGCCGTGGTCACCCGGCCCGGCCTCGGGCGACGCTTCAGGAGAAACGGCGAAGAGGCGTCACCGGGGTATCCGGGACGGACCAGCGGCCGGCCGCCGTGTTCGGCCCGGTGCGGTCGAGTTCGGCGACGATCCGGGGCCGCGGGCCCAGGCAGTGGCCTCGCCCCGGACAGTCAGCTCGACCGCACCGGCGGGATGGAGACAGACATGATCATCTCGACCGGACCGGCGCCGTCGTTGCGGTAGCTGTGCGGGGCGCTCGCCTCGAAGGTCGCCGACGCGCCCGCCGGTACGGCGTGCGCGTCGCCGTCGACGACGAGGGTCAGCTCACCGGCGGTGATGTGGAGCAGCTCGGTGGTGCCCGCCGGATGCGGGTCGGAGGAGATGGAATCGCCCGGCATCAGGGTCCAGGACCAGAGTTCGAGCGGGCCGCGGGCCTCGGTGCCGACCAGCAGTGTGGTCCGGCTGCCCGCCTCGGTGGACCACATCCGTACGGCCTGGTCCTCGGGCACGATCCGGACCTGGGGGCCGCGTTCGTAGTCGAGGAGCGTGGCGATGCTCACGCCGAGCGCGTCGGCGAGTTTGACGGTGGTGCCTACGCTCGGGTTCGTACGGGCCTGCTCGATCTGGATGATCATTCCGCGGCTGACCCCCGACCGGGTGGCCAGGGCGTCGAGCGTGAAGCCCCGCTCACCGCGCCACCGCTTGAGGTTGCGGGCGAGCGACTGGGTGAGCTGGTCCAGGTCCGACACATTCCGTCCAATATTCTCAATGGAAGAGTTCAACAGACCGCACTATGGTGGAGCGCCCCGATCATGCGTCGCACTGTACTGCGAGGCCCTCCCCCGCAGCACCGTTCGCCGTCGCCATCGGTCCGCCCCTTCCACGATGCCCTGACCCGGCCGGCCGCCGGGGCTCCGCTCGGGCCTCCGCGTCCGGCTCGGCCAGAGCCGTCAGCTGTGCGGACGTCCTACCCTCCCGAATCGGCACCGGGGCGAGGGAACGGCCCCGGTGTGCTGTGACGTTCGCCGCATGGTCGCCACCCCGTATGCCACTCTCCGTGTCATTCACTTGGCCGAAACGCGCCGATCACAACAGCGTTGACGCTCCGTCGGAAGATGACCGTGCGATCCACGGGCAGGCAAAGTCCCTGCACAGACACGGTGTACGCATATGACAGAACAAAATGCGGCCGTTCCCAACTATCACACCCCCTTGGACCGTGGGTGACTTCGGGACGAACTCCTCCGTTCTGTGGGCTCTGGCGGATCCGTGTCATCCGGTACGGCCGCACGTGGTTAGCATGAGCGCCACATGTGGTGCGGAAGATCACCGTCCCCATCGGTGTCCGATCCCGCCCGTGCGGCCGAACCGCGCAGGTCGGCCGGTATGTTCCCCCTGCACTCAAGTACCGAGGGACCGCGGAATGTCAGTGCCTGTCGCCCCCAATCCGCACCGGATACGCACCCCACGGTCCCGGTCGACGGCCGTACCCCTGATCCTGGTGGTGGCTGCCGGAGCGGCCGGAGGCGCGGCGGCCGTGACCGCCCCCGAACCGGCCCGTGCCTGGGTGGCGGCCACCGCCGCGGTCTCCTGGGCCTGTTTCACCATCGCCGTCGTCTCCGCCGTTCTGCTGCTGCGCCGCGGCCGGCGTGCCGCGCTCTCGGCGGAGAACGAGGCCAGATCGGCGCGGACGCAGCTGGCCCAGAGCGGCGCGGAGTCCGCGCATCTGCTGAATGTCGCCCTGCCCGCGGTGATCAAGCGGGTACGTGACGGAGCGGGCGCCGACGAGACACTCGCCGCCACGCCCCCGCCGTCCGACCCGCAGGTGCGCCGCATCCTGGAGATGTTCACCGCGGAACTCGCGGACTCCGAACAGCGGGCGGCCCGAGCGACGGCCGACAGCGAGACCGCCGTACACCGGCTGGCACGGGCCGCCGACGATCTGGACCTGCTGACCACGAAGACACTGCCCGCCGCGATCGGCGGGCTGCGCTCCGGCGGCTCCGCCGACACGGTGCTCGGCGGCATCGAGGCACCCTCGGACCCGCGGCTGCGGGTCCTGGTCGACGCGGTGGTCAGGGACTTCGCCCTCAGCGAGCGGCGCGGAGCCGCCGCGCAGGCGGCCAGTGCCAAGGCGCTGAGCCGGGTGCAGGCGAAGGCCGTGAGCATGCTGGCCGATCTGCGGGAGATGCAGGACCGGCACGGCGAGGAGGTCTTCGGGGATCTCCTCAAGCTCGACCACAACACCTCGCAACTCGGGCTGCTCACCGACCGGCTGGCCCTGCTGATGGGCGGCCGCGCGAGCCGCGCCTGGAACAAGCCGATCGGCATGGAGAGCATCCTGCGCGGCGCGGTGGGCCGTATCGCCGCCTACCAGCGGGTCCGGCTGCACTGCTCCAGCCATGCCGCGATCGCCGGGTTCGCCGCGGAGCCGGTGATGCATCTCCTCGCCGAACTGATGGACAACGCGGCGAACTTCTCCCCGCCGATCGACGAGGTCCATGTCTATGTCGAGGAGCGCAGCGCCGGCATCGTGGTGACCATCGAGGACAGCGGTCTGAAGATGGCCCCCGCGGCGATGCGCCGGGCGGAGGAGTCCGTGTCCGGGCGGGTCACCGACCTCGCGAAGCTCCAGGGAACCCGGCTCGGCCTGGCCGTGGTGGGCCGGCTGGCCGCCAAGTACCACATCAGCGTCAACTACCGGCCGTCCTCCCGGGGCGGTACGGGCGTGGTGGTGCTGTTCCCGCCGCAGCTCCTCGCCCAGCAGCGCGGTACGGCTCCCGAGCACTTCCTGCGGCGCCCCGCGCCGGAGGCGACCGTGCCCGCGCCCGCCACACCGCCTGCCGCCCCGGCCCCGGAGGCTGTCCCGGCCCCAGCAGCCCCGGCGAGCGCACAGGCCCCGGGGGCCTCAGGGACCCCGGGGGCCTCAACAGCCCCGCCCGCCCCGCCCGTCTCGTACGACCCGCCCGTCTCGTCGGGTACGGCCGCCTCGCCGCCTCCGCCCGCCCGTACCGCCGCGGCGGCCGGTCCCCAGCTGGCGACGCCCAACGGGCTGCCGGTTCGCCCGCCGGGCCGCACCATGGCCGCGGCGGACCGCGGCCGGCCCCAGCCGGAGGCGGAGACCGACAGCGCGAAGCCGCGCCGCGACGCGGGCTCCCAGTTCGGTGCCTTCCACCGCTCGCGCCGTTCGTCCAACGGCCCGTCCGGTACTCCGTCCGAGTAGGGACTGTGCTCTCCCCGTAAGGCGCCCGGGGTCTCGGCGCCCACCCCCACCCAGAACGCGAGATCGGAGGCACGGGCCGGTGACTGGACTCTCAGGTACATCCCGCCCCACGCACACCATGCAGACCACTGACAACAGCGTGACCTGGCTCTTGGAGAGCCTGTTGGAACGCACCCCGGGTACGCGACACGCCCTGGTGCTCTCCCGTGACGGGCTGAAGCTCTGCTGGAGCCGCCATCTCACGCTCGATCAGGCGGACCAGCTGTCCGCCATCTGCTCGGGCATCCAGGCGCTCGCCCAGGGCGCCTCGGTGGAGTTCGGCAACGGCAGCGGCGGTGTCCGGCACTCGATGACCGAATTCCACGGTGGGCTGCTGTTCATCGTGGAGGCCGGTAACGGCGCGCATCTGGCGGTCGTGGCCGAGGACGGCGCCGACCCCGGGGTGGTGGGCCATCAGATGTCCGAGCTGGTCGAGCAGATCGGTGAGCATCTGCGGGCCGAGCCACGCGACTCGGCCGGGAAGAGTTCACCGTCATGACCCGCCGGCCCGTCGACATGGGGGACCCCGACCGGCTGTACACCGTGACCGGAGGCCGCAGCCGGGTCGATGACACCACGTTCGACCTGGTCACCCTGATAGTCAGCGAGTGCGAGCCGGCCGCGGGGATGCAGTCCGAGCATGTCCGGATCCTCGAACTGTGCCGCCATCCCACCGCGGTCGTCGAGCTCTCCGCTGAGCTGAGACTGCCGGTGATGGTGGTACGGATCCTCCTCGGCGACCTCCTCGCGACGGGCCGGATCACCGCCAGGCATCCCCGTACGGCACGCTCCGCAGACCTTCCCGAATCCGCCCTCTTGCAGGAGGTGCTCCATGGACTCCGCAACCTCTGAACTGCCGGTCCGTACGCCGTTGGCGGACGCGGCCGAGACCGGACTGAAGATCGTCGTCGTGGGCGGATTCGGCGTCGGCAAGACCACGCTCGTCCGGTCGGTGAGCGAGATCCGTCCGCTCAACACCGAAGAGGTCATGACACAGGCCGGGATCGGGGTCGACGAGACCGCCGGGCTGACCACCAAGACCACCACGACCGTGGCCTTCGACTTCGGCCGGATCAGCCTCAACGAACGCATGGTGCTCTACCTGTTCGGGGCGCCCGGCCAGGAGCGGTTCTGGTTCCTGTGGGACCGGCTGTTCTCGGGCACGCTCGGCGCGGTCGTCCTGGTCGACACCCGCCGGATGAGCGAGTCCTGGTACGCCATCGACCGGCTGGAACACCACCGGACCCCGTTCGTGGTCGCGGTCAACCGGTTCGACGACGACGTCTCGGCGTTCTCGCTGACGGAGATCCGCCAGGCCCTCTCGCTGCCGGATCACATTCCGCTGATCGACTGTGACGCGCGGGTGCGCTCGTCCGGCAAGAACGTCCTGATCACCCTCGTGGACCACCTCTACGAACTGGCCATGGCCCGGGAGATGACACCGTGACCGACCCCACCACCGACGCCGCGGGACCCGCACCCGGCCAGGCCCCGCCCCCGGGCTGCCCCGCGCACGCGGGCGCGGTGCCGCTGAGCGGGCTGGAGTACCAGCAGACCCCCTCCCAGCTGTACCGCTCGCTGCGCAGGGAACACGGCGCGATCGCACCCATCCTGCTCGACGGGGGCATTCCCGCCTGGCTGGTGCTCGGTTACGCGGAAGTCTCCTACGTCACCAGCCACGACGAGCTGTTCGCCCGCGACTCGCGGCGCTGGAACCAGTGGCCGAACATTCCGGCGGACTGGCCGCTGATGCCGTTCGTCGGCTACCAGCCGTCGCTGCTGTTCACCGAGGGCGTCGAGCACCAGCGCCGGGCCGGTGTGATCGCCGAGGCGCTGGAGGCCGTCGACCAGTTCGAACTCGCCCATATGTGCGAGGAGATCGCCGAGAGTCTCATCGACGTGTTCGCCGGCAGCGGGCAGGCCGAGCTGATGGCCGCGTACGCGCACGCGCTGCCGATGCGTGCCGTGGTCCGGCTCTGCGGTATGCCCGCCGACGGCGTGGACACCGAGGATCTCGTACGGGACCTGAAGATCTCGCTGGACGCCGCCGAAGGTGACGATCCGGTCGCCGCGTATCTGCGGGTGCAGGAGCGCATCGAGCGGCTGGTGAAGGACAAGCGGAACAGCCCCGGCCCGGATGTCACGTCCAGGATGCTGGCGCATCCGGCCGCGCTGACGGACGAGGAGGTCGTACAGGACCTGATCACCGTCATCGCCGCCGCGCAGCAGCCGACGGCCAACTGGATCTGCAACACCCTGCGTCTGCTGCTGACCGACGACCGGTTCGCGCTGAACGTGTCCGGCGGGCGGCTGAGCGTCGGCCAGGCGCTGAACGAGGTGCTGTGGCTGGACACCCCGACGCAGAACTTCGTCGGCCGGTGGGCGGCGCGGGACACACAGCTCGGTGGCCGGCACATCAAGGCGGGCGACTGCCTGGTGCTGGGGTTCGCCGCGGCGAACACGGATCCGCAGATCTGGCCCGAGGGTCATGTGGGGGCGGAGAACTCCGCGCATCTGTCGTTCAGCAACGGTGAGCACCGCTGCCTCTACCCGGGTCCGCTGCTGGCCGACGTCATCGCGCGGACCGCGATCGAGACCCTGCTGGAGCGGCTGCCGGACGTGGTGCTGGCGGTGGAACCGTACGAACTGACCTGGCGGCCCTCGATCTGGATGCGGGGACTGACCGCGCTTCCGGTGCGGTTCACGCCGGCCGTGCGGTAGCGAACGCCCTTGCCGGACCGGCGGATCCGGGCCTTGTGGCATGGCCGGCCGCCGGGCCCGGAAACACCGGGCCCGGCGGTTGCCGTCACGACGGGACGGGTGTGAACTCCACCGGCAGGGACTGCGGTCCCCGGGTGAACACCCCCTGCTCGACCGGGTCGAAGCCCTCGGCCAGCCGCAGATCGGGCATCGCGTCGAGCAGTTGGCCGACACCGGTCTCGACCTCCGCCTTGGCCAGCAGGGCGCCCACGCAGAAGTGCCGTCCGAGCGCGAAGGCCAGATGATCGGCGGCGGCGGAGAAGGCGGTCGTCGTGGTCAGGTCGTCGCGGAAGATATTGAAGCGGTCCGGCTCCTGGTAGCGGGAGCCGTCGCGGTTGGCGGAGCCGATCAGGCAGGTGACCGTGGCACCGCTCGGTATGGTCCCACCGCTGACCTCGACGTCCCGCGCGGTCTGCCGCATGATCATCTGTACCGGCGGACTGAACCGCAGGGTCTCCGCGAAGGCCCGGTCGATCAGGGTGCGGTCCTCCCGTACGGCCGCCAGCTGTTCGGGGTGCAGCAGCAGATTGGCGAAGATGCTGGCGATCGCCTTGTCGGTGGTCTCACCACCGGCGGCGAGCAGCAGGCTGCAGAACGCCTTGATGTCCTCGTCGCTCATCCGTACGCCGTCGACCTCGGCCGCGCACAGCGTCGAGAGTAGGTCGTCCCCCAGGTTGTCCCGCCGGTCCCGGATGATCGGCAGCATGTACTCGGCGAACTCGACACGCGTCCGCTCACCGGCCGCCGCCACCTCCGCGTCGCCGGACAGATTGCCCAGGAAGGCGATGACCGCCGTGTACCAGCCGTGGAAGCGGTCGTGGTCGGCCTTGTCCAGGCCCAGCATGTCGGCGATGACATTGACCGGAAAACGAGTGGCGTAGTCCCGTACGAGATCGGCGGACCCGGTGTGCCGGAACGAGTCGATCAGCTCTCGGGAGTTGCGCTCGACAACAGGCAGGAACTTGTCCCTGAGATCGCTCCCCCGGAAGGCCGGGGCGACCAGCGCCCGGCGTACGGCGTGCTCACGCCCGCTGAGCTGGAGGATCGTCTTGCCGTGCACCGGCTCGATCTGCCAGTCGTAGTTGTCGGTGGTGAACACCGACTCCTTGTCCTTGAAGGCGCGTTCGACGTCCTCGTACCGGGAGATGAGGTAACTCCGGGTGGCCTCGTGCCAGATGAGCGGTGCGCTCTCCCGCATCGCGCGATAGGCCGGGTAGGGGTTCGCGGCGAATTCGGGCGACAGGATGTCGGGGAACTGCTGTGCGGTGGCCATAGGGCTCCCTCGGTCGGTACGGCCCAGTCCATAACGGGCAATGCCCCTAAGGCTATTGATCATCCAGCACCAAAAACAGGCCAACCGGGGAGCTACCTGCAACCGATGCGATAGTGGTGGCCCCTTACGGCGCCCTGTACGCGCGACCGGGGGATCAACGAGGAGACGGAGCGGCATGACGGAGCAAGCATTGATCAAGGGCGTGAGCGGCAGGGAACCCCGGATCGACCCGCTGGCCTTCACGGCACCGACGTCCGTGGTGCTCGGCGAGGTCACCCTGGCCGCGGGGGCCTCCATCTGGTACCACGCCGTGCTCCGGGCCGACTGCGGCCCGATCACCGTGGGCGCCGACAGCAATATCCAGGACAACTGCAGCCTGCACACCGACCCCGGTTTCTCCCTGACGGTCGGCGAGCGCGTATCGGTCGGCCACAATGCCGTGCTGCACGGCTGCACCGTCGAGGACGACGCGCTGATCGGTATGGGCGCCACGGTCCTCAACGGCGCGCACATCGGCGCGGGCTCCCTGGTGGCGGCGCAGTCGCTTGTACCTCAGGGCATGCGGGTGCCGCCCGGTTCGCTGGTCGCGGGGGTACCGGCCAGGGTCAAGCGCGAGCTGACCGAGGAGGAGCGCGAAGGGATCAGCCAGAACGCGGCGGGGTACCTGGAGCTGGGGAAGACTCATCGGGCGGCGTACGAGAGCTGACGCCTTCCGGGGGCCGGCCGGAGCAGATCCGGAGGCGTGGCGTTCCGCCGTGTCCACCGATGCCCGGCTGCCGGTGGGACATTCAGGGGGTCAGTCGACGACGGGTACGGTGTCGGGCTCGCCCGGTGCCGACTCGGCCTTCGCCGCGGCCTTCTTGGCGCGCTTCTTCAGGATGAGCATCGAGGTCAGCCCGATCAGCACGGCGACCACGAGGCCGAGCCAGGAGAAGCGCTTGAGCCAGGCCTCGGCGACCACGCCCACCGAGTAGATGACGGCGGTCGTACCGCCCGCCCAGACGATTCCGCCGAGTACGTTGGCGATCAGGAACTTCCAGTACGGCATGCGCAGGACGCCCGCGAGCGGCCCGGCGAAGATACGCAGCAGGGCGACGAAACGGCCGAAGAAGACGGCCCACATGCCCCACTTCTCGAACGACCGCTCCGCCATGGCGATCTGGGCCTCGCCGAAGTGCTTGGGGAATTTCGAGCCGAGCCGGGCGAGCAGCGGCCTGCCGCCCTTGCGGCCGATGGCGTAGCCGATCGAGTCCCCGATGATCGCGCCGGCCGTGGCGCAGGCGGCCAGGATGTAGACGTTGATGTCGCCGTGCTGGGAGGCGAGCAGCGCCGAGCTGACGAGGACGATCTCGCCCGGCAGCGGGATACCGAGGCTTTCGAGCCCGATGACCACCCCCACCAGGAGATAGATGCTGACCGCGGGGACGGTTTCGAGCCACTCCTGGACGTGCAACGCCGGTTCCTCCCGAAAATCCCCGAGCCGCTGTTCCCCGACCCGCTGTTCCTCGACCGTCGTTCACCGGTCGCTGTCGGCCGGTCACCCCGGGCCGCTTCCCGCGCACCCGCCGGTGAGGCGGGTGCGCGGGAAGCCTACCTGGTGGGTGGATACGGTCAGGAATGCGGGCGCAGCGTCCAGACGACCGTCATCTCACCGGTGACCGCGCCGTCCGCGCGGGTGAGGGCGACGGCCACCGGGAATTCGGGGCGCTGTCCGGCGTCCAGCTCCGCGACGACGTCCGCCACCGGGCGGCCCAGCGTCGCGGTGGCTGTGACAACCCCCATGGCGAGTTTCCGGTAGCCGATCTCCGCCTTGACGGCGAGCGGAACGGCGCGCTGGAGCTGGTCGCCGAAGGCGGCGAGCACGATCGCGCCACTGGCGGCCTCGGCGAGCGTGAACATCGCTCCGGCGTGCGGTCCGCCGACGTGGTTGTGGTAGTCGGGCTGATCGGGCAGCCGGGCGACGGCACGTTCGGCGGTGGTCTCCAGGAACTCCAGCCCGAGGGTGCGGGCCATGGGAACGGTGGCGGCGAGTGTCTCGCCGACGGACATCTGGTCAGGACTCATGGCCGCGATGTTACCCACGAGTAGGGGAGTTTCACCATCCCCTGACAGGGCGGCCGTAGCAGCGCCGGGACACCCCATCTATCGTTACTGGCCATGTGGCCAGGACAGCAGCCGCCCGGGGGCGAGCAAAACCCGCAGGACCAGAATCCGAATCCGTACCAGCAGCCGGGGTATCAGCAGCCGAATCCGTACCAGCAGCCCGGCTACCAGCAGCAGCCCGGATATCCGCAGCAGGGGTACCAGCAGCAGGGGCAGGCGGGGCAGCAGCCCAACCCGTACCAGCAGCCGACCGTGCCGCAGCAGTACGCGGTACCGGGCCCGCCCGGCCCCGCACCGGGCAAGAAGAGGACGACGGTCGTCGCGGTCGTCGCGGCCGCGGTCGTCGTGATCGCCGCCGCGGGCACGACGTTCTTCGTGATGAACACGGACGACGACGAGAGCGGCAAGAACAACAAGGCGGGCGAGGACGCCAAGCCCTCCGTGTCCAAGGAGCCCACTTCTTCCGCGCCCGTCGACAACCCCCGGGACGGCTCGTCCGTGAGCAAGCCGCTGATCGCGGGCTGGAAGGTCGTGACCAACCCCAAGCACGGGACGCAGTTCGACGTTCCCGCGGACTGGGAGGTCTCGGGGACCGGCGTCCACTCGGGATTCGAGGACGAGAAGAAGGGGGACGGCTCGCCCGTCATCACCTTCTCGGCGCCCGCCTTCTACAAGTCCACGTGGTGCTCCCAGGACACCAACAAGGACGGCAAGATGGAGGACAGCAGCCTCGCCGGCACCGGCACCAAGGGCGGCGAGGGCGCCGAGAACACGGCGTCGGCGGCGCGCAGCGAGGCGGGGACCTGGGTCTGGGCGGCGTACGACCAGGAGGAGACTCCGGAGGTCGCCGCCAAGGGCAAGGTGAAGATGAGCAAGGCCGAGGCGTACACGACGAAGTCGGGGCTCAAGGGTCACTTCGCGACGGCCACGGCCACGGGTGTGGCCAAGGAGGACAAGTGCGACACCGACGGCAAGTCGATCGCCTTCACCTTCACCAACGCCAAGGGCGACTTCGCGACGTGGGTGCTGTACACCAGCAAGGGTGTGCCGTACGAACTCCCGGACGAGACGATCAAGAAGATCATGAGCACGGTCCGGCTGGCGAAGGCGTCCTGACGTCTCGTCCTTCCGGCTCTCGTCTCCTTCCGGCCTCTCGTCCTTCTGACTCCCGACGCGTCCTCCTGACGGACCGGCTCGTGCGCGACGGAGGGGAAAACCGGTTGGCAACGGGGCATGGGGCCGCGATAGTCCCCGGGTGACCTCTCCCGCCGACGACCTCCGCGCCCGCCGCCCCGCCTGGGCCGGACGCAACTACACACTGCTGACCGCCGCGGCGATCGCCACCAATCTGGGCAGCCAGGGTGCGCTGATCGCCTCGGCGTTCGCGGTTCTGGAGTCCGGTGGCGGCGCGGGCGATGTGGGGCTGGTGGCGGCGGCCCGTACGATTCCGCTGGTCCTCTTCCTGCTCGTCGGCGGCGCACTGGCCGACCGGCTGCCCCGGCACCGGGTGATGGTCGCCGCCAACGCCCTCAACTGCGTGTCACAGGGCGCCTTCGCCGCCCTCGTCCTCACCGGTGACCCCCGGCTGTGGCAGATGATGGCGCTGGCCGCTCTGGGCGGTACCGGGCACGCCTTCTTCAGCCCGGCCTCCGAGGGCATGCTGATGTCCAGCGTCACCGGCGAACAGGCCGGCCGCGCCTTCGCCCTCTACCGGATGGCGATGCACGGCGCGGGAATCGGCGGCGCGGCCCTGGGCGGCGCGCTCATCGCGGTGATCGGCCCCGGCTGGGTCCTGGCCGTCGACTCCGCCGCTTTCCTGGTGGCCGGAGCGCTGCGCGCCTTCCTCGACGTCAGCCACATTCCGCCGCGCGAACCCGGCGACGGCATGATCTCCGATCTGCGCGACGGCTGGCGCGAGTTCATCGGGCGGCCCTGGCTCTGGACCATCGTCGTGCAGTTCGCGGTGGTCAACGCGGTCTTCGTGGCGGCCGAGGCGGTGTACGGGCCGCTGGTGGCCCGGGACCAACTCGGCGGGGCGGGGCCCTGGGGCCTGGCGCTCGCCGCCTTCGGCGCCGGAACCGTGGCCGGCGCCGTATTGATGGTGCGCTGGAAGCCGCGCCGCCTGCTGCTCGTGGGCACCCTCTGCGTCTTCCCGTACGCCCTCCCGGCGGCCGGACTCGCGGTGCCCCTGCCGATCGCGGGCCTGGCGGTGGCGATGTTCGTGTCGGGCGTCTCGATCGAGGTGTTCGGTGTCTCGTGGATGACCGCGCTGCATCAGGAGATCCCGGAGGAGAAGCTCTCCCGCGTCTCCTCGTACGACATGTTCGGCTCGATCGGGATGATCCCGCTGGCCACGGCCCTCGCGGGGCCGACGGAGAGCGCCTTCGGGCGGTCGTCCGCGCTGTGGGGCTCCGCGGCGCTGATCGTGCTGCTGACGGCCGCGGTTCTGGCCGTCCCGGACGTACGCCGGCTGACCCGCCGTACGGAGACGGAGAAGATCGCGGGCCCCGCCGGCTCCCCCGCCCTCGCCGTGTCTCCCGTCCCGTCAGCCGATGCTGAAGGCGCCGTCGGGCGGGCGGGGTGACGGCACCGCGCCGCTGTCCCGTACCGGTACCGCGTCCCCGGTGAACCGGCGCAACGAGCGGCCGTGTTCGACACGGGCGGGAAAGACGTCCGAGGCGGTACGGCGGGCCAGGGCCACCGTGTCGATCGCGGTGCGCGAGGCGACCAGGACGGCGTTGCCGAAGCGCCGTCCGCGCAGGACGGACGGCTCCGCGATCAGCGCCAGCTCCTCGAAGACGGCGGCGAAGGTGGCCAGTTGGGAGCGGAGGAAGTCGAAGGGCGCCCCGTCGGCGAGATTGGCGGCGTAGACCCCGTCGGTCCGCAGCACCCGCGCGGCCTCGCGGGCGTACTCGACGGAGGTGATGTGGGCCGGGACCCGGGAGCCGCCGAAGACATCGGCGATCAGTACGTCCACCGAGTCGTCCGGTGTCTGTTCGAGCCGGCGGCGGGCGTCCGCGCCGTGCACGGTGATTCCGCTGCCGTCCGGTATCGGCAGCCGCTCGGCGACCAGCGCCAGCAGTCCCGCGTCGGCCTCCACCACCTGCTGCGCCGAGCCGGGCCTGGTCGCCGCGACATAGCGGGGCAGGGTGCACGCCCCGCCGCCGAGATGGAGCACGGTCAGCGGCTCCCCCTCCCCGTCCGCGCAGTCCACGACGTGGGCAAGCCGCCGCACGTACTCGAACTCCAGATGGGTCGGCTCGTCCAGGTCGACATACGACTGCGGAGCACCGTCGACCGTCAGCAGCCAGGCCCGCTCCCGGTCCACGTCGGGCAGCAGTTTGGCGGTGCCGCGGTCCACGGCACGCAGGACGGGGATCGGTTCGTTCACCGTCCCATTGTGCGCCCTGTACGGACGGGGGAAGGGGCCTGGCGGGCCACGCCCGTCTCCCTCGGGTGCGGGAGACGGGCGCGGCCCGCCCTCGAACGTTCCGGGGTCAGAGCAGCGACGTGACCGTGCCGGCGCCGACCGTCCGGCCGCCCTCACGGATCGCGAAGCCCAGCCCCGGCTCCAGCGGTACGTCACGGCCCAGTTCCACGGTCAGGGCCACCGTGTCGCCGGGGCGCGCGACGGCCGCCTCGCCCAGGTCGATGTCACCGACCACATCGGCCGTACGGATGTAGAACTGCGGCCGGTAGCCGCTGGTGACCGGAGTCGTACGGCCGCCCTCACGCGCGGAGAGGACGTAGACCTGGGCCGTGAAACGGCGGCTCGGGACGACGCTGCCCGGCGCCGCCACGACGTGCCCCCGGCGGACCGTGTCGCGCTGCACGCCGCGCAGCAGCAGCGCCACGTTGTCCCCGGCCTCCGCGGACTCCATCGGCTTGCCGAAGGTCTCCAGCCCGGTGACCACCGTCTGCGTGTCGGCGCCCAGCACCTCCACCCGGTCACCGACCCGTACCGTGCCGCGCTCCACCGCGCCCGTGACGACCGTGCCGCGCCCGGTGATGGTGAGGACGTTCTCCACCGGGAGCAGGAAGGGCGCGTCCGTGTACCGGACGGGCATCGGCACATACGTGTCGACGGCGTCCAGCAGCGCCTCCACGGCCGAGATCCACCGCGGGTCACCCTCCAGGGCCCGCAGGCCCGACACCCGGACGACGGGCGCCGCGTCGCCGCCGTACCCGTGCTCGGTGAGCAGTTCGCGGACCTCCAGCTCGACCAGGTCGGTCAGCTCGTCGTCGCCCGCGTCGGCCTTGTTGATCGCCACGACGATGTGGTTGACACCGACCTGGCGGGCGAGCAGCACGTGCTCGGCGGTCTGCGGCATGATCCCGTCGAGCGCGGAGACGACCAGGATCGCCCCGTCGAGCTGGGCCGCGCCGGTCACCATGTTCTTGACGTAGTCGGCGTGACCGGGCATGTCCACATGCGCGTAGTGCCGGGTGTCCGTCTCGTACTCGACGTGCGCGATGTTGATGGTGATCCCGCGGGCGGCCTCCTCCGGCGCCCGGTCGATCCGGTCGAACGGGACGAAGGTGCCGGTCCCCCGGTCGCTGAGGACCTTGGTGATGGCGGCGGTCAGTGTGGTCTTGCCGTGGTCGACATGGCCCATGGTGCCGATGTTGAGGTGCGGCTTGGTGCGCACGTATGCCGTCTTGGGCATGATTCCCTACTCGGACTCGAAGCGTGAGAGGGACCCCTGAGCCTTGCCGACCCTCCCCCTGTGGGGTCCGCCGGACGTTCCGGGAAGGGTCAGCTTCGGGCGCCGCCGGTGGGCGCCGCGGCCGCGGAGTGGGCCAGGAACGCGGCAGCCTTCGGCGCGTCCGCGACTGCGGACGGCGCTGCGAGGAAGGCGTACCGGGACATGTCGCTGATCCTGGCCCATGGCGCGGGCGGCGTCGAATGGTTTTCCGGATCGCGCGGGAGGCGCATCACGGCGATCACGCGCGCGCGTCGGTTACTCTCCCCAAATGCTCGACACCGCCGCCCGGCCGTCTCCGAGTCCGGGTTCCGCCCGGTCCGTCCGCTGCGTCCGGGTTCTGCTCTCGCCCTGGTCGCGGTTCTCCCTTCTCCTCGCCGTGCTGGGGACGGCGGCGGCGCTGGTGCTGCTCTACGAGCCGCAGAGACTGCTGACGGACGGCTGGCCGGCGGAGGTGGGCGGAGGCGCCGCCGTGGTGCTCTTCGCCGTGGCGTACGGAGTGTGCGCCGTCGCGTTCGTCCCCCGCCCGCTGCTCAATCTCGCCGCGGGCGCGCTCTTCGGCTCACAGTTCGGACTGGCCGCCGCGCTCGCGGGGACGGTGCTGGGCGCGGGTATCTCGTTCGGACTCGGCCGCTTCCTGGGCCAGGAGGCGCTGCGCCCGCTGCTGCGGGGACGCTGGCTGACCGCCGCCGACCGGCAGTTGAGCGGCCACGGCTTCCGCTCGATGCTGGCGATCCGGCTGTTCCCCGGGGTGCCGTTCGCCGCCGCCAACTACTGCGCCGCCGTCTCACGCATGGGGTGGGCGCCGTTCCTCCTGGCGACGGGGATCGGTTCGGTCCCCAACACGGCGGCGTACGTGGTCGCCGGAAGCCGGGCGACGGCTCCGACGTCGCCCGCGTTCCTGCTCGCGATGGGCTTCATCGTGGTCACCGGCCTTGCCGCCGCGGTGATCGCCTGGCGCAAGCGCCACCACCTCGGCGGTCGTTGACCTCGCGAACCCGGTGCCGGGTTCTGTCTTCTCAGGGCCGTACGGCGTGCGAGGACGTGGCGAGCCCGAGGTCACCGCCGGGCGGCAGGGCGAAGAACCGTGCCACGTCGGTGTCGGTGACCTGCTCCAGCTCTCGCGGCGACCACTGGGGCGTCCGGTCCTTGTCGATGACCTGGGCGCGGATGCCCTCCGGCAGATCGGAAGTGGCCAGCGCGGCGCACGAGGCACGGAATTCCTGGTCGAGGACCTGCTCCAGGGTGCTCATCCGCCGGGCCCGGCGCAGCGAGGCCAGGGTCGCCTTGAGGGCGGTGGGCGACCGGGTCAGGATCGTCTCCGCGGCTTCCTTCGCCGCCGGGTGTCCGTGTCCGAACAGCCCGCTGACGATCTCCTCCACCGAATCGGCCGCGTAACAGGCGTCGATCCACTCGCGGTCCGCGGCGAGTCGCCCCTCCGGCGCGACCGACTCGTACCGCCGCACCGTCTCCCGTACGTCCCCCTCGGCGAGTTTCGTACGCAGCTCGGGCAGCCGGTCCGCGGGTACGAAGTGGTCCGCGAGCCCGCACAGTTGAGCGTCGGCGGCGCCCACCGCCCGTCCGGTCAGGGCGAGATGCGTGCCCAGCTCGCCCGGCGCGCGGGACAGCAGATATGTCCCGCCCACATCGGGGACCAGGCCGATTCCGGTCTCGGGCATGGCGACGGTGGACCGTTCGGTGACGATCCGTACGTCACCGTGCGCCGAGACACCGACTCCGCCGCCCATCACGATGCCGTCCATCAGCGCGACATACGGCTTGGGGTAGCGGGCGATATGGGCGTTGAGCCGGTACTCGTCCCGCCAGAAGGGGACCGAGGCGTCGCCCCCGGTGCGCGCGTCCTCGTAGATCACCCGGATGTCACCTCCCGCGCACAGCCCCCGCTCACCGGCACCGCAGATGATCACGGCGGCGACGCTGTCGTCACGCTTCCACTCCGTCAGCGCCTCGTCGATCATCCGCACCATGGGACGGGTCAGGGCGTTGAGAGCGCGCGGGCGGTTCAGCGTGATGTGGGCGAGGTGGCCCGCCCGGCCGATCAGTACCGGTTCCTCGTGACCCATGCGGTTCCTTCCCTCGTCCGACACGTCCCGGCCGGTATCGGGCCACTTCCGGCCGGGGGTGCGCGGTGTGTGGTGGGTGCGGGTGCCGGGGCCTCCGGAGGTGCGTGTCCGGAACGTAAAGCGTGATGTGTGGCGCACACCGGCCGTCCGTCAACTACGAGACCCGCACGCGCCGTAAATCATGCAGTGCAGGACATGATCCCGGAGCGGCACCCGGCAACAACCCGCACCCGAACCACCAACCCCTCAACCACCGCGCCCCGCGGCCAACGCCTCGATCAGGCGTTCCGCCGCCAGCGTCGCCGTCAGTCGCCCTTCCCGTACCTCCCGCTCCAGCGAGGGCGCCAGCTCCCGTACCCCCGGGTCCTCCCGCAGCCGGTCCAGGACGTGGTCCCGGACCATCGACCACGTCCAGTCGACCTGCTGGTCACGGCGCTTGCGCTCCAGGCGGCCGTCCGCGTCGAGGACCGCCCGGTGTTGTTCGAGCCGTTCCCAGACGTCCGGCAGACCGGTCCCCTCGCGCGCGCTGCAACTCAGCACCGGCGGCGTCCAGGCCGCGTCCGCCGGATGCATCAGCCGCAGCGCGCCCGCGAGTTCGCGCGCGGCGGAGCGGGCGTCGCGTTCGTGGGGGCCGTCGGCCTTGTTGACGGTGATGACGTCCGCCAGTTCCAGCACACCCTTCTTGATGCCCTGGAGCTGGTCCCCGGTGCGGGCGAGGGTGAGCAGCAGGAAGGAGTCGACCATCTGGGCGACGGTGGTCTCGGACTGGCCGACGCCCACGGTCTCGACGAGCACCACGTCGTACCCGGCGGCCTCCATCACGACGATGGTCTCGCGTGTCGCCTTGGCGACCCCGCCGAGGGTGCCCGCCGTGGGTGAGGGCCGGACGAACGCCGCCGGGTCCACCGCCAGCCGCTCCATCCGGGTCTTGTCGCCCAGGATGGAGCCGCCGGTCCGGCTGGAGGACGGGTCGACGGCCAGGACGGCGACCCGGTGGCCGAGGCCGGTGAGCAGGGTCCCGAGCGCGTCGATGAAGGTGGACTTGCCGACGCCGGGCACGCCGCTGATGCCGATGCGGCGTGCTGTTCCGGCGTGCGGCAGCAGTTCGGTCAGGAGCTGCTGGGCGAGTCCGCGGTGGTCGGGGCGGGTGGATTCCACAAGGGTGATGGCACGGGCGATGTACGAACGGGAGCCGTCCAGAACGCCCTTGACATAGCTGTCGATGTCGATCCGTGGTGGCACGCGCTCACCGCTCGGTGCCGGTGGCGAGGGGCTCGTGGCCCAGTGATGCGGCGAGCGCCACCAGCAGGTCGAGGGCCGCGTCCGGGATCACCGTGCCGGGCGGGAAGACCGCGGCGGCGCCTGCCCGGTGCAGTTCCTCGATGTCCTGGGGCGGGATCACCCCGCCGACGACGATCATGATGTCTTCCCGGCCCTCCGCGGCGAGTTGTTCGCGCAGGGCCGGTACGAGCGTGAGGTGCCCGGCGGCCAGCGAGGAGACGCCGACGATGTGCGCGTCCGCCTCGACCGCCTGGCGTGCCACTTCGGAGGGCGTCTGGAACAGCGGGCCGACGTCGACGTCGAAGCCGAGGTCGGCGAAGGCCGTGGCGATCACCTTCTGGCCTCGGTCGTGGCCGTCCTGGCCCATCTTGGCGACGAGGATGCGGGGGCGGCGGCCTTCGGACTGTTCGAAGTCCGCGACCGCCGCGCGGGTGCGTTCGACGGCCGGGGAGGTGCCTGCTTCGGTCCGGTACACACCGGAGATCGTACGGATCTGGCCGGAGTGGCGCCCGTAGACCTTCTCCAGGGCGTCGGAGATCTCCCCGACGGTCGCCATCGCGCGGGCCGCGTTCACGGCGAGTCCGAGCAGGTTGCCTTCCAGACCGGGCCCGGAGCCGGCCTCGGCCGCCGAGGTCAGGGCGCGCAGCGCGTCCTGGCAGGCGTTCTCATCGCGTTCGGCGCGCAGACGGCGGAGCTTCTCGACCTGCTGGGTGCGTACCGAGGAGTTGTCGACCTTGAGTACGTCGATCTTCTCGTCGGTCTCGACCCGGTACTTGTTGACGCCGATGACGGGCTGGCGTCCCGAGTCGATCCGCGCCTGGGTGCGGGCCGCCGCCTCCTCCACCCGGAGTTTGGGGATTCCGGCGTCGATGGCCTTGGCCATGCCGCCGGCGGCCTCGACCTCCTCGATGTGCTGCCAGGCGCGTCGGGCGAGGTCGTAGGTGAGCTTCTCGACGTACGCGCTGCCGCCCCAGGGGTCGGTCACCCGGCAGGTCCCGGACTCCTGTTGGAGCAGGAGCTGGGTGTTGCGGGCGATGCGCGCGGAGAAGTCGGTGGGCAGGGCGAGTGCCTCGTCCAGGGCGTTGGTGTGCAGGGACTGGGTGTGGCCCTGGGTGGCGGCCATCGCCTCGACGCAGGTACGGGTGACGTTGTTGAAGACGTCCTGCGCGGTGAGCGACCAGCCGGAGGTCTGCGAATGGGTGCGCAGGGACAGCGACTTGGCGTTCTGCGGGTCGAACTTCTTGACGAGCCTGGCCCAGAGGAGGCGGGCGGCCCGCAGTTTGGCGATCTCCATGAAGAAGTTCATGCCGATGGCCCAGAAGAAGGAGAGCCGGGGCGCGAACGAGTCGACGTCGAGGCCGGCGCCGAGGCCGGCGCGCAGGTACTCCACGCCGTCGGCGAGGGTGTAGGCGAGTTCCAGGTCGGCCGTCGCTCCGGCTTCCTGGATGTGGTAGCCGGAGATGGAGATGGAGTTGTAGCGGGGCATCTTCTGCGAGGTGTACGCGAAGATGTCGGAGATGATCCGCATCGAGGGTGTCGGCGGGTAGATGTAGGTGTTGCGGACCATGAACTCTTTGAGGATGTCGTTCTGGATGGTCCCGGCCAGCTTCTCGGGCGGTACGCCCTGTTCCTCCGCGGCGACGATGTAGAGGGCGAGTACGGGCAGCACCGCGCCGTTCATCGTCATCGAGACGCTCATCCGGTCGAGCGGGATGCCGTCGAAGAGCTGGCGCATGTCGTAGATGGAGTCGATGGCGACGCCCGCCATGCCGACGTCGCCGGTCACCCGTGGGTGGTCGCTGTCGTAGCCGCGGTGGGTCGGCAGGTCGAAGGCGACCGACAGGCCTTTCTGTCCGGCGGCGAGATTGCGCCGGTAGAAGGCGTTGGACTCCTCGGCGGTGGAGAATCCGGCGTACTGCCGGATGGTCCAGGGCTGGTTGACGTACATCGTGGGGTACGGGCCGCGCAGATAGGGCGCGATGCCGGGGTAGGTGCCCAGGAAGTCGAGCCCCGCCAGGTCCTGTTGGGTGTAGAGCGGCTTGACGGCGATGCCTTCGGGGGTTTCCCAGAACAGGTCGTGGTCCGCCCGGCCGGTGTTTTCCTTGACGGCCGTACGCCACTGGTCCTCGGTGGCCGCGGCGTGGTCGCCGGGGCCCAGCTCGATCTCGGAGAAGTCCGGGATCCTCATCACGCCACTCCCATCCGGTCGAGGACGGAGGTGAGGACGGCGATCGCGTCGCCGCCCGCGACGACGAACTCGTCGACTCCGGCCCGTACATAGGTCTCACGCTGTTCGCCGGGCCGGCCGGCGAGGAACACCTGTGCCGCGCCGGCCGACTTGAGCGCCTCGGCGACGGGCGCGGCCCGGTCGGCGTAGAGCGCGTCGCTGGAGCAGAGGCAGGCGATGGTGGCGCCGCTGCGGGTGAAGGCGTCGGCCACGGTGTCCGCGTCGACCGACACCGGGTCGTGGACCGGCTCGATCCCGCCGGCCTGGAAGAGGCTGGTGGCGAAGGAGGCGCGGGCCGTGTGGGCGGCGGCCGGGCCGAGGGCGGCCAGGAAGACGCGCGGCCGGGTGCCGGTGGCGGCGAGATGCGCGTCGGAGCGGGCGCGGAGCTTCTCGTACGCCTCGTCACGGCGGACGGTCGGCAGTCCGCCGCGGGGCGGCTCGGGGGGTGTGTCCCGTTCGACCGGTTCCTGCGCGAGCTGGGGGAACTCACTGACGCCGGTGATGGGTTCGCGCCGCCGGGCCAGTCGGGTGGTGCGCTCCGCCCAGGTGGCGGCGAGCCGTTCGCCGACCATTCCGTCGCGCAGGGCGGCCCGTTGGCCTCCCGCGCGTTCGATCTCCTGGAACCACTCCCAGGCCGCGTGGGCGAGTTCGTCGGTGAGCCGCTCCACGTACCAGGAGCCGCCGGCGGGGTCGATGACCCGTCCCAGGTGGGACTCCTCCAGCAGGATCGTGGAGGTGTTGCGGGCGATCCTGCGGGCGAACGCGTCGGGCAGTCCGAGGGCGTGGTCGAAGGGCAGTACGGTGACGGCGTCGGCACCGCCCAGTCCGGCGGCCAGTGAGGCGACCGTGGTGCGGAGCATGTTCACCCAGGGGTCGCGCCGGGTCATCATCACCGGTGAGGTCACCGCGTGCTGGCGCTGCGCCCCGGCGTGCGCGGGGGCGCCGCAGGCCTCGGCCACCCGGGCCCACAGGCGCCTGGCGGCCCGGAGTTTGGCGATGGTGAGGAACTGGTCGGCGGTGGCCGCGTACCGGAATTCGAGCTGGGCGCAGGCCTCTTCGACGGAGAGTCCGGCCGTGGTGAGGTCGCGCAGCCAGCCGACGCCGGTGGCGAGCGAGCAGCCCAGTTCCTGCGCGTCGGAGGCCCCGGCCTCGTGGTACGGGAGCGCGTCGACGGAGATGGCGCGCAGTCCGGGGTAGGCGCGGTGGCAGAGCGCGGCGAGTCCGGCCGCTTCCTCGACCGCCTCTTCCGTGCGGTCGGCCGATTCCTCGCCCGTACGGGCGAGTTGTCCGATCGGGTCGGCGCCGAGGGTGCCGCGGGCGGCGTGCCGCTCGATGCCCCGCTCGTCGTACAGCCGGAACAACTCGGCTGCGGCCGGCCCGAATTGGTCACCGGCGTCGAGGGCGAGGGGCGCCAGGTCGAGATAGACGCCTTCGAGTGCCGTGGCCAGTCCGGACACGGGGACTCCGCGGGATCCGACGGAGAGCCAGAGGGAGGTGACCCCGTTCTCCAGGTCGCTGAGCACGGCTTCGTTGGTCCGTACGGGATCGGGCCGCGTGTGGCGCTGCCGTACCTCCCAGCCGGATACCGCTGCGCCCTCGGGCCGCCCGCCTCTCGTGAAGGGCGCGAAGCCTGGATAGCCGCAGTCGCCCGGGGCGTCCTCGGAGGTATAGAGCGGACGGGTGATGAGCCCGTCCTGGAGCTTTGTGGACAGTGCTTCCTCGGCAGCCGGTCCCGATGCTTCCCGACCCGTTTTGCGCAGAACGCCTTCCACCAGGCTCTGCCACTGTTCGCGGGTCGCATCGGGGAATTCGGCGGCCAGGGAAAGCCCGTCGTCAGGCAGGACCGTCATGGCCAGATTTTAGGCCAGCGCAACGAATGAGCAGCAGAGCACACGGCTGTGACCTATCCCTCGCCGTTAGTGACTGGATCAAGGTTTTCCCCAGGCGTACCCCGTGTACGACGCCACGTGTCGCCGGTCGGCCCGCTGTCCGGTGCTCTCTCCCGCCCCTGGCCGCACGCCTGTTCGTGCTCGCCCTCGCGCCCCCGCCGTACGCCTGCCGTATGCCTGACGTATCCCTGTGGCTCCACGAGCTGCCGCCGTCCCGTAACCCCCGGGCGTTACGCTGCGCACGACCTCGATCCTCAGCCCCTCAATCCGCCACCGCGCCGTGGTCCCGCCGGCCGGTGCACACCCATTTCTTGGACGGCGTAGCACTTCATGTCTTGGTTCGAATCTTTCATCCTCGGGCTCGTCCAGGGGCTGACCGAGTTCCTCCCCATCTCCTCCAGCGCGCATCTGCGCCTGACGGCGGCCTTCGCGGGCTGGCACGATCCGGGCGCGGCGTTCACCGCCATCACCCAGATCGGTACGGAAGCGGCCGTCCTGATCTACTTCCGCGAGGACATCGCCCGCATCATCTCCGCGTGGTTCCGCTCCCTGACGAACAAGGAGATGCGCGGTGACCACGATGCCCAGATGGGCTGGCTGGTGATCGTGGGCTCGATCCCGATCGGCGTGCTCGGCATCACCTTCAAGGACCAGATCGAGGGGCCCTTCCGTGATCTGCGACTGATCGCGGTCACGCTGATCGTGATGGGCATCGTCCTCGGTATCGCCGACCGTCTCGCGGCCCGTGACGAGACCGCCGCCAGGCACCGGGCCGTCAAGGAGCGCAAGTCGCTCAGGGATCTGGGCGTCAAGGACGGTCTGATCTTCGGTTTCTGCCAGGCCCTGGCGCTGATTCCCGGCGTCTCCCGCTCGGGCGCCACGATCAGCGGTGGCCTGCTGATGGGCTACACCCGCGAGGCGGCGGCCCGCTATTCGTTCCTGCTCGCGATCCCCGCCGTGCTCGCCTCGGGCGTCTTCGAACTGAAGGACGCGGGAGAGGGCCATGTGTCGTGGGGGCCGACGATTTTCGCCACACTCGTCGCATTTGTGGTGGGATACGCCGTTATCGCGTGGTTTATGAAATTCATCACGACGAAGAGCTTTATGCCGTTCGTGATTTACCGGGTCCTGCTCGGGATCGCGCTGTTCGTGCTGGTCGGTACGGACACCCTGAGCCCGCACGCGGGTGAGTCGGCGGGCTGACGGACACCGGCCGGGGAACGGGCCACGAACGGCCGGGCGGCGGGCCGCGAGTAGTCAGGTATGAGTCAAGTGTGAGCAAGGACGCGCCCAGAACGGTGTTTCGGCGCCATTACAGCCTCTAGGGTTGTCACATGTCCTTCACTTCCGCATCCGCTTCCTCGGCATCCGGTGCCGTAGCGGCCAATGATCGGATCCGCGCGCTCGTCGACGCGGCCGACGGAACGTGGCCTGCCGAGGCGTACGAAGTACTGCTGCTGGAGTGGGCCGCGGCCCTTCAGGACGACATCGACGAGGCCGCCTAGCGAACCGGTCGGCGGCCCCGGTCACTCCTTTCTTGTCGGCCGCCCTTTCATTCTTCTCCGGCTCCCCCCCTCCCGGCGATGGCCTCGGGGCCCGCGTCAGCGCACGAGGGAACGTGCGACGCGGAACCCCACGTCGTCGATCCGGAAGGTCGGGTGGCTGCGGCGCCGCACCGAGGCCCGGCAGCTCCAGCGCTCGTCGAACCAGCCACCGCCGCGCAGCACCCGGTAGGTGCCGTAGACCTCGGCGTCGTAGGTGTCCCAGCACCACTCCCAGACGTTGCCGAGCATGTCGTACAGGCCCCACGCGTTGGGCTGCCTGCCGCCCACGTCGTGCACGCGTTCCTGCGAGTTGCCGCGATGCCAGGCGATCTCGTCCAGCTCTCCGTACCGCGCGCCGGTCGTCCCGGCCCGCCCCGCGTGCTCCCACTCGGCCTCGGTCGGCAGCCGGTACCCGTCGGCGGACGTGTCCCAGTCGATCCCCTCGGCGTCGGCGTGGAGACGGTACGCGGGCGTCAACTCCTCGCGCCGGGACAGGTCGTTGCAGAACCGGACCGCGTCCAGCCATGAAACACCCTCGACCGGCAGCCGGTCGCCCCGCGCGGTGCTCGGCCGCAGGCCGGTGACCTCCGCGTACCGCGCCTGGGTGACCGGGACCGCCGCGAGCCGGTACGGCGCGAGTTCGACCGGCCAACTGCGCCGCGTTCGCCGGTCCGACAGCGTCACCTGCCCCGGCGGTATGGCGATCATCTCGTTCTTCGCGCTCACATCCATGGGCAGATGATCACACGCCGTTCGTGACCACCGCTCGTGGTTTGCGGGGCAACGTAGCGCCACAGACCCCTTGTTCGTGGCTGTTTCGTCCAAGCGCCCCGCCGTCGGCGCATGAACGAGAAGGTGGGGAGGTAGAGATCGCAGCGCGTACACGTGGCCTGGGTGGCGCACCCCGAGGAGAGGGATTCGGCCGATGGCGTCAGCGAACGGCAGGGGCACCGGATGAACGGCACGGATTCCAGCGGCGCCACGCGCGCGAGCGAAAGAGAGGACGCCGAGCGGTTCATCGGCCTCTCCGTCGCGCTGACAGGCTTCGACGCCACCGAACTCGCGGAGACGGGTATGGCGGAGATCTACCGGGCGACCGTGCTCCGGGAGGCGGGCACCCTGTCGTACGGCAGGCTGGTCGCGGCACTGACCGACGCGGCGTGCCTGTCCGAGGTCCTGACGAGCGAGGACGGGGAACTGGTCGAGCTGGCGCGGGCGGTGTGTCACCTCTGGTACCTGGGCGTCTGGCCCGGACTGCCCGAACACGGCTTACCCGGACAGAACATGACGACACGTCATTCCTCTTACGTGGTGTCCGAGCGCTCCTACGCGGAAGGCCTGGTCTGGCGCTGTCTCAACACCCACGCACCGGGGACCGGGGCGCCCGGCCACGGCTCCTGGGCCCGGCCACCGTCGGGTGTGCCGACCGAGAGCGGGGCCCGGTGACCGGCGGACGGAACAGCGGACAGGACAGCGGGCCGAACGGCGAAGAGCACTTCGACGCGATCGTGGTCGGGGCGGGCATCGCGGGATCGCTGCTCGCGAAGCGGCTGGGCGAGCGCGGCTGGCGGGTGCTGGTGCTGGAGGCCGGCCTGGGCGACGGCGACCAGGGTCATGAGCGGGCGGTGGACGTGGACCGCTACCGGTCGGCGCCGGCGAAGGTCCCCGGTGCGGCGATCGCGCGCAATCCGCTCGTCCCGTCGCCCGACGTGCCGGACCTCGGCGGCACGCCCGGCGGTGGATACCGCGCCGACGGGTACTTCGTCCAGAACGGCCCGCTCCCCTATTCGAGCGGCTATCTGCGGGTCAACGGCGGTACGGGCACGGCCTGGACGGGCCTCACTCCGCGGATGCACCCGGAGGACTTCCGTACCGCCGGGCTCGGGTACGGCCGCGACTGGCCCATCGGCTACGACGAGTTGGAGCCGTACTACCGCGCAGCGGAACGCGAACTCGGCGTGGCCGGTGACCTGGCCGAGCAGCGGGAACACGTCAACCTGCCCTTCGCGGAGGGCTATTCCTTCCCGCACCGTCCGGTCCCGGCCAGCCACCTCGACCGGATGCTGGCCGAACGGCTCGACGGACAGCACGTCCAGGACCCGTCGCAGCCGCACCCGACCGCACTGCGGGTCGTGGGGACGCCTCAGGCGCGCAACAGCTCGGCCACCGACGAACACGGGCCCGTCTGCGAGGGCAGCGCGAGTTGCATCCCCATCTGTCCCACCGGGGCGAAGTACACACCTCGGCGCACCCAGGACCGCTGGGCCCCTTCCGTCACCCTGCTCACCCGCGCCGTGGTCGACCGGGTCCTCACGGACGCCACCGGCCGGATCACCGGCGTCGAGTACCAGCGGTACGACGGCCCCGCGCGCCCCGCCGCCGTCACACGGGGAACGGTACGCGCGAGCGTTGTCGTACTGGCCGCCCACGCGATCGAGAACGCGCGGCTGCTGCTCGCCTCCGGCCTCGCCAACTCCAGCGACCAGGTCGGCCGGAACCTGATGGACCATCCGGTCCTGCTCACCTGGGGCCTCATGCCGGAGCGGACCGGCCCCTACCGAGGGCCGGGGTCCACCTCCGGCCTGGAGGGGTTCCGCTTCGGACCGGCCCGCGCCGTCCGCGCGCCCTTCCGTGTCGAGATCGGCAACTGGGGCTGGGTGTGGGCCGTCGGGCCACCCGACCACGAGGTCGCGAGCATGCTGCGCCAGGGGGACCCGGCGGCGCCCGGCGGCCGGGGCCTGTTCGGCACGGCGTTACGGCAGGCCCTCGGGGACCGCGTCGGACGCCAGTTCGCGCTCCAGTTCGAGATGGAGCAGAGCGCCGACCCCGCCAACCGCGTCACCCTCGACCACCGGCACCGTGACCCGCTGGGCGGTCCGCGCCCCGTCCTGACGTACGACGTGTCCGACCATGTGAAGCGGGGCATGGCGGCGGCCAAGGCGGTCTCCGACCAGATCTTCGCCCTCGCCGGGGCGGAGGACCACAGCCGGTACGAGCCGGGGCCGTTCCAGCCCGGGTGGTTCGAGTTCGAGGGCAGGCCGTACGCCTACCGGGGCGCGGGCCACGGCGCGGGCACCCACATCATGGGCGCGCGCCCGGCCGATTCCGTCGTCGACTCCTGGCAGCGCTGCTGGGACCACCCCAATCTGTACGCCGTGGGCTGCGGCAGCATGCCCTCCCTCGGCACCTCCAACCCGACGCTCACCATGGCCGCGATCACCCTGCGCAGCGCCGAGCGGATCCACCGCGACCTGACCGGGCTGCGCGACGCGGTGCGGCTGCGGTCCCCCGCGACAACCGCGCGGCCCGGCCCCGCTCACGGCTCCGGCCGGGGTTCCGGCCACGGCCCTGTCCACCGTCCCCTTCACGGCCCGACCGAGGGTCCCGTCCGAGGAGAGTCCCGCCCCATGGCCCATGACCTCACGCTGCCGCCCGTCACGGCCCCGTACCAGCTGCCCTTCCACTACGGCGCCCTGCACAACATCGGTCTGGACTACCTGGTCGACCCCGGCCCGGTGCGCGACATGCTCGCCAAGCGCCATCCCGACCTGACCGCCGCGGACTTCGGCGGCCGGGCGTGTGTCACCGTCAACTACCAGCTGTACTTCGCCCAGTATCCGAACGGCGGCGGCATCACCCAGGAGATCGAGTACAGCATCATCGCCCACCCCACCGCGAGCGGCGACCGCCTCGCACGCCTGTCGTACGAGGAGTTCGCCCAGGGCTTCGACCAGACCAAGCTGCTCGGCATCGCCCGGCTGCATGTCCTGTGCGACAACCCGCTGGCCATCGAGGCCGGCACCCTGCTCTTCGGAGAGCCCAAGTACCCGGCGTGGTTCGAGTCGGTCATGCCCTCGCCCAACGGCCCGGCCGGCGACGACACATGGACCGTCACTTGCAAACAGGCCGCGCTCACTCCGTCCGGTGACGGTCTCGACCGAAGGGAGTCGACGCTGTTCTCGTTCGAGGCCGATCTGAAGGGGCTGCCCCGTCTTCCGGTCAACAACACCCCGATCACCGGCTACGGCACCGACCCCACGGGCCGCCCGCTGGCCGGCCCGCTGAACGTCTACCAGCCGTACCAGTACCTGCCGTTGGCCGACGGCGCGGCCGAGCGCGTGCGGCTGCGTGTCCACGACGCGTCGTCGGAGATCGGCACCGACCTGACCACCCTCATCGGCGACGCTCCGGCCGCCGGGGCATGGACGTACCAGTCGCCTCCGGTCGCCGCTCACAACCGGCCTTACTACGTACCGCGAGCGGACTGAGACCGAGGCGATACGCGACGGGCGCTTCCCGATCCGTGGCCGCGAGCCGGGCCCGTACGGCATCGGGAAGCGCCGTGATGTGCGGTCAGAGGTCTCTTTCGCCTGCCACCGCCTCCGGTCGCGGTCCGGTCTCCGGCGGCAGGTCCGGGGCGGGGCTCGAAGCCAAGGCCGAGGCGGCCACCAGGACTTCGCCGCCGCCCCGGGTGACCCGCGCCAGCCACCAGGTCGTGACCAGGCAGATCGCGGCCAGGACCCCCAGCACGACGGGCACCGCCCGCACGCCCGACAGTTCGATGGCCTTGCCGAGCGCCGGTCCCGCCGCCACACCCCCCACCATCGACGCGGCGATGACCAGGGCGCCCCCTCGCCGGGCGGCCGGAACCGCGCGGTTCAGCCAGGGCAGCCCGGTCGGGAAGATCGGTGCGATGAACAGACCGACACCGGCGTACGCGTACGGCGCGAGGCCCGGGACCACGGCCAGCAGCAGGCATACGGTCATGCCCGCGCAGCTCACGATGATGATCGCCGGCTCCGACCAGCGCAGGGTCAACGGCGCGACCAGGAACCGTCCCACGGTCATCATCAGCCAGTAGACGGAGGTGGCGGACGCGGCGACGGCCGTGCCGTAGCCCACCGTCTCCAGGTGGGTGGGCTCCCAGCCGCCCACGCCGGCCTCCACACCGACATGGAAGACGTACAGCAGGACGAAGGCCCCCAGCAGCGGGCCCGTCCGGCGCGTCCTGGACGGGCCCGGCCGGGCCGCCGTGGTGGTTCCCTCCGTGATTCCTGCGGCCGCGTCCACGGGCGGGGCCTCGCGGTCCCGTACCCCTCGCAGGGAGAACAGCAGCGAGGCGGCGAGAACGGCGAAGCCCGCGAAGACGGCCGGATAGTGGTCCGCCCCGAGCAGGCCGATCACCGCGGGTCCGGCGATCGCGCCGATACCGAAGTGCGCGTTGAGGATGTTGAGCATGGCGGGGCTGCGGCGTCCGAAGCCGATGGCGAAGAGCTGGTTCAGCCCGTAGTCGATTCCGCCGAAACCGAAGCCGGTCACCAGCGCCGCCAGGAGGGCCAGTGGCCAGTTGGGGGCGAGGGCGAAGGTCAGGCTGCCGACCGCCATGAACGAGTAGGAGGTGCCGAGCAGCATCCGGTTGCCGACCCGGCCCTGGATCCGGTCGAAGGCCAGCACCCCGACGACGCCGCCGATGAAGTGAGCGCTCAGGCCGAGTCCCGCCCCGGACGGCGAGAGGCCGAAGTCCTTCCGCAAGGCGGGGATGGCGGGTCCGTACAGCGACTGGAGCGCGCCGATGAGGACGAATCCCACGCAGGAGGCGACCACGGCCGACGGACTGAACAACCGCTCGCTGTCGGCTGGTTTCCGCAGGCGGTCGGGGGCTCTGCTCATGAAGTCTCCGGTTCGAAGTGCGAGGAACGGCGAGGAACGGCGAGGAACGGCGAGGTACTGCCGAGATACGAGGACAGGGGACGGGGTTGCCCTGCATGTCTGTTCAGTCCTTGCCGGCCCCTTCGATGAAGCGGGTGGCGATCTCCTGGGCGAACGCCATGATCGTCCCCTGCGGGCTGATACCGGTCCCGCCCGGCAGCACACTGGCGTCGCACAGCCGCACGTTCCGGTATCCGTGGGGCCTGCCGAGTGCGTCGCACACACCGCCCCGGCCCACGAGGCCCATGCGGCAGGAGGCCATTCCGTGCACGGACACCAGCTCCCAGTCCGCCGGGGTGACCCGGGCGCAGAACTCCTCGACGTCGAGCATGTCGCGCAGCGGTCCGGCCGTGGCGACCGGCGGGACGAGTTCGACGGCCCCTGCCGCGAACAGCAGTCGTGCGGTGTCGTGGAAGGCGGTACGGAGTGCCGCGTGGTCGGCGGCCGTCATCCCGTGCCGCAGGAGTGTGCCGCCCAGCGGGGTGGTGAGGCGGGCGTGTCCGGCCGGCCGGACCTGAGTGGTGAACACCCCCAGCCGGTCGATCTGTTCGAGCAGCCGCTCGACGGTGCCCGGCCCGTGCGAGGCGAGGGCGGCGGCCAGGCCGCCCGGGGTGACGTTGGACGGCATCATCAGCACACCGCCGTGCGTGAACTCCTGTACCTGGGCGGTGAAAATGGTGCCCTCGCGGGCCCGGACGTCCTCGTCGAAACGGGCGACCGTACGCAGGTTGACGTGCAGGGCGATCTCACGCCCCGCGCGGTCCGGGTGGATCCGGCTGCGTTGCAGCAGCGTCGGCGTACCGAGCGGTCCCGCGGCCACGAAGAGCGCGCGCGGCCGGTAGAGCGACCGGCGGCCGTGGCTGTCGACGGTGAGGACGCCCCGTACGTCACGGCCGTCGTGCTGGATCCGCAGGGCGCGCGTGCCGGGGACGATCTGGGCGCCGAGTGCCTCGGCCTCGGGGAGGTAGCTGAGCGCCATGCTCTGCTTGGCGCCGCTGACGCAGCCGGTGGTGCACCGGTTGCGGTGGGCGCAGCCCCGTACGGCGCGCCGGGCGTGCTGCCAGCTCCAGCCGAGCTTGTCCGCGCCGGCGGCGAGCAGCTCCGAGTCCCGGTTGCCGTCGCCGTGTTGCTGGGTGATGACGCCGAGGCGCCGGGTGATCCGTCGCAGATGGGGGGCCAGGTCCTGGGACCGGTAACCGTCGATGCCCGATGCACTCGCCCAGTCGTCGAGCAGTTCGGGTGGTGGTTCCCAGAACAGGCCGCCGTTGACGACGGTGGTTCCACCGACGCAGCGGCCCTCGCCGTACGCGATGGTGGGGCGGCCGAAGATGGGGGTGAGCCCGCCCTGCCGGTAGAGCCGGCGCATGTTCTCGGCGGGGGTGGCGGCGGCCAGTTCGGCCGTGCCGACCCGGGGGCCTTCCTCCAGGACCGTGACGTGGCGCCCGGCCGCGGCCAGTTCCAGAGCCGCGGTGCCGCCGCCCGCGCCGGATCCGATGACGAGGACGTCGCAGTCGTGGACGGGCAGGTCACGGGCGCGTGTGCCGGGCCGGAGGAGTTCGCGGATCATGCGGTCCCCTTCTTCGGCCCGTCCTGGGGCATCTCCCGTACCGGCGGCGCGTCGTTTCGTACCAGCGGCGCGTCGTTTCGTACCGGCGGCGCGTCGTTTCGTACCGGCGGCCCGCCTCCGGGCCTCTCCCGTACCGGCAGCCCGTCCAGTGCTCCGTACAGGGCCAGTGTGGTGCTCGCGCGTACCACCTCGGCGAAGCCGGGGAGGGCTCCCAGACGGGCCATCCCCTTGCGGCCCGTCCGCGCCGGGGCGCGCTCCAGGCGCGCGCCGGTCACCAGCCGGAACGCCGTGGGCAGCAGGCGCAGTACGACGGTGAAGCCCAGGCGGTACGGCAACGGGAGGGTCTTCACGATGCTGTTGACATGCGTCTCGGCCGCGGCCGCCGCGTCCGGGTCGCGCAGGCAGCTGTACTGGCGTGCCCAGTACGCGGGCAGACCGCTCGCCCTCAGCGCCCCTCCGCGTGTCGGCATCGTGGGTGCGGTCGCGGTCGATCGCGTCGGGCGGGAGCGCACGGTCTGGGTCAGTCGCATCAGGTGGTCACCTTCTCCTTCACGAACCCGGCCAGGAGGCGGGCCGCGCCCTTGCTCAGTACCGCGTCGAGCGCGGTCAGGAAGGCGTCGGTCTCCACGGGCCCGGCGACCAGTGGCGGCGAGGCGATCAGGGCGATCCGCCGGTTGGAACCGAAGAAGGTCAGCACGCCGTGCTCCCGGTAGAGGGCGGCGATCACGGCTCCGGTGAGCAGCTTGGGCACCGCCTGCGGGTCCTTGGCGAGGGATGTCGGCAGGGCGGCCCTGATCCGGTCGGGAATTCCGGGCCCCTGGTTGAGGAACAGTCCGTGCAGCGCGCCCCGGCCGCGGGTACCGGTCACCAGTCGCGGATGGCGGGCCGCGATGTCGGCGAGTCCGGCTCCGAGTTGGTCGCCGAGCCGACGGGCCCGGCCGGGGAAGTCCTCCTCCACCGCGACGGCGACGGCCTCCAGCGCGGTGGCGGTCTCCTCGCCGAAGCCGTAGTAGGTGGTGCTGTGCAAGGTGGCGTCGCCGAGGTTGTCGTACGCCTTGCGGAAGACCGCTTCCCGGGCCACATAGCCGGAGATGGACGCCTTGCCCCCGCCGAAGGATTTCGACATGGCCACCACATCGGGGACCAGGCCGGGGTGGCGCATGAAGTGGAACAGCTCACCGGTCTTGCCCCAGCCGGTGTACACCTCGTCGAAGATCAGCACGATGTCCAGTTCGGTGCAGATCCGCCGTATCTCCCGCAGGAATTCCGGCGAGCACTCCCGCAGGCTGGACGCGCTGAAGGGTTCCAGGACGACCGCGTACACATCGCTGGTCCCGTCGGATCCCCGGTGCCGCTCCAGCGCGAGGGCGAAGGAGTCGAGGTCCCCGTAGGCGAACGCGTCGGTTCCGGGTATCTGCGGGAAGGGGAAGTGGATCTCGGGGGAGCCGGTCAGGCTGCCGGCGCCCAGCAGTTTGCCGTGGAAGGCGATGTCCGTGTGGAGGATCGTGCCCCGGTGTCCGGCGTGATATTTGTACGCGAGTTTGACGGCCCCCTCGACCGCCTCGCCGCCGGAGTTGGGGAAGTAGCTGATGTTCAGGTCCCCGGGCAGGAGGGTCGCGAGGTTGTGGCTCAGGGCCGCCACGTAGGGGGAGAAGAAGTTCTTGTGCACCTCCATCCGCCGCTCCCGCTGGAAGCGTTCGCGGACGGCGAGGATGCGGGGGTGGTTGTGGCCGTGGTTCAACACCCCCACGCCTCCGGTGAAGTCCAGGATCCGGCGGCCGTCCCGCAGGTGGATCCAGGCTCCCTCCGCGTGATCCACCAGGTCCCGCCCGAAGCCGAAGGAACCGATGAGCGACACCTGGCTGCGGCTGACGTGGTCGCGGTACAGCTCGTGGACCCGGTCGATTCCGAGGGACTCGCACTCGTCCAGTGTGATCAGGTCAGCCATGGTTCACCTCGTCGGCGCTCAGGTCCTGTCCGGTCGCACTTGTCGGATCAGCCCGGGGCGTGCGGGGCGGTACGTCGCAAGGCGCCGGGGCGCCCGGAGGGTGGTTTCCTGTGGGCGTTTGGGCAACGCGGTGAGGTGGCGTGCCAGGGCCAGGCGTTCCGGGCCCGGCAAAGATCGGCCGGACAGGGCCCAGGTGGCGCAGCCGGTCGGCGATGAGCCGGGCGGCCGAACGGCCGTCCCTGACGGCGTAGTTGGTGCCTCGGTCCTCGGGGAAGACCTGCGCCATGCTGGCCAGATAGAGCCCCGGCACCCGGGTCCGCAGCGGTGGCATCGTCTGCGAGTAGCCGGGCGTGATCACCGGCTGGGCGTACTCCGCGCGCCAGACGTGATAGTCCTCGACCCAGCTCCTGTCGAAGCCGGGGAACATCCGGCGCAGGTGGGGAAGGCTGTATTCGAAGACCTGCTGGTCCGTCATCCGGTACAGCTCGGCGTCGGTCGGCAGGTATTTGGACAGATAGACCACGTGCCGTCCGCCGTAGCGGGAGGGGTCGTCCATGTTGGTGTGTTCGATGACGCCCACGTAGGGGAAGGTCGGGTCGTTGACGTTCAGCCAGTACGTCTCGGACAGGCGGCGGTTGTTCTCCAGCACCAGGCAGACGTTCGCCAGATAGGGCACCTGCCGCAGCTGGCGGTTCAGCGCGGGGACCGCCGGGTGGCCGCCCTCCGGTCCGGACAGCAGCTCGGCGGCCGGCGCCGGAGCGGTGGTGACCAGCACCTGGCGGGCGGGGTGGAACCGGCCGGCGGCGGTGACGCCCGACACACCGTCATGATCGGTGTGTACGGTCTCGGCCGGCGCGTCCGTGACGATGTCCACGCCCAGTTCGGCCAGCCGCTTGCGCAGCGCCGTCAGCAGCGCCTCGCTGCCGCCGCGCAGGTAGTAGAGCGTCTCGCTGCCCGATTTCGTCCGGCTGCCGCCGCGCAGATGCAGTTTGGTCCACATCCAGGTCGCCCCGACCTGTGGTGCGTACGAGCCGAACTTGCCTTCCAGCAACGGTCGCCAGACGATGTCGTACACCTTGCGGCCGCCCAGCGAGACCAGCCATTCCTCGGCGGTACGGGACTCCAGCTCGCGCCAGTTCCGTACCCGGCCCGCGCGCAGCGCCATCAGGCCGAGCCGCAGGCGGTCGAGGAGCGGCAGTGGCGCGAAGCGCAGGACGTCGACCGGCTTGGACAGCCGGTAGACGGAGTTCGCGTAATACATTCCGGTGCGGGTGAGGTGCGGCTCCATCAGGTCGGAGACTCCCAGCTCCGCGCAGAGTTCCAGCATGTCGTCGTCCGAGGCGAACCAGTGGTGGTAGAAGCGCTCCAGCCGCCGTCCTCCGACGTCGAAGCTTCCCGCCAGGCCGCCCACCTCGCTCTCCCGCTCCAGTACGCGGCAGCTGATCCCCTTCGAGGCCAGCTCCAACGCGGCGGCGAGGCCGGTGAATCCGGCCCCGACGATCAGTACGTCGAGGGGCTCCTCCGCCGCCCGGCCCCGCGCCGAACGGCCGTCCGCCGCGCGCGCTTCGGCCGAACCGGCCTCTTCTGGACGGTCGCCGTCCGGACGCCACTGTGCCGCCGCGCTCATCACGCCACCTCCTCGACGGCCGGTACCGGGGACGAATCCGCCGTCGGCACGCTGGCAGTCCGTTCGCTGATCACATAGGCGGGACGGTCCTCCACATACCGGAACACCCCGCGCAGGTACTCCCCCAGGACCCCGATCGCCAGGGTCTGGAACCCGAACATGGCCGCGGTCATCGCAGCCTTGGGGTCACGGCGCGAAACGGCGATGCCGCCGGCGCCGGCCAGCGAGACAAGGCCCAGGTAGGCGGGGGCCCGGAGCGGTACGGCCGAACCGGAGATGATGCCGCGCCGCGAGAGCGCCAGCATCTTGCGGAGCGTGTATTTCGACTCGCCCGAGGCCCGCGAACCGCGCTGATACTCCACGGCCGTCTCCGGAAATCCGGCCCAGCTGATGGCACCCCGGAGGAAGAGTTCGTTGTCACCGAGCCCCGTCAGCAGATCGACCACGTTCCTGTCGAGCAGCCTGAAATCCCCCGTGTCCAGCGCGACCGGGTGATCGGAGATCGCTTTCAAGATGCGATAATAAGCAAATGCGGACAGCTTTTTGAAGTAGCCCTCTCCCTCTCGTCCACTGCGCCTGGCGGACACGACGGGCCAGCCCTGCCGCCATAAGGAGACCATTTCCGGGATCAGTTCAGGAGGGTCCTGAAGATCCGCGTCGATGATGACGACGGCGTCTCCCACCGCTTCCCGCAGGCCCGCCAGGCAGCCTGCCTGGTGGCCGAAGTTACGTCCGAACCGCAACGCGCGTACGGACGGTTCCCGCGCCGCGAACTCCTGGATGACGGACCAGGTGCCGTCCACGCTCCCGTCGTCCACGTACAGCACTTCGTATTCCGCGCTCCGGTCGGAGCCGATGACACCTATGAGCCTGGAGTGCGTCTCCCGGAGCACGTCCTCCTCGTTGTAGCAAGGCAGGACGATACTCACCAGACGCGCATCATTCTTTCGTGCGTACACCTGACTGACGGACACGTGGCCTCTCCCAATTGACGATGGTGCGGAGGATGGCTCGTTTCCTCAGATCATACGAATCAGTCGGCGCCGACAGATCGCCGCTTTGTCGCATTCTTTCGCTGATCGCGCTTCATTTCGGAGCTTCACCCACGCCCGGATTCTCTGTCAACCCACCCCCAGCAATCGAGACAAACATCCGACAAACATCCCCGGCCACCGCGGACCTGCGCACCGCGGGCCGACCGGCCGCGGATCTGCGATGACTTACCCGGCGACAAGAGCGGCCCGTGGGTGAGAACAACTGGTTCCAGCCGACGGAATCAGGCGTTCCGCCCCATGACTTCACGCCCGCCGGGCCGATGGAACGCACACACCGGCCCGTCGGCCTCAATGACCGAAATCAATAGAGCGGGAATATTTCATGTTTGCCGAGCGGTCGGACCGGAAAGCAGAAGCCGACGCCGGGAAAGGCGTGGAGTCACATCGGAACTATTCACCGACACCACGCCCGCTCATCGGAATATAATTCCGGGTCACCGATAGGCGCACTAAGGGCTGTCCTGTAATCTCTTGTGGATCAGCGTGCGGCGTCAGATGCGGTGCATCGCAAGGCGGAGAGGCGTCCGCACACTGGATGTATGTGGACGTTCCGACAACGCGGCGAGGCGCCGTAGCTGTCGTCGTGCGCCCGCCGGGGATTGCGGGACAGCCCTTAGAGGTAACGCGCCCGGACCTGGCAGTGCGGCGGATCGTTCGGCAGGTCCGCGATGTCGGGCCGGCCCGGACTCACGGGCTCGTACAGCGAATCCATCGGAATGAGCGTGCCGCCCATCAGAGCCGCCGCCACCGCGAGCCCCGCCACCAGACTGGCCGACGCCCCGGCCGGCAGGGCGATCCCCACCACACACGCGGACAGCCACAACCAGGCGGTCAGCCGGGCCCCGTACGCGATGCGCCGCCTTCCCAAGGGAGCAGCCGGGAACACCCACGCGGCCTGTCGGCGCGCGAATTCACGCCGCCGGTTCTCGCTTCCCCGCACCATGACCCGTACCTCCCGGGAGCAGAGAGCGCACCACACGGCGACACTCTGCCGACGAGTGGAATCGACCGTCACCACCTGCTCCCGCGCCCAGTACGGCGCTTCGGATCCGTGGTAGCCGTTCACCCGTCTGTGCGCGACGCTGATACCGACCCTCTCCTGGCCCAGGATGACCGCCGCCCTCCGCCGCGATACCCACGTCGCCACCGGGCCGTGCGCCCCTCCCGGCGATGCTTGCCCGGTCGCGGTACCGGTCCGGCCTGACATACGTGACATACCCCCGGGGCAACACCCCACCCTCCGGAGCCCGCATCCGGCCGGTCTGCGACGGTGCGCCGCGCGGAAGTCGAGGACCGTACGAGGCTGCCGGGCACCGGCGAAAAACTCGTGCCGCGAGCGGCAACCTTTCCCGTGCGGGCGGCGACTAGGGGGCGAGTCGAGTCAATTCCCCCCACCCCCTGGAGGATTCCGTGCGGTTCAACGTCAGTTCGTACGAGGCGGCCCCGGGGCGCCCGCCAAGACCCGGGCGTCCGCGCGTCCTTGGCGGGGCGCTGGGTCTGCTCGCGACGGCCTGCGCGGTCGTCGCCGGCCTGATGACGGCGGCGTCCGGCTCGGCGCAGCCCGGGGATCGCACGGAGACGGCCGCTTCGCGGTCCGGCGGGCGTGCGGTGGCCGCCGCGCAGATGGAACAGCTCGACCGCGGGCTGGTCAGTGTGCACACGGGCAACGACAATCTGGTCAGCTGGCGCTGGCTGGCCACGGACGCGAACAACGTCACCTTCAACCTGTACCGCGGCTCCGCCAAGGTCAACACCGAGCCGATCACCACCACCAACTATCTGCACAAGGACGCGCCGAACTCCGCCGACTACACCGTGCGCGCGGTGGTGAACGGTTCGGAACAGGCCGCCTCCCCCAGCGCGATCCAGTTCCGCGCCGGCTACCTCGATGTGCCGATCTCGCCCCCCGCGGCCGGTTCGGACTACACGTACGAGGCGAACGACGCCTCCGTCGGCGACCTCGACGGGGACGGCGACCTCGACATCGTCCTGAAGTGGCAGCCCACCAACGCCAAGGACAACTCGCAGTCCGGGACGACCGGTAACACCATCGTCGACGGCTACACCCTCCAGGGCCAGCGGCTGTGGCGGATCGACCTGGGCCGCAACATCCGCTCCGGCGCGCACTACACGCAGTTCCAGGTCTTCGACTACGACGGTGACGGCAAGTCCGAGGTCGCGATGAAGACCGCCGACGGGACGGTCGACGGCACGGGCAAGGCGATCGGCAACGTCTCCGCCGACTACCGCAATTCCTCCGGTTACGTGCTCAGCGGCCCCGAGTTCCTGACGGTGTTCAACGGACAGACGGGCGCGGTGCGCAGCACCGTCGACTATGTGCCGGCGCGCGGTACGGTCTCCTCCTGGGGTGACGCGTACGGCAACCGTGTGGACCGCTTCCTGGCCGGGACCGCCTATCTGGACGGCAACAAGCCGTCGCTGATCATGGCGCGGGGCTACTACACCCGTACGGTCATCTCCGCCTGGGACTTCACCGGGGGCCAGCTCACCCGCAAGTGGACCTTCGACACCAACAGTTCCACGAACACCGGCAAGGGCTACGACGGCCAGGGCAACCACGCCCTGAGCATCGGTGACGTGGACGGCGACGGCCGGGACGAGATCGTCTACGGCTCGATGGCCGTCGACGACAACGGCTCCGGTCTGTGGACGACGAAGAACGGCCACGGCGACGCCGCCCACCTGGGCGACCTCGACCCGTCCCGGCCCGGTCTCGAATACTTCAAGGTCGACGAGGATTCGTCCAAGCCGTCCTCCTACTTCGCCGATGCCAGGACCGGCCAGGTCCTGTGGCAGACGGCGGCGAGCGGCGACAACGGCCGTGGCGTGGCCGCGGACATCTGGGCGGGCAGCGACGGCGCCGAGATGTGGTCGGCGGCCGACGGCTCGATACGCGACAAGTCCGGCGCCACCAAGGGCCGCAAACCGTCCTCGATGAACTTCCTGTCCTGGTGGGACGGCGACCCGGTGCGCGAGCTGCTCGACGGCACCCGTATCGACAAATACGGCACCGCCTCGGACACCCGGCTGCTCACCGCGTCCGGGGTGCACTCCAACAACAGCACCAAGGCCACCCCTTCGCTCTCCGGCGACATCCTCGGTGACTGGCGCGAAGAGGTCATCTGGCCGACCACCGGCAACACGGCGCTGCGCATCTACTCGACGCCCCACCTGACCGACCGGAAGATCACCACGCTGCTGCACGACCGGCAGTACCGGACGGCGCTGGCCTGGCAGAACACCGCCTACAACCAGCCGCCGCACCCCAGTTTCTTCATCGGCGACAAGATGCCCACGCCGCCGCGACCGACCATCACCACCCCGTAGTTCCCCCTCGGACGTTCCCCCTCGAATCACGTAGTTCTCACCCTCGGATCACAAGGAGCCACAGACATGACCGACCTCAAGGGCAAGAACCTCAAGCGAAGGCGCCGGTTGATCGCCGGCGGCATCGGCGCCATCGCCCTCACCCTCGGCGCACTCCCCTCCGGCCTGAACCTGCCCACCGCCGAGGCCGCCACCTGGCCGTCCGCCAACGGCAGCGAGGCGGTCGGCGCCACCAAGAGCATCAGTGGTTCCGTCGACGGTGGCATGAAGCGCTACTACGGCACCGGCGACCTCGGAGGCGACGGTCAGGGCGAGGGCCAGGACCCGATCTTCCAGCTCGCTGACGGCGCGACGCTGAAGAACGTCATCCTCGGCGCACCCGCCGCCGACGGTATCCACTGCGCCGGCAGCTGCACGCTCCAGAACGTGTGGTGGGAGGACGTCGGCGAGGACGCGGCCACCTTCCGGGGCACGGGCAAGACGTTCAACATCGTCGGTGGTGGCGCGCGCAAGGCCGCGGACAAGATCTTCCAGTTCAACGGCGGCGGCACCCTGAACATCTCCAACTTCTCCGGCCAGGACTTCAAGACCTTCGTCCGCTCCTGCGGCAACTGCTCCAGCCAGTACAAGCGCACGATCAATGTGACCAACACGGAGATCATCGCGCCGGGCAGTGTCATCGGCGGGATCAACACCAACTACGGCGACTCGCTGACCCTGCGCGGTATCAGCATCGTCGGGGACAGCAGCAAGAAGATCGTGCCCTGTCAGAAGTACATCGGGAACAACACCGGTGCGGAGCCGACGAAGAACGGCACCGGACCCGACAGCACGTACTGCAAGTACGCGGCCTCCGACCTCACCTACCGGTGAGCCGGTAACCCTCCCCCACGCGCGCGCCGCGTCCCCCTCGCCCGTCAGGGGCGGGGCGGGCGCGGCGCGCACCGTTTTCAAGGAGTCGGTACAAGGAGTGCGGCACAAGGAATCGGTACAAGGAGTGCTGTATCAGGGGCGGTTCACGATCCGGTGAGGCTGACACCGAAGACTTCGAGGATCCCGTACACACCGAGGAACACGATGGCGGCGCTGCTGATGCCGAGCGCCACCGTCAGCCAGGCGCTGCCGCGGAAGCGCTGTTCCACTCCGGTGGCCCGCAGCCGCCACGCGGCGATCACCACCGCGAGCAGGAAGACCCCGCCGCCGAGTCCGCCGACCTGCACCATCAGGACGGGCGACTGTACGAAGAGGAAGAGCGCGGCCCAGACGGTGGGCAGGCAGTACGTGAGGATCTGGATCGTACGGCGGCGGACCCGCACGTCCTTCCAGTCGACGACTCCGAGCAGCCCGAGGGTGTTGGTCCACAGGCGCGGCACACTCGCGGTGGAGCCGATGAGCGTCGAGAAGAGGACCGTGATGGCGCCGACGAGGAACACGTACTCGGCCCAGGGGCCCATGGTGTCGGTGTAGATGCGCGACAGTGTGCTGATCATCGAGTTGCCCTCGGGCACCAGCTTCTGCGGGTTCAGCACGGCGGCGCCGATGACATAGAAGGAGAGGGTGCACAGCGTGCAGATCAGCCAGCCCGCCGCGACGTCGAGGCGCATCACCTTCAGCCAGCCCTCGGCCCGGCGCGCCCGGTCCTCCGTGCCGTCGTCCGGGCCGGTCCAGCGGGCGTAGCCCTTCTCCAGGCACCAGTACGTGTACGTCGTCATCTCGTCGGCGCCGACCCCCGTGATGCCGAACATGGCGAGGGCGACTCCGGCAGTGCCGGCCGGGATGAGGAAGCTGAGCCCCTCGCCCAACTCGCTTGTTCCGTAACCGAATTCGGTGAGCGGGAGGCCGAGCGCGAGGCCCACGGTCACGAGGGTGAAGATGACGACCGAGGCGACGCAGAGGCGTTCCACCATGCCGTACTTGTTGGTGCCCAGCAGGGCGATGGCGAGCGCGGTGACGACAACGGCCCACACGGCCAGCGACCGGAAGCTCAGTGCCTCGCCGGTGATCGGCCACAGGATGGAGCAGGCGGCTGCGGTGCCGCCGATGATGCCGCCGCGCTGGAACATCTTGGCGAAGTCCATGCCGATCCAGAGCCAGTTGATCCAGCTCACGGGTCCGATGCGGGGGCCGATCTCGCGGTAACCCTCCAGCGCGGTACGGCCGTTGAGGATGGTCCAGCGGGCCAGTTCCATCTGGACCCAGACCTTCACCCCGGTGCTGATGATCACCAGCCAGAGCAGGGCGAAGCCGGCCTTGGCGCCGAGGGATGTGGTGACGATCAGTTCGCCGGACCCGACCACGGCGGCCGACAGGACGAATCCGGGGCCGAGGTGGCGCAACCGCCCGGCGAAGGCGGTCGGTGCTTCGCGGACGTCTTCGGCGCGCAGCGCGTACGGGTCGGCCGGCACGGTGGGCTCGACCGGGGTTCCCGGCATTGTCGGTGTCGTCATTTTCGGCATGACAGATCCTTGGGTTCGCCCGGCATCGTTGCCGGACACGGGAACAGGGAGGAGAGGGAGAAGAAAGAGGAGAGGGAGCAGAAAGGGGTGAGGGGAAGGGAAGGGTCAGCGGACCGGACGCAGCGGAGGCTTCCCCGCCAGGACCCGTACGACGTCCTCGGCGACCATGACGCCCATGGCCCGGTTGGCTTCGTGACTGCACGCCGCCATGTGCGAGGTGAGCAGCACGTTCGGCGCGGTACGCAACGGGCTGTCGCCGAGGGGCTCATGGGCGAAGGCGTCGAGTGCCGCCCCGCCGAGATGGCCGTCCTTGAGCAGAGAGGCGAGCGCCTCCTCGTCCACGAGACCACCGCGCGCGGCGTTTACCAGGAGCGCGCCGGGCTTCATCGACGCAAGGCGGCGACGGTGCAGGAGCGGGCCGGCGCCGGGGTCGGCGGGCAGGTGCAGGCTGACGATGTCCGCCTGTGCGAGGCAGTCGTCGAGGCCGCCGGGCCGCGCGCCCTGAGCGGCGATGTTCTCGTCACCTACGTACGGGTCGTGGGCGAGCACCGTCATGCCGAAGGCCAGGGCGTAGCCGGTGAGGAGCCGGCCGATGCGGCCGAAGCCGATGACGGCCAGGGTCTTTCCGGCGAGTTCCGGCCCGAACAGCTTCGGCCAGTCTCCGTCGCGGACCCGCTGGTGCGAGGCGGTGATACGCCGGGAGGCATCCAGGATCAGGCCGAACGTGAACTCGGCGACGGCCCGGGAGTTGCTGCCGGGCGCGCACACGACGGGGATGCCGCGAGCGTGGGCCGCCGCCAGGTCGATGGTGTCGACGCCGACCCCGTGCTTGGCGATGACCTTGAGCCGGGCCCCGGCGTCGATGACCTCGGCGGTGATCAGGTCCATGCCGACGACCAGCGCGTCGGCGTCCGCGACCCGCTCCAGCAGTTCGCCGCCGGGCAGGGCCGTGTCCTCGTACGGCCGCGACGGGCCCGCCCCGGCCTGTTCGAGGAGTACCCAGGGCTCGCGGGAGAAGCGCGCGAAGGTGGGAGTGGTGATGAGAGTGGTGCTCATACGGGGGTCTCCTGGTCCGCCGGGGCGGGATCGGGCGGAGGTACGCGGCAGAGGTGCTCGGCGGGAACAGTTGAAGGCCTGAAGGGTTGGCAGGCCTTAAAGACGTCGCGCCGAAAAGATGACATGCCTGCGTGCAGTGCGCAAGAGTTATCGCGCGTTGTGCGCAGTCTTTATCATCGTCTGCTGTCTAGGCCGCCCGCTTCGGAGCAACAGGACGCGGCTCGGACGCGCCACCCGGGGAGGGCGTCGACAAGCTGCCTCGCACCCCTGAGAGCCGTCACACCACAGGAGATTGCGCGGATCGCGCAGAAAAAAGAGATGCCGTGAGCGACTCCGCCGCCTGAGCCCGCCTCCCTCAAGCGGACTCAAGCAGGCTCAGGCGGACTCAGGCGGACTCAGGCGGCGTCTGCGCCCGGACGAGGGGTCAGTTCAGCGGCTTGTCGACGACCGCCTTCGCGTGGCTGAAGGTGTCGATCGAGTACTCACCGTGGTACCGCCCCATTCCGCTCGCGCCGACACCGCCGAACGGCAGCTCGGGCATGGCCAGATGAGACACGGGGAGCCCGAAGGTGAGCGCGCCGGAGGAGGTCTCCCCCGTGAGCCGCCGCTTGGTCTCCTCGGTCCCGGTGAACGCGTACAACGCCAGTGGTTTGTCACGGTCGTTGATGAACGCGATCGCCGTGTCGAGGTCCGGTACGGAGACGATCGGCAGGACAGGCCCGAAGATCTCCTCGCGCATCACGGGGGCGTCCGGCGGGACATCCGCCAGGACGGTCGGATCGATGTGGCGGGCCGCACGGTCGTGGCCACCGCCCAGGACGACACGTCCGTCACCGAGGAACGGGGTCAGCCGGTCGAAGTTGCGCTCGTTGATGATCTTTCCGTAGTTGGGATTGCCCGCCGGGTCCTCCCCGTACAACTCGTGGACGGCGGCGGCCAGGTGTGGCTCCAGCTCCGACGCCGCGTCACCGATGGCGAGGACATAGTCGGGAGCGACACAGGTCTGACCCGCGTTGGCGAACTTCCCGCGCGCGATCCGCCGCGCGGTGACCGCCAGGTCGGCGCCCGGCTCGACCACGACCGGGCTCTTGCCGCCGAGTTCCAGGGTGACCGGGGTGAGGTGCTGGGCGGCGGCGGTCATGACGATGCGTCCGACATTGCCGCTGCCGGTGTAGAAGATGTGGTCGAAGCGCTGTTCCAGCAGGGCGGTGGTCTCCGGGATCGCCCCTTCCACCACGGCCACCGCGTCGTTGTCGAGGTACCTCGGCACCAGCTCGGCGAGCACGGCGGAGGTCGCCGGCGCGAGTTCGCTGGGCTTGATGACGACGGTGTTGCCCGACGCGAGCGCACCCACCAGCGGAGCGAGGACGAGCTGTACGGGGTAGTTCCACGGGCCGATGATCAGCACCACGCCGAGGGGGTCCCATACCACCTGCGCCCCGGCGGGAAGGAAGGCGTCCGGGACGGCGGCGGGCTTGGGCCGCAGCCACTCCTCCAGGTGTGCGACCGTGTGGTCGAGTTCGTTGAGGGTGAACCCGATCTCGGCTCGGTACGCCTCGGCGGGGTTCTTGCCCAGGTCCGTGAGGAGGGCCGCCTGGAGTTCCTCGCTCCGCTCGGTGAGCAGTCCGCGCAACGCTTCGAGCTGTCCGAGCCGCCAGGAAAGCGGCTTGGTCCGGCCGGTGTTGAAGGTCGCGCGCAGCCGCGCGAGGGCGGCGGCGGGGGTGGCGGGGGTCATGGTCGTGCTCCTTGCTCGGCGGTGTGCGGCCGCCGTTCTCGGTGTGCCGGGTGCGGGCGGAATCTCCGTACGTCCGGCCTGCTCAACCACCGTATTACCTACCGGAACCGACACCTCGGCGGCGTTCGACTACACTCCCCCTGTGTCCAGTCCCGAGGCATCAAGACTCTAGCCACCGGCTCTCCGGTGGCCTCCTCGCGTTGTCGCGTCGCATTCCCCGCCCCCGCCCATGAGGCCACGGGCGCGGTCCCTCGCGATCGCTGAGCGCTGAGCGCTGCCACCGAACCGCCGTAGCGCGGGCTGTGTTCCACCACCGCCGAGTGGCGTCTTCGTGATGTCCCGGCCGTGCTGCCCGGCCCGCTCTGTCGATCTTCTCGATTCCTCACGTGGCTGCGGGAGTTCTGTCATGCCCTTCGCTCTGTACCTGCTCGGACTGGCGGTCTTCGCCATGGGAACGTCCGAGTTCATGTTGTCCGGCCTCGGCCCGGACATCGCACGCGACCTGCACGTATCCATCCCGGTCTCGGGGTATCTGACCTCGGCGTTCGCGGTCGGGATGGTCATCGGGGCGCCCCTGATGGCGATCCTGAGTCTGCGCTGGCCGCGACGTCACTCGCTGCTGTTCTTCCTGATCACCTTCCTGCTCGTCCATGTCCTCGGCGCGGTCACCACCAGCTTCGGGGTCCTGCTGGTCACCCGGGTCGTCGGGGCGCTGGCCAACGCCGGGTTCCTGGCGGTGGCCCTGGTGACCGCGACCGCGATGGTCGAGCCGAACGCCAAGGGCCGCGCCACCTCCGCCCTGCTCGGCGGTGTCACCATCGCCTGTGTGGCGGGCGTTCCCGCCGGTGCGCTGCTCGGCCAACTATGGGGCTGGCGCTCGGCGTTCTGGGCGGTGGCCGTCGTGTCGGTACCGGCCGTGTTCGCGATTCTGCGGGCGGTGCCGACCGGGACGGGCACTCCCGGCTCCGTCGGCTCCGTCGGCTCCGTCGGCTCCGTCGGGTCCGACGGCTCCGTCGGCACGAGCGCGCGTGAGGAACTGCGGGTCCTGCGCGGTCCGCGCCTCCTCGTGACACTGCTGCTGGGTGCCCTGGTGAACGGCGCCACATTCTGTACGTTCACCTACCTCACGCCCCTGCTCACCACCGTCACCGGACTCGGTTCCGGATGGATCCCCGCCCTGCTGGCGCTGTTCGGTCTGGGGTCGTTCGTGGGTGTCGCCGTGGGCGGCCGGATCGCCGACGTACGGCCGGTCCCGTTCCTGGTCACCGGCGGGGTGGCGCTGCTCGTCGGCTGGGTCGTGTTCGCGCTCACGGCCGGTCACCCGGCGGCGGCGGTCGTTCTCGTCTTCGTCCAGGGGGCCCTCTCCTTCGCCGTCGGGTCCACGCTGATCGCGCGGGCCCTCTACGCGGCGACCGGGGCGCCGACCCTGGCCGGCGGGCTCGCCACGGCCGCTTTCAACGTGGGCGGCGCGATCGGTCCCTGGCTCGGTGGAATCGGAATCGCGGCGGGGCTCGGTTTCCGCTCGCCCCTGTGGGTCAGCGCCCTGCTGGTGGCTCTGGCTCTGGTCACCGCGGGGGTGGCGCGCACGGTACGGATCCGGTCCTCACGCCGGGGTCAGGACCACTGTGCAGGGGCCGAAACCGCTCGCACTCGCCGGGCGTGACACCTGGGTAACCGGCATTTCGTACGGTCGGGAGCCGAGTACGTGAACACGCGTCCGACGATAAACCGAACACGAGTCCAATAATGGAGTCCGGCCCAGGCCAACCGGCCTGGGCCGTGACCGTCCGAGCGCGAAAGAGGCCGCCCGTGACCGCACCGAATCAGCAGGCCGAGAGCACCGCAGCCCAGGTGCGGACCGTCTGCTCGTACTGCGGTGTCGGCTGCGGGATCCTCCTCGACGTCAGCACGGGTGCCGACGGCAGGCGAACCGTCCGCAAGGCGTCCGGCGACAAGGCGCACCCGGCCAATGGCGGCCGGCTGTGCACCAAGGGCGCGACGAGCGCCGACCTGCTCGCGGCCACCGGACGGCTGACGACCGCGTCGGTACGGTCGGACCGCGGCGCCGAGCCGGCGTCCCTCGCCATGGACGCCGCGATCAAGGAGACGGCGCGGCGGCTGCGCTCCATCCTCGACCGGCACGGCCCGGACGCACTTTCCTTCTACGTGTCCGGCCAGCTGACCCTGGAGGCGCAGTACCTGGCGAACAAGCTCGCCAAGGGCTTCGTCCGCACCAACCAGATCGAGTCCAACTCCCGGCTGTGCATGGCCAGCGCGGGCAGCGGCTACAAACTGTCGCTCGGCGCGGACGGCCCGCCCGGCTCGTACCAGGACTTCGAGCACGCCGATGTCTTCCTCGTCATCGGCTCCAACATGGCCGACTGCCACCCCATCCTCTTCCTGCGGCTCATGGAGCGGGTCAAGGCGGGCGCGAAGCTGATCGTGGTCGATCCCCGGCGCACGGCCACCGCTGCCAAGGCCGATCTGTTCCTCCAGATCAAGCCGGGTACGGACCTGGCGCTGCTCAACGGACTGCTGCGGCTGCTGGTCGAGAACGGTCACACCGACCCGGCCTTCATCGCGGAGCACACCGAGGGCTGGGAGGCCATGCCCGCCTTCCTCCAGGACTACTCACCCGGCACGGTCGCGGAGATCACCGGCATCCCGGAGTCCGCCATCCGCGAGGCGGCCCGGACGATCGGCGCCGCGGGCGAGTGGATGAGCTGCTGGACCATGGGCCTGAACCAGAGCACGCACGGAACCTGGAACACCAACGCGCTGGTCAACCTGCATCTGGCGACCGGAGCGATCTGCCGTCCCGGCAGCGGCCCGTTCTCGCTGACCGGACAGCCCAACGCCATGGGCGGTCGCGAGATGGGCTACATGGGGCCGGGCCTGCCGGGCCAGCGGTCGGTGCTGGTGGACGAGGACCGGGCCTTCGTCGAGGACCTGTGGGGCGTCGGGCCCGGGACCGTGCGCGCGGACGGGTCCGGCAAGGGCACCGTGGAGATGTTCCAACGGATGGCGGACGGGGACATCAAGGCGTGCTGGATCATGTGCACCAACCCCGTCGCTTCGGTGGCCAACCGCAGGACGGTCATCGAGGGCCTGGAGGCGGCGGAGCTGGTCATCACCCAGGATGTCTTCGCCGAGACCGAGACCAACGCCTACGCCGATGTCGTCCTGCCCGCGGCCCTGTGGGCGGAGTCCGAGGGCGTGATCATCAACTCGGAACGCAATCTCACGCTGAGCCGGCAGGCCGTGGATCCACCGGGTGAGGCCTGGCCGGACTGGCGGATCATCGCGCGGATCGCCTGCGAGATGGGCTTCGAGGACGCGTTCGACTACGGCAGCGCCGAGGAGATCTTCGAGGAGATCAAGCGCGCCTGGAACCCGAAGACCGGCTACGACCTGCGCGGGGTGACATACGAGCGGCTGCGCGGCACCCCCGTGCAGTGGCCCAGCGCGTCCGCGGACGGCCCGGACCGCAACCCGGTCAGGTATCTCAACGACGGTGTCAGCCAGACCCTGGTCGAGCGGGCGGACGGGACGCGGCCCCGGCTGGTCTTCCCCACCGCCTCCGGCCGCGCCGTGTTCTTCCCCCGCCCGCATCTGCCGGCGGCCGAGATGCCCGACGACGACCACCCGTACGTCCTGAACACCGGCCGGCTCCAGCACCAGTGGCACACCCTGACCAAGACCGGCAGGATCGCCAAGCTGAACAAACTCGACCCCGGCCCCTTCGTGGAGATCCACCCCCGGGACGCGGACGCGATGGGGATCGCGGAGGGCGACCGCGTCGAGGTCGCCTCCCGGCGGGGCCGGGCGGTGCTGCCGGCCGTCGTGACCGACCGCGTACGGCCGGGGAACTGCTTCGCGCCCTTCCACTGGAACGATCTGTACGGCGAGTACCTCAGCGTCAACGCGGTCACCAGCGACGCGGTCGATCCGGTCTCCTTCCAGCCCGAGTTCAAGGTCTGCGCGGTGTCGTTGACGCGGGTCGCGGCGGTGCCGCACGCCTCTCGTACGGGAGACGGGTCCGAGTCCGGGACGGGGACCGATACCGCCACAGGCGGCACAGACGACACTGGCGCCGCAGGCACCACCGGCACAGGTGGCTCGATCGGGGTGCTGGCCGGTCTGTTCGGGATCGCCGACGCGACACCGCCGGTACTGGCGGACGAGGAACGCCGCTACCTGTCCGGCTTCCTCGCGGGGATGGGCGCCGCCGGACTCGGTGACGGACTCGGCAAGGGAATCGACAACGAGCCCGCGGCCGGGCACGGAGCCTGGGCCTCCGGCACGCCGGTACTGCCCCCGCACGCGCCCCTCGCCCCCGATCACGCCCTCTGGGTCAACGGGGTCCTGGCCGGGATGTTCTCCCGCTCCCCGGGCGGACCCGCCCCCGACGCCGCACCGCCCTCCCCCGCGCCCGCCTCTCCCCGTCCCGCCGACGGACCCTCCGGTGCCACGCCCGGACGCGAGGTCGTCATCCTGTGGGCCTCCCAGACAGGCAACGCCGAAGAGGTGGCGGCGGCCGCCGCGCGACGGCTGGCCGACGACGGGCGGGAGGCGCGGCTCCTCGGCATGGACGACGGCACGCCGGACGCCCTGCCGCGCGCGGCCGACCTGCTCATCGTCACCAGCACGTTCGGTGACGGCGACGCCCCCGACAACGGCTCGCGGTTCTGGGCGGCCCTCAGCGCGCCGGGCCTCCCCCGGCTGGACGGCGTACGGTACGCGGTCCTCGCCCTCGGCGACTCCTCGTACGACGACTTCTGCGGCCATGGCCGCCGTATCGACGAACGGTTCGCGGAACTGGGCGCCGTCCGCCTGGTCCCCCGTACCGACTGCGAACCGGACTACGAACAGCCCGTAGGGCAGTGGCTCGACCAGGTGCTCACGGCTCTGGACGCATCGGCGGAACCGGCCACGAATGCCCCTGCCGCGTCATCCGTCCCGCTACAGGCACAGGCACCACCAGCGACCGCCCGCCCCTCCAAAGCCGCGCCCGCCACCGCCCGGCTGGTGGGCAACCGGCTGCTCAGCCTCCCCGGGGCCGCAAAAGAGGTACGCCGGTTCACGTTCGACACCCGTGACAGCGACGTCCCCCTCGTGTACGAGGCCGGGGACGCGCTCGGCGTACAGCCGCTGAACTGCCCGGACCTGGTCGCGGAATGGCTGGCGGTGACCGGCCTCGCCCCCGCTTCCACGATCGAGGTCCCGGGCCTCGGGAAGGTGCCGCTCGGCGAAGCCCTGCACCGCCATCTGGACATCGCGAGGGTCACCCCCGACCTGCTGCGCCTGGTCGCCGAACGCACCCACGACCGTACGGTCAAGAAGCTGCTCCGCCCGGACAACAAGGGCGAGTTGGCCCAGTGGACCTGGGGCCGGCAGGCCGTCGACATCATCGCCGAACACCCCGTCCGCGCCGGGGCCGAGGAGTGGGCCGCCTGCTTCAAACGCCTCCAGCCGCGCCTGTACTCCATATCGTCGAGCCCGCTGGCCGACCCGCACCGTATCGGTCTGACGGTCTCCGTCGTCCGGTACGACAACCACCGGGGCCGCCCGCGCAAGGGTGTCGCCTCGACCTTCCTCGCCGATGCCGCTCCCGACAGCCCGGTGCCGGTCCACGTCCAGCGCTCGGCCCATTTCCGGCCACCGGCGGACCCGGCCACTGCCATGGTGATGGTGGGTCCCGGTACGGGAGTCGCCCCCTTCGTCGGCTTCCTCGAAGAGCGGCGCGCCCGTGGCCACCGGGCGCCCAACTGGCTCTTCTTCGGAGAACAGCGGCGCGCCACCGACTTCTACTACGAGGACGAACTGGACGAGTTGCGCCGCGAGGGCACCCTGACCCGGCTGGACACCGCCTTCTCCCGCGACCAGCGCGCCAAGGTCTACGTCCAGGACCGCATGCGCGAACACGGCGCCCAGGTGTGGTCCTGGCTCCAGGACGGCGCCCACTTCTACGTATGCGGGGACGCCTCCCGGATGGCCAAGGACGTCGACCGCGCGCTGCGTGACATCGCCGTCGCCCATGGCGGCCTGGACGAGGAAGCGGCGGCCCTGTACGTCAAACAGCTCTCGGCGGACAAGCGTTACGTCCGCGACGTGTACTGACCCGGCCGGCACGCCCGGCCGCTCATCGCGCAGGGCCCCCTCAGCGGCCGGGCATCTCGATGCCGGCCCCCGGCCCCAGCGGCAGGCCGAATCCGTAGAAGATGCCGAGGATCGCCAGCCACACCACCAGGAACGGCACGACGAACACGGCGAGCCGGGAGATGAGTGTGCCGAGGCGGGCGTCCGGTTCATAGCGGCGGAGCATGGCCAGCAGGAGGAAGACGTAGGGGTTCATCGGCGTGATGATGCCGGTGGCGGAGTCGCCGATGCGGAAGGCGGCCTGGCTGAGTGCCGGAGTCATGCCGAGCAGCATGAACGCCGGTACGAAGACGGGCCCGACCAGGGACCACAGGGCGGATCCGGAGACGATGAAGAGGTTGAGGCAGGCGACCAGCAGGACGAAGGCGACGACGGCCCAGAAGCCGGTGAGGCCGATGGAGTTGAGCAGCGCGGCGGCCTTCACCGCCAGCAGCACACCGACGTTGGACCAGTTGAATACGGCGATGACCTGCGCGGCGACGAACATCAGGACGACATAGCCCGCCATGTTCCTGACCGAGGCGGACATGGCCGCGACCACGTCCTCGGTGCCGGACAGGGACTTGACCGTATAGCCGTAGACGAGTCCGGACAGCAGGAAGGCGCCGAACAGGACCGGGACGATGCCGCTGAGGACAGGCGAGGGCACGAAGGCGCCGCCCTCACCGCGCAGCGGAGCCCCGGAAGGCAGCCACAGGACGAGAACGGCCGCCGCGTAGAGCGCCAGGACGAGGCCGGTGCGGAGCAGTCCCCGGCGCTGCGCGGGGGTGAGGGTCAGGTCCTCGTTCTCGGGCTCGTCGTCGGCCGGACGGTAGGTGCCCAGGCGCGGTTCGAGGACGCGGCTGATCAGGAATCCGCCGAGCATTCCGAGGACGATGCTGCTGGACGCGGTGAAGAAGTAGTTGATGAGCAGGTGGATGTCGAGTCCGTCGGCGGCCGGCAGGACCGAGGCCGCCTGCTGGGTGATGCCGACGTAGAGGGCGTCGAGCGAGCCGATGGTGAATCCGGCGGCGTAGCCGGCGCCGACGCAGGCGAAGCCGCCGATGAGGCCCGCGACGGGGTGGCGGCCCGCGCTCTTGAAGACCATGGCCGCGAGCGGTGGGAGCACGATGGAGGCGACGTCGCTCATCATGTGGGCCTGGCAGGCGATCAGCGCCACGGCGTACGGCAGTACGGAGCGGGGAGCGCGGGCCAGAGTGGCCCGCATCAGTGTCTCCAGCAGGCCGGCCTTCTCCGCGAGCCCGACCGCCATGATCATGACCAGCACGGCCGCGATGGGCGGGAAGGTCGCGAAGTTGGGGATCAGGTTCTCCAGCAGCCAGCGCAGGCCCGCGCCGCTGAACAGCCCGTTGATGGCCTTGGTGTCGTCGGTGCCGGGGACGGTGACGGTGACGCCCGCGAGGGCGAGCGCCGTGGAGACGGCGGCCAGGACCGCGAAGAGCGACGCGAACAGGGCGATGGGGTTGGGCAGCGCGTTGCCCGCCCGCTCGATCACGGAGAGCACGCGATCGAGCCGGCCGGGCCGCTCGGAGCCGGAGGGGTCGTGGTCCGGGGTGCCCCGGTCCGGGGATCCGCCGCCCTGGGTGGCGGGATCGGCCAGTGAGGGCATCAGGACTCCTTGCCGGTTGGGGGCGCGGCCGGGAGCAGCAGATCCTTGCGGATGATCCCGTCCTGGACGACGCACAGGATGTTGGCGGGATCACCGAGGACCCCGATGTCGGCGAGCGGGTCTCCGTCGCAGATCACCAGGTCGGCGGTGCGGCCGGGGGCCAGCGTGCCGAGCCGGTCGGCCACACCGAGGAGTTCGGCGGAGGTGCGGGTTCCGGCGACGATGGCGGCCATGGGGTCCATGCCCAGGTCCACCAGGTAGCTGAGTTCCATCAGGTTCACCCCGTGCGGGCCGACGGCGGCGTCCGTGCCGAGCGCGATCCGGGCGCCGCGCTCGATGGCGCGGGCGATGTTCTCCTTGGTGATGCCGGACCAGCGGACCTTCTTCTCGTAGTGGTAGGCGGGCATCGTGGCCTTGTTGATGCCCGCGTACACCGTGGAGAGCGTCGGGACGACGAAGACGCCCCGCTCACCGGCCAGGTCCAGGGCCGGGTCGTCCAGGCCGTAGCCGTGCTCGACGCTGGTGACTCCACCGCGGATGGCGTTCAGGATGCCCGCGTTGCCCTGGGCGTGGGCGGCGACCGGCTTGCCGCCGTGGCGCCGCGCCTCGTCGACGACGGCCCTGATCTCCTCCTCCAGGAGTCCCTCGTCGTCGGGCTGGTCGTAGGGGCTGCCCATGCCGCCGGTGGCGCAGACCTTGATCAGGTCGGCGCCTTCGCGCAGCACCCGGCGTACGGCCAGTCGCGACTCGTCCGCGGTGTCGGCGATCTCGGACATCCCGGCGGTGAGGTCGGTGCCGTCGGGCATGCGCAGGTCGGCGTGGCCGCCGGTGTGGCTGATGATGCGTACGGCGGTGTGCAGCCGCGGGCCCACGATCCGCCCGCTCTCGACGGCGGTGCGGTAGCCCGCGCTCAGACCGCCCAGGTCACGGGCGGAGGTGATGCCCGCGTCGAGGGTCTGACGCAGCCGCGCGGCGGTGTCGAACGTGACGAGAACGGGGTCGAGTTCGGCCCGGCGGCTGGGCGGCGAGCCGTGCGCGTACGCGAGGTGCACATGGCAGTCGAAGAAGCCGGGCAGCACGGTACGGCCGCCGGCGTCGATGATCCGTGCGGCGTCCGTCGCCGGGGGCGCCGTCGCGGCGGGGCCCGCGTAGGTGATGGTCCCGTCGGCGTCGGCCATGACGACAGCGGGGGTCACGGGGGCCGCTCCGGTGCCGTCGATGAGGGTCGCGTTCTCGACGCGCAGCGCGGTCCTGGGGATGTCGGTCGTCAGGGGATCCGTCATGGGATCGGTGTCACTCCTCGATCAGGTGAAAGAAATGCGGGCGCGGTACGGCCCGGGAGCAGCTTGTGTCCCCGGGTACAAGGAGTGTCGGAGGTATAGGTAAATCACGTGTTACTGTGCAGCTTTCCGCCACCATTGGACCGGAATGCGCAGGGATACACCGCTCATGGAGATGCAGTCTTCCGCCACACAACGGCTGGCCCAGGCCTCTCCCGCTGCCCTGGACGAGCTGGACCGGGGCGTGGTGCACGCGCTCCAGATCCACCCCAGAGCGCCCTGGACACTGGTCGGGGAGGTGCTCGGGGTCAACCCGGTGACGGCGGCGCGGCGTTGGCAGCGGCTGGAGGAGGCGGGTCTGGCCTGGGTGACCGCTTACCCGCAGCTCTCCGATCCCCGGATCGTGGTGTCCGGCATCGTCGAGGTCGACACCGAGCCGGGCATCGGGGAGGACGTGGCCGAGGCCCTGGCCGCCGACCCCTCGGTGGCGAACGTCAAGCTCACGGCCGGCGGCCGGGATCTGGTGGCCGCCGTCCAGGCCGGCGGCCTGGAGGAACTGGCCCGCCTGACCACACTGCTGTTCCGGGGTACGCCGGGGGTGCGGGCGACCCGTACGCATGTGGCGACCGGTGTTCCCACCGAGGGCAGCCGGTGGCGGCTGCGCAGCCTCGACGCGGCGCAGTGCGCGCGGCTCGAAGAGGCCCGGCCGCACGAGGCGGCCCCTGCCGACGCGACGGTGGCCGAGCAGGCCCGCAACTCGCCGGGCGGCGCTATCGGCGGGGACGCCCTGGACACGCGGCTGCTGGAGTTGCTGTGTACCGACGGCCGGATGTCGGTGCCGGATCTGGCGGCGGCGACCGGCGGAGGTCTCACCACGGTCCGGCGCAGGCTCGGGTCGCTGCTGGCCTCACGGGTACGGCTGCGCTGCGACCTGGCCCGGCCGCTGTCCGGATGGCCGCTGTCCGCCGTGTACTTCGCGTCCGTACCGGCCCAGCACCTCCAGGAGACCGTCGGCGTGCTGTCCGGGGTGCAGGAGGTACGGTCGTGCTCGATCACGGCGGGCCCGCACAACCTGGTGATCGACGTCTGGCTGCGCACACTGGCGGACGTGCACGCCTTCGAGACACATCTGTCCCGTCGGCTGCCCCGGCTGGCCATCGATGACCGTTCGGTGGTGCTGCGTACCGTCAAGCACATGGGCCGGCTGCTGGACCGGGGCGGGCGGTGTGTCGGCGTCGTACCGCTGCGCCTTCCGCAGGGCCCGTCCCGGTCTTCCTGAACTCGCCCTTTCCCAGGACCCGTTGTGCCGAAGGCCCTTCCGTCCCGGCGCGGTGCGGGGCGGAAGGGCCTTCGGCGTGGGGCGGAAGTCCCGCGTAGGGGCTACTTGCTCACGTCCGGGTAGAAGTCACGCGGCTTCCCGGAGCGGTCCTTGAGACGGCCGAGCAGGCTGGAAGGGTATTCGATGACCCAGTAGCTCAGCACGGCCGCGGGGAGCGCGACCAGCAGCACGATCAGCACCGCCAGGGGGAAGGCCGCCTGATCGGCGGGCAGCAGCCCGGACTTCTGGAGCTGGAGCATGACCGGCTCGTGCCAGATGAAGAGGCTGTAGCTGACCAGCCCGACATAGGTGAGCCAGCGCGCCCTCAACAGGCTGTGCCACCGCACCTGTTGGGACACGTGGATGGTGCTGAAGACCAGCAGCGCCCACATCAGGCTGGTGAGCGGGTGGTAGAAGGTGTACGTGAAGTTCACCGCCGTCGAGTCCAACGAGACGTAGTACGCGCCCGCCGCCGCGACCACCGAGAGGGCCACCGCCCAGCGGGCCGGCAGCTTGCCCCGGTCGCCGAGGGCGACCATCAGCACGGCCAGGCCCATGCCCGCGGCGAAACCGCCGAAGCGGGCCTGCGGGCCGAAGTACACGGGCCAGTTGGTGTGCGGCACCGCCAGTCCGTAGTGGGCGACCGAGATCCAGACCAGCGGGATGACGAACAGCAGCAGGCAGCCTCCCGCGCACACGGCCACCCGGGCGCTCCGGCGCTTGATCGGCCGGCAGACCCGTACCGCGAGCGGTCCGAGCACCACGAGCGCGAGGTAGAACACGACCTCCAGCGACAGGGACCAGACCGGGCCCAGGGTGTAGAAGATCTGTTCCTTGCTGAACACATGGGTGAAGGTGAGGTGCTGGACAAGATCCAGCCAGTTGCCCGGCAGGCTCGAATTACGGGTCGACCACACGACCAGGACCGCGGTGAAGTACAGCGGCACGATCCGTATCGCCCGTCGGAACAGGAACACCCCGGCCGGGCGGGTCGATCCGCCGTCGATCGCGGCTCGCGCGTACGACAGCGTCAGCAGGTACGCGGAGAGCACGAAGAAGAGGTCGATCACCTCCAGGGAGAGCAGCGCACCCACGTACTGGTTGTCCACCGGCGGGTGGGAACCGTTCGCGTCGTAGCGGTAGTACAGCTGCCAGACGTGGAAGATGACCGTGCTCAGCGCGGCCAGACCACGGAAGCCCTGGATCTCCAGAGCCTTGCTGCGGGCCGGTGCGCCCTCGGGCCCCGAACCGGAGGCGGCGGACCACGCCTTGCCGGGGCGGGGCGGGGACGCCGACCCCGACTCGGCCCCGGCCGACGGCTTGCTCACCGTCGGCGTACTCACCGCCGACGCGTTCACCACTGAGGCGTTCACCGCTGATGTGCTCACGACCGGTCCGCACCCTTCTTCGCGGCGGCGCGGGGTGTGACCCGCCACTGCCGTTCTCCCAACGCCTCCTTCAGGCACGCCTGGCGCGCCAGCATGTTCTTGAAGTGGGTGTAGAAGAAGGTCGTGACGAAGACGTACCGCCAGAACCAGCTGCGGCGCCGCCGCAGTTCCGGTACGGCGAGCCGCCAGGCGAACGCGGCCTGGACCACTCCGGCCGACAGCGTGAACAGTGTCGCCAGCAGGCAGACCGGCACCGCCCAGTCGAGCTCCGTCACACCGCCCGCCTTCCACGCCGAGTACACGATGATGGGCAGCATCTGGAGTGTCAGCCACGGCTGTACCTCACGCCAGCCGAGCAGGACGAAGAGCCCCAGTTTCTGGCGGGGTGTGAACTCCGGCGAACGCAGGCCGCGCCACAGGTGCTTGAGCGAGACCTGGAGCCAGCCCTGGGCCCAGCGCGAACGCTGGTTCCACAGCGACTTCAGTGTGGTGGGCGCGAGTTCCTGCGAGACGAGCGTACGGTCCATGGTGATCCGGGCGCCCTCGTTCAGCGCGCGCAGGGTGGAGTCGATGTCCTCGGTCAGCATCGACCCGTGCATCCGGGTCCGGGCCAGCAGGTCGGTGCGCCAGAAACCGTTGGAGCCGCCGAACACACCGAATCCGTACAGCCGGGTCCGGCCCGGGTGGCTCACCGCGTAGATGGACTCGAACTCCACGGCCACCAGCTTCGCGACCCAGGAGCTGTCCCCGTTACGGATCACGCAGTGTCCCTGGACGACGTCGTAGCCGTTGGACAGCCAGTGCCAGGCGTGCTGGAAGGCGTTCGGTGCCGGGTGGTGGTCGGCGTCGAAGATGCCGACCATCTCGCCGTGCACGCGGGTGACCGCCGCGTTGATGTTCTGTGCCTTGGACGTGCTGCCCTGTACCTGGAGCAGCACCAGGCGCGGGTCGCGGCGGGCGATCTCGCGGAGCGTGTCCTCGACGGGCAGCGGGTGCGGCGTGTTGTACGCCAGCATGATCTCCAGGTCGTTCGGGTAGTCCAAGCGCAGGAAGGACTCGACCGTGTCGACGATGGTGGCGGCCTCGTTCGGCAGGTACGCGGCGATGACCGCGCTCGCCGGCGGATACGGCTGCCCGGGGTGCTCGGGACGCTCCTCCTGCCCGGCGGAGCGGTTCTGCCCCTTGGAGTCACCGGTCGCGGTGAGCGTTCCGGGCCGGTTGGACGCGGCTGCTCTGTCCGCTGTTCCCGGCCCGTCAGGACGGGGAGTCGCGTCGAGCGAGTACACACACTCCAGCACGATCAGCACCGCGGACACCACGAGCCCGGCCACCACGACCCAGTACATGGCCGATCCGAGATCCCAGCCCAGCAGGTACAGCTGCTGGTACAGCAGGAACGGTACGGCCACCCCGATCAGCAGCACCACGACCGGGGACGCCGCGGACAGCAGCGCGCGGACGGCCCCGCCGAGGCGGCGCGGGCGCCGGTGCACCGGCGCCGCGCGCATCCACGGCGCGTACATGACCGGGCGCAGATCCCGGTGTCCGATCGCCTCGTCGACGGCGTCCCGGGCCTTTTCGACGGCCTGAGTGTGGTCCGTGCATCCGTCCAGCGGGGTCCAGCCGATCGCGGGTGTCAGCCGTACGTTCTCGTCGGCGACGACGAACCGGGTGCCGGCCACCGCGCTCGCGAATCGCTCGAGGCTGCGGCGCGCCCCTTCATCGTCGATGCCCGGCATCAGCATGAGCAGGTGGCCGTCGTCGTCCCAGCCGAGCCGGTCGCACGGACTGCCGAGCTTCTCCGCCACGGCGGCCAGCCGTTCGGCGACCTCGCGGCGCACACGCGGCCCGAGCCTGGTTTCCAGGGCGACCATCTCGGCCACGCCGACCATGACCATGACGCCACCGCGGCGGCTGGCCTCGGGGCGCTGGAACTCCCGGTCGAGTTCCTCGTGGAAGTGCGGGCTGGAGTAGAGGCCGGTGCGCGGGTCGAGGAGCAGGCTCTCGACCGGTACGGGCACCCGGCGCAGCTTGGCTTCTATTCGGGCCGAGAGCTCGACCGCGTCCGATCCGTCCGCCACGCAGTCGTCGGCACCGTGGCGGAGCATGTCCACCACATCGGACGAGCCGGGGTTGGCGGTGACCATGAGCAGCGGGAGCGCCCGGCCGGCGGGGACGGCGCGGACCTCGCGGATCACATCGACCCCGTCGCGCTCGTCGTTCAGGGCGACGATCGCGTCCGGGGGAGCTTGCTGTACCTGTGCGTTGATCTGACCGGGTTCGGCGTGGCTCATCTCGTGCCCGGTCGACTGCAGGGTCCGGGTGAGCCACTCGAGCCGTGGCCCTGGCGCACCGACCGCCAGCACACGCACCGCGGGGGGCATGTCGGGCGCGGGACCGGAGAGTTCCGGAGCTGTGGCCGTTGAGCCCACCGACGTTTCCGATGGGCTTGATGGGTGCGAAGTGAGCACCTGGGGGTTTCCTTCCATGCGTGGAGGCGTGCGAACAACCGGTCAGGAGCGGATCGGTCTGCCGGTGCTTCGGCTTCTTCGGCAAGGCCCTCGGGAGCGCGTATGGGAAGGCGGTGTCGCGAAATCCATAAATGTGGTCCCATCCTGGTCGGATTGTGGGGGGAGGACCGAATTCTGGGCCGTGGTCGATTCGGGTTTCTGTGAGCTTCGTATGTAAAGACAGCCTCAATGGTCACTGTGACACCACGCCAACCAGAACGTAACGCGTTGATTAATGCCCGCCCCTGTCCGTAGCGGCGTGCGTCACACCCGCCGGGAACGGCAGTTCCGCAGGTAGCCGGAGAGTGGCTGAAAATGGGCTCACTTCGCGCGCCTCTTGGGAACCGCTTTACCTTCTGCGGTAGTTCTGAGTGCGCTCGGCAACCCCGAACGTTCAGCACAGCGACGATGTACAGCCCAAGAAGGAGCGGACGGCCACAATGGTGTTCAAGAAACTGCTCGGAGCCCTCGGTGTCGGCGGCCCCTCGGTCGACACCGTGCTGGACGGCGGATCCGCCGTACCGGGCGGCACCCTGTCCGGCCAGGTGCGCCTGCGCGGCGGCCAGTCGGACGTACACATCGAGCGGATCACGCTGGATCTGGTCGCCCGTGTCGAGGCGGAGGGAGAGGACGGGGAGAGCGAGGGCACGGTGGTCTTCGACCGTGTCACGGTCGGCGGTGGTTTCCGCCTGGCCGAGGACGCGGAGCACACCGTCCCGTTCTCGCTGACACTGCCGTGGGAGACGCCGGTGACCGAGCTCTACGGTCAGGCCCTGGGCGTGGTCCTGGGGGTACGGACCGAGCTGGAGGTGGCCGGAGCGAAGGACAAGGGCGATCTCGACCAGCTGAACGTGTCACCCCTGCCGGTCCAGGAGGCCGTCCTCGAAGCGTTCGGGCAGCTCGGCTGGGGTTTCGAATCGGCCGATCTCGAACTCGGCCGCATCGGTGGCACCGACCAGCGACTCCCCTTCTACCAGGAGCTCGAACTGACCCCGCCCGCGCAGTACGCGCATGTGGTGACCGAGATCGAGGTGACGTTCCTGGCCACATCCGGCGGCATGGACGTGATCATCGAGGCCGACAAGCGCGGCGGAGTCCTCTCGGACGGGCACGATGTGCTCAACCGGTTCACCGTCTCCCACCACAACGTGGCGAGCACGGACTGGAACGCCGAGGTGGACTCCTGGATCAAGCAGCTCGTCGACCGCCACGGCGCGCACCACGGCGGCGGTCACCACGGCGGTGGACACCACGGCGGTGGACACTCTGACGGGCATCACCACTCCGGTCCGGGCACCGGCGCCGTGGTGGCCGGTGTCGCCGCGGGCGTGGCGGTCGGTGTGGTGGGCGGCATGGTCGCCGCGGAGGTCGTCGACGAGATCGGCGACGCCTTCGAGGACGAGGAAGAAGAGGGTGGCGACGAGTAACTCCCGCACGTAGTCCCGAAGATGTACGGGGCGGTGGCGTCCGGCCGCCGCCCCGGAGGCCGGACACCACCGTCCGGCCGCCGCCCCGGAGGCCGAAGACGCCGGTGAGCGAGGGCGCGCCTACGATACGTACATGTCCGGACGCCAAGAACCCTCAACAGCGAGCGATGCGCATCAGCACACGCCCGGCGTCCGCGAACTCGCCGCCGCGGCTTCGGTCTTCGCGCTGCTCTCCGACCCCACACGGCTGCATCTGGTGTGGCTGCTCACGCACGGGGAGTCCGATGTGACCGCGCTGGCGGCCGCCTGCGGTGCGGCACGGCCCGCCGTGAGTCAGCATCTGGCCAAGCTGCGGCTGGCCGAGCTGGTGCAGTCACGCAAGGACGGCCGGCGCGTGGTCTACGCCCTCTCGGACGGGCACCTGCGCCGCCTGGTGGTCGAGGCGATCAGCCACGCCGACCATCAGGTCACCGGCAGACCCTGGCACGACTGACACCCCGTCGTCTCACGCGCCCGTCCACGCCCCTCACCTCAACGTGTGCATGAATGCGCACATGTGCATTAGATTGGTGGCCGCACCCCGCACCCGTCGGCCAAGGACGTTCGCATGCTCGCCGTGCTGCGCAACCGCACGTACAGGCACCTGTTCACCGCCCAGGTCATCGCTCTCGTCGGAACGGGCCTGGCCACCGTGGCCCTGAGTCTGCTGGCCTACGACATGGCTGGGGCGGACGCGTCCGCGGTGCTGGGCACCGCTCTGGCCGTCAAGATGGTCGCCTACGTAGGAGTCGCCCCGGCCGTCGGCGCGTTCGCCGACCGGATCCCGCGTCGGGCCCTGTTGGTGTCGATGGACCTGACCCGCGCCGTCGTCGCGCTCTCGCTGCCCTTCGTCACCGAGGTGTGGCAGGTCTACGTCCTGGTCTTCCTGCTGCAATGCGCCTCGGCCGCCTTCACCCCGGCGTTCCAGGCCACGATTCCCGAGGTGCTGCCCGAGGAGCCCGACTACACACGCGCCCTGTCCCTGTCGCGGCTGGCGTACGACCTGGAGGGCCTGTTCAGCCCGGCACTGGCCGCCGGGCTGTTGTCGCTGATCTCGTACAACTGGCTGTTCGCGGGCACCACCGCGGGTTTCCTGGCGTCGGCCGCCCTGGTGGTCTCGGTGCTGCTGCCCAGGCCCGTACCGGTGGAACGCGCGGGAGGCGTTTACAGGCAGGCGTCTTTCGGCACCCGGCTGTTCCTCGCCACCCCCAGGCTCCGCGCGCTGCTCGCCCTGGACCTGGCGGTCGCCGCGGGCGGCGCCATGGTCACCGTCAACACGGTGGTCCTGGTCCGCGAGGGCCTGGGCCGGGCCGCCGGCGACGTCTCGCTGGCGCTGGGCGCCTACGGCGCCGGATCCATGCTCGCCGCCCTGCTGCTGCCGCGCGCGCTCGACCGGGCCGGCGACCGTACGGTGATGCTGCCCGCGGCCTTCGCCCTGCCCTGCGTACTGGCCGCCGTCTCCCTCGGTACGGCTCTCGCCCCCGGCCCCTGGGCCTGGCCGGCGCTGCTCGCCGCCTGGGCCCTGCTGGGCGCCGCCACCTCGGTGGTCCTCACCCCGTGCGGGCGCCTGCTGCGACGGTCGGCGGCGGCCGGCGACCTGCCGGCCGCGTTCGCCGCGCAGTTCTCGCTGTCGCACGGCTGCTGGCTGCTCACCTACCCGCTGGCGGGCTGGCTGGCGGCAGCGGCCGGAATGCCCGTGGCGTCCGCCGTACTGGCCGTCGTGGGACTGGCCGCCGCGGTCTGCGCCATGGCCATCTGGCCGCGCACGGACCCCGACCGTCTCGACCACCTGCACAGCGAACTCCCCGCCGGGCACCCGCACGTACAGGACGCGGTCCCCACCCACGAAGGCTGGCGACACGGCCACGACTACCGCATCGACTCCCTGCACCGACGCTGGCCCGCGCCGCGGGGGCTCCCGGAGAGAGTGTGACCGCCACGGACGCGGGGAGCGGTGCGGGAGGCGACGTGGATCAGGAAGCCGGTTCCCAGACGGGCAACCAGACGTCGTTGGCGCCGCCGCTGGCGGAGCAGGCGTACTGGATCAGCGGATTCCCCTTACCGGCACCGCCCTTGACGTTCAGGCACTTGTCGCTGGACCGGACGACCACCTGGTACCCGATGCCCTTGCGCACGAACTTCCACTGCTCATTGCCGCCCGAGCCGCAGGTGTACTGGATGACCGACGTCCCGTCCGCGCTTCCACCGCCCCTCACGTTCAGACACTTGCCACTCCCCTGCGACGCGATCCGGTAGTAACCGCCGCCCGTCGCCGTGGCTTCCCAGCGCTCGTTCGCGGTACCGGAGTACGGCCACTGGATGACCTCCGTACCGTTCTCGCTCCCGCCGCCCTTGACGTTGGCTCCCTGCGCCGGGGCCGACGCGAGCCGCAGGCTGAGCCGGTCCACCGTGACCGCTCTGACCGAGTCGGCCCGGCTCGATCCGGGCTGAGCCGCATCCGGCTGAGCCGAGGCGATCGGTCCCGACGCGGCCAGGACCAGTGCGGTCCCCACGACAGCGAAGGTCGTACCCACCCGATTCCGCCTGTTTGACGACATGGATCCTCCTGATAGGTATCAGCCGGATTGTCCGGCCAAGCGAGGATCTTGCCAGGCGTTGTGGCGGCCGAGGACAGGGGTGATCTCCAAACAACTCCTTCGTGTGGCAATACGTCGATCATGCTGACCCGCGTCGTCTCTCCGTATGCCTCTTCTTCTCGCCCTGTCCGTGGCGTTCATCGCACCGCGGCTGGCTGGTGATCGCCAGGTGTGCACAGCTCTTGGTTTGAGGCTTCCGCTCACGGAGACTGAGCCGATGACACAGCGTGTGGATCTCGCGACCGTGATGGACCGGCTGGCCATCGATGAGGTGATCACTCGTTACGCGGTGACCATGGACGACGCCGACTGGCCCGGTTTCCGGGCCCTGTTCACACCGGACGGCCGCGCCGACTACACCGCGGCGGGCGGCATCGAAGGGGCGGCGGCCGAGGTCGCCGACTGGCTGGCCGGTACGTTACGGCCGTTCACCGTACGTCAGCAGCTGATCGTCAACCGGCGGCTGACCATTCAGGACCTCGGCGGTTATCCGGGCGACCGCGCCGAAATGCGGGCCGACTACCTCAACCCGTCGCGCCACGAGTCCGGTGAGGACCTGATGACCGGCGGCAGGTTCGTGTTCGGTCTGCTGCGCGCCGATGTGGGCTGGCAGCTCCGTACCGTCGTGGCCGAGGAGAGGTGGCGTCGCGTCGCGGGTTCCTCCGGCGTGCTCTGACCCCGCTTCGCGCCGTCGCATCCGGGGAAGGACAGCCTGGAGCGACTGATCGGGCAAGGCGCTGATCAGGCAGGACGAGGGGGGCGCGGTATGCGGATTCCGGCCGGTCGGCACGGACAGCCCGACAGGCACGGACGGTCCGACGGGCACAGCCAGTTGAGTCCCCCCGGCCCGTTCGGGCGGTCCGGGGCGCGCGGCCCACAGGAGCCTCAGGGACCGCCGTCCCGTCCGCGGGCGCGGTACGGACGGATACGCAGTCGCCTGATCTCGCCATGGTGGCGGGGCGCGGCGGCCGTCGTGGCCGGTGCGCTCTCCGCCCTCGCCTTTCCTGCGCCGTCGCTGTGGTGGTTCGCGTACGTCTCGCTCGTGCCCTGGATGCTGCTCATACGCTCCGCGCCCACCGCCCGTCGTGCGGCACTGGACGGGTGGCTGGGCGGCCTCGGCTTCATGGTCGCCGTACATCACTGGCTGATGCCGAGCCTGCACGTGTTCCTCGTCGTGCTGGCCGCACTGCTCGGCCTCCTCTGGGCGCCGTGGGGATGGCTCGTACGGTCCATGCTCGGCGGAGCACCGGCCGCCGGACGGGCCGCCGCCGCCCTCGCCGTGGTGCCCTCGGGCTGGCTGATGATCGAACTGATCAGGTCCTGGCAGGGACTTGGCGGCCCCTGGGGGCTGATAGGCGCCAGCCAGTGGGATGTCTCCCCCGCCCTGAGGCTCGCCTCGGTGGGCGGAGTGTGGCTGTTGAGCCTGCTGGTCGTCGCGGTGAACACCGCGCTCACCCTGCTGGTCGCGGCCACCGGGGCACGGACCACGGCGGCCATCGGCATCGTGGTGTGCGCCGTCACCGTGGGATCGGTCTGGGCCTGGGTGCCGAGGGCCGAGCAGTCGGGCCAGGCACGGATCGCGGTCGTGCAGCCGGGTGTTGTCGCCGGGGCCGATGCCGTGGAGCGCCGGTTCAGCCGCGGTGAGGCCCTGACGCGCGGCCTGGCCGGGCAGGACGTGGATCTGGTGGTGTGGGGCGAGAGCAGCGTCAGCTCCGATCTCTCGGCGCGGCCCGATCTGGCAGCGCGCCTCGCCGCGCTCTCCCGCGCGGTCGGTGCCGAGATACTGGTCAATGTGGACGCCCGCAGCACCGACGCGTCGGGCCGCGTCGGCATCTTCAAACGTGCCGTCCTCGTCGGTCCGAACGGCCCCACGGGCGATACGTACGACAAGATGCGCCTGGTGCCCTTCGGTGAGTACATACCGGCCCGTGCCGCGCTGGGCTGGGCCACCTCGGTGGGCAAGGCCGCGGGCGAGGACCGGGTGTCCGGCACCCGGCAAGAGATCATGACCCTGCCGGGCGGGGAGCGGGACGGGGCCGGACCCGGAGGCGGCGGATTGCGGTTCGGGCCGCTGGTCTGCTTCGAGACGGCGTTCCCCGACATGAGCAGGCACCTGGTCGCGGACGGTGCGCAGGTACTGGTGGCACAGTCTTCCACCTCGTCGTTCCAGCACAGTTGGGCGCCGGAGCAGCATGCCTCGCTGGCGGCGCTGCGGGCCGCGGAGACCGGCCGGCCGATGGTGCATGCCACGCTCACGGGTGTCAGCGCGGTCTTCGGGCCGAACGGCGAGCGGGTCGGCGGCGCGATCGGGACGGACCGCGGCACGGCCGCCGTGTACGACATCCCGCTGGCCCGGGGCACGACTCCGTACGTCAGGTTCGGCGACTGGGCGGTCCACGGCGCCCTCGCCGTACTGGTGACGCTCTGCGCCGTGAGGGGCGTACGGTCGCTCAGGCGGCCTGGTCCGACGCCGCCCGTACCACGCGCTCGCACAACTCGTGAGTCCGCAGCGCATCCCGCGCGCTGAGCGTCTTCCCCGCCCGTACGGCGTCGAGGAAGGCCAGGACGCACTGTTCGATGCCGCGCTGGCGGGCCACCGGAACCCAGTCGCCGCGCCGCCGCACGCTCGGCTGTCCCTTGTGGTCGATGATCGTCGCGAGATCGTGGACGGCCCGCTTGGTGTCCTGGCCCGACACTTCGAGGATCTCCTCGGAGGAACCGCTCAGCCGGTTCATCATGCCGATGGCGGTGAAGCCGTCGCCGGAGAGCTGGAGCACGACGTGGTGCAGCAGCCCGTCCCGCGTCCGCGCCCGTACGTCGGTGTGTTCGACCGGCCCCGGGAGCAGGAACCGCAGGGTGTCGACGACATGGATGAAATCGTCCAGGACGAAGGTGCGCGGGTCCTCGGGCAGCCCGACCCGGTTCTTCTGCAACAGGATCAGCTCGCGCGGATGCTCCAGACACTGCGCGTACCCGGGCGCGTAACGGCGGTTGAAGCCCACGGCCAGGCTCACCCCCCGCTCCTCCGCGAGGCCCACCACGCGCTCCGATTCGGCGAGTTCGTACGCGATGGGCTTGTCGACATAGGTCGGTACGCCCGCCTCGAGCAGCCGTGTGACGATCTCGGCGTGCGCGGCGGTCGGGGCATGCACGAACGCGGCGTCGAGATCCTGGGCCAGCAGCGAGTCGAGACCGGCGTGGCAGTGCGCTGCCGGGATGCGGTGGGCCTCGGCGGTCCTCGTCAGGGTGGCGGGGGTACGGGTGTGCAGGTGCGGTTCGATCCCGGGAAGCGTGGTCAGCACCGGCAGATACGCCTTCTGCGCGATATCGCCGAGCCCGATGCAGCCGACCTTCACGAGGGCCTCCCCTGCCAATCCGTTGCCTGCCGCCGCTTGCTGCCACTGCGGCCTGCTACTGCCTGTTGCTGCCTGGTACCGCTGTCCGCTGTCGTGCCGTGCCGTGCCGTGCCGTGCCGTGCCGTGCCGTCCGGGAAGCATACGTGCGCGGTGACGGCCCGCGGCCGGCGATCCTCGCGGAGTGACGCGGTACGGAGCAGGGGCGGGGCCGGGCGCTCGTGCGAATAAGCCGTGGCCCGCGCGGGGGCCCGTACGTGAGGATGACCGGCATGACGACACCTGAGCGCAACGAACCCTCCACCGTCGCCGGCGAACGCGACATGCTGGAGAGCTGGCTGGAGTACCACCGCGAGACCCTGGCCCTGAAATGCGCGGGGCTCGACGACAAGCAGCTCCGCGAGGCGTCCGTCCCACCCTCGGACCTGACCCTGCTCGGCCTCGTACGGCATATGGCCGAGGTCGAGGCCGGCTGGTTCCGCAACGTACTGGCCGACGAGAAGGCCGCGCCCCTCTACTTCAGCGATGCCGACCCGGACGGGGACTTCCATCCCGGCGCGGACGACACCTGGGAGGGGACCCACGCCGCCTGGCGGGCCGAGATCGCCCACGCCCGTGAACTGGCCGCCTCACGCGCCCTCGACGACCTCGGCGACGGCCCCCGTCGCCACCGGATCACGGGCGAGCCGTACAACCTCCGCTGGATCTACGTCCACATGATCGAGGAGTACGCGCGGCACAACGGTCACGCCGACCTCCTCCGTGAGCGGGTCGACGGTGTGACCGGCGACTGACCGGAGACCGGCGGGAGTTGACCGGCGAGGGGCGGGAGTTGCCGGAAACCGGTGGGAGTGGCCCGGGACCGGCCGGTCGCCTTCTCGACCCGTTCTTTCAAGGCGACGGTCCAGGAACAGGTTCCCCCGCGGACGACCGTGGACGACCGAGTGGACCCGCGTGATTGACCGCCGTCACCCGTCCGGGCCAATCGGCGCCCTTCCGCTCCCCAACGGCTGCCACACCCAGCAGAGTTGCGTGGATGCACCGAAGAAGAAGCGCAGCCATGGTCCTGGTGGGCGTGGCGGTCACGGCCGTCTCCGGGTGTGTGGCCGTGCAGCCACGCCCCGCACCAGGATCCGAACCGAAGCCCGGGGCGAGCAGCGGGGTCCTCAGGCCGGGAGCCGCCGAACCGCAGTTCGGCCAGTCTCCGGCCGACGAGGCACTGGAGGCGGCCGTCTCCGCCCGGAGTCCGCGACCGGCTCCGCGCCCCTCCCCGGAGGTCCACCGGACGACGCCCGACCGGGCACCCGGGACCGTACGCACCTCAGCCGCGCCCGCGCCGAAGGAGCGTCCGGGCGAGCGGCCGGCGCAACGGTGGACCTTCCGGCTCCCGACGGCCTCGGCCGCCATCACCGATGTCTGCGCCCTCGGCGAGATGTACGGCGACTGGCCGGCGGGCAGCCCCCAGGACCGTATCTGCCGCGAGACATACCGGAATTGACCGGCCGCGCCCCCGTCGGCGGCCGGATGCTCCTCACCGCTCGCGCAGCCGGCGCTCAAGCCGGTCGATCCCCGCCCGCACTCCGTCCCCGTATCCGTCGTCCCCCAGGGCATCGGCCGCGTCACGCGCCCGGTCCAGATGGAGCCGCGCCGCCTCCGGACGCTCCAGCTTCATGTAGTCGGCGGCGAGATTGAGATGGAGCGAGGGATAGAAGGAACGCACGGCCGGTGAGACACCAACTGCCCTGACCGGCCGTGCCTCACCCCCGTCGCTCTCCCCACCCTCGTCGCTCTCCCCACGCCAGTCGTTCTGCCCGTTCTGCCCGTTCTCCCCGCTGCCGTCGCCTGCCTCGCCCCGGGCGTTGTCCTTCGCTCTCCCGGTCAGCCCGTCGGCAGCGGTCAGCGCCCGCAGATCCCAGGCCAGTTCATCGCCCGGGTCGTCCTGCGTGTCCGCCATGTAATGCGCGAGCGTGCAGCGATGGAGCGGGTCGCCCGCCTCCCCGATCTCCGTCCAGAGCTCGCCGAAGCGATTGCGCGCCTCTTCCCGGTCACCGCCGTGGAGGAGCATGGCCGCCTGGCCGATCCTGGTCATGACGGCGTCCTCCGACGCCTCCTGCTGCTCCATCGCTGCCGCCTTCGCTGCCGCCCGTACCGGGATGATCCGGATCCGACGGTAGCCGCCGTCACCGGCAATCCCCCTCAGGCTCGGGCACACGGCCCGAGACTGTCGGCAGGCCCGGGGAATCCCCCGTACCGCGACTCCCTCGTACGCGAATCAGCCGAGATCGGGGATGCGCCAGTCGATGGGCTCGTGGCCCTGTGCGGCGACCGCCTCATTGATCTGGGTGAACGGATGCGATCCGAAGAACTTCTTCGCCGACAGCGGCGAGGGATGCGCGCCCTTCACCACCACATGCCGCTCCTCGTCGATCAGCGGCAGCTTCTTCTGCGCGTAGGCGCCCCAGAGCACGAAGACCGCCGGGTCGGGCCGCTCGGCCACCGCGCGGATCACCGCGTCGGTGACCTTCTCCCAGCCCTTTCCCTTGTGCGAGTTGGGCTCGCCCTCGCGGACCGTCAGCACGGCGTTGAGCAGCAGCACCCCCTGCTCGGCCCACGGCATCAGATAGCCGTTGTCGGGAACAGGGTGGCCCAGCTCCTCCTTCATCTCCTTGTAGATGTTCCGCAAGGACGGCGGCGTCTTGACCCCCGGCCGGACGGAGAAGCACAGCCCGTGCCCCTGGCCCGCGCCGTGATACGGGTCCTGGCCCAGGACCAGGACCTTGACCTTGTCGTACGGAGTGGCGTCGAGCGCCGCGAAGACCTCGTCACGCGGTGGGTAGACCGGCCCCTTCGCCCGCTCCTCCTCGACGAACTCGGTCAGCTCCTTGAAATAGGGCTTCTGCAGTTCGTCGCCGAGGACGCCGCGCCAGGACTCGGGCAGCATGTCGGTGTCGGTCACGTCAACAACCTCCGGTAAGCGATCACTTGTCTGCCACTGAACCTACCGGTGACCACTGACAACGGCCCTTACCAGGCGGCTTCGCGGAGATCGGCGACCGTACCGTCACCCCACTCCGGCGTTGAGGAAGACCCCGCCGTCGACCACCAGCGTCTGCCCGGTGATCCAGTCCGACTGGTCGGAGGTGAGGAAGGCGGCGGCGCCGCCGATGTCCTCCGGCACCCCGAGCCGGCCCAGCGGGTACGAGGCGGTCACCTCCGCCTCCCGGCCCTCGTAGAGCGCCTGGGCGAACTTGGTCTTGACGACGGCGGGCGCGATGGCGTTGACCCGTACGGCCGGCGCGAACTCGTGCGCCAGCTGGAGGGTCAGATTGACCATCGCCGCCTTGCTCATGCCATAGGCGCCGACGAAGGGGGACGCCGAAATCCCCGCGACCGACGCGATGTTGACGATCGCGCCGCCGTGTTCCTTCTGCCAGGCACGCCAGGTCCGCTGGGCGAAACCGAGCGCCGAGATGACGTTCGTCTCGTACACCTTGCGGACGACGTTCAGGTCCAGATCCGCCATCGGGCCGAAGACCGGGTTGGTCCCCGCGTTGTTGACCAGGAAGTCGACCCGGCCGAACGCCTCCATGACGCGCTCGACGGCGACCGCCTGGTGCGCCTCGTCGTGTGCCTTGCCCGCCACACCGATCACCCGGTCGGAACCGAGCTTCTCGACGGCCTCCTTGAGGGCGTCCTCATTGCGTCCGGTGATGCAGACGCGGTCGCCGCGCGCGACGAGCGCCTCGGCGATGCCGTATCCGATGCCCCGGCTCGCGCCCGTGACCAGGGCGACCTTCCCACTGTCCTGCGGCTGCTCTGTCATGTTCGCCTCGTCCATGTGATCCGCCATGTTCCTTGCTCCGAGCTGCGGGCCGTACTGTCCGGCCTCGGCTCACGGCCGCGCCGCCGGGGTCTCAGGCCGCGCTGTCCGGCCGTCAGTTGAGCGGTCCGCCGGCGACGTACATCACCTGGCCGGAGACGAATCCGGCGTCGTCGCCCGTGAAAAAGGCGATGGCGTTCGCGATGTCCTCCGGCCTTCCGACGCGCTGGACCGGGATCTGGGAGGCAGCGGCGGCCTGGAAGTCCTCGAAGGCCATGCCGACCCGGGCGGCGGTCTGGGCGGTCATCTCGGTGACGATGAAGCCGGGGGCCACGGCGTTGGCGGTGACGCCGAACTTGCCGAGTTCCTTGGCGAGGGTCTTGGTGAAGCCCTGGAGGCCGGCCTTGACGGCGGCGTAGTTGGCCTGCCCCCGGTTGCCCAGCGCGGAGCTGGAGGAGAGGTTGACGATACGGCCGAACTGGGCGTCCACCATGTGCTTCTGGCACGCCTTGGCCATCAGGAACGCGCCCTTGAGGTGCACATTCATCACGGTGTCCCAGTCGGACTCGCTCATCTTGAAGAGCAGATTGTCCCGCAGCACACCCGCGTTGTTGACGAGGATCGTCGGCGCACCCAGCTCGGCGACGACCCGCGCGACGGCCGCCTCCACCTGCCCGCTGTCGGAGACGTCACAGCCGACGGCCAGTGCCGTGCCGCCCGCCGCGGTGATCTTCTCGACGGTGTCCTTGCAGGCCGCCTCGTCGAGGTCGAGAACGGCGACGGCGCGGCCCTCGGCCGCCAGCCGTACCGCGGTGGCGGCGCCAATGCCCCGCGCTGCCCCGGTCACAACGGCGACACGCTGCTCGGTGGTGGACATCCCTGATCTCCTCGCCCTGGGAACCTGCGGCTCTCACTCGCTGAGCAACCGCTTAGTAGCTTCAGCAGACGAGACGCTAGAAGCCCCGGCACTCGGTGTCAACGGCCCCTGGACCGACAGGCCGATCAGCGGGGACGTCACACGCGGCGGCGGCCCGGATCGGCGAACCGGGCGACGGAGTGAGCGGCGACCCGGGCGGCCGACGAGCGCGCCACCCGTCGGCCGATCGCCTTCCCCTCAGCGGACCAGCAGATCGAGCAGCCGTTCCGCCTCGGCCGCCGGATCGGCCGTCAGCCCGGTGTGTACCGGGCCGGGCTGTACGACGGTGGAGCGCGGCGCGATCAGCCAGCGGAAGCGCCGGCCCGCGTCGTCGGCCGCGGCCTGTCCGGCCGCGTCGCCGCCGTGGCAGACGCCCTCGACGGCGCGGAGCGCCGCCCGTACCCCCACGACGTCCGCCCGCGGGTCGAGGGCCGTCAGCCTGGCCTCGTCCAAATGGGTCCTGGCGGCGACATAGGACCGCGCGCGACAGTAGACGAGGACCCCGGCGTTGACGTACTCGCCGCGTTCCACTCTCGGCACCACCCGCAGCAGCGCGTATTCGTAGACGTCCTTCGCGCTCACCGGCCACTGCCCTTCGCATCACCCATGGCCGTCGCGTCGTCCGCGCCGCGCTGCCCGGCCCGTCCCGCTTCCCGTTTCGTGTGCGATCGGGGGGTGAGGCGGTCGACCAGCCAGCCGGGGGCCTGCGAGGGCTTGCTCCGTTCCGGCGCGTCGAGTGTGATGCGCTCGTGGATCGTCGCGGCCCGCGCCAGCAGCGGCTCCACATACGCGCGGCGCAGTGCGTCGGCGGACTCGAAGCCCGGCTCGTCGGCCAGCCACGCGTCCGGTACGTCGGCGGCGACCTCAACCAGCAGCTCCTCCGTGACCAGCGGCGCCAACTCCCCGGCGGCCGCCGCGATCTTGGGCCCGAAGGGCGCGAGCACGTGGTCGGAGGCGTTGTACGGCTTGGCCGCCGAGGCCTGCGCACCCGGCCAGTTGTGGTGCCAGATCATGGTGGCACCGTGGTCGATCAGCCACACATCGCCGTGCCAGACCAGCATGTTGGGGTTGCGCCAGGAGCGGTCGACGTTGTTGATGACCGCGTCGAACCAGACGATACGCCCGGCCTCCTCCGGTCCCACTTGGTACGCCAGCGGGTCGAAGCCGATCGATCCCGGCAGATAGTCCATGCCGAGGTTCAGCCCACCGCTCGCCTTCAGCAGCTCCTGCACTTCCTGGTCCGGCTCGGAGAGTCCGATGACGGGGTCGAGCCGCATGGTCACCAGTTGCGGCACCCGTAGGCCCAGCCTGCGGGCGAGTTGACCGCAGATGACCTCTGCGACAAGGGTCTTGCGGCCCTGCCCCGCGCCGGTGAATTTCATGACGTACGTACCGAGATCGTCGGCCTCGACGATCCCCGGGAGCGAACCCCCCTCACGCAAAGGCGTGACGTAGCGAGTCGCCTCGACTTCTGTCAGCATTTTCCCAGGCCATCCGACTCTCTAGCCGTACAATCCACGGTCAACTCCAGACACGCACACTCCAGGGAGTATGCGCGATCAGCCTTGGGGAATCTCAGGAGCTTCGACTGCCATGCCGCACCCCCTGCCTCCCCGGCATCCCGTCGGTGACGGTGCGCCCCTCGCTTCCGGCTTCCGGCTTCCGGCATGAAGTGAGCATAGTAACCAAGGGTGACCGCCGCCGAGGAGTGCCCGAGCCACCGCGAGCCAAGGCCAGGACGTGGATGCCTGCGACGATCCTTCTTTGTCGATGACAGCGTCCACACTCACCTGCGATGGAGGATTCCGTCCACGGAGGCAAGGCATGACGCATTTACTGCTACAGCTCTGGAACGCGGGCTCCGCCCCGCATCGCTTCGTTCGCGCATTACTCACGTCAACATTGTTCGCACACAAAAGGGGCGCCCCTTCAGGGGGCGCCCCTTCGACTCAGTGCCCTGTTCCAGTCACCTCGATCAGGCGTGAGGGAACGTCAGGCTCAAGCTCGGGTCTACCAGGTGTAAAGGGCCCAGGAGTTGCCCTCCTGGACACAACGGAAGCCCGTGAGCTTTCCCTGCTGGGCCCACGTGTTGCCGGTGGTCTGGCAAGCAAGGGCGCTGGTGAAGTGGCGCGGCTCCTGCGGCTCCCGCGGGCCCTCCGGCGAGGCGGAGGCCGTACCGGCCCCCAGCGCCAGAGTCGAAGCGGAGATAAGGCCTACAGCGGAAACAGCCAGAGCACGGCGTATGTTCTTCAACTTTTTCTCCATGTGACAGAATGGCAGGCAGAATTGCACCTGCTCGAATCCGCGAAGATCGCGGCGACGTCGGCATCCTATGGCGGCACTGCTCCATTTCAAAAGAGCTGCTTTGGCCTTTCCTCGGCCTTGGAACCGCCAGGTTCGCCGCACGAGTTCAGATTCGCCGCACGAGTTGAGAGACGGTCAACAAGCCGCATCGGTTCCTTCGGAAGACACCCGTGCGGTTTCCCGTCCGTCAACCGCGCCGGGTTACAGGACCGTCCCAGTTGGCGACGGCAGCGAACAGGTGCGTACGGGGCCGTGCCCAGCGGTGGTGCCCGGCGGTGGTGCCCGGCGATGGTGCGCGTTGCGCCTGACTGTGCGTGTAACAGGGATGTATTAGGGGACGGTTGGGCGGAACGTTCGCCGCGCCGCGCGGCTCCTGGTAGTCAGAAACGCTCGCTGTAGTCAGAAACGCTCGCTCGTACCGACTCGGACCGAGCAGCCGGCCCCAACCGATACCGAGGAAGCGGAAATGCGCGTTCACAAGCTCACCGTCGCCGCCCTGGCCATTGCCGCCGGCCTCTCGCTCACGGCCTGCCAGAACGACGAGGGCGTCACGGGACAGAGCGACCCGTCGTCCGCCTCCACCGCGTCTTCCTCGGGCGGCGGTTCGGGCTCGGGCACTTCGGAGCAGAGCGGCGGCAAGGACTCCGCCGCGGAGAGCCCCGGCGGTCAGGGCACGGCCGCCGGGACCGGCTCCGACGAGAACGGCGAGGCCGGCAAGTGCCGCACCGACGAGTTGGAGATCTCGGCGATCGACGCCACCGTCGGTGGCGACGACGATCGCACGGTCGCGGTGGAGCTGAAGAACGGCGGCGGCAGGGACTGCGCGCTGTCCGGGTACGCGGGCGTCGGCCTGAAGACGAGCGAGGGGCCGCTGTCCGCGGAGCGCAGTGGCGAGGAGGTCGTCCCGGGCGTTCTCAAGTACGGGGAGTCGGTGGCCTTCGGCATCCATTACCCGATCAACGACTCGGGCGGCTCCGGCGTCCGCGTCACGGAGCTGGTGGTCACCCCGCCGGACGAGACGAAGTCGGTCACTCTCGACTGGCCGGGCGCCGACACGCTTCCCGTCACGGACGGCGCCGGCTCCCCCGTGAAGGTCGGCCCGATCGGAAGCGCCGGTCAGGGCGGCTGACCCGCACGTCCCCTCCGCGACCGGAGAAGGCTCTCTTCACCACGCCTGGATCATGGGGACCTTCGAAACTCGTGCCGGTGCGGCTGCGCCCAGGTATCCGAACGATGATCAGCAGGACCGAACGAATGCAGAGGTGGAAATACAATGACTCTTGTGCTGCTCGGCGTCTTGGCGCTCGCCGTTGGCGGGTGCGTATGTGTGGTGTGGGCGGACCGTGGCGGGCCCGTTGGGTCCGTGCCGTGGCGGCCATGACGCTCGCCGCGGCCAAGGTGGTGCGCCGCTCCGGGAGGAATGGGCGTCGCCTGAACGGGAGCACCGATGACGGGACCAGCGCGGACGGCTGAACGTTCCTCCCCGCCGCAAAGATCCGTCTCCGCCGACCGGCGCCCCGAGGTCCGGACGGACACCACCGTCCGGACACCAGCACCGACGGCCTTCGTAGACTGGTCACATGCCGGATTCCGACCGACAGCCGCACACTTCTGCCCGCGCCCAGGACGGCACTGTCCTGGCGTACCAGCGTCAAGGCTCCGGACACCCGCTCCTGCTCCTGGCCGGTCAGGCGAACAACCACCGCTGGTGGGACGGCATACGCGAGGACTTCCACGCCACGCACGGCACGATCACCATGGACTACCGCGGCACCGGCGCCAGCGGCAGGCCCGAAGGCCCTTACTCCACGCAGCAGTTCGCCGACGACGCACTCTCCGTGCTCGATGAGCTGGGTGTCGAGAAGGCTGATGTCTACGGAACGTCCATGGGCGGCCGGGTCGCCCAGTGGATCGCCGCCCGCCGTCCGGAGCGGGTCCGGCGCCTGGTCCTGGGCTGCACCTCCCCCGGCGGTCCGCACGCCGTCGAACGGGACATCGCGGTACGGCGGTCCCTCGTCCAGGCCGACCCGGCGGCGTCACGGCAAGCGCTCATCGATCTGATGTACACGCCGGCCTGGCTGGCCGGTCACCCCGGTCCGTACACAACGCTCGGCGATCCCGACATGCCCCCGCACGCCCGGCGCGGCCACCTGGTGGCCAGCAACGGACACAACGCCTGGGACGTCCTCCCCGGCATCGGCGCCCCGACTCTGATCCTCCACGGCGACGAGGACCGCCTCACACCGCCGGACAACGCTTCCCTGCTCGCCGCCCGCATTCCTCACGCCAGGACACACGTCTTCCGCGGGGCACGCCACGCCTACTTCGAGGAATGCCGCCACGAAGCCGGCGCCCTGGTCGCGGAGTTCCTCGACGGCCTTTGGTAGGTCTCCCGTACCGCCACACACCGGCTCGCGACGACAGAGACCGACTCCGGGTGTGATCCAAGCGCCATGGTGGTGTGCACAACCAGTTCCCCGCGGGCCCGGCCGCGGGCCGCCGCGTGTTCGGTCCCCTTGGTGTCCTTGGTCCCTCACCCGCTCGGCTTTTCGCCTCTCGCGCACGGGAGGGACCAGAACCATCACGCCACACCCACACCCACACCCACACCCGCCCGACCGACCCGGCCTCGCTCTGTCCCGAACCGAAATGTGGAGCCCATGGAAAACACCGCGCTTCCCCGCCAGTTCGCCCGCACCCGGCGTTTCTCGCTCGGTGTGCCACGCCAGTTCACCGTCTCCCCCGACGGCGAACGCGTGCTGTTCACACGGTCCGTTTCCGGCGGCGATCCGTGCGGTCTGCTGTGGCTGTACGAGAACGGCGCGGAACGGATCCTCGCCGACCCCCGGACACTGCCGCCGACGGCCGGAGCGGATGAGATTCCGGCCGCCGAGAAGATCCGCCGGGCGCGGGCCGGGGCCAACACGGCCGGAGTGGTCGCGTACGCCACCGACCGGGAGGCACGGCTCGCGGTGTTCTCGCTGGGCGGGACGCTGTGGGTGGTACGTACGGACGGTGGCGCTCCCTGGCTGATCAGCACGGCGGGACCGGCGGTCGACCCGCGGCTCTCCCCCGACGGCACATGGATCGCGTATGTCACCGACGGCGCGCTGCGCGTCGTACGGACCGGCGGCACGGACACAACGGATACGGCGGACACAACGAACCCGGCGAACCCGGCGGACACCACGGGGAGGACGGAGGACCGGCCGCTCGCCGAGCCGGAGACCCGTGACGTGACCTACGGGCTGGCCGACCACACCGCCGCCGAGTCCATCGGCAGGTCACGCGGCTACTGGTGGTCGCCGCAGAGCGACGCGCTGCTGGTGGCGCGTGTCGACACGTCGATGGTGCGGCGCTGGTACATCGGGGACCCGTCCAACCCCGACCGGCCGCCCCGGTCGGTCCCCTACCCGGCGGCCGGCACACCCAACGCGGAGACCTCGCTGAGTCTCATCACGGTCGAGGGCGCGCGCACTCCCGTCCAACTGCCCCGTGCGGCACCCGAGGAGCACTCCCCGCGCGGCCTCTGGAACGATCCCGCCTTCGAGTACGTCGTGACCGCCGGCTGGGAGAGCGTCGGCCCGGTCGTCTCCCTCCAGACCCGCGACCAGCGCACGATGTGGGTCCTCGCGGTCGACCCGGCGAGCGGTGGCTTCGAGCCGCTGTCCGTGACGACCGACAAGGACTGGGTGGAGTGCCGGCCCGGCACGCCGCTGCACACCGCCTCGGGTACGCCGGTGACGTCCGTGGTACGCGACGACGTCCGCACAATCCGGATCGGGAACGCCTTCGCCCCGGCCGGACTGCATGTCCGTGAAGTACTGGGGACGGCCGGCGAGCGGGTCTTCTTCACCGCGAGCGAGGAGCCGACCGAGACCCATGTCTGGTCGTACACACCACAGGACGGTTCCGGGAGCGGCTTCGTCCGGCTGACGGACGAGCCGGGACTGCACACCGCCACCGCCGGAGGCGGCACACTGGTGCTGGACAGCCGGACCGCGGCCGGACACACCGTCACGGTGGTACGCGACGGCACACCGACCGGCCGGATCAAGGTCCTCGCCGAAGAGCCGCTGATCACTCCTCGACCGGTCCATCTCAGTCTGGGCGCACGGGAGTTGCGCAGTCAGCTGCATCTGCCGTCCTGGTACGAGCCGGGTTCGGGCAAGCTGCCCGTGCTGCTCAGTCCGTACGCGGGCCCCGGCATGCAGGTCGTGACCGCGGCGCGCGCGTGGCACACCGTGGTGCGCCAGTGGTTCGCCGAGCAGGGCTTCGCCGTCCTGGTCACGGACGGGCGCGGCACCCCCGGACGCGGGGTGGAGTGGCAGCGGGCGATCGTCGGCGACCGGCTGGGGCCCGTCCTGGACGACCAGATCGACGCGCTGCACGCGGCGGCCGCGCGGTACGACGCCCTGGACCTGGGACGGGTGGCCATCCGGGGCTGGTCGTTCAGCGGCTATCTGGCGGCGGGCGCCGTGCTGCACCGTCCCGATGTGTTCCACGCGGCGATCGCCGGGGCCCCGCCGACCGACCGGCGGCTCTACGACACGTACTGGGAGGAGCGGTATCTCGGACATCCGGACGTCCAGCCCGACCAGTACGAGCGCAGTTCGCTGCCCCCGTACGCCCATCAGCTGTCCCGGCCGCTGATGCTCGTCCATGGGCTCGCGGACGACAATGTGGTCCCGGCCCACACACTGCGCCTGTCGGCCGCGCTGCTCGCCGCGGGCCGGCCGCACACCGTACTGCCGCTGTCGGGAACGGGACACCTCGTCGCCCGGGAGGGGACGGCCGACAGCCTTCTCCTCCTCGAACTGGACTTTCTTAAAAAACTCTTGGGATCTGAACATCCCGGCGTCCCTCCCCGTACCTTCTGATGAACCCGGTCGATCGAGGGGCCGGCACGGAACGGAGCTGGGGATGACGGGTACGCAGGGGACCGCTCGGATCGTGGCACGCAGGACCGTGGTGGCCGCGGCGGGAGCGGTGGGGCTGGGCGCCGCGCTCACCGCGTGCGGCGGCTCGGACTCGGGGTCGGAGTCGGACGCCACGAACGGCGGCTCGGCGGACACCGGAGCCACCGGAGACAGTTCCACCGGTGGTGATGGTGCAGCAGCCGGAGCGGGAGCCGCCATCGCGAAGACCACCGACATCCCGGAGGGCGGTGGCAAGGTCTTCGCCGACCAGGGTGTGGTGATCACGCAGCCCACGGCGGGCGAGTTCAAGGCGTTCTCGTCCAAGTGCACCCACGCGGGATGCGCGGTGAAAGGCATCAGCGACGGGGTGATCAACTGCCCGTGCCACGGAAGCAAGTTCAGCGCCACGGACGGCAGTGTGCAGACCGGGCCCGCGACCAAGCCGCTGCCCGCCACCGCCATCAAAGTCTCGGGCGACTCGATCACACTCGCGTAACAGGGGCGCGGGCGGCCGACAGCTGGCAGACTTCACTTTTCGTCGGCAGCGGGTGAAGTCTGTCAGCCGTCGACCGCCCGCGCTTCCTTGCGCTCGTGCCCGCGTACATGCGGCCCGGCTGCCCGACGGCGGCCGGGCCGCATGTACGCGCCCGTGCCGTGTCAGCCGTAACTGCGCGCGGGCGCCGGGCCCGCCGCGGCTGCCACCGCGTCGGCGACCGCCTCGATGTCGGCGGCCGTCAGCGCCGACACCGTCAGCCGTACGCCCTGAGGCGTCGTCAGCCGAAAGCGCGCCCCGGGCGCGACCGCCCAGCCGGCCTGAAGCAGCCGCGCCACCGCACCGGTCTCGTCGGCCACCGGCACCCAGACATTCATCCCACTGCGTCCGCGCGCGTCGACCCCCCGGTCCGCCAGCGCCTGTACGAGGGCGTCGCGGCGCTCCCCGTAGGCCCGCGCCACCTCTGACACGTCCACGGCTCCCGAGGTCCAGAGCCGCACGACGGCGTACTGAAGAAGCCGGCTGACCCACCCGGGTCCGAGCCGCTGGCGTCCGGTCACCCGGTCCACGGTTTGTGCGTCCCCGGTCACCACCGCGAGCCGCAGATCCGGTCCGTACGCCTTCGCGGTGGAACGTACGAGCACCCAGCTGTCCGTCACCCCGGCGAGCGGGTGCAGCGGCAGATCCACGATGTGATGACCGTGGTCGTCCTCGATGAGCAGTACCTCGGGACGTTCGGCGAGGAGGGCGCGCAGTTCCTCGGCGCGCGCCGAGGACACCGACGCGCCTGTCGGGTTCTGCGCGCGGTCGGTGACGATGACCGCGCGGACGCCGGAGCGCAGCGCACGCTCCAGATCACCGGGCAGCGGTCCGTCGTCGTCGAGCCGTACCGGTACGGGCCGCAGTCCGAGCGCGGGCACGAGGTCCAGCAGGCTGCCCCAGCCCGGGTCCTCGACGGCGACCGCGTCGCCCGGCCGCAGATGCGCCGCCAGTACCCGTTCGATCGCGTCCAGCGAGCCGGAGGTCACGGCGACCGGCCCGGCGGGCACCCCGTCGGCGTCGAGCCCGGCACGGGCGAGCCGGGCGAACTCCGGGTCGACCGGGTCCTGTCCGTACAGCCCCGGCTGCTGCGCGTTGTGGAGCGCGGCGGCCGCGAGAGCGTCGTGCAGCGGAGGCAGCAGGGCCGGATCGGGGTTGCCCTCCGACACGTCCCGAACGCCGGGCGGCGGGTCGACCCGGATCGACCCGCGCGACGTACTGGCCGGGCGCGGGCGCACCCGGCTGCCTTTGCGGCCGGCCGTCTCGATGACCCCGCGCTCGCGCAGAGTCCGATAGGCGGCCGCGACGGTATTCGGATTGACCCCGAGATCAGCCGCCAACTCCCGCATGGGAGGCAGTAGTTGCCCCGGCACCAATGCGCCTGCGCCGACCGCGCGCTCCACGTCGGCGGAAATCTCCGCCGCGCGCCGACCTGAAATCCGATACTCTCCTAGCACAAACAACATTATGCACTAGTGCAATGGAGAACGCCATGCCGGAATCCCCCGCCGCCTACCGGCCCACCGCACGCACCGTCCCCACCCGCGCCCGGGAGCGGGCCTCGTACGACCACGAAACCGTGCACGGAATACTGGACGAGACGTACATCTGCCATCTGGGTTTCGTCCGCGACGGCGCTCCGGTCGTCCTTCCCACGCTCTACGCGCGGGTGGGCGAGCGGCTGTACGTCCACGGATCGACCGGCTCTCGCCCCCTGCGCATGGCGAGGACGCCGGAGTCGGCGCACCCGGGCGGCGCGGCCCCCGGCACGGAAGACACCGCCGCCGCGGACCCGGGACTCGCGGTCTGTCTGACCGTCACCCACGTCGACGGCCTGGTGCTGGCGCGTTCCGCCTTCCACCACTCGATCAACTACCGCTCCGTGGTGGTCCATGGCATCGCCCGCCAGGTGACCGACCCGGACGAGCGCCGCATCGCACTCGACGCGATCGTCGACCAGGCGGTGCCCGGCCGCTCCGACGACTCGCGCCGCGCCAACGACCGCGAGCTCGCGGCGACCGCCGTGCTCGGCCTCGATCTGGACGAGGTCTCCGCCAAGATCCGTACGGGTGGCCCCAACGACGAACCGGAAGACGCCTCGCTCCCGTACTGGACCGGCGTCGTCCCCGTCACGCGCGGCTACGGCACCCCGGTCCCGGCCGACGATCTCGACCCTGCTGTGGCCCTGCCCGACTATCTCTCCGCGCGCTGAGGCGATCCGCGGGAAGAAGAGGTCCGTCCGGCGGGGCCGGTCCGGCCCCGCCGTGCCTCAGGCCGAAACCGCGCGCTGAGCCACGGGAGGCGGCCGCCGGTTCCGCGAGAACCGCTAAACCGCGGGGCTCCCGCTGGACAACCGCGCCGGATCGTCGGCTCCCGTACCGCCCGCCACCGGCCCCGACGGTGCCTTGGGTGTCGACGACTGGGCGATGAAGGCGCCGATCAGCACGACCGCGCCTCCGATGATCTGGGGCGCCGAGAGGTGCTCCCGCAGCAACACCCAGGCCAGTACGGTGGCGACGACCGCCTCCAGACAGGCGACGACCCCCGCCACCTGCGGGGAGAGCCTGCGCACGGCGAGCACTCCCGTCGCATAGGCGAGCACGGTGGCGATCAGCACGATCCAGCCGAGCAGCAGGGCGGCGGGCACCTGCGAACCGCCCATCCCGGCCGCACCGCCGAGCACGGACCATTCCATCCGCCAGGGACGGGCGACGAAGGTGAGCACCACGGTCCCGACGAGCAGCCCGTACGCGACCACCCCCAGCGGGTCCGCCCGCGTGGAGTCCGCCGAGTCGCTGCCCTGGTCGGACAGGACGAAGTAGCTGACCTGGCAGAAGGCGGCCCCGAGGGCGAGCAGCACGCCGACCGGATCGAACCGCAGTCCGGTCCAGACCTCGACCACGCAGGCGAGACCGCCCACCGCGAGGACCACCCCGACCGCGGCCGCGCGGGTGACCGGGCGGCGCTGGACGAAGCGGACCCAGAGCAGGACGAGCGCCGGACCGAGGTATTCGACGAGCAGCGCGACGCCCACGGGGATACGGGAGATCGCGGCGAAGTAGAAGGCCTGGACGCCCGCCACGGCCAGCAGGCCGAAACCGGCGAGCAGCGCCGGCTTGCGGCGCAGCAGGTCACGGTGGCGCCAGGCCACGGGCAGCATGACCACGGCCGCGCCGGTGACCCGTAGCCAGACCACATGGAGCGGGTCGAGCCCCGCTTCGATCAGCGGCTTCGCCGCGACGCCCGAACCACCGAATGCGAACGCCGAGCCCAGGGCAAGCCCCAGGCCGACGCTCCTCCCCTTAGTCGCGTACATGACGTCATCATGACAGCTGGCGACAGGAGCGTCACCCCGATGACACCTGTCGAAACGTTCAGGCCAGCCGGTCGGCCAGCGACCGTGCGTCCACACCGGCCCGTTCGAGCACCTCGACCGCCCGGCACTGCCGGTCGGCGGCCAGCGCGGCGAGCAGATCGAGCCCTCCGGCCCGTGGGTCACCGCGGCGCGCGGCGCGTTCCATCGCCGCTGTCAGGGCGGTGACGGCCGGTGGCGCCCAGCCCGGCACGGTACGGTCCCGTACGACGGGGACAGCCCCGGAGTCCTCGACCGTCCCCTGCCAGCGCAGCCCATAACCGATGCTGCGCTGTACGAGGTAGCCGAGCACCCGCGCCACCTGGTGGCCGCCGTCGAACGCGGCCCGCACCTCGGGATCCGCTTCGATCAGCGAGTGCAGCAGATGAGCCGTGTCGACCTGGGCGTCCCCGTCGCGCAGCGCCCTGCGGCGCGCGCCGGAAAGAACCGACACCAGCTCCGCGGTCAGCCGGGCGTCGGTATCGGCGGGTCCCACGGAACCAGCGGGCGTGGGTACGGAATCGGTACGCGTCGACGCGAACTGCTCCGGCATCCGCGATGAAGGGCTTTGCACACTCCCACCCCATCAGCCTCCCCGGCTCCGGGCATCCCCGGCGGGGAGCATCTTGGCGTCCCACCGGAGTTGGGTACATCTGGACGGGTTCTCCTCCTTACGGATGAGATCACCCTCCTTTCGCCCCGGGAGGACGCGCGCCGCGCCCCGAACGCGCGAGGGCCCTGCGGCTGCCGGCCGCAGAGCCCTCGTACGACGGGACCGGGGGCAGTCCTCGGTCAGTCCTCGGTCAGTCCTCGTCGGCGAGGATCAGATAGAGCTTCTTCCGTGATTCGCTGATGACTCCGAGCGCCTTCTGGCGCTGCTCGGGTGTGCCGGTCTTCCAGACCTGTCCGAACGCCTCCATCAGCCCGAAGCCGGCCTGACGGATCTCGTTCATCGTGTCCCAGTCGATTCCACGACCGGCCTCTTCCCACGGAGCCTCGGGGCCCGATTCGGCCTCCGTACGCCCGGCCTCGGTGAGCGTGAACAGCTTCTTGCCGCCCTCGCTCCGGCTGGTGATCAGCCCTTCGTCCTCCAGCAGCTGGAGCGTCGGGTACACCGACCCGGGGCTGGGGCGCCAGGCCCCGCCGCTGCGCTCGCCGATCTCCTGGATCATCTCGTAGCCGTGCATCGGCCGGTCCTTCAGCAGCGCCAGGATCGAGGCACGCACGTCACCGCGCCGCGCCCTTCCCCGGCCGCCGCCGCGCCCCCGGCCGCCACCGCCGAACGGACCCCCGAAGGGCGGACCGAACGGGCCGAAGGCCCCGCGCCGCCCCTCGAAGTCGCCCCGGCCCGGATGGCCGGGCCCGCAGTGACCGGGTCCCGGTCCATGCTCGTGTCCATGTGAACGCATCCCTACGCTCCCCTCATCGTTGATCTGTCGCGATGCGTCAACGATATATCGGAATGCATCGCACGACAAGCCCTACGGCCGCGAGCGCTGTCCCGCCTCAAGGGATCCGGTCCATGTCCCAGCTGATCCGTTCCGTGGAACATCGGGACGGCACCGCGGGTGATCGGCGATCCACGTCCATGCGGTCCACGTGCCGTGTCGCGGGCCGCTGGTACCGGGCGCCTTCACGCCCGCCGGGGACGTCATTCGCCCGCGGCGTCCTCGGCCTCCCAGCGCAGCACGTCGCCCGGCTGACACTTGAGCACCTCGCAGAGCGCGGCGAGGGTCGTGAAGCGCACCGCCTTGGCGCGGCCGTTCTTGAGTACCGCCAGATTGGCGGGCGTGATCCCCATGCGATCCGCGAGGTCGCCCACGGACATCTTCCGCCTGGCCAGCATCACGTCGATGTCGACGACGATCGGCATCAGATCACCTCGTCCAACTCGGCCTGCATCTCGGCCGCTTCGACGTCGCGCGCGACAGCCTGGGCGAGCAGCATCCGCAGCAGGAGCACGATGAGCGCGACCCCCAGGATGGCCACGCCGACCCCGCCCATGATGACGGTGACGCCCGGGTCGTCCCGCTGGCCCGGCGCATTGAAGGCCGTGACCGCGAACCACAGGAGGGCAGCCGCCACGATCGCGCCGATCACGCCGTCCACGTACCGGAAGGCGGCATGGGAGAACACGGTTCCACGTCGCACCATCGTCACCAGCCGCCATACGCAGACCAGGGCGACCTGGACCGAGCCCATGCCCAGGATCGCGATCACGCGCAGCGCGGTCAGCGGGAGCGACCCGTCCTCCGGATCGCTCCCGCTGACCAACACCCACACCATCAACGCCTGCACGAGCACGGTGCCGGCGAGCACCACCACGAGCACGGCGCGAAGCGCACGCACTGCCAGCTTTCCCATACCTCATCCTTCCATCGAGTTGCGATGGAAATCTATCGAGTATCGATAGGTAAATCAAGGGTCGAGGCGGAGGACGGCGGTGGGCGATCAGGACGATCAGGAGAGGCAGGAGCTGGACGGTGCCGGACTCCGGTGAAACCACGACTGCAACCCGCGGTACCGGGTGGTGGAGGACACCCAGCGCACGTTCGTGTTCTCCGTGCGCGTCGACACCGCGGTGCCCGACGTGACCAGTGCCGTGAGCATCCACCCCACGTTCGGCGAGTTCGGCGAGTACCCCTTCGGCTTCGACCCGGACCTCACGGACAACACGGCGGTCCTGGCAGTCGTCCGGCCCCCGGGCGCCCCCGAGCAACGCCTGCTCCACGCCTCTTGCTCTCGGCCTCTGACTTTCGACGGAGCGGCACCTCATCCCCAGGTCGCAGCAGACACACACCACCCCCACCGACAACTGACCGATGGCGCCCAAGTCCCCCAACGCGTTCACGGCCCCTGGCGAGCAGGGCCGGCGGCGGTGGCACGCGCTCGCTGAGGTGACCGGCGGCGCGCTGCTGATGCTCCTCGTCATGGTCGTCCTGGACGACCCGTTGAGCGAGACTCAAATCCTCCTCCCCGTCGTCGTCCTCGCCCTGCTCGCCGTCCGCCGTCGCTTCCCCACGGTGAGTCTGCTGGGCGTCTCCGCCGTCGTGGGGCTGCTGCCCGCCGCCGGACTGCCGGCCGCCGTGATCGCGTACACCACGGCCAGGCAACTGGTGGCCCGCCGGCGGCGGAACGCCGTGCTGCTCGCCTCGACCGTTCTGGCGACGCTGGCCGGCGCCGTCTTCGTTCCGAGAATCGCGCTCGGCAGCCACCCGTTCGGGCTCGCGCTCGGTGTCGTACTCGCCGCCACCACGCTTCTGGTGCCGGGCCTTCTCGGCATCTCGGGCGGACAGCAGAGCCGGCTGCTGGAGGCCCTTCGGGAACGGGCCGCCGTCGCGGAGGCGGCCCGCCGGCTCGCGGAGAGCGAGTCCCGGATGCATGAGCGGTCCCGGATCGCGGCTGAGATGCACGACCTGGTCGGCCACCGGCTCAGCCTGATCTCGCTGCACACGGGCGGCCTGGAGATGGCGCTGCAGAAGGAGTCGCCGGAACTGCGCGACGAGGCGGCCCTGGTGCGCCGGGCCGCCGGAGACGCGATGCGGGAGCTGCGCGAAGTGCTCGGTGTCCTGGGCCCGTTGGGGCGGGACACCGGGACCGACGCCCTGACCGACACGACGGGTACCCGGTCCGACGTCGAGGCGCTGGCCGAGGAGTCGCGCAGCGGCGGCATACCCGTCGATCTCACCTGGGACGGCTCCGACCTGACGCACCGTGCGGCCCAGGTGCGACGTGCGGTGCACCGTGTGGTGCGCGAGTCGCTGACCAATGTGCACCGGTACGCCGCCGGAGCCCGGGTCACCGTGGCGGTCACGCACACCGACGACCAGGTGCACGTGCTCGTACGCAACGGGCTTCCGCCCGTGACCCCGGAAGCGGCGACCGGCCTGGGCTCGGGACGCGGCCTCGTCGGGCTGCGGGAGCGAGTGGCACTGCTCGGCGGATCCCCGACGGCCGGCCCGAGGCCGGCCGGAGGCTTCCAGGTGACAGCACGGATCCCGGCGCAGCCGGACCCGGGAGCGAGCTTCGCCACTGCGGGCGGCCCCTCGCGTGCGTCGTCGTCCGAACGGTCCGAGTCGTCCGAACCATCCGAGTCATCCGAACCATCCAGGTCGTCCGAATCCCGCTCCGAGAACGCGCCCACCGGTGTCCGAGGCCGTGGCGTGAGTGCCCTCACCGGATTCCTCGGCCTCGCGGGCGTGGGCGTGGGCGTGCTGATGATGGGCGGCCTCTTGCTGGTCACCCAGGCCTTCCGCAACCCGTCCATCCCGATCCCGTGGAGCCCCGGATCGGGATGTCCCGTACGAAGGTGGAGGAGGCGGTGTACGGGGACCACGCGTCGGTGCGCGCGGCGGCGACCGGCCGGGAGCCGGCCCACCCGGAGTCCGCGACGAGCTGCATGTACCCGCTGGTGCCGTACGAGGACTTCAGGCCCCTGGCCGACGCGGCCCCCGGGTCCGGGGGCTCCGAGGCCGTGGACGCCGAGGAGGGCCCCGGTCACCTCATGGTCGTCCGGTACTGCTTCCGTGGCGATACGTTGGCCGCCATCGACCGATTCCCCGTACCGGTGGTGTCACAGACACCGCCGTGGGAGTCCCCATGACCGAGTTTCCCGCTTCCGACCACCGCCCGATCCGGGTCCTGCTCGCCGACGACGAGGAGATGATCCGGCACGGCGTCCGGCTGATCCTGCGTCATGCCGACGGCATCGAGGTGGTCGGCGAGGCGACGAACGGCGAGGAGGCCGTGCGGACAGCCGGTGAGACCCGTCCCGACGTGGCGCTGATCGATGTCCGGATGCCCGTGCTCGACGGGCTCGCCGCCATCGAGCGGCTCCTCGCTCTGCGGCCCCGGCCGCAGGTCGTCATGCTCACCACGTTCGGCGACGACGAGAACGTGACGCGCGCGCTACGGTCCGGGGCCACCGGTTTTCTCCTCAAGGACCTCAAGGACGAGGGTCCTCAGGAGCTGATCAGCGCGGTTCGGGCCGCCGCCGGGGGCGACGCCGTCCTCTCCCCCGGAGTCACCGGCGCCGTCATCGAGCGGATGCTCAACGGCCTTGGCGGTACGCGGGGCGCGTCGGCAGCTGCGTCCGGTGCGGTCCCCGGACGGCGGCTGGCCGCACTCACCGGCCGGGAGCGCGATGTCCTGGCGCTCCTGGGCCGGGGCCTGGCCAACGCGGAGATCGGCCGTCACCTGGGCATCGGCGTGGGCACGGTGAAGACCCACGTCAGCGCCGTCCTGGTGAAGACGGGCACGGACAGCCGGGTCCAGGCGGTGGTACTGGCGTACCGCACGGGGCTGGTGTCCTGAGCAGCGGCCCCGCCCACTGTCCCTGCCGCAGGACACCCGCACATCGTCTCTGCCATAGGACAGACCCGGCCGTCCGCCCCGAGGAGGGCTTCCTGCGCCATTGCGTATGGGAGTTGGGCAGGACCGTCGTGATGGTCACCCATGACCCGGGCGGCCGCCGCCTACGCCGACCGCGTGGTCTTCCTCGCCGACGGCCGGCTCACCGACGAGTTGCTCGCACCGACCGCCCCGAGCGTCCTGGACCGGATGAGGCAGTTCGACACCAAGGACCGCACCAGCTGATCCAACTTCCCCTTCTCCGCCCGGACTTCCGCCACACACTCCGAAGCGACACACCCCAGAAGCGGGACCACCACCATGCTGCGTACAGCCCTGCGCAACGTCTTCGCGCACCAATCCCGATTGGTCATGACCGCCCTCGCGGTCATGCTCGGCGTCGCCTTCGTCTCCGGCACGCTCGTCTTCGGTGACACCGTCACCCAGGCCCTTCGCGGTGCCTCCGCCAAGAACCTCGAGGACGTCGCCGTATCCGTACAGGCCGAGTCCGCGTGGGACCCCGGCAGCCAGACGTACGACGGCCGGTCCACAGCACTCACCGACGATCTCGCCGACCGGGTCCGTGCTGTTCCCGGCGTCACGTCCCGGCGTCCCGTCGTCAACGGCACCGCCACCCTGGCCGCGAAGGACGGCCGGCCGGTGAACGCCGACAACTGCTGGCAGAACCTGGCGACCAACTACGCACCGGACACACGCCACAGCGACCGGGACAGCCTTTTCCCCGTCAGCTCCGGACGCGGCCCCACCGCCGCCGGAGAGATGGCGCTGGACCGCCGTACCGCCGAGAAGGCCGGCTACGGCATCGGTGACTCCGTCCGCTTCGCCGTCGAGGGCCCCGCACTCACCAAAAGGCTGGTCGGCACCGTCGAGACCGACGACCCGCGCGTGACGGCGGGCGGCACCCTCGCGCTCTTCGACACCAGGACGGCCCAGCAGCTCTTCCTGCGGGCGGGGCGGTTCGACGAGTTGGCCGTCGGCTCCGCGCCCGGCACCGACGATCAGGAACTCGCCGACGAGATCCGCCAATTGCTGCCCGCCGAGGGCATCACCGCCACCAGCGGCGCTCAGCTCGCGGACGAGCAGGCGAAGCAGATCGCCGAGGAAGCCAAGGGGCTCACCCGGATGCTCCTGGCCTTCGCCGGGATCGCGCTGTTCGTCGCTGTCTTCATCATCGCCAACACCTTCACCATGCTGATCGCTCAGCGCAGCCGCGAGACCGGGCTGCTGCGCGCCGTAGGGGCCTCGCGCCGCCAGGTCGTCCGCGCGGTCCTTATCGAGGCCGGGCTTCTGGGACTCGGTGCCTCCGTGGCCGGATTCGCGCTCGGGCTCGGTATCGCGACCGGCCTCAGGCCGCTCCTCAACGCGAGCGGCGCGGGTCTGCCGGACGGCCCCCTGGTCATCTCCGCGGCCACGCTCGTGTGGTCCCTCGTGGTCGGTGTCGGCGTCACCGTGCTCGCCGCCTGGCTGCCGTCCCGCAAGGCCGCGAAGATCGCACCGGTGGAGGCACTGAGTACCGTCGACCAGGCGCCGCCGAAGCGCGGCATGGTGCTCCGTAACAGCCTGGGTGTGCTGCTCACCGGCGCTGGTGTCCTGATCATGCTGTACGTCTCCACGCGCACGGACGGAGCCGACGCCAACCTCATCGGCGCCGTGCTCGGCTCGGTGCTCACGATGACGGGCATGATCGTGATCGCACCGCTGCTGTCCCGGCCGCTGATCCGGCTCGCGGGGGCGGTCACCACCCGGCTCTTCGGCGTCACCGGCAAGCTCGCCGAGGAGACCGGCCTGTCGAAGGGCGACACCTTCCAAGGCCTGCTGTTCGGCGCGGCCCTGGGTATCGGTACGGGGATCTTCCTGGCCTGGGCGTGCGGCAGCCTCACCGGCTCCTCGCTCTCGCAGTACGAGATCGTGCTCCCCTGGCCGCGGCTCGGCCTGTTCCTGCTGCTCGGCCTGGCGATCGGGGGGCCGGCGGCGCTCTGGCCGGCCCGGCGGGCGGCCCGCCTGAACATGCTGCGGTCGATCAACGCGTATTAGGCCCTGCCTCGCCGACGTTCGTGCCCTGTGGTGGCCGGCCGTGCCACCGACCGGTGTTTCCCATCCGGCCACGGCCGGCCACCGTCGCGGGGCCAACTGCTCCGGATTGGCCTTGGCGCGCGGGTTCCCGTGCCTCGTACGCTCCGGGCATGCGGATTCGAATCGTCGACGCCTTCGCCGACCGTCCCTTCACGGGCAACCCCGCCGGAGTGCTGCTCCTGGACTCCGACGCCTTTCCCCACGACACCTGGCTCCAGCAGGTGGCGGCCGAGGTGAACCTCTCCGAGACGGCCTTCGCCCACCCCCTGCCCGCCGGTGGCGACGCCGACTGGGCGCTGCGATGGTTCACCCCGGCCACCGAAGTGGGCATGTGCGGTCACGCCACCCTGGCCACCGCCCATGTGCTGCACTCCACCGGACGTGCGACCGGCGCGCTGCGCTTCGCCGCCCGCCCCGGGATCCTCGGCGCCGCCACACACGACGACGGCTCTCTCACTCTCGATTTCCCGACGTCCGCACTCACCCCGGTGCCGGTCCCGGACGGGATCGCCGCCGCACTGGGCGCCGAGCCGGTCGCGGTGCACGACACCTCCGAGGACATCGGGGATCTGCTGGTGGAACTGGCCGACGAGCGGACCGTGCGCGGCCTCGCGCCCGACCTCGCCTCACTCGCGGCGCTCTCCCGGCGCGGCGTCATCGCCACCGCCGTCGCCGACGATCCGGGCGCCGGCTACGACTTCGTCTCGCGGTGCTTCTTCCCCGGTGTCGGCATCGACGAGGACCCGGTGACCGGGAGCGCCCACACGGCACTCGCCCCGTTCTGGTCCGCCAGGCTGGGCCGGGCCGAGCTGACCGGCTTCCAGGCCTCCGCCCGTACGGGATTCGTCCGTACCGCGCTGCGCGGCGAACGGACCCTGCTCACGGGCCGGGCGGTGACGGTCATCGACGGCGAGCTGTTCAGCTCGCCCTGAGACAACGGGACATCCCTGCTCGCGGCCGCATCGAGGGGCGTACGGAACCGAGGCGCCCCGTACGCCCCTCGCCGGCACCCGCACACCGACCCGACCGACCACACCGACCACACCGACCCCCGCCGACCACACCGACAGGACCTACACCGTGGGCAACCAGCCCACCTTCCCCGCCAGCAGCGCGTACCCGACGAACGCTCCGATGTCGAGCAGAGCATGGGCCGCCACCAGTGGACCGACCCGCCCCCAGCGCCGGTACAGGAGCACGAACACCACGCCCATCACCATGTTCCCGATGAAGCCGCCGATCCCCTGGTACAGGTGGTACGAGCCGCGCAGCACCGAACTCGCCGCCAGCGATGCCATCGGCGTCCACCCCAACTGTCCGAGCCTGCGCAGCAGATACCCGACGACGATGACCTCCTCCAGCACGGAGTTCTGCACCGCGGAGAGGATCAGCACGGGGAACTTCCACCACACGTCGGGCAGCGACTCCGGCACCACCGTCAGATTGAACCCGACCGCCTGCGCCACCAGGTAGAACGCGAGCCCGGCGCTGCCGATACCGGCCGCCACCAGCGTTCCGCGGCCGAGATCCGGCCAGGGCCGGCGCCCGTCGAAGCCGATGTCGCGCACGCCGCTGCCCTCTCGCAGCAGCAGATGCGCGACCAGGGCGACCGGCACCAGCGCGGTGCTGATGCCGAACAGCTGCCAGGCGAGATCGAGCCAAGGTCGGCCCGGTGCCGCCGACGAATTGAGCGTGGCTGCCTGACTGTTCAGCGACTCCGGTTTCGTCAGCGAACCAATAAAACTGATCAGCGCCGACACACCGCTCGCGCCGAGCGAGAGCGCCAGCACAAGCACCGTCTCGGAGCGCAAGGTCTTCCGTGAGATGGCCTCCTGGGGAAAAGAACCGGCCATCTGGCCCGCCTCCGCCTGCACACCTGCCTCCAGTTGAGTAATCCCGCCATCATGCCCGTCACAGCGCCGCTAGGGTCTCGAATGCAGGTACGAAGATCGCACGAGACAGGCCGGGGGCGGACGCCGTACAGCGGCGTAGCCCTGCCCGTCCGTCCTTCGGCCCCTTGTCCATGCTCCCGGCACTTGTTCATCCTCCCGGCCCTTGTTCACCCTTCACGAAGGAGGGGCTCCCCCACCATGGGACGTCACAGCTTGCCCGACAGACGCGCGAGGAACGCGGGCAGGGCCCGTTCGCCGCGCCGTCAGCACGTCACCCTCGCCACCGCACTCGTGCTGGCCGTGGCGGCGGGAACAGGAATCGCGGCACAGAGCGGACTGCTCTCCTTAGCCGACTCGTGCGAGAGCGACCCCGTGCGGCTGGACCTCGTGGCGTCCCCCGATATCGCCCCGGCCCTGCGCGGCGTCGCCGACCGGGCCAGGCGGGACAGGGTGACCTCCGACGACCGGTGCCTCGACATCCGCGTCACGGCCCGCGAGAACTACAAGGTCGCGGACGCGCTCGCCAACGCTTCGCGCACCCCCGACTTCCAGGTCTGGGTACCCGACTCCGACGTCTGGGTGGACCGCGCCGGCGACTTCGGTGACAGTGTGCCGCTCACCCCGGCCGGCAATGTGGCCGCCTCTCCCGTGACACTGGCGGCGGTGCCCGCCTCCGCCCAGGCGCTGGGCTGGCCCCGTAAGACCTACACGTGGGCCGAGGTGGCGAGCGCGGCGACCGGTACGGACCGGCTCCTCCTCGGCTCGGCCGACCCGGGCCGCAGCGCCACGGGACTCCTCGCGCTCAGCAGCATCGCCGAGTCCGCACGGCAGGAGGGCCCCGGCGGTGACACCCGGACCGCCGCCACCGCCAAACTCCTCACCCGGCGCGTCTCCGACTCGGACACCCAGGTGCCGCAGACCCTGGCGCTGAACGACTCGGTCACGGAGAAGGACAACCCCCGCCGCAACGGTGCCGTGCTGCTCTCCGAACAGGCCGCGTTCGCCCACAACTCCGAGAGCGACGGCGCCGCGAACCTCGAACTCTTCTATCCGACGGACGGCGCGCCCGTACTCGACTATCCCTACAACCTGGTCGACCAGACCCAGCTGACCACCGACCAGAGCCGCGCCGCCATGCGGTTCATCGCCCTGCTCGGCGAGGAACCGTCGTACCGCACACTGGAGAGCCACGGCTTCCGGACGGGAGACAGCCAAGTCAAGCCCGCCCTGGTCCGTATGGCCGGTGGCCGTTCACCCCAGCCGTACGAGAAGGGCGACGCGGGACCACCGTCCGCGGAGAGCCTCCAGCAGACGCTCGGCCTGTGGGCCGTGTCGGTGCAGAGCGCGCGGCTGACGACGGTCGTGGACGCCTCGGGTTCGATGGCGGCGCCCGTGCCGGGCCGCAAGGGCCAGAACCGGATGGCTCTCACCAAGGCCGCGCTGCTCCGGGCTCTCGCCACGTTCACCGCCGAGGACGAGATCGGCCTGTGGGAGTTCAGCACGCGCCTGGACGGCTCCAAGGACTACCGCGAGCTGGAGCGGACGGCCCGGCTCGGCGCACCGGTGACGGACGGCGGCACCCACCGCGAACGCCTGTCGGAGGCCATCGACGCGCTCGAGCCCATCGTGGGCGGTGACACCGGTCTGTACGACACGACGCTGGCCGCCTACAAGAAGGCCCAGGCCGACTACGTACGCGGCAAGTTCAACGCGGTCATCGTCCTCACCGACGGCTCCAACAAGGACGACGACTCCATCTCACGCGGCACGTTGATCAAGCAGTTGCGCAAGCTCGCGGATCCCAGCCGTCCGGTGCCGCTGATCGCGGTCGCCGTGGGACCGGACGCCGACCGGGGCGAGGTCGGCGAGATCGCCGAGGCGACCGAGGGTTCGGGCTACGAGGTGACCGACCCCGCCGACATCCAGGCCGTGATCCTCCGGGCCATCATGGCGATGGGCCGCGCGCACGAGTCCTGACGCCCGGGGCGGACGGGCGCCGGGCGCCGGTCCGCCGCTCGGCGGGCCGCACGGGATGGCTCATCGCGACGACCCGCGCATCGCGATGAGCCACCCGGCCCGGCGGCACAGCCTCCCTCGGGAGCGCTACGGGAATCCCAGCGGCCAGGTGTGCACCGGCTCCCCCTGATGCATCAGCTCGCAGTAACGGCGCGTGGTGGCCGCGAGCGCGGCGTCCCGGTCCAGCCCCGCCTCCAGCGCCCGGTGGAAGGTGTCCACCTGCCACGACGCTCCGTTCACCCGCCGCTTGCACCGCTCCTCGATCACACCGAGATAGAAGTCGCGGTCCATGGGCTCGACCTGCCACGCGTCGAGTCCGGCCGCCGCGAGGGGCAGCAGTTCGTCACGTACGAGCTTCACCACCGGCACCGTGGTGATCCCGGCGGCCCGCCCGGGACGCGGCCACCGCAGTTCGGCCTCGATGCCGTAGCGGCAGGCGGCGTCGAAGTTCGCGGCCGCGTCGGCGAAGGGCAGCCTGCTCCACACCGGCCGGGCGTCCTCGGCGAGCGCGCGCACCAGGCCGTAGTAGAAGGCGGCGTTGGCGATCACATCCGTGACCGTGGGGCCCGCGGGCAGGACGCGGTTCTCCACCCGCAGATGCGGTACGCCGTCGGCGACCTCGTACACCGGCCGGTTCCAGCGGTAGACGGTGCCGTTGTGCAGCGCCAGTTCCTGGAGGTCCGGCACCCCGCCGGCGTCGAGCACACGCAGCGGGTCCTCATGGCCGGAGATCGGCAGCAGGGGCGGGAAGTAGCGCAGGTTCTCCTCGAACAGGTCGTACGCGGAGTCGATCCAGCGCTCGCCGAACCAGGTCCGTGGGCGCACGCCCTGTGCCTTCAGCTCCGGCGGCCGGGTGTCGGTGGCCTGTTCGAAGAGCGGCGGCCTCGACTCCCGCCACAGCTCCCGGCCGAACAGGAACGGCGCGTTGGCACCGAGTGCCACCTGCACGGATGCCACGGCCTGGGCGGCGTTCCACACATCGGCGAACCGGTCGGGGGTGACCTGGAGATGCAGTTGCACAGAGGTGCAGGCGGCCTCGGGCGCGATGGACGCCGACGTGGTCGACAGCCGCTCCACGCCCTCGATGTCGAGCGTGAAATCCTCGCCCCGCGCCGCGGCCATCTGCTCGTTGAGCAGTGTGTAGCGGTGGACATCGGAGAGATTCGCGGAGACCACATCGTGCTGGGTGAGGGTCGGAAGAATTCCGATCATCACGACCCCCGCGTCCACCTCGCTGGCTTTGCGGTGCGCATATCCGAGGCCGGTACGCAGTTCCTCGGCGAGCTGATCGAGAACCCGGCCGCCGATCCTGTGCGGAGCGACATTTACTTCCATGTTGAACATTCCGAGTTCGGTCTGGAAATCACCGCTCGCGATGCGCTTCAGCACCTCCGCATTCATCATGCGCGGCATCCCGTCGGAGCCGGCCAGATTGAGTTCGATCTCCAGCCCCATCAGGTTCTTGGGCCGGTCGAACCTCTCGTCCGCCAGGAGCCGCTCCAGCACCGCCAGGCACTGTTGCAACTTCCTGCGGTATTTCTGCCGATCGGACAGGTCGGAACCGCCCGCCTCGACCTTCTCCCCCATCGAAGTGTCCCTCCTCGAGTGGGCGGCCCGCGGCACGGGCGCTCGCGTCACGATCGATAATGCCCACACCGCGTGATCCGTAACGTCCCCGTCGGCGCTCTGATACCACTACAGTGTTGACTTCGGTCGTTCGGCACATTCCTTTGGCATGACGGGGCACTCTGTTTCCATTGCCCGACCGCCAGTAAAAGACTCCACCGAGTTACCGACGAGTTTCGGCCGTACCCAGGAGAAGGGTAAGCCCAGGCCAGCGGCCTGGGCTCACTGTTTATCAACAGAAAACCCGCGGGAGATGGTCCGGATAGCGACTTGTTCGCAATATCTGTGAGAGCTAGCAGAAACATGGTGTGAACACATGTCGTATAAACTCCGCCTACGAGGCAGAGAGTCGGCGTCCGGCCTTTTGGCCCGCAAGCCCACCTCTGACCCCGCACGCTGACAGCGACGTCCGCACCCGCTCACGCTCCATTTCGCGCATCACCCTGTCTCCTGAAGTGAGAGGCAACCCACCATGCCGCTGCATATTCCCCCGGCTCCCGCGCCTGCCCTGCGCAGCGTTCTCGCGGCACTCAGTTCCCCCACCGCCGTGCGCGATGCCCGCACCCCCGCTCTGCAGTCCGTCCAGGGACCGCTGAGCCCCGAACTGCCCCTGCCCGTCCATGTGCTCGACCATGTCACCCCCGTGGACCGGGCGCCGTCGGCCTCGGGCAGTACGCCACGGACCAGGCTGACCGGCTGGCGCTTCGTCATCCGCAGCGGCGACCGTGCCGTGGCCGCCGCCGACACGATGCTCACGGCGGACGGCTGGGCCTTCTCGCGCTTCTTCGAAGGCCCCTACATCACCGCCACGGAGCGCGCGCTGCGTCAGGCCGAGAGCCTGGGAACCGCTTACCAGCCCCGGCTGTTGTCGGTACCCGAGCTGTACATGCTCACGCTCTGGCTGCACGGGGACACGGAAGCCGACGCCTCTTCGGGGGCGCCCGCGCCGGCCGACATCCTCGTACCTCTCGCACCGGCCCCACCGGGCATCGCGGCCCACCGCCCGCACCGGGTGGCCGAGTTGCTGCCGATGATCGGACTACGGCTCTCCCCCGCGCCGCTCCTGCGCACTCCCGCCTGAAGCGCCTGAAGCGCCTGAAGCGCCTGAAGCGCCTGAAGCCGAACGTTCCGCACCACCCGTGCCCCGGGGCCCCAGCGGTCTCGGGGCACGGTCGTACCCATCCGGACTAGCCCGGTTCGGCCACCCCGAACCACCCGAAAAGTTGGCGGAGTTGAGCTGAACCGTCCGGCCGGGTGACTCGTCCTTAAGCAGAAGGAAGTGCTGCCGCGAAATCCCTGCGGATTGCCGTCCGTAGGGCAACACTAGGACTGGACCAGACAGATACGGGGGGCGGCCATGAACACATCGAGCCGCAGGACACTCACCACGACACAGCGAAAGAACCCGCCCATGTGCCAGCACCAACCAGCCTGCCCGCCAGCCGACTCCGCCGACCACGACGCCGCACGACTGATGGCGCACCATCCGGAGCAAGGCTGGAGCCTGCTGTGCAATGGCGTCCTGCTCTTCGAGGACACCGGAGAACTGCTGCCCGACGGGAAGATCATCGACCCTCATCGGCCGCAGCGCGGCGACCAGGTGGTGACGGCGGCGTAACCGCCGCCGGTATGACGGGGGCCGGCCCGGAGAGTCTCCTCCGCACCGGCCCCGACGCATGAACGGCCCCGTGCGAACGGCCCGTTGCGGTGCCGTGGCGGCACCAGGCCCGCGTCAGTTCTCGTACGCGTCCAGCGGCGGGCAGGAGCAGACCAGGTTACGGTCACCGAACGCGCCGTCGATCCGGCGGACCGGCGGCCAGTACTTGTCCGCGGCAGCGACCCCGGTCGGGAAGACCGCCTCCGCGCGGCTGTACGGGTGCTCCCACTCCCCGCCCAACGTGGCCGCCGTGTGCGGCGCGTTGCGCAACGGGTTGTCGTCCGCGGGCCATTCGCCCGACGCGACCTTCTCGATCTCCCGACGGATCGCGATCATCGTCTCGCAGAAGCGATCGATCTCGGTCAGATCCTCGCTCTCCGTGGGTTCGATCATCAGCGTGCCCGCCACCGGGAACGACATCGTCGGCGCGTGGAAGCCGTAGTCGATCAGCCGCTTCGCGATGTCGTCGACACTGACGCCGGTGGCCTTGGACAGCGGCCGCAGATCCACGATGCACTCGTGCGCGACCAGTCCGTTCGGACCGGTGTAGAGCACGGGGTAGTGCGGTTCGAGACGCTTGGCGATGTAGTTGGCGGCGAGGACGGCCACCTGAGTGGCGCGCTTGAGGCCCTCCCCGCCCATCAGCCGTACGTACGCCCAGGAGATGGGCAGAATGCCGGCCGACCCCCACGGAGCCGCCGAGATCGGCCCGACGCCCGTCTCGGGCCCCGCCGCGGGCTGGAGCGGGTGGTTGGGCAGGTACGGGGCGAGGTGGGCCCGTACCCCCACCGGCCCCACACCGGGGCCGCCGCCGCCGTGCGGGATGCAGAACGTCTTGTGCAGGTTCAGATGGGAGACGTCCGAGCCGAACCGGCCCGGCTTCGCCAGCCCCACCAGCGCGTTGAGGTTCGCGCCGTCGACGTACACCTGACCGCCCGCGTCGTGCACGGCGGCACAGACGTCGCCGATGTGCTCCTCGAACACACCGTGCGTGGACGGGTAGGTGACCATCAGCACGGCCAGTTCGTCGCCGTACTGCTCGATCTTGGCGTGCAGGTCCTCGACGTCGACGTCGCCGTCCTCACGCGTCCTGACGACGACGACCTTCATCCCCGCCATCACCGCGCTCGCGGCGTTCGTGCCGTGCGCGGAGGACGGGATGAGACAGACCGTGCGCCCCGTGTCGCCGTTGGCCCGGTGGTAGGCGCGTACGGCCAGCAGCCCGGCCAGCTCGCCCTGCGAACCGGCGTTGGGCTGGAGGGACACCGCGTCATAACCGGTGACCTCGGCCAGCCGCTCCTCCAGCTCACGGATCAGTGTCAGATAGCCCTGCGCCTGCCCGGCCGGGGCGAAGGGGTGCAGCGCCGCGAACGCGGGCCAGGTGACCGGCTCCATCTCGGTGGTCGCGTTCAGCTTCATGGTGCAGGAACCGAGCGGGATCATGCCCCGGTCCAGCGCGTAGTCACGGTCGGCGAGCCGGCGCAGGTAACGCAGCATCGCGGTCTCGGAACGGTACTGGTGGAAGACCGGATGCGTCAGATAGTCGTCGGTCCGCAGCAGGGCGTCCGGCAGGGCGTCGTCCGTGGCCGCGTCCAGTTCCTCGATGTCACCGTCGACACCGAACGCGGTCCACACGGCGGCCAGTTGGGCCCGCCCGGTGGTCTCGTCACAGGCGAGGGAGACCTGGTCGGCGTCCACGAGGTGGAGGTTGACCCCGCCCTCGCGGGCGGCGGAGACCACCTCGGCGGCCCGGCCGGGGACCCGGACGGTCAGCGTGTCGAAGTACGCGCCGTGCACGACCTCGGCGCCGCCCGCGCGCAGCCCCTCGGCGAGCAGCACCGCGTACCGGTGCGTGCGCCGCGCGATGGCCCGCAGCCCTTCCGGGCCGTGGTGGACCGCGTACATCCCGGCCATGACGGCGAGGAGCACCTGCGCGGTACAGATATTGCTGGTGGCCTTCTCGCGGCGGATGTGCTGCTCACGGGTCTGGAGCGCCAGCCGGTACGCCTTGTTGCCGTCGGCGTCCACGGAGACCCCGACGAGCCGGCCGGGCAGGTTGCGCGCGAACTTCTCCCGGACGGCCATGAATCCGGCGTGCGGTCCGCCGAAGCCCATCGGCACCCCGAAGCGCTGGGTGGTGCCCACCGCGATGTCCGCGCCCAGCTCACCGGGGGAGGTGAGGAGCGTCAGCGCGAGCAGGTCGGCGGCGACGGTGACGATCGCGCCGAGACCGTGCGCCTGCTCGACCACCGGCCCGATGTCCCGGACGGCCCCGGAGGCGCCCGGGTACTGGATCAGCACCCCAAAGACGCCCCGCTCGGCGACCTCGGCCGGGATTCCCTCGCTCAGGTCGGCGACCACGACCTCGACGCCGGTCGGCTCGGCACGTGTCTGGATCACGGCGACGGTCTGCGGCAGGGCGTCGGCGTCGACCAGGAAGACACCGTCCTTGACCTTGCCGACGCGGCGGGAGAGCGCCATGGCCTCCGCCGCCGCCGTGCCCTCGTCCAGCAGGGAGGCACCCGACGTGGGCAGGCCGGTCAGCTCGGCCACCACGGTCTGGAAGTTGAGCAGCGCCTCGAGACGGCCCTGCGAGATCTCCGGCTGGTACGGCGTGTACGCGGTGTACCAGGCCGGGTTCTCCATGACGTTGCGCAGGATCACGGGCGGCGTGAAGGTGCCGTAGTAGCCGAGGCCGATCATGGGCGCCAGCACCTTGTTCCGGTCCGCGAGGGACCGCAGCTCGGCCAGGACCTCTGCCTCGGTACGGGCATCGGGCAGCGCCAGCGCCTCCGTGCTCTTGATCACGTCGGGCACCGCGGCGGCGGTCAGCTCGTCGAGCGACCCGTACCCGACCTGCGCCAGCATCTTCGCCTGCGCCTCAGCGTCGGGCCCGATGTGGCGCTGCTCGAAGGGGGTGCCTCGCTCCAGCTGGGAGAGCGGAATGCGGTTGGCGGTCATTGAGAGGCCTCCTGGTCTGTCACGACCTGCGAGGGGCACCATGGCGCGGGTGCCCGGATGGCCTCCCCCTCTGTCATCTCGACCTGAGAGCTTCACCGGTCCGTCGTGAAACGGTCCGGCTTTCACCGTCGGTGAGAGCGGGAGCCGTCCGGCGCCCGCCCTGCTTTCCAGAGTGACCTCGTCCGTGCGGTACGGGGGCCTGAGAGATTCCGGGGAGGAGTTGCTCCTTCGGCGCCTCCGGCAATTTCACCGGAGAACTCTCCCGCACGGGGTCAGCAGCCGCTTGCCAGCCTACCAGCGCACCTTTGCCCACAACTTTCGAGTGGCCGACACCCCCATTCTGCACTTTTGTAGTGTTTAGCAGCGGTTGCGACCAATTGGAGGGACCGTGGAGACCGATATCGATCCGCGCAGTCTGATAGGGCGCAAGGCCTTCGACAAGGACGGACACAAGCTCGGCACGGTGGACGAGGTGTATCTCGACGATGCCACCGGAGTACCGGAGTGGGCGGCCGTCCGCACCGGGTTCTTCAGCCGCGACGCCTTCGTCCCCCTCGCGCCCAGTTCCTTGCTGAACGGCAGCCTACGGATCCCGTTCGAGCGTGCGCTGATCAAGGACGCCCCCGATTTCGGCGTCGGCCGCCACCTCTCTCCCGAGCAGGAAGTCCAGCTCTACCACCACTACGGTCTGGCTCTTCCTGATCCCGAGCCGCCGGAGCCGCCCGCCTCTCTGTCCGATCAGGACTCCCAGCGCGATTTCGGACGCCTGGCCGGCCAGGACGACTGACCCGTCCTACGGTCCGCCCGGTCCGCCGCTTCGTCGGGCGCCGCCGGCACCAGGGGCAGCGGCTCGGAGAGTTCCAGATCGGGATCGTCGACCCAGAACGTCCGCACCCGCCCCGGCGCGGACCCCGGCTCCTCGAACCGCACGGTGACCCTCCGAAGCCCGCTGCCCTGCACCCAGCCCGCCCCGAACTCGGCGTGGCGTACATCGTGCCCGGCGGGGAATCGTCGCTCCTCGGGCGCCACGGACACCTCGGCGGGCGGCGCTCCCCCGGTCTCCGGCGCCCGGGACACAGGGCCCACCCCGTCCTCCGCCACGATGGGCCCGCCCGTGGCCACCGCCCCGCCCACGACCCCCTGCTCCGCATCCGCCGCGCCCTTGTCCCGCGCCCCCATGTCCGCCGCGGCCTCGGCGCCCGGCTCACGAAGAGTGGTGGCGAGTTCGTCGGCCGCAGCCTGGGCGAAGAGATCCTCCTGCGTGAAGTCCGCGAGACCTGTCACGCCCACTCCCAGCAGCCGCACCCCGCCGGTGGTGTCCACCGACTCCAGCAGCCGCGCGGCGGCCTCCCGCACCACTCCCGGGTCGTCCGTGGGCCCGCGCAGCGTGTCCGAGCGGGTCAGCGTGGAGAAGTCGTACCGCCGCACCTTGAGCACCACGGTCCGCCCCGAACGTCCCGCCGCCCGCAGCCGCTCCACACACCGGTCCGCGAGCCGCTCCACCTCGGTCCGCACCCGGGCCCGGTCGTGCAGGTCGACATCGAAGGTGTCCTCGACCGACACGGACTTGGCATCGCGCTCGGACACCACGGGCCGGTCGTCGTCCCCCCTGGCCATCCGGTACAGCGAGGCGCCGTGCGCCTTCCCCAGGAGCCGTACGAGCTCGTCCTCGCCCGCCTCGGCCAGATGAGCGACCGTGGTCATCCCGGCCCGGCGCAAGTGCTCCCCGGTCGCCGGCCCCACCCCGGGCAGGATCCGTACGGGCATGGGGCCGAGCAGTTCCCGTTCCGTACCCGGCTCTATCAGAACCAGGCCGTCGGGCTTGGCCTGATCCGAGCCGATCTTCGCCAGCATCTTGGACCCCGCGAGCCCCACCGAGCCCGAGAGCCCGGTGGTCGCCCTGATGTCCTTGCGCAGCCGCTCACCGGCCGCCAGCGCGGACTCCGTGTCATCCGCCGAACCTCCCGCCTCCAGGTCCACGAAGGCCTCGTCCAGGCTCAGCGGCTCCACCAACGGCGAGAGCCTCCCCAGAAGCTCCATCACCTGCTCGCTGATCGTGCGGTAGAGCGCGAAGCGCGGCACGAGATAGGCGGCGTTCGGCGCCAGACGCCGGGCCTGAGCCATCGGCATCGCCGAATGCACCCCGAACCGTCTCGCCTCGTACGAGGCCGTCGAGACCACCCCGCGGGGGCCCAGCCCGCCGACCACCACAGGCTTTCCGCGCAGACTCGGTTTCGCTGCCTGCTCGGCGGCGGCGAAGAAGGCATCCATGTCCAGATGCAGAATGGTCGGCGCGGGTCTCACACTGCCGATGTTGCCTCACGCCACTGACAATCGGCCGACGAATCGGCGCGGGGCCGCATGCGTCCCCGCGCGAACCGCTTGATCCCGCCAACCTGGGCGCCCGGATCCGGTCACTCAGACCGCCCGGTCGCGGCGCCTCCTGGCGAGTTCGTCGGCGGGGTTGTTCCCGACCAGCGTCTCGCCGGTGTCGATCCGCTCCCCGTGGAGCTGCGACAGCGCTGCCTCGACATCCCGCCACACCACGCCGACGGCGATCCCGAAGACCCCCTGACCGCCCTGGAGCAGGCTCACGACCTCGTCGGGCGAGGAGCACTCATGGACCGTCGCACCGTCGCTCATGAGCGTCATCCGGTCAAGGTCCTGGAAACCACGGGCCCGCAGGTGCTGGACCGCCGCCCTGATGTTCTGCAGAGCGACCCCGGTGTCCAGGAACCTCTTCACGATCTTGAGGACGACCACGTCCCGGAAGCTGTAGAGCCGCTGGGTGCCCGATCCGTATGCCGGACGGACACTCGGCTCGACCAGCCCCGTACGCGCCCAGTAGTCCAACTGGCGGTAGGTGATGCCCGCCGCCGCGCACGCGGTCGGGCCCCGGTATCCGACCGTATCCGCACCGAGGTCGGCCGTACTGCTGTGAAGCGGATACGGCCCGCTCGCCGCCGTACCGTCGCCGCTGCTTCTCACGCCGACCCTCCGTCCTTGACCTGCCTTGTCGAAGGTAGGCAGTCACCAGGGGTGCGTCAACGATCGCCACACTCGCCACGCCGAGTGATAATCACCCTGAGTGTGGTTTCCCGTGCCCTATTGCGGGGAAAGGCTGATCGAATGCGCTGATGGAGCCCCGCGCAACGCTCATCGGCCGCTCACTGGCTGTTGGTTCCGAAGTCCTCCGGAGAGATCTGGTCGAGGAACTCGCGGAACTTCTCCACCTCGTCCTCCTGCTCGTCCGGGATGGCGATGCCGGCATCGTCCAGAACCCCGTCACTGCCATAGATCGGCGTGCCCGTGCGCAGCGCGAGCGCTATGGCATCGGACGGCCTGGCGCTCACCTCGACCCCGCTCGCGAAGACCAGCTCCGCGTAGAAGACCCCTTCACGCAGGTCCGTGATCCGGACTTCGGTGAGCTCCTGGCCCACCGCTTCCAGCACGTCCTTGAAGAGATCATGGGTCAGCGGCCGGGCCGGAGCCATGCCCTGCTGGGCAAAGGCAATGGCGGTCGCTTCCCCCGGTCCGATCCAAATAGGGAGGTACCGGTCGCCTCCCACTTCACGCAGGAGCACGATCGGTTGGTTGGAGGGCATTTCCACCCGGACACCCACAACGTCGAGCTCGTTCACACAGCAACCCTAGGACGTGCCCGGCCGGTTTGGGTAGTCGGGCTCCACCATGATCACTGCTGATGGACCCCGAGAGCCGATCTGACCAGTGCCGCGTGCAGCCGCACGGAGAGGGCCGCCAGCTCCTTCAAGGTCTCCTCGGCATGGGCCCTGGTCTGCGGATTACGGTGTCGGCGCAGCGGCGCGACCAGCTGTTCGACCAGTCCGGCCTCACGTTCGGCGGCCGCTTTCATGGCTCTGAGATGCCGGGGTTCCAGACCGAATTTCCCCAGATCCGAGAGAAGTTTCGCCACCGTGACGGACTCGGCGTCGTATCCGCCGTCCGGCATCGGTGTGATGAGGCCGTACGACTCCCACTCGGCGAGACCGTCCGCGTCGACCTCGGCCGCCGCCAGCAGCTCCGCACGGCCGATCCGCGCGGCCGTGGGAAGTCCGGGCTCCGCCTCCCAGCTGCCCTCCGGCAGCAGCTCCCGCTGCGGCCCCGGCAGCGGCGCACGCTCGCCACGGGCGACCGCGTCGAGGTGCTCCTTGATGACCTTCAGAGGCAGGTAGTGGTCCCGCTGCATCCGCAGCACCTGTGCCAGGCGCTCGACGTCCTCGGGACTGAATTTCCGGTAACCGGAGGGGGTTCTGCGCGGCTCGACCAGGCCCTCGGCCTCCAGGAAACGAATCTTGGAGATGGATACCTCGGGAAACTCGTCCCGCAGCCGGTTGAGCACCGCGCCGATACTCACCAGCGGGTCGCCCGTGGGGGCGGTGCCGTGATCGGCACCGCCCTTCGGTGTTCGCAGCATGGACCTTCCCTGAGGGTCACACGCCCCGCTGGCTCGCGTAGAAGACCAGCCGGTACTTCCCGATCTGGACCTCGTCGCCGTTCGCCAGCAGGACCGAGTCGATCCGCTCACGATTGACGTACGTACCGTTCAGGCTGCCCACGTCCGAGACCGTGAAATGGCCGTCCGCGCCCCTGCGGAACTCCACATGGCGACGCGACACGGTCACGTCGTCCAGGAAGATGTCACTCTCCGGATGACGGCCGGCCGTGGTCAGCTCGCCGTCCAGCAGGAAGCGGCTGCCCGAATTCGGACCGCGGCGCACCACCAGGAGCGCCGATCCGAGCGGCAGCGCGTCGACGGCGGCCTGCGCCTCCGGCGTCAGCGACGGAACGGACGTCTGACCGGTCACCTCGGAGTCGTACGCCTCGATGCCCGAGATGGAGATCGTCGAGGTCGTCTCCGAAGCACGCTCCGGGGGCACCCCGCCTCGCAGCGGCGCACCACAGTTGGAGCAGAACCGGCTGGCCTCCGCATTGCGGTGCCCACACCTCGTACAGACCGGCAAGGCCGACATAGACGGGTCCTCCTGCCGCGGCTGCCCCCCAGGGGCAGATGAATCCCCGAAACCTATGCGGCCGGGACCGGCAGGGTCAACAGACGACGCGCCGGGGGCCTCACCACCCACCTGGTCACGGAAGAGCGGACGCTCGCCGCCCGGTTCCTCGCTCCCGCCATGACGCGACGCGCGATGGCGGGCGGAGCCGCCACTGTCCTCACGCGCACTCTTGCCGAACAACTTCCCAAACAACTTCACGGGCGATTCCCCTTGACCGATACAGACCCGCCCGTGGGGCAGGACGAACCCTGAATGAACACACCTGCCGACCCGGACATCTTGACAACGTCCGTAACCACCGGACAGTTTCCACCACACACCGCACTGTTCGTGCGGCGACCCCCCGCAACCTCATGCCCGCGTCCGGCGGCTGCCATGCGCCCCCGCCTCACTGCGATGACGACCGAGCGTAGCCAGGGCGCTTCACCGGTCGCAAGGCATCCACAATGATCTTCTCAGCCCGCGCCACCGTGGCCGTGGCCTGCTCCTTCTCCAGCGTCTGGACCACCCCGCCCGGAATGTTCAGGGCGGGCTCCAGATCCTGCGGCTTACCGATGACCTTGAAGTGGTACGGCGCCTTGACCGCCCTGCCGTCGACCCGGAGGTCACCGCCCGTACCCGAGAAATACGTATTCGCGACGACCCGTACGTCATTGACCTGGATGGCCTCGGCGCCCGCGGCGCGCAGCTCCTGGACCGTGTCGAGCAGCATGTCCGGTTCGACCGTGCCGTTCGGGTCATTGACGGTCAGCGTGATACCGGGCCCCTGCGCGGCGACCGTGCCGGCCAGGATCCCCAACTGCTGCTCCTTCTCCTTCGTCTGCTTACGCGCCTCCTCGGCCTGGTCCGAGCTGGTCTCCAGTTCGGTGCGCTGGGCATCGAGGCGCTGCTTCTCGTCTTCAAGACGCTGAGTACGGTCATCCAGTTCATCGAGGATCCGTACAAGATCCTCCTGACGGGCGCCTCGCAGGGCGCTGTCGTCGTTGTTGGACCGTACCTGGATGGCGAGTCCGAGACCGAGCACGAACAGCAGCAGGGCGACGACGAGTTGAGCCCGCGTGACACGCGGCGGCCACAGGCCGTCCGCCAACCGCTGGCGTCCGGTGAGCTGTTGGGGTTCCGGCTCCGGCGAGGTGGGCGGTGTGCCCTCCGGGCCGTCCGCGTTGCCGTCCTCGTTCTTGGGTGTCTCTCCGTTGCTCATCGGCCTCACGCCCGGAACACGTGCCGGCGGATCGCGGCAGCGTTGGAGAAGATACGGATACCGAACACGACCACCACGCCGGTGGACAACTGCGCGCCCACGCCCAGCTTGTCGCCCAGGAAGACGATGAGCGCGGCCACCACGACGTTCGACAGGAAGGAGACGACGAACACCTTGTCGACGAAGATCCCGTCGAGCATGGCCCGCAGGCCACCGAAGACCGCGTCGAGAGCCGCGACGACGGCGATCGGCAGATAGGGCTCGACCACCGCCGGTACTTCGGGCCGGACCAACAGTCCGACCACGACTCCCACGACGAGGCCCAGTACGGCGATCACGATGTGCCCTTCCCACTGTCGGCCGTGCTCTGCCCGTTGCCCTTGCCGGCGTCGGTGGCCTTCGGCTCTGCTGTACGTACGATCAGGCTCGGCGCGGCCGGCAGACGCACCTCTTCCTGCTCGGAAATGCTGGTACGGACGCCGAAGCTCTCCTGTAGAGAGTGCAGATACTGGCCGTCGGCGCTGTCCTGGAATTTGGTGCTCAGCTTTTTCCCGTTCCCCACCGCGAGCACCGTGTACGGCGGCACCAGTGGCCTGTTGTCGACCAGTATGGCGTCACCCGCGGCCCGGATCGCCGACAGCGAGGTCAGTCGCTGTCCGTTGATCGAGATCGCTTCCGCGCCCGACTCCCAGAGGCCGTTGACGACGCGCTGCATGTCCCGGTCGCGCACCCGGCCCGTGTCGGAGAAGCTACTGCTCTCGCGCGGTCCGCCGCCATCCGATTCTGAGTTCTTGGCGTCGTCGACGACCAGCTTCACGCCCGGACCGTGCACGGGCGTCGCTCCGGAGAGCAGAGCGACCAACTCGCCCTGGTCGCCGCCGTGCTCCCGCAGTGCCGCGCGCTGACGCTCGCCGACCTCGGTACGGAGCTTCTCCACCGTCCGTTCCAACGAGTCGGCCGTGGAGGTCTCCGAGTCGATCCGGTCGATGAGTTCCTCGCGTTCCTTCGCCACCACCGGGGCGGAGATCCGCGCCTGGGCCGCGCCGACCGTGACCACCAGGGCGGCCAGTACCAGTCCCGCCGCGAGTCCGAGCTTGGCCCGGAGCGTACGCGGAAGTCCGCCTTCCTCGGCGTCCCTGCGGGCCGCTGCCTCCGCGTAACCCTCGTCGAGACTGTGGTCCATCACATTGTTCAGCAGCGACATCGACGCGTCGGGACGCGGCGGCGGAGAGGCGGTACTCCGGTTGGGGGGGTGCTGCGACATGCCGCACATCGTCGCACGTCGGCGACCTTACCTCCGAATGGCCCCACCGGTGTGCCGTACGGCGGCATGAGCCGCCCTACGGCACACCGGTTGCGGGTGCTCAGTGACCGGCGCTGTCCACGACGGCCGACCATTCGTCGAGCAGCTCCTGGGCGGACGCGTCGTCAGGTCCTTCCGCCCACAGATGGGTGACGGCCTCCGCGGGGTCCGGAAGCACCATGACCCACCGGCCGTCGGCCTCCACCACCCGTACGCCGTCCGTCGTGTCCACCTGCCGGTCCCCGGCCGCTTCCACGACACTGCGCATCACCAGGCCCTTGACGGCCCACGGAGTCGCCAGATCCCGCCGCAGCACGTGGGCGCTCGGGATCCGGGCGTCGATCTGGCTCAAGGTGAGCTGTGTACGGGCCACCAGGCCGATCAGCCGCACAAAGGCGGCCGTACCGTCGAGGACGCTGCTGAACTCCGGCACGATAAAGGCTCCGCGCCCGTCACCGCCGAAGATCGTGGAATCCTCCCGGCCCACCCGGGTCAGATCGTCCGGCGACGTGGTCGTCCACTCCACCTGTGTCCCGTGGTACGCCGCGACCTGCTCGGCGATCCTCGTCGTGGTCACGGGCAGCGCCACCCGCCCGCTGCGCCGCTCGGCGGCGACCAGATCGAGCATCACGAGCAGGGCCCGGTCGTCCTCAATGATCCGGCCCCGCTCGTCGACGAGCGACAGCCGCTCGCCGACGGGGTCGAACCGGACACCGAACGCGGCACGCGCTGAGGCGACGATCTCGCCGAGCCTGACCAGTCCGGAGCGGCGTGATTCGGCCGTCTCGGTCGGGCGGGACTCGTCCAGGCCCGGGTTGATGGTCAGCGAATCGACGCCGAGCCGGCCCAGCAGACTGGGCAGCACCAGGCCGGCGCTGCCGTTGGACGCGTCGACCACGACCTTGAGCCCGGCGTCCGCGATCCCCGTCGTGTTGACATTGCGGAGCAGCGAGCCGGTGTACGAGTCGAAGACGCTGGCGGGGAAGTGCAGATCCCCGATCTCTCCGGGGAAGGCACGGCGGTACTCCTGCCGCGCGTACACCCGGTCCAGCTTTCGCTGACCGCCTTGCGACAGGTCGGCGCCCCGTTCGTCGAAGAACATGATGTCGACGGAGTCGGGCACACCCGGGGTGGTACGGATCATGATGCCGCCGGCACTGCCGCGGGCGGTCTGCTGCCGGGCTACAGGCAGCGGCACATTCTCCAGGTCCCGTACGTCGATGGCGCTGGACTGGAGCGAGGAGATCACTGCCCGCTTGAGCGCGCGGGCACCACGCGAGTGGTCTCGCGCCGTGGTGACGGTGGACCCCTTCTTCAGGGTCGTGGCGTACGCGCCGGCCAGCCGCACCGCCACTTCCGGCGTGATCTCGACGTTCAGGATGCCGGAGACACCACGGGCTCCGAAGAGGTGTGCCTGGCCCCTGGATTCCCAGATCACCGAGGTGTTGACGAAAGCGCCGGCCTCGATGGTCTTGAACGGATAGACCCGCACATTGCCCTGGATGATCGATTCCTCGCCGACGAGACACTCGTCGCCGATGACCGCGCCGTCCTCGATCCGGCACGCGCGCATGATGTCGGTGTTCTTGCCGATCACGCAGCCGCGGAGGTTGCTGTGCTGGCCGATGTAGACGTTGTCGTGGACGACGGCCTTGTGAAGGAACGCGCCGGTCTTGACGACCACATTGGATCCGACGACGGTGTGTTCGCGAATCTCGGCGTCGGCTTCGACCTTGGCGTAGTCACCGATGTACAGGGGGCCCCGCAGAACGGCGTCGGGATGCACTTCGGCGCCCTCGGCCACCCAGACACCGGGTGACATCTCGAAGCCGTCGATATCGACGTCGACTTTGCCCTCGAGCACATCTGCCTGGGCCTTGACGTAGCTCTCGTGCGTGCCCACGTCCTCCCAGTAGCCCTCGGCGATATAGCCGTAGATCGGCTTGCCCTCCTTCATCAGCTGAGGGAAGACGTCACCGGACCAGTCCACCGAGACATCCGCTTCGACGTAGTCGAAGACCTCGGGCTCCATCACATAGATGCCCGTGTTCACGGTGTCCGAGAAGACCTGACCCCATGTGGGCTTCTCCAGGAAGCGTTCGACCTTCCCTTCCTCGTCCACGATGGTGATACCGAATTCCAGCGGATTCGGCACACGGGTCAGGCACACCGTCACCAGTGCGCCCTTCTCCTTGTGGAAAGCGATGAGATCGGTCAGGTCGAAATCGGTGAGGGCGTCACCGGAAATGACGAGGAAGGTGTCGTCCTTGAGGGCTTCCTCGGCATTCTTCACACTCCCTGCGGTGCCGAGCGGCTTCTCCTCGTTGGCGTAGGTGAGCTCCATGTCGAGCTCTTCTCCGTCGCCGAAATAGTTCTTGACGAGGGAGGCGAGGAATTGCACGGTGACGACGGTCTCGCTGAGCCCATGACGCTTGAGCAGCCGTAGCACATGCTCCATGATCGGCCGGTTTACGACCGGCAGGAGCGGCTTGGGCATGCTAGAGGTCATGGGACGAAGTCGAGTACCTTCGCCACCGGCCATCACGACGGCCTTCATGTCGGAAGCGTCCTCCTTGAAGAGACGGTCTCGCCGACTTCACCCGTCCGGACAGTGGCCCCTTGGCGTCAGGTGTGGACCAGCGACTCTGCATGGCACCACTGCGACGAGCTCAATCGGCCACGGTGTCCGCTTTGACGAGCCGGCGGACTTGGACCACATACAGGATTCCTGCCCACCAATAGAGACTTGTACCCCATCCTGCGAACGCCCATCCGAAAACTTCGGCGAGTGACGCAAGCCATCCACTTCCGTCACTGAGGAGCAGAAGCGGGAAGGCGTACATCAAGTTGAACGTAGCCGCCTTCCCGAGGAAGTTCACCTGGGGAGGCGGATAGCCGTGCCGGCGGAGGATTGCCACCATCACCAGAAGCACCAGTTCCCGGGCCAACAGCGCCACGGTGAGCCAGAGCGGCAGGATCTCCCGCCAGGTGAGCCCGAGGAGGGTGGAAAGGATGTAGAGCCGGTCCGCGGCGGGGTCCAGTAGCCGCCCCAGGCTGCTGATCTGGTTCCACTTGCGTGCGAGCTTGCCGTCGAGGTAGTCGCTGACACCACTCAGCATCAGCACCAGCAGGGCCCAGCCGTCGCTGTTGGGCCCCCCGAACTCGGGGCGAAGAATCAGCCACAGGAAGAGCGGGACGCCGATGAGGCGGGCCATGCTGAGAATGTTCGGGATGGTGAGCACCCGGTCCGTCTGAACGCGAGTCTCCTGGACCTCCACCCGGGGGCCTCCTGTGTGGAAAATGCCGACGATGCCTCCTGACCTTACCCTCAGCATCGTCACCTGGACGCAAGGGGGTAACCGGACATCTCCTGAAAATTGCTCTAAAACGCAGGAATGCCCCGTACCATGACTGGTACGGGGCATTCCCACAACAATTGTTCGGCGGCGTCCTACTCTCCCACAGGGTCCCCCCTGCAGTA
>NZ_JBIUTF010000002.1:1411500-1418765 GCF_044741745.1 Streptomyces sp. NPDC088116 | reverse complement strand
TCTTCGCTTTCGCGTTTCCCTTTCCAGCGGTTCCGACTCTACCAGATTCACTCGGCGCTACTGTCTGCCTCAAGAATTCTGGCGGCCTTTGGATTGGCCTTTTGCCTTTCGGCTGTTCACTACTTTAACCGAATCCCGGTCCGGCTCATAATCGAGCCATTGAGCCTGTATTTCGGCACGCCGAAAGTACATACCCGTTGGGGTCTGATCGTAAGGAGTGGATGGCCGCTGCGGGGGCTGCTGACAGCAGGACCCGTGAAGTGCGGCTCGGGCTACGTTAGGGGAGCCTCCTGAGCGAGTCAAGTTCGGCGTTTGCGCGGGGCATGAGCGCGGTAGGGGCTGACCGATGGGTCACCGTCGATCCAGAAGCGCCAGGGGTGGCCGGCTCCGTCACCGCCCACTCCCGTACGGGGGCCGCTGCGGACCTGGTCAGCCGTGATCGGGCGGCCCGTCAGTACCGACAAGGGCGATCCGGGTCCGGCGCAGACGTCCGTGCCGTTGAGGTCCCGGCCGACATCAAGGGCCGTGGCCAGGCGGGCCGGGCCTTTGGCCAATTCCCTGTCGTGGCGGGCCGAGAGTCGACGCTTGCGGGTCAGTTCGGCGCCGGTACGGATCTCGCCCGCCCGCAGCAGGACCCCGCTCGCCATGCCCTCGGGGCCGCACACCAGGTTGAGGCAGTGCCACATCCCGTAGGTGAAGTAGACGTACGCGTGACCGGGCGGCCCGAACATCACCGCGTTGCGGGCCGTGCGGCCGCGGAAGGCGTGCGAGCCCGGGTCGATCTCCCCCGCGTATGCCTCTACTTCCGTGAGCCGGACCTCGATGAGTCCGTCATCCGTACTGCGCACCAGCGTTCGGCCCAGGAGGTCGGGCGCGACCTCGAGGACAGGGCGGTCGAAGAAGTCCCGCGGCAGCGGCATACGGTCGGAGCTCTCGGTCATGGCGTACGAGCGTACTGGGGAACCGGAAACCGGGGACCGGAAGCCTGAGATCGGGAACCAGTCACCGCCATGGCGCGTATGTAGAGGTCAGGACCTAGAAGGAGTGGATATGGGCTTCAAGAAGCTGCTCGCGAGCATGGGTGCCGGGGGCGCGTCCGTCGAGACGGAGCTGACCGAGTCGAACGTCGTCCCCGGCGGCGTCGTCCAGGGCGAGGTGCGGCTCCAGGGCGGCTCCGTGAACCAGCGGATCGAGGGGCTCAGCATCGGCCTCCAGGCGCGGGTCGAGGTCGAGGGCGGCGACCAGGAGAGCAAGCAGAACATCGAGTTCACCAAGGAGAGCATCGGTGGGGCCTTCGAGGTGCAGGCCGGGGCCGTCCATGTGGTCCCGTTCGGTCTGGAGATCCCGTGGGAGACCCCGATCACGACCATCGACGGGCAGCAGCTGCGTGGGATGAACATCGGAGTGACCACGGAGCTGGCGATCGCGCGGGCGCTGGACTCCGGTGACCTGGACCCGATCAACGTCCACCCGATGCCGGCGCAGCAGGCGATCCTCGACGCCTTCATCCAGCTGGGCTTCCGCTTCAAGAGCGCCGACATGGAGCGTGGCCACATCCGCGGGACGCGGCAGCGGCTGCCGTTCTACCAGGAGATCGAGTTCTTCGCGCCGCAGCAGTACCGCGGGCTGAACCAGGTCGAGTTGACCTTCGTCGCGGACGACCGCGAGATGGACGTCATCCTGGAGATGGACAAGAAGCCGGGGCTGTTCAGCGAGGGCAGCGACTCGTTCAGGGCCTTCCAGGTGGGGCTCGACGGCTTCCAGGACACCGACTGGTCCGCCTACCTCAATCAGTGGCTCGCCGAGGTGGGTGGCCGTCGCAATTGGCTCTAGGGCCGGGCACTAGGCTCGATTCCGCAAGGCAGGACAGCCGATTCGGAGGTTCAGACGTGACCGAGGCGAAGAGGGCTCCCCTCCCTCATGACTTCCATCCGCAGGTGCCGTCGTTCAGCGTGGTGAGCGATGACGTCTCGCCCGGGGCGGTGCTGAAGGACGCCCAGGTCCATGCTGCCGGGAACACCTCGCCGCACCTGCGGTGGGAAGGCTTTCCGGCGGAGACCAAGAGCTTCGCCGTGACGTGCTTCGATCCTGACGCGCCGACCGGCAGCGGGTTCTGGCACTGGGTGGTCTTCGACATCCCGGCGTCGGTCAACGAGCTTCCGGTGGGCGCGGGCAGCGGTGCGTTCGAAGGGCTGCCCGAGGGCGCCGTGCAGGCGCGTAACGACTACGGGTCGAAGGACTTCGGTGGCGCGGCGCCGCCTCCCGGGGATCCGGCGCATCGTTACGTATTCACGGTGTACGCGGTGGACAGCGAGAAGTTGGGGCCCGACAGCGACGGCTCGCCTGCTTTCGTGGGATTCAATCTGCGGTTTCACACGCTGGCGCGTGCGCAGCTCATCGGGGAGTACGCGGCTCCCGCCGGGGGCTGACCGTTTGCCTGTTGTTTGCCCTGCCCTGGTCTTGGAGAGATCAGGGCAGGGCATTTTTTATTGTGTTGTCCCTCGTGGCGCGCCCGGCCAGAGTTGATCCAAGCCCAAGGGCCCCCGTCGACGGGGCTGGGCCGGCACACGGGAGGTGGGCGGGATGCGGGACACGCTGGTACTGAATGCGAGCTTCGAGCCGCTGTCGACGGTGACACTCAACCGTGCGGTGGTGCTGGTGCTCCAGGACAAGGCCGTCGTCGAACAGGCCCACCCCGCCCTTCGCGTGCGCGCCGCCGCGGTGGAGCTTCCGGTGCCCCGGGTGATCAGGCTCTGCCGGTTTGTCCGGGTGCCCTTCCGAAGACAGGCTCCGTGGTCGAGGCGAGGGGTTCTGATACGGGACCAGCACCGGTGCGCCTACTGCGGCAGACGCGCGTCGACGGTGGACCACGTGGTGCCGCGGTCCCGGGGAGGGGCTGACAGCTGGCTGAATACGGTCGCTTCCTGCGCCGAGGACAACCACCGGAAGGCCGACCGTACGCCGGAGCAGGCGGGAATGCCGCTGCTGTTCCAGCCGTTCGTGCCGTCCCCGGCCGACGCGATGCTGCTCTCGCTGCGAGCGGGTGAGCGCTCGGAGCTGCCACCGTGGCTGGCCGGGGTGGCCGGCGCGGTCGCCGGGCTCCCCGCCGCCCGGCCGGCCGCGTAGGCCCTGCCCGCTGTGTCCTATCCGTACCTGCGGATCAGCAGTTGGACGATGGCGACCACGCCGACCGCCACCACCAGGATGCGCAGTGCCACCGGTGGCAGTCGGCGGCCGACCTTGGCGCCGAGCTGACCGCCCAGGGCCGAGCCCACGGCGATGAGCACGACCGCCGTCCAGTCGAACTCCGCGACGAAGAGGAAGAAAAGCGCGGCGACGCTGTTGACGACGGCGGCGAGGACGTTCTTGACGGCGTTGAGGCGCTGCATGCTGTCGTCGAGCAGCATGCCCATCAGGGAGAGATAGATGATGCCCTGGGCCGCCGTGAAGTAGCCGCCGTACACACTGGCGAGCAGTAGTCCGGCGAACAGGAACGGGCCGCCGTTGGGGCGGGCCTGGGTGCCCTTCCGTTCGCGGCGGGCCTGGACGGTCCTGGCGAGCCGGGGCTGGAGGATCACCAGGACGAGGGCGAGCGTGACCAGGACGGGCACGATCGTCTCGAAGGCCGTCGAGGGCAGCAGGAGCAGCAGTGTGGCGCCGCTGAGTCCGCCGACGAGTGCCGCGCCGCTCAGGATCAGGATGCGGCGGCGCTGGCCGGTGAGTTCGGCGCGGTAGCCGATGGCTCCGCTGATCGAACCCGGTATCAGGCCAAGGGCGTTGGAGACGGTCGCGGTGACCGGCGGGAGGCCGGTCGCCAGCAGGACGGGGAAGGTGATCAACGTGCCGGAACCGACGATGGTGTTGATGGTCCCGGCGCTGATCCCCGCGACGAAAACGGCGAGCATCTCCCAGATGGTCACGGTGCACTGCCCCTCGGTGATCGGTGCCGGATGCACCGATCATGCACGAGGGGCAGGTCCGATCAGTCCAGCGGGGTGTTCTGGGGGCGTTCCTTGGCGGTGTCGAAGCCGGGCACGCCGCCGCCGAGGTTGCCGAAGGCTCCGCTGAGCCCCTTGAGGGCGTCGCCGATCTCGCTGGGCACGATCCAGAGCTTGTTGGCGTCTCCCTCGGCGATCTTGGGGAGCATCTGGAGGTACTGGTACGACAGCAGCTTCTGGTCGGGGTCGCCCGCGTGGATCGACTCGAAGACCGTACGGATCGCCTGGGCCTCACCCTCGGCGCGCAGGGCGGCCGCCTTGGACTCGCCCTCGGCGCGGAGGATCGCGGACTGCTTCTCGCCCTCCGCGGTGAGGATCTGGGACTGGCGGATGCCTTCCGCGGTGAGGATCGCGGCGCGCTTGTCACGGTCGGCGCGCATCTGCTTCTCCATCGAGTCCTGGATGGAGGTCGGCGGTTCGATGGCCTTCAGCTCGACGCGGTTGACGCGGATGCCCCACTTGCCGGTGGCTTCGTCGAGGACGCCGCGCAGGGCCGCGTTGATCTCCTCACGGGAGGTGAGGGTCCGCTCCAGGTCCATGCCACCGATGATGTTGCGCAGGGTGGTGACGGTGAGCTGTTCGATCGCCTGGATGTAGCTGGCGACTTCGTACGTCGCCGCGCGGGCGTCGGTCACCTGGTAGTAGATGACGGTGTCGATGTTGACGACCAGGTTGTCCTGGGTGATCACCGGTTGGGGCGGGAACGGGACGACCTGTTCACGGAGGTCGATCCGGTTGCGGATCGAGTCTATGAACGGAACGACGATGTTCAGTCCCGCGTTGAGTGTGCGTGTGTAGCGGCCGAACCGCTCGACGATGGCGGCGCTTGCCTGCGGGATGACCTGGATCGTCTTGATCAAGGCGATGAATACAAGCACCACCAGGATGACCAGGACGATGATGATTGATGGCATCGCGTTCCTCGGGCCCTTCGCTGCCGGATGTTCCGATGATCGAGTTTCTCAGACGGGGGACGTACGTGGGGACCGTTCAGGTCGGTTGGCTCACATCACGACGGCTGTCGCACCGTCGATTTCGACCACATCGACCTGTTGGCCTGGTTCGAACGTCGCTTGGTCGTCGTAGGAGCGCGCCGACCAGACCTCACCGGCGAGCTTGATTCGGCCACCTCTGCCGTCCACCCGCTCCAGGACCTCGGCCTGACGGCCCCTCAGGGCGTCGATTCCGGTGGCCGATCCGGGGCTCGCGCCGCGCTGCCGGGCCGCCAGCGGGCGTACGACCGCGATGAGCGCGACGGACACCACGACGAACACCAGCACTTGGGCCACCACTCCGCCGCCCAGCGCCGCGACGACGGCGCCGGCGACGGCGCCGACCGCGAACATGCCGAATTCGGGCATCGCCGTGATGACGAGCGGAATGCCCAGTCCGACGGCGCCGATCAGCCACCACACCCATGCGTCGATTTCCACATGGTCATGGTAGGTCCGGGGGTCCCTCTCGGGACAGGGGTGATAACCAGTCAGCTGAGCGGCAGTCCCTGCGCGGTCCAGCGGTCGCCCGTGCGTTCGACGACGAGCGGGAGCCCGAAGCAGAGCGAGAGGTTGCGGGAGGAGAGCTCCGTCTCCACGGGACCGGCGGCGAGCACCTTGCCCTGGCGGATCATAAGGACATGGGTGAAGCCCGGCGCGATCTCCTCGACATGGTGAGTGACCATGATCATGGAGGGGGCGTACGGGTCGCGGGCCAAGCGGCCGAGACGGCGTACGAGGTCCTCGCGTCCGCCGAGGTCCAGGCCGGCCGCGGGCTCGTCCAGGAGGAGCAGTTCGGGGTCGGTCATCATCGCGCGGGCGATCAAGGTGCGCTTGCGCTCGCCCTCGGAGAGCGTGCCGAACTTGCGGTCCAGGAACCCGGTCATGCCGAGCCGGTCGAGGAAGGCGCGGGCGCGCTGCTCGTCGACCTCGTCGTAGTCCTCGTTCCAGGACGCCGTCATGCCGTACGCGGCGGTGAGCACGGTCTGGAGGACCGTCTGGCGCTTGGGCAGCTTCTCGGCCATGGCGATGCCCGCGATGCCGATCCGGGGACGGAGGTCGAAGACGTCGACCTTGCCGAGGCGCTCGCCGAGGATCTTCACCTTGCCGGTGGTCGGGAAGAGATAGCTGGACGCGAGATTGAGGAGAGTGGTCTTGCCGGCGCCGTTGGGGCCGAGGATCACCCAGCGCTCCCCCTCCTTGACCGACCACGAGACATCGTCCACCAGAGCACGTCCGTCGCGGACCACGGATACGTCCACCAGCTCCAGTACATCGCTCATGAGCGCGTTGTCTCCCCATGCAATCGTCTTGAGGTTTCGGATGCGCCGGTAGGCGCGGCCCCCAGGGAAAACCTACGCCACCGGTCGGGCCGCCCGGCTGTGAGGTCCGATACCCCGGGTTCCTTAGGCTGGGTCCATGCTTTCGCAACCACGCTCAGGACTGCTGGCCGCTTGGGGAAACGCCCTGTTGGCCGGGTTTGTATCGCCGGACGACGCCATGCTCGCCGTGGTCGGCGACGATGCCGTGCACCGGGTGGAGGGCCTGCCCGGCGAGGCCGGCCCCGTCGGGCTCACGCTGGCGCTGGGGCGGTTGCGGGCGCTCGGAGTGACCGGGTTCCGGATCGCGCTGCCCGCGCCGGGGCATCCGCTCGGGCTGAGTGGACCGCCCGAGTTCAACGCACGCGCGCTGGAGGCGGAGGAGGCGGTGATCGCCACGGGGGCGCCGTACGGGCTCGTCCCCGCGGTGACCTCGGTGGGCCCCGACGGCGACCAGCACGTCGAGGTCGTCTGGCACTGCCTGCCCGTACGGGAAGCGCCACCGGTGGACGTGCCCTCCCTCGGGGAGGCGGAGCGCGAGCTGGCCGAGGCGCTGCGGGAGGCGACCGACATGCTCTCCCGGCTGGATGTGGCCGCGTCCGGGCCGGCGGCCGAGGCCGCGCTGGACGCGTACCGGGCGCGGGCCGAGCGGGGGCGCGAGGTGCTGGCTCCGGGGTATCCGCCGCGGGCTGTGCGGGTGCTCGAACTCGCGCAGCGGATCGGGCTGCTGGTCTCGCTGGCGTACGAGCACGGGCACGGGGGCGCGGTGAGCGCGTCGGAGATGGCGGCGCGGGGGGAGGCGTTGCGGCCGGTGGAGCGGTTTGCTCGGCGGGCGCAGGTGGCGTCGTACAACGCGTATGTGGAGGAGCGGGAACGGGGGTGAGGTGTTGCCGTCGGGCGGGGCGGGTCCTGGGCGCCGTCGGGCGGGGTGCGGTGTCGCCGTCCGGCGCGGGGTG
>NZ_JBIUTF010000002.1:1290226-1411402 GCF_044741745.1 Streptomyces sp. NPDC088116 | reverse complement strand
TGCGGTGTCGCCGTCCGGCGCAGGGTGCGGTGTCGCCGTCCGGCGCAGGGTGCGGTGTCGCCGTCCGGCGCAGGGTGCGGTGTCGCCGTCCGGCGCAGGGTGCGGTGTCGCCGTCCGGCGCGGGGTGCGGTCGCGGGTGCGGTGTGTGCCGTGGGTGGTGCGGGGGCCGGCGCCTCCGGAGGCGCATGTCCGGACTGCATGATTTACGCCGCGTGCGGGTTGTTTTTCGGGTGCGGGCCGGCCTGCGGCACAAATCACGCTTTACGTCCGGACACGTCACCTCCTGCGGCCCCGGCCCCCTCCCGCCGGTTCCTCGTCCGCACGTCGGCAGTGGTCGGCTCGGACATGCCGGTGGCCCCACCCCTGGCGTGGGTGGGGCCGGTGGGGGCTGGTCGTCAGTGGTTCACGGAGTGGTTGCCGAACGCCGGGTTCAGCAGGCCGATCACGGTCACCGTGTTGCCGGTCACATTGACCGGGACGGCGACCGGGACCTGGACCGCGTTGCCGGAGCCGACACCCGGGCTGTGCTGCGCCGAGCCGTTGGCGTGGGCACCGCCGTCGGTGGCGAAAGCGGCGCCTGCGGAGGCACCCGCGGCGAGACCGGCGGTGACGAGAACCAGGGCGGCCTTCTTGGCAACGTTCATGGGATATTCCTTAATCGCGATCATCACGTGTGGCGACCATTCGTCGCCGCACGCCATGAAGAACGCCCGACCCGCGATCAGGATGCGCCGTGTGGGTGACATACACACGACGGTATGAATCTCGGACTGAAGGACAATCGCGTCAATTAGTCCGTAAGCCCATGTCGGACGGCCCACAGGGCGGCTTGTGTTCGGTCCGAGAGATCCAGCTTCATCAGAATGTTCGATACGTGCGTCTTCACGGTTTTCTCGGAGAGCACCAGGGCGCGGGCGATTTCCCGGTTGGAGCGTCCGTCGGCGATCAGGCCGAGTACCTCTCGCTCCCGTTCGGTGAGCGAGGTGCCCCTCCCCTGGCCGCTGTTGGGGTCGTCCTGGGCCAGCAGCGCGCCCGCGACCTCCGGCTGGAGGAGCACGTGGCCCGCGTGGACGGAGCGGATGGCACCGGCCAGGGCCTCGGGATCGACGTCCTTGTAGACGTAGCCGGAGGCTCCGGCGCGCAACGCCGGGACCACGGTGCGCTGTTCGGTGAAGCTCGTGACGATCAGGACCCTGGCCGGATTGTCGAGGCCCCGGAGTTTTCGCAGCGCCTCGATGCCGTCCATGCCGGGCATCTTGATGTCCATCAGGACGACGTCGGGGCGCAGTTCCTCGGCGCGGGCGACTCCCTCGGCGCCGTCGGACGCCTCGCCGACGACCTTGATGTCGTCCTGGATCTCCAGGAAGGTACGGAGTCCACGGCGCACCACTTGGTGGTCGTCCACCAGCAGTACGTGGATGGCCCGCCCGTCCGGCCTCGCGCTGCCCCTGTCCTGTTCAGCCACCGGGCACCTCCATCTCGATCGTGGTGCCTTGGCCGGGTGCCGATCGCACCCGGAGTCTGCCGCCCACCCCACTCGCCCGGTCGCGCATCGAGACCAGGCCGAGGTGGCGGCCCGCCCGGCGGACCGTCCGGGGTTCGAAGCCCTTGCCGTTGTCGGTGACCGAGAGGGCCGCGCCCTGGCCCCGACGGGCGAGGACGACATCGACCCGGTCGGCGCCGGAGTGACGCAGCGCGTTGTGCAGGGCTTCCTGGGCCACGCGCAGGAGCGCCTCCTCCTGGGCCGCCGGAAGGGCTCGTACCGCGCGGCTCTCGAAAGTGACCCGGGCGGAGTGCGCGCGGTCGAGCACCCTGATCTGGGTACGGAGCGTGTTGACCAGACCGTCCTCGTCCAGGGCCGCGGGGCGCAACTCGACGACGGCGGCGCCCAGTTCCTCGGTCGCCTCCGCGGCGAGCGCGGCGACCTGCTGGAGTTCGTCCTTGGCACGGTCGGGGTCGCGGTCCACCAGGGCGGCGGCCGCCTGGGCCGTCAGCCGTAGCGAGAAGAGTTTCTGGCTGACGGCGTCGTGCAGTTCGTGGGCGAGGCGCGAGCGCTCCTCGGCGATGGTGAGTTCGCGGCTGCGCTCGTACAGCCGGGCGTTGGTGAGGGCGATCGCGGCGTGCTGGGCGAGGATCGAGAGGAGTTCCTCGTCCTCCTCGGTGAATCCGCAGCCGCCGTCCGGCTTGGGGCAGCGTTTGTTGGCAAGGAAGAGCGCGCCGAGGGTCTCGTCGCCGTCCCTGACCGGCAGGCCGAGGAAGTCCGACATGTCGGGGTGCGCGGCGGGCCAGCCCTCGAAGCGGGGGTCCTCGCGTACGTCCGCGAGCCGCTCGGCCTTCTCGTCGTGGAGCATCGCGGCGAGGATGCCGTGCTGACGCGGCAGCGGGCCGATGGCCTTCCACTGTTCGTCGCTGACACCGTCCACGACGAACTGGGCGAACCCGCCGTGGTCGTCCGGGACGCCGAGCGCCGCGTACTCGGCGTCGAGCAGTTCGCGGGCCGAGGCGACGATCGTCTTGAGGACGTCACGCACCTCCAGATGCCTGCTCATCGCGAGAAGTGCGGTGCTCACGGCGGCCAGGCCGGAACTCGGTCGGTGGCTCATGATCTCACCGTACCGGCGGGCGGGACACGTCGTATCGGACCGGAGACGCAGTCGGCCGGGGCTGTTGGCCTAGGCCGAAATGCCCTGGTGGGACGGGGCCCGCGTACGAGGCGGCGGAGGGTCACGGGTTCCTACGTTGGGTGCGTCAGGTGGGGCACGTCGACGTGAGAAGGAGTGGACGTCATGCCGGTGGCGATCATCACAGGGGCTTCGAAGGGACTGGGGCGCGCGCTGGCGTCGGCGCTCGCCCGGCGCGGCTGGGATCTGGTGCTGGATGCCAGGACCGCGCGCGTACTGAGGGAGACGGCCGGGGAGGCCGGGGCGTACGGGACTCGCGTGGTGGCGCTCGCCGGGGATGTCACGGACGCCGGGCACCGGGCGGAGCTGGTGGCCGCGGCGGCGGAGCTGGGTGCGCTCGATCTGGTGGTGAGCAACGCTTCCGCGCTGGGCGCGGAGCCGCTCCTGCGGCTGGACGCGCTGCCGCTCGACGGGCTCCGGGCGGCGTTGGAGGCCAATGTGGTGGCGGCGCTCGGGCTCGTGCGGGAGGCGCTGCCGCTGCTGCGGGCGAGCGCGGCGGGCTCGGTGATCACGGTCAGTTCCGACGCGGCGGCCGAGGCGTACGAGACCTGGGGCGGGTACGGGGCGTCCAAGGCAGCGCTGGACCAGCTCGCCGCGGTACTCGCGGTGGAGGAGCCGGGGCTGCGGGTGTGGGCGGTGGATCCGGGTGACATGGCGACGGACCTGTACGCGGCCGCAGTGCCGGACGACGCCGATCCGCGTCCGGCGCCGGAGTCGGTGGTGCCGGGCTTCCTGCGGCTGCTGGAGCGGCGACCGCCGAGCGGCCGGTACGCGGCCCCCTCGTTGCTGGAGGTGGCCGAATGAGGGAGACGGCCGTCCCCGCCACGGGCCCGGGGCCAGGCGCCAGGAGCCTGCTGGACGGGCTGCGGGTGCCCGGGGAGCTGTCGGCGCGGGTCCCGGCGGAGCAGCGCGGGGCGGGCAGGGACGACGTACGGCTGCTGGTGTCCCGGGGGACGCGGGTCACCCACCACGCCTTCCGTGAGCTGCCGGGGCAGCTGCGGGCCGGGGACGTGCTGGTCGTCAATACGTCGGCCACGCTCCCGGCCGCGGTCAACGGCCGCCTGGGCGGCGAGCGGGTCGTCGTGCACTTCTCCACGCGCGGTGACGACGGCCGGTGGGCGGTGGAGCTGCGGGTTCCGGACGGGCGGGCGGGTGCGGGGACCACCCTGCCCCGGGCCGGGGGTCCGGTGGGGGCGAACGTACGGCTGCCGGGCGGGGAGCGGCTCGTCCTGGAGGAGCCGCTGGCCTCGGGGAGGGCACGGCTGTGGTGGGCGACGGTCTCCTGCGCCGATGTGCCGGGGCTGCTGCGCCGCTACGGCCGTCCCATCCGCTACGGGTACACGGAACGGGACCAGCCGCTGTCCGCGTACCAGACAGTGTTCGCGCTCCCCTCCCCCGACGGCTCGGGCTCGGCGGAGATGCCGAGCGCCGGCCGGCCCTTCACCACGGGTCTGATCGCGGAGCTGGTGAGCCGGGGCGTGTGGTTCGCGCCGCTCACGCTGCATACGGGGGTGGCGTCGGCGGAGGCGTACGAGCCGCCGTATCCGGAGCGCTTCGAGGTGCCGGAGGCTACGGCCCGGCTGGTGAACGCGGCCGCGGCGGGCGGCGGGAAGGTGGTCGCGGTGGGCACGACGGCGGTGCGGGCCCTGGAGTCGGCGGCGGGGCCGGACGGGGTGGTGCGGGCGGCCTCGGGGTGGACGGATCTGGTGCTGACGCCCCGCCGCCGGGTACGGGCCGTGGACGGGCTGCTGACCGGGCTGCACGAGCCGGAGGCCTCGCATCTGCTGATGCTGGCGGCGATCGCCGGGCGGGAGGCGCTGGAGCGGGGGTACCGGGAGGCGCTGCGCCGGCGCTATCTCTGGCACGAATTCGGGGATGTCCATCTGCTTCTCCCCGGCGAGAGCCCCTGAAAGGGGCTCCGGGAGGCTTTGGCGGGCGCCCGTGGAGTGCGGGGACGGGCTATCCGGGAAAACACTCACGTTTCGCATTGCTGAAGCAACGCATGGTCAAGTCGTTATGCCCCCGATGTGAGCCCGAGCATAGGACGTGGATCACTTACGAAGTTCGCTAGTCGATAAGGAACCTGGGTGTGAGCACGGCATAAGAGGCGGACGGGACGCTATTACGGCTCCTGGTTCCACTATCCGAGGTCGTACGTCACACCTTTGCCACGCGTTTTTGCGGCCGCTAAGAATTGCATCTGTCGCCGCCGAGTTGGCTGGCCGCCCGGCCTCCGCGACTTCCGCTATTCGAAGAGGTTCGTCTCTATGTTCTCGTCACGCACCCCTGGTCTCAGTCGCCTGAACAAGACCCAGAAGGCTTCGGCCGCCGGCATAGCCGCCGCCGGTGTCGCGGCCCTCACGTTCTCGCTCGTCCCCGGTGGCAACGCCACCGCCGACGCTGAGCCGCAGCAGCAGCCCGTCGCCGCTTCGCAGGTCGCCTGGAAGTCGGCTTCGGACAGCGCTCAGGCCTCGGCCGTGCACGCGATCATCGCCAAGCAGCACACCACTGCCGACAGCTCCGCCAAGGCTCACGCCGCCGCGGTGAAGGCAGCGGACAAGGACAAGGCCGAAGCGGCCGCGAAGGCCAAGGCCGCCGCCAAGGCGAAGGCCGAAGCGAAGGCCAAGGCCAAGGCCGCCGAGAAGCGCAGTGGCAAGGCGACGACCGCCAGCCGCTCCGCCGAGCGCAAGCCTGTCTACGCGAACAACCTGGACGGCTGGATCCGTGAGTCGCTGGCCATCATGAAGGCCAAGGGCATCCCCGGTTCGTACGACGGTCTGCACCGGAACATCCTCCGCGAGTCGTCCGGCAACCCGTCGGCGATCAACAACTGGGACATCAACGCCCAGAACGGCATCCCGTCGAAGGGCCTGCTCCAGGTCATCCCCCCGACGTTCAAGGCGTACCACGTCTCCGGAACGCCGAACAACATCTGGAACCCGGTCTCCAACATCGTGGCCGCGGCCAACTACGCGGCTGACAAGTACGGCTCGATGGACAACGTCAACAGCGCGTACTGAGCCGTCCCCACCCGGACGACCGGACAGGCCGACGGCGGGACAGCCGTCCCGCTGTCGAGCTGAGCACATACTGACGCGTCGCCCGTGCGCGACGAGGCGTACCGACGCGTGACAACGCCGGAGGGCGGCACCCCCGAACAGGGGGTGCCGCCCTCCGGCGTGTGTGCGTGGACGCCCGCGGGTGTGGGCGTCCGGGCGCATCGCTACTTGCGCATGACCTCCGGCTCGTGACGGCGCAGCAGACGCGACACCGCGACACCGCAGAGGGCACCCATCACCAGCAGGATCGTGATGTTGATGCCCCACTGGCCCACCGAGTGCTCCCACAGACCGTCCACATCGGTGGGCTTCTGCGGGTCCCACGGCGGCATCAGCGTCTGGAGGTCGAGGGTCGAGCCCGCGCCCGCGATGGCCCAGCGGGAGGGCATCAGCCAGGCGAACTGTTCCAGGCCCGGCGAGCCGTACAGCTGGAAGAGGACGCCGGTGAAGACGACCTGGACGATCGCGAACATGACCAGCAGCGGCATCGTCTTCTCGGCGGTCTTCACCAGCGAGGAGATGACCAGACCGACCATCATCGAGGTGAAGCCGAGGGCGATCACGACCAGGCAGATCTCGACGGCCGGGGGCATGAGCAGCCCCTCCGCCGGCATCGCGCGGTTGGCGAAGCCGATGCCGCAGATGATGACGCCCTGGAACGCCGTGATCACACCGAGCACGATGACCTTGGACATGAGATACGCGGAGCGGGACAGGCCGGTGGCCCGTTCCCGTTCGTAGATCACTCGTTCCTTGATCAGCTCACGTACGGAGTTGGCCGCGCCCGAGAAGCACATGCCGACCGCGATGATCAGCATGATCGTGCCGGCCTTGCCGTTGAACTTGACCGGCGGATCGGGCGGCCCGAGGCCGAATTCGGCCGGGATGACGAGACTGACCACGCCGAGGACGGCCGGCAGGATCACCATCAGTCCCATGAAGCCCTTGTCGGACGCGATCACCGACGTGTAGCGGCGCATCAGCGTCCAGAGCTGGGAACCCCAGCTCTGTGCCTTCGGCGGGCGCATCTGCTGCGGCGGCGGCATGGGGACGGACTGGACGGCGACGGCGTCGATGTCGGCGGCGTACATCTGGTAGTGCTGCGAACCGCGCCAGCGGCCCGCCCAGTCGTAGTCGCGGTAGTTCTCGAACGCCGAGAAGACATCCGCCCATGTGCTGTAGCCGAAGAAGTTGAGCGCTTCCTCCGGCGGGCCGAAGTACGCGACGGAACCGCCGGGGGCCATTACGAGCAGCTTGTCGCAGATGGCCAGCTCGGCCACGGAGTGGGTGACGACCAGGACCGTACGGCCGTCGTCGGCGAGGCCGCGCAGCAACTGCATGACATCGCGGTCCATGCCCGGGTCGAGGCCGGAGGTCGGCTCGTCCAGGAAGATCAGCGACGGCTTGGTGAGCAGCTCCAGGGCCACGGACACGCGCTTGCGCTGACCGCCGGAGAGCGAGGTGATCTTCTTGCCCTTGTGGATGTCGAGCTTCAGCTCGCGCAGCACCTCGTCGATACGCGCCTCGCGCTCGGCCTCGGCGGTGTCACCGGGGAAGCGGAGCTTGGCGGCGTACTTGAGTGCCTTCCTGACGGTCAGCTCCTTGTGCAGGATGTCGTCCTGCGGGACCAGACCGATGCGCTGGCGCAGCTCGGCGAACTGCTTGTACAGATTCCGGTTGTCGTAGAGGACATCGCCCTGGTCGGCGGGGCGGTAGCCGGTGAGCGCCTTGAGCAGGGTGGACTTGCCGGAGCCCGACGGGCCGATGACCGCGACCAGCGACTTCTCGGGGAGGCCGAAGGAGACGTCCTTGAGGATCTGCTTGCCGCCGTCGACCGTCACCGTCAGGTGGCGGGCTGAGAAGGAGACCGCACCGGTGTCGACGAACTCTTCGAGCCGGTCGCCGACGAGGCGGAAGGTCGAGTGGCCGACGCCGACGATGTCGTTCGGGCCGAGGAGTACGGTGCCGGACTTGGCTATCGGCTGTCCGTTGACGTACGTGCCGTTGTGGGATCCGAGGTCACGGATCTCGAAGCGGCCGTCGGGCGTCGCCGTGAACTCGGCGTGCAGGCGCGAGACCTGGAGGTCGGAGACGACCAGTTCGTTCTCGAGCGCACGGCCTATCCGCATCACGCGGCCGAGCGAGAACTGGTGGAAGGTGGTCGGGCTGCGGTCGCCGAGCACCGGCGGGGCCCCCGCGGCGCCGCCCGAGCCCATGCCCTGGTGGGCAGGTGCTCCACCACCCTGCTGGTGCGGCACCTGTGCCTGGTACTGCGGTGTTTGCTGCTGGAGAGCCTGTTGTTGGGGCTGCTGCCAGTTCTGCTGCTGGGCGGGTGCCTGCTGCTGGAGAGGCGCCTGCTGCTGATGTTTTGGTGCTTGGTGCTGCGCGGGCTGGTGCTGCGGTTGCTGCTGCCAGTTCTGCTGCTGCGAAGCCTGGTAGGACGCCGCCGCCTGCGCACCGGCCTCCGGCTCCCCGCCGGTGCCGCCCTTGGCGCCGGCAAGACTCAGCCGGGGCCCGTCAGTGGCATTTCCGAGATGTACGACGGAGCCTGCGGCGAGGTCCATCTGGTGGATGCGCCGACCCTGCGCATAGGTGCCGTTGGTGCTGCCGTGGTCCTCGATGACCCAACCGCGGCCTGTCCAGCTGATGGTGGCGTGACGCCACGAGACCCTGGCGTCGTCGATCACCAGGTCACCCTGCGGATCACGCCCCAGGGTGTATGACCTGGACGGATCGAGCGTCCAGGTCCTTCCGTTCAATTCCAGTACGAGTTCCGGCACTCCATGCCCCACTTATTGTCCCCCGAAGTTCCCCCGTCGCCGGGAGTCTAGGGATGGCGAACATCGGTGGGAACTATTTCAGGCGCGCACCCCTCTTCGAAAGTCGGGCCTGACGCGATACCGGTACAACCGCGTAACAGCCCCCGGGGAGGGGTTGTTGACGCGGGAGAAAGGCACCCGGAGAGCATGAAGCGCGCACGAGTGACCACGGATCAGCCAGGAAGACAAGGAACGATCACAAGAAGGACATAATCGCCGGAAATCGACACGGTCGCGCAGAGCCTCCGGAGGAGGCGGGGACGTACCGGAGGAGGCGGTGGCGCACTGGAGGAGGCGGGGACGTACCGGAGGAGGCGGTGGCGCACCGGAGGAGGCGGTGGCGCACCGGAGGCCGGACGGGACCTCGATGAGGCGTCCACCGCGCGGGCCCGGCGGCGGAGCACCGTCGCTTTCCGGCCACCCGGATGGACTCGAACCGAGCCCCCGCTCACTGACCGGGGCGCGTCCAACACCCACCGTGCACGAGGCGTCCGGCCCGCCCCTCACGCGTGTCCGCCAAGCGGGACGGGCGGCCCCTTTCCGAACCGCGCCCGATACGGTGGAACCACCATGAGCGCACCTCATCCCCCTCGGACCGCCGACGTCCCCACCCTTCTCGTCAAGATCTTCGGGAAGGACCGCCCCGGCATCACCGCCGGGCTCTTCGACACCCTCGCCGCCTACTCCGTCGATGTGATCGACATCGAGCAGGTCGTCACCCGTGGCCGGATCGTCCTGTGCGCGCTGATCACCGCGCCGACGGCCGCCGACCCCAGCGCGGGCGAGCTACGGGCGACCGTTCACAGCTGGGCGGAGTCGCTCAACCTCCAGGCAGAGATCATCTCCGGCACGGGTGACAACCGGCCGCGTGGCAGCGGCCGTTCGCATGTCACCGTGCTCGGCAACCCACTGACCGCGGAGTCGACGGCGGCCATAGCCGCCAGCATCACCTCGACCGGCGGAAACATCGACCGTATCTTCCGGCTGGCGAAATACCCGGTCACCGCGGTGGAGTTCGCGGTGTCCGGCGTGGAGACCGAACCCCTGCGCACCGCGCTGGCCACGGCGGGCTCCGAGATCGGGGTGGATGTCGCGGTCGTCTCGGCCGGACTGCACCGCCGGGCCCAGCGGCTGGTCGTCATGGACGTGGACTCGACTCTCATCCAGGACGAGGTCATCGAACTCTTCGCGGCGCACGCCGGCTGCGAGTCCGAGGTCGCCGAGGTGACGGCCAGGGCCATGCTCGGGGAGCTGGACTTCGAGGAGTCGCTGCACGCGCGGGTGGCCCTGCTCGCCGGGCTCGACGTGTCGGTGGTGGACAAGGTACGGGCCGAAGTCCGGCTCACGCCGGGGGCCCGCACCCTGATCCGTACGCTCAAGCGGCTCGGCTACCAAGTAGGTGTCGTCTCCGGCGGATTCACCCAGGTCACCGATGCTCTCCAGGAACAGCTCGGGCTGGACTTCGCCTCCGCCAACACGCTGGAGATCGTGGACGGGAAACTCACCGGGCGCGTGGTGGGCGAGATCGTCGACCGCGCGGGCAAGGCCCGGCTGCTGCGCCGGTTCGCCGCCGAGGCGGGCGTACCCCTGGCGCAGACCGTCGCGATCGGCGACGGCGCCAACGACCTCGACATGCTGAACGCGGCAGGCCTCGGGGTGGCCTTCAACGCCAAGCCGGTGGTCCGCCAGGCCGCCCACACGGCGGTGAACGTCCCGTTCCTGGACACCGTGCTGTATCTCCTGGGCATCACCCGCGAAGAGGTAGAGGCTGCCGACGGCGAAGACGGCCGCCTCGACGACTGAAGAGACCGACCCTACGGGAGAAGCCCCGGCACGGTGACCTTGAGTCCAAGGCCCGTGCCGGGGCTTCTCAGGTACGTATACGCGGACCAGAGGGCCTGGCCAGCGCTGTGATGGCCGCCCGCTCGCCGTCTGGTCAGTCGTGCGGGGTCCAGAAGTCGACCAGCCTGCCCGCTCCGTGCTCCACCGACTTCCACGAGGTGGGAAAGGTGATCACGGCGAAGGCCGAGGTCGGGAATCCGGAACGGGTCATCCGAGCGATGGTGTCGCCCTCGGACGTACCCGAAAGGGCATCGGCGAGCGCGTGCGTACCGGGATTGTGGCCGACGAGGAGAAGATCACTCACGTCGTCGGGCGTCTCGTTGATCAGCGCCAGAAGATCACCGAGGGTGGCGTCGTAGAGCCGGTCCTCGTAGACGGTCTTGGGACGCGTCGGCAATTCCTGCACGGCGAGCTTCCACGTCTCACGGGTTCTGACCGAAGTGGAGCAGAGAGCCAGGTCGAAGGCGATACCGGTATCGGCGAGCCTGCGGCCGGCCACGGAGGCATCCGAGCGGCCCCGCTCGGCGAGCGGCCGATCATGGTCGGGCACATCGGGCCAGTCGGCCTTCGCGTGCCGGAGTAGGACGATCCTGCGCGGTGTATCGACGCTCATGCATCCCAGCTTCGCATGAATCGCGCCACGAGGCGCAGGGTGTTGGCGTGCTGCCCCAGCACGGGTGAACAGTCTCACCGACCACTCGGCATCACCCCGCCAGAGTCAGGCGGATCTGCTCCAGAACGCGGCCGACCACGGGATCGCCCGCCGCGGCCTGCGCCCGGCCGGAGTCCGCCATGAGCACCAGCAGCACGACGAAAGCGAGCGCCGGCAGAGCCACGGACCACCACGGCAACCGGATCTCGACGCCGCCGGAGGATGCCTGGGGGTGGGACCGGGCGTGCGTATGGGCCGGCATGGCCGCCTCCGGGGTGGGTGGATTCGCGATGCCTCAAAGCTACGGATCACGGGCCCCGAATCCCATCCGGCGACCCACCCACTTCACCCTGAGCCTCTCCCCCTAAGGGACGGTAGGGCTACCCCCCTCCCCGCTGAAGGTTCATGGCGAGACGACGGACGCGATGACGCCGATGATCACCAGAATGCCGATGATCGTGCCGAACAGGAGGAGCAGCTTCTGCTGGCCGTTCTGGGGGTTTGGCTCAAGGACTGGCATGTGCTCAGTCTCGCACCCGCGCTTCCTCCTCGATCGTCCGGTCCCGCCCGGCCACGACCCCCGCCACCATCTGCGGCACCAGGAATCCCGCCATCAGCGCGATCGGCAGCCCCCAGCCCCCGGTGTGCTGGTAGAGCACACCGACCAGCAGCGGCCCGGGGATCGAGATCAGGTAGCCCACGCACTGGGTGAACGCGGAGAGCCGTACGACTCCCGCCCCGGTCCTGGCCCTCATACCGATCATGGTGAGGGCCAGCGGGAAGGCGCAGTTCGAGATGCCCAGGAGCACGGCCCAGAGCCAGGCCCCGCCGACCGGGGCCACGTAGAGGCCCACATAGGCGATCAGCCCGCAGGTGCCCAGAGCGACGCCGACGGACCCCTGGTTCTTCATGCGCGCGGCCGTTCGCGGGATCACGAAGGCCAGTGGCACGCCCATCACCATGATCACGGCAAGCAGCAGACCCGCCGTGCCCGCCGGGACGCCCGCGTCGCGGAAGATCTGCGGCATCCACCCCATGGTGATGTACGCGCCGCTGGCCTGAAGGCCGAAGAAGCAGGCGAGCGCCCAGGCGGTACGGCTGCGCCGGAGCCGGAGCGGCGCGGCGGACGCGGAACCCGAACCCGGCACGGAACCCGGCATGGCACCGGGCCCGGCCGCGGACGCGGCGCTCCGGTCACGTACCAGCCCGAGCCACGGCAGTACGGCGACCGCCGCGAGCACCGCCCAGACGCCGAGCCCCATCCGCCAACTGCCGCCCAGCGCCTCGGTCATGGGCACGGTAACGGCGGCGGCGGAAGCGGTGCCGAGCGCGAGGGCCATCGAGTACAGACCGGTCATGGTGCCGACGCGGTCGGGGAAGTAGCGCTTGACGATCACCGGCATCAGCACATTGCTGACGGCGATCCCCATGAGCGCGAACGCGCTGGCCGCGAGGAAGCCGACCGTACCGTTCGCGAAGGGGCGGATCAGCAGGCCCGCCGTGATGGCGATCATGCCCGCGCAGACGACCGCGCCGGGGCCGAAGCGCCGGGCCAGGCGGGGCGCGGTGAAGCCGAAGAGCGCGAAACACAGGGGCGGTACGGAGGTGAGGACACCCGCGACGCTGCCGCTCATGTGCAGCCCGACCCGCACCTCTTCGAGCAGCGAGCCGAGGCTGGTGATGGCGGGGCGGAGGTTCAGGGCGGCGAGGACCAGCCCGGCGACGAGCAGCCGCGTGAGCCAGACCGGCATACGCGGCCCGGCGGAATCGAGGGAGGCGGAGGAGCAGCCGGAATCGGTGACGCCGGAGACGGACGCGGACGCCGTACCGGGTGGGCTCAGGGTCTGGGTGTGGGGCTGGGTCGGTATCGGTATCTGCGGCTCGTCGGACATGAGGTCATCATAGAATCATGGGATGATTGGCTGTCCAATCCACTTTCGGCCTGACACAGGCACGGCCCCCGACAGACTGGGAACACCATGGCGCTGACCTCTCCCCGGCGTTCCGCGCTCTCCGACCAGGTGATCACCGAGCTGCGGAACCAGATCACGTCCGGTGAATGGCCGGTGGGCTCACGCATCCCCACCGAGCCCGAGCTGGTCGAGCAGTTGGGCGTGGCCCGCAACACCGTGAGAGAGGCGGTGCGCGCGCTCGCCCACAACGGGCTCCTGGACATCCGGCAGGGTTCGGGGACCTATGTCGTCGCGACGAGCGAACTGGCCGGGGTGATGCACCGCAGATTCGCCGGCGCGAATCCGCGGCATGTCGCCGAGCTGCGCTCCACGCTGGAGTCCTCGGCCGCCCGGCTGGCGGCCGAGCGGCGTACGGAGCGGGACCTGCGGCAGCTGGAGACCCTTCTCGCCCGGCGCGAGGAGGCCTGGGAGGCGGGCGACGCCGAGCGGTTCGTCACGGCCGACGCGACCCTCCACATGGCGGTCGTCTCGGCCTCGCACAACGACGTACTGACCGAGCTGTACGCGGACCTGGGCCACCTGCTGCGCGAAACGCTCCGCGACGACGTGGGGCGGGAGTTGCGGCCCGAGAACCATATGGACCACGCGCGGCTGGTGGCGGCGATCCGGGCGGGCGATGTGGAAACCGCGGGCACCGAGGCCGCGAGTCACGCCCTCAACTGCCTTGCGGAACGGGCCTGAGGCGAACGGGGAGCGAGCGGCTCCCCAGGGCCCCCGGAGCGGACGGACGCCCGGGGCCCCACGGACGCCCGGGGCCTTACAGACACGTGAAGCCCTCCGGCGAAGTCCTCCGTGCGCGTGACGCTCTCAGCGATGGACCCGCTCATGGGTGACCCACGCCGCGCGTATCCCCTTCCAGCAACGTCCGGCGAGCTCCGTGTAGCCCGTCGGCCGTACGTCCGCCGGAACACCGTCCTCGTCGATGTCCCACCAGCGCTCACACTCGACGTGCAGCCGGATGCGGTCGGTCTCCGGATTCGGGTTGTGGCAGGACGCGGTGGCGTGCGAGCCCTCGATGCTCGTACGGCACGAGGCCTGGGTACGGCCCGCGGGCGGTGACGCCTTCGCCCGCACCGATTCGACCAGGGTGGGCGGGTCGGCCAGGGCCGCGGGATCGGGTGCGCCGTACACCTTGGAGGCGACCGCGAGCCCTGCCGTGATCAGTACGGCGGCGACAAGGGCCTCGGCACGTCCGGACAGCAGCGGGCGCACACGCACACCTCCTGCCCGCGACCGACCGATATGACCCGATGCGTCAAGTCTGCGGTGAGTCGGCGTTCTTTTCGAATCGAGGCCCGGTACTGGACGCGCGGAACGCGGAAGCCGCGCGCCGTCTCCTCGACGGTCGCGCGGCTTCCGGGACTACTTGTCCGTGTACGTACGAGCGTCAGGCGCCCATCATGTGCACGCCACCGTCGACGTGGACGATCTCGCCGGTCGTCTTCGGGAAGAAGTCCGACAGCAGACCGACGACGCCCCGGCCGGCCGGCTCCGGGTCCGACAGGTCCCAGCCGATCGGCGCGCGGTGGTTCCACACGTCCGCCAGCTCCTCGAAGCCCGGGATGGACTTGGCGGCCATCGACTTGATGGGACCGGCCGAGATCAGGTTGCAGCGCACGTTCTTCGCACCGAGGTCACGGGCGAGGTAGCGGCTGGTGGACTCCAGGGCCGCCTTGGCGACGCCCATCCAGTCGTACTTCGGCCAGGCGACCTGCGCGTCGAAGGTGAGGCCGACGACCGAGCCGCCGCGCGGCATCAGCGGCAGGCAGGCCGTCGTCAGCGACTTCAGGGAGTACGCCGAGACGTGCACCGCCGTGCCGACGTCCTCCCAGGTGCCCTCCAGGAAGTTGAAGGCGCCCTGCGGGCCGAAGGCGATCGAGTGCACGACGCCGTCGAGCCCGGCACCCTCCCCCTGGTGCTCACGGATCTTGTCGGCCAGGCCGTCCAGCTGCTCCTGGTCGGTGACGTCCAGTTCGATGACCGGGGCGGGCTTGGGCAGTCGCTTGGCGATGCGCTCGACGAGGCTGAGCCGGCCGAAGCCGGTGAGAATGACCTCGGCGCCCTCCTCCTGCGCGACCTTGGCGGCGTGGAAGGCGATGGAGCCCTCGGTGAGGACACCCGTCACGAGAATGCGTTTGCCGGCGAGGATTCCACTCATGTTGATCAGTGACCCATGCCCAATCCGCCGTCAACGGGAATGACGGCTCCGGTGATGTACGAGGCGTCGTCGGAGGCGAGGAACCGCACGGTCGCGGCGATCTCCTCCGGCGTCGCATAACGGCCGAGCGGCACCTGCGAGACGATGCCCGCGCGCTGCTCGTCGGTGAGCACCTTCGTCATGTCGGTGTCGACGAAGCCGGGCGCGACGACATTGAAGGTGATGTTGCGCGAGCCCAGTTCGCGGGCGAGGGAGCGGGCGAAACCGACCAGACCGGCCTTGGAGGCGGCGTAATTCGCCTGCCCCGCCGAGCCGAGCAGCCCCACCACCGAGGAGAGGAGGACGACCCGGCCCTTCTTGGCTCGCAGCATGGCGCGGTTGGCGCGCTTGACGACCCGGAAGGTGCCGGTGAGGTTGGTGTCGAGGACGGAGACGAAGTCCTCCTCGGACATCCGCATCAGCAGCTGGTCATTGGTGATACCGGCGTTGGCCACCAGCACCTCCACGGGCCCCTGCTTCTCCTCGATCTCCTTGTAGGCCTGCTCCACCTGGTCGCTGTCGGTGATGTCGCAGCGGACCGCCAGGCAGCCCAGCTTCGTCAGCTCCTCCGGCGGTTCGCCGGAACGGTAAGTGATGGCGACCTTGTCGCCGTTGTCGGCGAAGGCGCGGGCGATGGCGAGGCCGATGCCCCGGTTTCCTCCGGTGACGAGAACCGAGCGGCTCAACGGATCAGCCTTTCCCTAGCGGTCTGGTTCCTCGAAAACCTACCGCCACCGGCCCCGTCCCAGGCAATCGCCCCCTGACAGCACCTCGGTACGGTCCCTGTCGGGTCTCTACAGAAATGGGTCTCGGCCAACGCGTCTCGGCCATCGCCGACCGGCGACGGACTCCGCGTCCGTCCCGCTGATCATCCGGCCCGATGTACGTACAGCACAATCCGCGATGTACCTACAGCACGATCGGGGACGGGGTCCCCTCGGCCCGTACCACACGCCCTGCCACGGGTGGCCAAGGTGCCGTAATGGGCCCTCGGGCCGCCTGTCCCGCGTGATTCACTGCGAGCAGATATCCCAGAGGTGCGAGAAGGGGAGGCCGACGTGCCCCATGAGGTAGATCAGTCGTTCCTGGCACTGCCACTGCGGGCGCTCGCCGACGCCGCGCTCGCCCGCGCGCGGGCGCTCGGCGCCGACCATGCCGATTTCCGGTTCGAGCGGGTACGGGGCGCGGCCTGGCGGCTGCGGGACGGCAAGCCCGCCGGGTCGTCGGACACCACCGATCTCGGATACGCGGTCCGGGTGGTGCACGGCGGCGCCTGGGGCTTCGCGTCCGGGGTCGATCTGTCGATGGACGCGGCGGCGCGGGTCGCCGGGCAGGCCGTGGCGATGGCCAGGCTGTCCGCGAAGGTGATCTCGGCCGCCGGTTCCGACGAGCGTGTCGAGCTGGCCGAGGAGCCGGTGCACGCCGAGAGGACCTGGGTCTCGGCGTACGAGATCGACCCGTTCGAGGTGCCCGACGAGGACAAGAGCGGCCTGCTCGCCGAGTGGAGCGCGCGGCTGCTGCGGGCCGAGGGCGTCGCGCATGTGGACGCGTCGCTGCTCACCGTCCATGAGAACAAGTTCTACGCGGACACCGCAGGCACGGTCACCACCCAGCAGCGCGTGCGACTGCATCCGCAGCTCACCGCCGTCGCGGTGGACGGCAAGAGTGGTGAGTTCGACTCGATGCGGACGATCGCCCCGCCCGCCGGCCGGGGCTGGGAGTACCTGACCGGGACGGGCTGGGACTGGGACGCCGAACTGGAGCGCATTCCCGGGCTGCTCGCCGAGAAGATGCGCGCGCCGAGCGTGGAGGCGGGCACGTACGACCTGGTGGTCGACCCGTCCAATCTGTGGCTGACGATCCACGAGTCGATCGGTCATGCCACCGAGCTGGACCGGGCGTTGGGGTACGAGGCGGCGTACGCGGGCACCTCCTTCGCCACGTTCGACCAGCTCGGGAAGCTGGCGTACGGCTCCTCGGTGATGAATGTGACGGGGGACAGGACCGCCGAACACGGTCTGGCCACCATCGGGTACGACGACGAGGGCGTCGAGGCGCAGTCCTGGGACCTGGTCAAGGACGGCACGCTCGTCGGGTACCAGCTGGACCGCCGTATCGCCAAGCTCACCGGCCTCGGCCGCTCCAACGGCTGCGCGTACGCCGATTCGCCGGGCCATGTGCCCGTACAGCGCATGGCGAACGTGTCGCTGCGGCCGGATCCGGGCGGGCTCGCCACGGAGGACCTGATCGGTGGTGTGGAGCGCGGGATCTATGTGGTCGGCGACCGGTCGTGGTCGATCGACATGCAGCGCTACAACTTCCAGTTCACCGGCCAGCGGTTCTTCCGTATCGAGAACGGCAAGCTGGCGGGCCAGTTGCGCGATGTCGCCTACCAGGCGACGACCACGGACTTCTGGGGCTCCATGGAGGCGGTCGGCGGACCGCAGACGTATGTCCTGGGCGGCGCCTTCAACTGCGGCAAGGCGCAGCCGGGTCAGGTCGCGGCGGTCTCCCACGGCTGTCCGTCCGCCCTGTTCCGCGGTGTCAACATCCTGAACACGACGCAGGAGGCGGGGCGATGAGGGCGATCAGGGAAACCGGGCGGGGGTCCGGGGGCCGTACCCCGAGGCAGCACAGTCTCAACACCACGCAGGAGGCCGGACGATGACCGCGAGCCGCAGCAGCAAGCCGTACGAGATCGTGGAGCGCGCTCTCGAACTGTCCACCGCCGACGGCTGTGTGGTCATCGCCGACGAGCAGTCCTCCGCCAATCTGCGCTGGGCGGGCAACGCGCTGACCACGAACGGGGTCACCCGTGGCCGGACGCTGACGGTCGTCGCGACGGTCGACGGCGCGCGGGGCACCGCCTCCGGGGTCGTGTCGCGTTCCGCCGTCACCGCCGACGAGTTGGAGCAGGTCGTACGGGCCGCCGAGGCCGCCGCGCGCGGGGCGGAGCCCGCCGAGGACGCCCGGCCCCTGGTCGACGCGGACCGGGCGAACGGTGCCGGGGGCGGGGATTTCAGGGACGCGCCCGCCGAGACGACCTCCGCCGTCTTCGCGGACTTCGCGCCCGCGCTCGGCGAGTCGTTCGCCCGTGCCCGCGCCGGCGGCCGTGAGCTGTACGGCTTCGCCCACCACATGCTGACCTCGACCTACCTCGGTACGTCGACGGGCGTACGACTGCGCCACGACCAGCCGAGCGGCACGCTGGAGCTGAACGCCAAGTCCCCCGACCGCACCCGCTCCGCCTGGGCCGGCCGGGCCACGCGCGACTTCAAGGATGTGGACCCGGCGTCCCTCGACACCGAGCTGGCGCAGCGGCTGGCCTGGGCCGAGCGGAAGATCGAGCTGCCCGCCGGGCGGTACGAGACGCTGCTGCCGCCCACCGCCGTGGCCGATCTGCTGATCTACCAGCTGTGGTCCTCGGCCGCCCGCGACGCCGCGGAGGGCCGTACGGTCTTCTCCCGCCCCGGCGGCGGCACCCGCGTCGGGGAGAAGCTCTCCGAGCTGCCGCTGAACCTGCGCAGCGACCCGCACGAGCCGGGTCTGGAGTCCGCTCCGTTCGTGATCGCGCACGCCTCCGGTGACGACGCGTCCGTGTTCGACAACGGTCTGCCGCTGGCGGCGACGGACTGGGTACGGGGCGGGGAGCTGAGCCGTCTGGTCACCACCCGGCACAGCGCCGCCCTGACCGGGCTGCCGGTCGCGCCCGGCATCGGCAATCTGATCCTGGACGGCGGCGGTGAGCGTTCGCTGGAGGAGATGGTGTCGGCCACCGCGCGCGGGCTGCTGCTGACCTGCCTCTGGTACATCCGCGAGGTCGACCCGGCGACGCTGCTGCTCACCGGGCTGACCCGGGACGGCGTGTATCTCGTCGAGAACGGCGAGGTCGTCGGGGAGGTGAACAACTTCCGGTTCAACGAGTCGCCCGTGGGTCTGCTGTCGCGGGTGACCGAGGCCGGACGTACGCAGAAGACGCTGCCGCGCGAGTGGGGCGACTGGTTCACCCGGGCGGCGATGCCCGCGCTGCGCGTCCCGGACTTCAACATGAGCTCGGTCAGCCGGGGCGTGTGACGCCCATAGACTGGTCGTACATATATGAACCACCCACGTACGAGGCATTCGCGTACGGACCATTCCGAGGAGAGCTGCGACCGTGACGGACATCGTCGACGAGCTGAAGTGGCGCGGGCTGTTCGCCCAGTCCACTGACGAGGACGCTTTGCGCAAGGCGCTCGCGGACGGTCCCGTCACGTTCTATTGCGGGTTCGACCCGACCGCGGCCAGCCTGCACGTGGGGCATCTCGTGCAGGTCCTGACCGTACGCAGGCTCCAGCAGGCGGGGCACCGGCCGCTGGCCCTGGTGGGCGGGGCCACCGGGCAGATCGGTGACCCCCGGCCGACCGCCGAGCGGACGCTGAACGATCCGGAGACGGTCGCCGCCTGGGTGGCGCGGCTGCGGTCGCAGATCGAGCCGTTCCTGACGTTCGAGGGCCCGAACGCGGCCACGATGGTCAACAACCTGGACTGGACCGCGGGCATGTCCGCGATCGAGTTCCTGCGGGACATCGGCAAGCACTTCCGGGTCAACCGGATGCTCGCCAAGGACTCCATCGCCCGCCGGCTGGAGTCCGACGAGGGCATCAGCTACACCGAGTTCAGCTACCAGCTGCTCCAGAGCATGGACTTCCTGGAGCTGTACCGGCGGTACGGCTGTGTCCTCCAGCAGGGCGGCAGCGACCAGTGGGGCAATCTCACCGCGGGGCTCGACCTGATCCACCGCCTGGAGCCGGACGCCGCCGTGCACGCGCTGGCCACGCCGCTGATGACGAAGGCGGACGGGACCAAGTTCGGCAAGACGGAGGGCGGGGCGGTCTGGCTCGACCCGGAGATGACCACGCCGTACGCCTTCTACCAGTTCTGGCTGAACGTGGACGACCGGGACATCTCCGCGTACAGCCGCATCCTCAGCTTCAAGAGCCGCGCGGAGCTGGAGGAGCTGGAGCAGCTCACCGCCCAGCGTCCGCAGGCCCGCGCGGCCCAGCGGGCGCTGGCGGAGGAGCTGACGACGCTCGTCCATGGCGCGGACCAGTGCGCGGCGGTCGTCGCGGCGTCCCGGGCGCTGTTCGGCCAGGGTGAGCTGACGGGGCTGGACGAGGCGACGCTGAGCGCGGCGCTCTCCGAGGTGCCGCGCGCCCGGATCGCCGAGCTGGGACCGGTGGTGGACCTCTTCGCCGAGGCCGGGCTGGCGCCGAGCAAGTCGGCTGCCCGGCGCACGGTCAAGGAGGGCGGGGCCTACGTGAACAACGTGAAGGTCGCCGACGCGGACACCGTCCCGGACCGTACGGAACTGCTGCACGGGCGCTGGCTGGTGCTGCGCCGGGGCAAGAAGAACCTGGCCGCGATCGAGGTCACGGCCGGCTGACCGGACGACAGGCGCGGTGGCGCCGGCATCGCGCTGCCGCGCGTTTCGCCATATCGCCGTATCGCATACGGCCGGGGCCGGGTACGAGAGTTCTCGTACCCGGCCCCGGCCGTTTCCCTCCCAGGGTCCGGTCGGGCCGGACTCAGGCTCTCTGCCGGGCGCTCTTGCCCTTGCCGCCCCGGACCGCGTTCCAGATCATGTCGGCCACGAAGACCACGAGGATGGCGCCGATCAGCTGGAGCACATGTCGGGTCCAGTCGATGCCCTTGGTGTTGGCGACGCCGATCCAGCTCGCGACGGCGTTGCCGAGAATGCTGCCCAGGATGCCGCACAAGGTCGTCAGCCACAGGGGGATGTGCTGCTTGCCCGGGATGACCGCTCTGGCGATCAGACCGAGCACCAGACCCACAATGATTGCCCACAACCAGCTCATCGTCGCCTCCTCATGCGGCGCGGTATGCGCATGTGCGCTCAGTGTGGGGTGATACGCCATACGCCGCATGTCGGACGATGCCGTACGTGGCGGGACCAGATGGATCGGTCAGGATGAGGGTGACCCGCTCTCGTCGGCGCGGGGGCCCCGGCGTACCGTGGTGGGAGTCCGGTCCGGGGAGAGTCCGGCACAGGAATCAGGTGGTGGAACGTGATGCGGAAGCAGAGCGGCGCTGAGGTTTTCCGGATCACGGGCGCCCGGCAGGGACTCGCCGACGATGTGCGCGGCCGGCAGCGCCGGTATGTGATCTCGATGTCCGTACGGACCCTTTCGGTGATCGCGACCGTGGCCCTGTGGAACGTGGAACGGCCGGTCGCGATCGTGACGCTCGCCCTCGGGGTGCTGCTTCCGTACGTGGCCGTGGTGATCGCCAACGCGGGCCGGGAGAACGTCCCTTCGATGCCGTCGACGTACGTCACCGCACCGGTCCGTACGATGATCGCGCCCCCGTCCGGAACCGCCACGACGGAGTGCGGAGCCACGGCGAGCGACCGGGAGCAGGCCCCTCCCACGCACGAAAAGGCGTGACCGGACGCGGCCGGCGGTTCACGGAAACGGTATCGAGCGGTCCGCGAAGCTCAGGAAAACCTCAGATCAATCGTGAAGTTCCGGTGCCCGGCACCCTGTTGCTCATGACATACTTTCCAGGCGCTCCGCATCCCCCGTCGGAGCGATGGACCGACGCCGGGCAGCTCCCCCCGTGGCTGCCCGGCGTCGCCATTTCCGGCATCGCTTTCCGGCACCGCCTCCGGCCCTGTTTTCCATCCGCCGGACGCGGCCCGGCGTTGGCCTAGGGTGGTCGGGTGAACTCCCCCGATTCATCAGGTCCCGCCGATTTCGGTGGCCTTTTCTCCCCCGGCCCCGCCGCCGACGACGACGCGACGCCGGTCTGTTCCGCGAAGGGCTGCCGCGCCCCGGCCGTCTGGGTCCTCGCCTGGAACAATCCCAAGCTGCACACCCCGGAGCGGCGCAAGACCTGGCTCGCCTGTGACGAGCATCGCGAGCATCTCTCCTCGTTCCTCGGCGTGCGCGGTTTCCTCAAGGAGGTCGTGACCCTCGCCGAGTGGGAGGGCCGCTCAGCCTCCGATGGCTGACATCGGGCGGTCGGGCTGGAGGAAGGCCGGATCGTCCAGCCCGGAGCCGGCCTTCTTGCCCCACATCGCCAGCTTCCAGAGCCTGGCGATCTCCTCGTCGGGCGCCTCCGAGCGCAGCGCGCTCCGCAGGTCCGTCTCCTCCTGGGCGAACAGGCAGGTGCGTATCTGTCCGTCGGCGGTCAGCCGGGTGCGGTCGCAGGCGTGGCAGAACGGGCGGGTCACGGACCCGATCACCCCGACGCGGTGCGGGCCGCCGTCCACGACCCAGCGCTCGGCGGGCGCCGAACCACGCTCGGACTCGCCCTCCTCGGTCAGCCGGAAGCGCGTACGCAGCGATTCCACTATGTGACCGGCCGTGATCATGCCGTCGCGCTTCCAGCCGTGCTGGGCGTCGAGCGGCATCTGCTCGATGAAGCGGAGTTCGTAGCCGTGCTCCACGGCCCAGGCCAGCAGCTCGGGCGCCTCGTCGTCGTTGAGCCCAGGCATCAGAACGGTGTTGACCTTGACCGGGGTCAGTCCGGCGTCGCGGGCCGCACGCAGCCCGTCGAGCACATCCGCGTGCCGGTCGCGGCGGGTGAGGGTCTTGAAGACCTCGGGCCGCAGGGTGTCGAGCGAGACGTTGACGCGGTCCAGGCCGGCGGCCTTCAGCGCGGCGGCCGTGCGCTTGAGTCCTATCCCGTTCGTGGTCAGGGACATCCTGGGGCGTGGCGTCAGCCCCGCGCACCGCTCAACGATCCCGACCAGACCGGGCCTGAGCAGCGGCTCGCCGCCGGTGAACCGGACTTCGGTGATGCCCAGCCGCGTCACGGCGATCCCGATCAGCCGCACGATCTCGTCGTCGCTCAGCAGGTCGGACTTGGTGAGCCACTGGAGGCCCTCTTCCGGCATGCAGTACGTGCAGCGGAGGTTGCACCGGTCCGTGAGTGAGACGCGCAAGTCGGTGGCCACTCGGCCGTAGGTGTCGATGAGCACTGTGGGCCCCCTCCCGGTGGTCTCCGTGATCGGATCCGACACCGTCGAGCGTACGTCAGACCTCTGACACCACCCGAGGCCCGCTTGCCACGGGGAGCGCAGCAGCGGCGTGGCCGCGCCGTAGGACTCTACGGCGCGGCCACGGAAAAGGCTCTGGTACGGACGCTCCTTGTACGGACCCGCTTGTACGGACTTTCTTGTACGGACGCGACTCCTCGGTCAGTGCGCCCCGGTGCCGGTGAGGGACTTGACCTCCAGTTCGGCGTACTTGCCCTTGTCCGGCTCCTCCTTCGACAGTACGGTGCCGAGCCAGCCGAGCAGGAAGCCCAGCGGGATCGAGATCAGCCCCGGGTTCTCCAGCGGGAAGAAGTGGAAGTCGACACCCGGGAACATCGAGGTCGGCTTGCCCGAGACGACCGGCGAGAACAGCACCAGCAGCACGGACGAGGCCAGACCTCCGTAGATCGACCAGAGAGCGCCCCGCGTGGTGAACCTCTTCCAGAACAGGCTGTAGAGGATGGTCGGCAGATTGGCCGAGGCGGCGACGGCGAAGGCGAGCGCGACCAGTCCGGCCACGTTCAGATCGCGGGCGAGGGCGCCGAGCGCGATGGAGACGATACCGATGGCGACGGTCGCCCAGCGTGCCGCGCGGACCTCCTCCTTCTCGGTGGCCTGGCCCTTGCGGATGACGTTGGCGTAGATGTCGTGCGCGAAGGACGACGAGGACGCCAGGGTGAGGCCCGCGACCACCGCGAGGATGGTGGCGAAGGCGACGGCGGAGATCACGGCGAGCAGGATCGCGCCGCCCGTCGAGTCGGCGCCGCCGCCGATCTCCAGGGCGGCCAGCGGGGCCGCCGTGTTGCCCGCCTTGTTGGAGGCGATGATGTCGCCGGGCTTGAGCAGCGCGGCGGCGCCGAAGCCGAGCACGATGGTCATCAGGTAGAAGGCGCCGATGATGCCGATGGCCCAGATGACCGACTTACGGGCGGCCTTGGCGGTCGGCACGGTGTAGAAGCGGATCAGGATGTGCGGCAGGCCCGCCGTACCGAGGACCAGCGCGATGCCGAGCGAGATGAAGTCCAGCTTCGAGGTCTCGGTGGCCCCGTACTTGAGGCCGGGCTCCAGGAAGGCCGCTCCCTTGCCGCTGTTGCTCGCCGCCGTGCCCAGCAGGTCGGACAGGTTGAAGTGGAACTTCCACAGGATCAGGAAGGTGATCAGCAGGGTGCCGGCGATGAGCAGCACGGCCTTGACCATCTGGACCCAGGTGGTGCCCTTCATCCCGCCGATGGTGACGTACACGATCATCAGCAGGCCGACCAGCGCGACGATGGCGATCTTCCCGCCGTCGCTGGTGATGCCGAGCAGCAGCGAGACCAGCACGCCCGCACCGGCCATCTGCGCCAGCAGGTAGAAGATCGAGACGACGATGGTGGAGGTGCCTGCGGCGGTACGGACCGGGCGCTGGCGCATGCGGTACGCGAGGACGTCGCCCATCGTGTACCGGCCGGAGTTGCGCAGCGGTTCGGCGACGAGCAGCAGCGCGACCAGCCAGGCGACCAGGAAGCCGATGGAGTAGAGGAAGCCGTCGTAGCCGAAGAGGGAGATGGCGCCGGCGATACCGAGGAAGGACGCGGCGGACATGTAGTCGCCGGAGACCGCGAGGCCGTTCTGGAAACCGGTGAACTGCCGTCCGCCCGCGTAGAAGTCGGAGGCACTCTTGGTCTGGCGGCCGGCCCAGACGGTGATGACCAGGGTGGCGACGACGAAGAGCCCGAACAGCGTGATGATCAGCGGCCGGTGCTCGCTGGCGTCCGTGGCGGCGGCGAGCTGGTGCGGGACCGGGTGGCTGATCAGCTGGCCGGGGTGGCTCATGAGCTGGCCGGAGTGACTCATACGTCCGCCTCCATACGGGACTTGATGGCGTCCGCCTTCGGGTCGAGCTGCCGGGACGCGTGCCGGGCGTAGAACCAGGCGATGAGGAAGGTGGTGGCGAACTGCGCGAGGCCGAGGACCAGGGCGACGTTGATGTTGCCGAAGAGCTTGGTGCCCATGAAGCCGCCCGCGTAGTTGGACAGCAGGACGTACAGCAGGTACCAGGCGATGAAGGCGATGGTCAGCGGGAAGGCGAAGGAGCGGTAGGTGCGGCGCAGTTCGCCGAACTCCGCGCTCTCCTGCACCTCGACGAACTGGGCCGTCGTGGGCTGGGCCGGTGTGGACGAGGCCGGCGTCGGCTCGGCCGGTGTGTGCTGGTCGGGGCTGGGGTCCTTACCGCCCTCGGGCGGCGAGACATCGGTAGCCACGGAATCTCCTCGTGACGCGGGTGCGATGGGGTGGGTCATTAGGGGGACCTCGCGGGGGGTGGGTTGGTGCACGTCTCCCTGACAACGGCACGGAGGGCATCGCGAAGCGGTTCAACACCGGCCTTTTTCTTGTGCTTTCTTCTGGAAATCATTGATGAGCAGGGATGATCAGAGATAAGTTCGCTTGTCATGCCCCCGTCCGCGCGCGACGTGCGCGAGGGACGGCATTTCACGGATGATGTGGAGAACCCATGGCTCATCTGGGATCCAGACGGCGGCGCGTACTCGCCCTGCCCGTAGGTCTGGCGCTCACCGCTTCGCTCGGCCTCCTGCCCGCCACCATGGCCTCGGCCGCTCCGGCGGACAGCGCACCCGCCGCGGTGGCCGAGGACGGCCCGAAGCTCTCGTACGTGGTGAACACCCGTGGCGGGCACTCCACCGTCAAGGCAGTCAAGAAGGCGATCGACCGCGCCGGCGGCACGGTGGTGACGAGCTATGAGCAGATAGGCGTCATAGTCGTCACCTCGCAGAACCCCGACTTCGCCCGGAGCATCCGCAAGGTCCCCGGGGTCGGTTCGGCCGGTGCCACCCGTACGGCGCCGCTGCCCGCGCAGTCCACGACGGATGTCGGCGAGCCCCAGGTGCTCGGCGCCGACGAGGTCGCGGCCGCGACCGCGAGGACGAAGGCGAGCGCGAAGGCCGCCGGTCAGGACCCGTTGGAGCCCTTGCAGTGGGACCTGCCCGCCATCAAGGCGGACAAGGCGCACGAGAAGACGCTCGGCAGCAAGAACGTCACGGTCGCCGTCATCGACACGGGTGTCGACGACACGCACCCGGACATAGCGCCGAACTTCGACCGTGACGCGTCGGTGAACTGCGTGGGCGGCAAGCCGGACACGGCGGACGGCGCCTGGCGGCCGAGCGCCGAGGAGAGCCCGCACGGCACGCATGTGGCGGGTGAGATAGCGGGCGCGAAGAACGGCGTGGGTATCACCGGTGTCGCGCCGGGTGTGAAGGTCTCCGGCATCAAGGTGTCGACGACGGCCGGGTTCTTCTACACCGAGGCCGTCGTATGCGGCTTCGTCTGGGCCGCCGAGCACGGTGTCGATGTGACGAACAACAGCTATTACACCGACCCGTGGTACTTCAACTGCACGACCGACCCGGACCAGAAGGCCCTGGTCGACGCCCTCACCCGGGCCACTCGGTACGCCGAGAAGAAGGGCACGGTCAATGTGGCCGCGGCGGGCAACGAGAACTACGATCTCGCGTCCGACTCGATCACCGACCCGACCAGCCCGAACGACACCACTCCGGGCGACCGTGTCATCGACCCGTCCGAGTGCCTGGACATACCGACCCAGCTGCCGGGTGTGGTCACCGTGGCGTCCACGGGCGCCAAGGGGCTGAAGTCCTCGTTCTCCAACCACGGTCTGGGTGTCGTCGATGTCGCGGCCCCGGGCGGCGACTCCACCTCGTACCAGACACCGGCCCCGCCGGCGACCAGCGGTCTGATCCTGGGCCCGCTGCCGGGTGGCACGTGGGGGTACATGGCCGGTACGTCGATGGCGTCCCCGCACGCCGCGGGCGTCGCCGCGCTGCTGAAGTCCACGCACCCGCGCGCCTCGGCCTGGGCGATCAAGGCCCTGCTCACGGCGCAGGCCGACGAAACCGCCTGCCCGCCGTCGTACGACATCGACGGTGACGGCGAGATCGACGCGGTCTGCACGGGCGGCGAGCGCCACAACAGCTTCTACGGGGCAGGCCTGGTCAACGCCCTGGACGCGGTGCGCAAGTAAACAACAGGCGGTACACGGACGGGGGTTACGCCGGCAGCGGCGTAACCCCCGTCCGCACGAGTCACGACCTCCGGGTCACGGCTTGACGAGGACCTTGAGCGCGGTGCGCTCGTCCATCGCCCGGTAGCCGTTCGGCACGTCATCGAGGCCGACCGTCATGTCGAAGACCGGCGACGGGTCGATCGTGCCGTCCAGCACGTCGGGAAGCAGCTCGGGAAGGTAGGCGCGGGCGGGGGCGACGCCGCCGCGCAGGGCGATGTTCGACTTGAACATGTGGCCCAGGTCCACGCCGGTGGCGCTGCCGTGCGGCACGCCGACATAGCCGACGGAGCCGCCGCCGCGGGCGATCCGCAGGGCCGTGTTCATCGACTGCTCGGTGCCGACCGCCTCGATGACGCAGTGCGCGCCCTGCCCGCGGGTGAGTTCCAGTACGGCCTCGACCGCCGCGTCACCCCGCTCGGCGACGATCTCGGTGGCGCCGAAGGTCTTGGCGATGTCGGTACGGGACCGGTGGCGGCCGAGCGCGATGATCCGGTCGGCGCCGAGCCGCTGGGCGGCCAGCACACCGCAGAGGCCGACCGCGCCGTCGCCGACGACCGCGACCGTGCTGCCCCGCCGCACGCCCGCGCCGACGGCCGCGTGGTGGCCGGTGCCCATCACGTCGGAGAGCGCCAGCAGCCCGGTCAGCAGCCGGTCGTCGGAGGCCGCGTCGGCCGGGAGCTTGACGAGCGTGCCGTCGGCGAAGGGCACGCGTACGGCCTCGCCCTGTCCGCCGTCGGACCCGGGCTCGCCCCAGATGCCGCCCTGGGGGCAGGAGGTCTGGACCCCGTCATGGCAGAAGTCACAGAGACCGTCGGACCACGCGAAGGGCGCGACGACAAGATCGCCCGCCGAGAATCCGTTCACGTCCGAGCCGGCTTCCTCGATCACACCGAGGAACTCGTGGCCGATGCGCTGCTCGGGCCCGGTGGGGCCCTCACCGCGGTACGGCCACAAATCGCTACCGCAAATACAGGCACGCAGGACCCGCACCACCGCGTCGGTGGACTGCCGGATCGTGGGGTCCGCCACCTCTTCCACCCGTATGTCGTGGGGGGCATGGATGACTGTCGCGCGCATGGGGTGTTTCCTCTTCCTCATCGATCAGAGTCACGCAGAGCCGATCGACTGTGATCAGACGCTGATGCAAACGTTTACCGTAAGCCCGTGCCCGGGGGGCTGTGCAAACGCGCGTCCCGGCGGCCCCCGGCGCCGTACGATCCTGAGCAGCGGTACGCCCGTGGCACGACCGGTGAGGGTGGCCACGGGGACGATGCGCGGAACGATGGGGGAAAGCGGTCGTGCAGGGTCTCGAAGTGGTGCTCGCCCGGCTCGCGGGCACGGTCGCGGGCGCGCTCGCCAAGTCCCTGCTGACCCCGCTGACCCCCGGACCGGGCGCGGCCCTGGTCAGCTCCCCGGTCCGGCCCCTGCCCCGCCCGGCCTCCCCGGACCGGCTGGCGAAGGTCCTGGGCCGGCGCCTCTCCGACGCGTACGCCTCCCTGCCCGAGCACGAGCGGCTGGCGGCCGTCGATTCCGTACAGGCCACCTTCGCGGCGGCGGGCCCGCTCGACGCGGAGTTGCTGTTCGCGGTGGATCTGGTCCCGGAGCGGCTGTGCGAGAGGCTGCGGGAGGTCCGGGCCCCGGCGGCGGGGCTGAGCGAAGAGGGGCTCCGGCTGTACGGGGAACTCCTCGCGCTCTGCTGCGCGCATCTGGTGGAGCAGCTCACGGCCCACCCCTCGTTCGCGGCGCGGGCTGCGGTGGAACAGACACGGGCGGCGGGCCGGACGAGGGAAGTGGTCGAGGACGTACGGGACCGGCTGGGCCCGCGCCCGGAGTCGGCGGCGCTCGATTTCGAGCGGCGGTATGCGCAGTACGTGGCCGCGACGCACGGGCGGCTGGAGCTGTTCGGCCTGACGCTGGGCCGGTCGGGGCGGGAGTTGCCGCTGGACACGGCGTACATCAGCCTGGCGGTGAGCGGTGACCCGGGAGGACCGGCCCTGCGGCACGCCGGTCCGACCACGCTCACCACCGAACAGGCGCTGGCCGGGGCGGACCGGCTGCTGTTACGCGGCCCCGCCGGCTCGGGCAAGAGCACGCTGGTGCAGTGGCTGGCGCTGACGGCCGCCCGGCGCGGCTTCGTACCCGAACTGGCGGACTGGAACCGGTGCGTACCGTTCGTCCTACGCCTGCGGGCGTTCACGGCGTCGGGGACGCTGCCGATGCCCGAGGACTTCCTGCGGGCGGCCGGAGTGCCGCTGTCACCGTCGGCCGGATGGGCGGAGAGCCTGCTGACGGAGGGCCGGGCGCTGCTGCTGGTCGACGGGGTGGACGAGGTCCCGACGCGGTTGCGGGCCCGTACGGAGGCCTGGCTGAAATCCCTGGTCGCGGCTTTCCCGAGGGTGCGCTGCGTGGTGACGACCCGTCCGTCGGCGGTACCGCAGGACTGGCTGTCCGGGCTGGGCTTCGTGACGCACTCGCTCCTGCCGATGGAGCGGGACGACATCAGGTCGTTCGTCGAGCACTGGCACGGCTCGGCGCGGCTCGAATGCCTCTCGGACACCGAGCGGGCGCAGCTCGACACGTACGAGAAGTCGCTCCTCCACGCGGTGACCACGCGCCGGGACCTGGGCAGGCTGGCGACCAACCCGCTGATGTGCGCGCTGCTGTGCGCCCTGAACCGCGACCGCCGGATGCAACTGCCCCGCGCCCGGAAGGAGTTGTACGACGCGGCCCTGGACATGCTGCTCGTACGGCGGGACACCGAGCGGGAGATCCTGGCCGTCGAGGGCGTCACCCTGACCCGCGACGAGCAGACGGCCCTGCTCCAACGGCTGGCGTACTGGCTGATCCGCAACGGGCAGGTGGAGGCGGCCCGGGACGAGGCCGTGGAGATGGTGGGCGAGTGGCTGGCCGCGATGCCCCAGGTCCAGGGGGACGCCGACCAGGTCTTCACCCACCTGCTGATCCGCAGCGGCCTGCTGCGCGAACCGATGGCGGGCGCGGTCGACTTCGTGCACCGGACCTTCCAGGACTACCTGGGAGCGAAGGCGGCGGTCGAGGCACGGGACTTCGGCGTGCTGGTGCGCAACGCGCACGACGACCAGTGGGACGACGTCGTACGGATGGCGGTGGGCCACGCCCGCGTGGACGAACGGGGAGGGCTGCTGCGGAAGTTGCTGCGCCGCGCGGACCGCGCACCGCGCCTGCGCCACCGGCTGGTGCTGCTGGCGGCGGCCTGCCTGGAGCACGCTCCGGAACTGGACCCGGCGGTACGGGCGGAGGTGGAGGCGCGGACGGCGGAACTGCTGCCGCCGCACGACACGCGGGACGCGGATGCACTGGCGAAGGCGGGAGAGCTGGTGCTCGAACTCCTTCCGGGGCCCGAGGGGTTGGATGAGGGGACGGCAGCCGCGGTGGTGCGGACGGCGGCGCTCATCGAGGGGGATGCGGCGTTCGAGGTGATCTCCAGGTTTCGGGAGGACTCTCGCTCGCACGTCGCTTTCGAGGTGTCACGGGCATGGGGGTCGTTCGACAGTGAGGCGTACGCCGAGGCTGTCCTGTCCGCCCAGACCTGGACCGACTCCCCTCTGTACGTGCGGACTTCGGAGCAGCTTCGGGCCCTGCGGCACGTCCCCCAGGCCCGTCGTGTGCATGTGAGCGGCGATCACAGCGATCTCGGGCCCCTCCTCGCCCTGGAGAACCCGGACTGGCTCTATCTCCAGGACAACGAGGCGCTGACCGACCTCTCGGCCCTCGTGTCCCTTCCGGGGCTCTCGGAGTTGTCCTTCAACCGCTGCCCCGCCGTACGGGAGTTGGTCGACCTGGCTCGACCTGGACTCACGAGACTCAGCCTGTACAACATGCATCACGACCTGTCGTTGGATGCGCTGCGTGATATGCCCGATCTCCGACACGCCCTGTTCGCCTACCCATTGCTCATGGAGAGCGTGAGCGAACTGCCGATCGGCCCGCAGCTCACCGAGCTCGGCCTCTTGCGCCACACCAGTTACGTGAGCCTGGAAGGCATCGAGCGCTGGCCACGGCTCACGAGACTTTCCCTCTCCGGCTCGACCCAGATCGGTCAGCTCGCCGAGAGCCCGTCCCTGAACAACCTGGCCTCGCTGAGCCTCCAGCAGCAGGATTCACTCGACCTGAGGCAGATCGGTCATCTGACGGAGTTGCGACAGCTCGTCCTGTGGGACTGTGACGTACCCGGTGGACTCGCCCCTCTGCGCGACCTGCCCGCCCTCACCACTCTGCGCCTCCTCTCGTGCTCCTCGTCGGAACATCCTCTCGACCTGAGTCCGCTGGCCGACCTGGAGAACGTCACCATCAAGCTTCTGGGGGACGACACACCGGTCACCGGAGAGGAGCACTTCCCGCCCGGCCGGATCATCCGCATCTGATCAGACCCCCGCCGCCCCCAACAACGCCCCCGCCGCGTACGTCACGCCCATCGCGACCGCTCCGCCGCCCACGTTCCGCAGCACCGCCGGCCGTACCGCCGCCGAGCCGAGCCTGGCGCTCCCCCAGCCCGTCAGGGCCAGTGCCACCAGCACCGAGAGCACCGTCACCACCAGCCGGGACGACGCCGGTGGCAGCACGATCGCGAGCAGCGGCAGCAGCGCGCCCACGGTGAAGGCGAGGAAGCTGGCGCCCGCCGCGTGCCACGGGTTGGTGAGGGAGTCGGGGTCGATGCCCAGCTCCACGCGCGCGTGGGCGCGCAGCGCGTCCCGGTTCGTGAGCTGTTCGGCCGCCTCGCGGGCGACCTCCTGCGAGAGGCCGCGTTCCGCCAACATGTCGGCCAGCTCGTCGAGTTCGGCCTTCGGCTGCTCGCGCAGCTCGCGCCGTTCCAGGTCCAGCGCGGCCTTCTCCGAGTCGCGCTGCGTGGATACCGATACGTACTCGCCCGCCGCCATCGACATCGATCCGGCCAGCAGCCCGGCGAGGCCCGCCGTGAGCAGGGCGCCGCGCGAGTCGGTGGCTCCCGCCACACCGACCACGATGCCCGCGGTCGAGACGATCCCGTCGTTGGCGCCGAGGACCGCCGCGCGCAGCCAGTTGAGGCGGGTGCCCAGGGATTCACCGTGCGGCTCGTCGTGAGTGGAGTCAGTCACCCGGCGAGGGTCTCACGGCCCGTCCACCACACCCCGGCGTCAACGCGGTCGTAAGCACTCCCCCGTCCGGTGGACCCATCGGGCATGGGCGGAGCGGCTGTTCACCAACTCCGTAACGGCCCTGACGGAACGACGGCTCACGCACCGGCCTCGGCGGTCACGGCCGACCGGGTGAAGGACCGGGCGATGGCGCTGTCAGTCGCGGCCCGTATTCTCTGTGACCATGCTCGACGACCAGACGACTGCCCAGACGACCGCAGCGACGTGGCCGGCCGCCTATCCTCAGGGGTACGCGGTCGTCGACGTGGAGACCACCGGACTCGCCCGCGACGACCGGATAGTGTCTGCCGCCGTCTATCGTCTGGACGCTCAGGGCGATGTCGAGGACCACTGGTACACGGTGGTCAATCCGGAGCGCGATCCGGGCCCCGTGTGGATCCACGGGCTGACGAGCGAGGTGCTGGAGAGCGCGCCGCTCTTCCCCGAGGTCGCCGGTGAGTTGGCCGAGCGGCTCGACGGGCGGGTGCTCGTGGCGCACAACGCCATCTTCGACTGGTCGATGATCGCCCGGGAGTACGCACGCGCGGAACGTACCGCGCCCACCCGGCAGCGGCTGTGCACGATCGCGCTCTCGAAGGAGCTGGGCCTGCCCCTGCCCAACCACAAACTGGAGTCGCTCGCCGCGCACTTCGGCGTCGTACAGCAGCGCGCGCACCACGCGCTGGACGACGCGCGCGTGCTGGCCGAGGCCTTCCGCCCGAGTCTGCACGCTGCGGCCAAGGACGGCGTACGGCTCCCGCTCCTCGAATGCCGGCCGCTCACGGAATGGTCCGACGCCCCCGCCCGGCCCCGGGTCGGTTATCAGCCGTCGTACCGTCAGCAGGGCAGCTGGCGGCCCTCGCGCAAGCGGCCGGCCTGTCCCTATCCGAACCCGGGCCGGTACGTGCCGGGCGGGACGCTGGTGCAGGGGATGCGGGTGGCGTTCTCGGGCGACACGTCCGTCGACCGCGAGCTGCTGGAGGACCGGGCGGTCGAGGCGGGACTGCACGTCGCGACGAGCGTGTCGCGGCTGACCAGTCTGCTGGTGACCAACGACCCGGAATCCTCGACGTCCAAGACGGTCAAGGCCGCGTCGTTCGGTACGCCTGTGCTGGACGAGGCGGCCTTCACACAGTTGCTGCGGGACGTGACACCCGCGCGAGGCTCCGACTGACCTGACCGGGTGCCGACGGGCCTGTCGTGTGCCGACCGATCTGCCGCGGTGTCCGGCCCGCGCTCAGTGCCCGGCCCGCAGACGGGTGATTGGCGCGCGACTCGCCACCGGCCCGCTCGCGTACCGCTGCCCGGCGTCCCACTCTGTGGCGCATGGCACGTTGCGAGGTCTGCGGAAACGACTACGGGATGTCTTTCGAGGTGCACGCGCAGGGAGTGGTGCATGTCTTCGACTGCTTCTCCTGCGCCATCCACCGTCTGGCGCCCATCTGTGAACACTGCCGGGTCCAGATCATCGGCCAGGGTGTCGAGGCCGACGGGCACTGGTTCTGCGGCGCCCACTGCGCCCGCGCCGAAGGCAGAGCGGGCATCGTCGACAGGGTCTGAGGTGACGGCAGGGGCCGAGGTGACACGGAGACGGAGTCACGGACCGCACGGACCACCCGGACCGTGCGGACCACACAGATCGTACGGACCACACAGACTGTGCGGACCACACAGACCGTGCGGACCACACAGACCGTGCGGACCACACGGACCGTGCGGACGGCAGAGGCCGGGCGGACCACACGGACCACGGAGGCCTCATGGACCGCCGAGACCCCATGGGCCCCCACGGACCACAGAGACCCCACCGCGAGGCCACCCGCCGTCCAGGGCCCGTAACCCGCCGGGTAACGTCGCAGGCGTGTACCGCTTCCTGTTGTCCCGGCAGTGGGTGATCCTCACCCTCCTCGCCCTCGTCCTCATCCCCGTGATGACCGAGCTGGGTTTCTGGCAGCTTCACCGTCACGAGCACAGGGTCGCCCAGAACTCCCTGATCTCGGACAACCTCAAGGCGAAGCCCGTCCCGGTCACCGAGCTGACCTCCCCCGGACACACCGTCCCGCGCGCCGACTACTGGCGCCGTGTCACGGCCACCGGCCGGTTCGACCCCGCGCACGAAGTCGTCGTACGCCGCCGGACCTCCGTCGACGACAAGGTCGGCTATCACGTCCTGATCCCGCTCGTCCTGAACGACGGCCGCGCGCTGATCGTCAACCGGGGCTGGGTCCCCTCCCCCTCCACCGGCGATCAGACGGCCTTCCCGGACGTCCCGCCGGCCCCCAAGGGCGAGGTCACCGTCACCGGCCGGCTCAAGGCCGACGAGACATCGGCGGCCAGCGGCATCAGGGACCTCAAGGATCTGCCGGACCGCCAGGTGATGCTGATCAACAGCGGGCAGCAGCAGCGGAATCTGGACCGTACCCTCCTCGGCGGCTACATCGAGCTGACGTCTCCCGTGCCGTCCGGCGGCTCCCCCGAGCAGATCCCCGACCCCGACGACAGCTCGATCGGCCCCCACATGGCGTACGCCGTTCAGTGGTGGCTGTTCGTCGCCGGGGTGCCGGTCGGCTGGGTGATTCTCGTACGCCGTGAGAAGCGGGACCGCGACGCCGCCGCGCGCAAGAGCGCCTCCGGTGACGGACCGGGCTCCGGCTCCGAGCCGGAGCCCGCGCCCGCGACCGTCTGAGGTCTGCTTAACCGCCCTGTCGTGCGGGAACACGCCTGGCGTGACACAACGCATCGAGGACTACGCACTCATCGGCGATCTCCAGACCGCCGCTCTGGTCGGCAGGAACGGCTCCATCGACTGGCTGTGCCTTCCTCGTTTCGACTCGGCGGCGTGCTTCGCCGCGCTGCTCGGCAACGAGGACAACGGCCACTGGCGGATCGCCCCCACCGGAGCGGGCGACTGCACCCGGCGCGGCTACCTGGGTGACTCGCTGGTGCTGGAGTCCGTGTGGGAGACCCGGACCGGCATCGTCAAGGTGACCGACTTCATGCCGCAGCGCGATGTGGCCCCGGACGTCGTCCGGATCGTGGAGGGCGTCAGCGGCACGGTGGAGATGAGTGCCACCCTGCGGCTGCGCTTCGACTTCGGTTCGGTCGTGCCCTGGATGCGGCGCGCGGAGGGCCACCGGCTGGCGGTCGCGGGACCCGACTCCGTCTGGCTGCGCAGCGAGCCCCAGGTCAAGACGTGGGGGCAGCACTACAGCACCTGCTCGTCGTTCACGGTCGGCGAGGGCGAGAAGGTCGCGTTCGTGCTCACCTGGCACCCCTCGCACGAGCCGCGCCCGCCGCTGGTCGATCCGTACGAGGCGCTGGAGCACAGTCTGGAGGACTGGGAGAAGTGGGCGGCGCGCTGCCGGTACGAAGGACCGCACCGCGACGCCGTCGTGCGCTCCCTGATCACGCTCAAGGCCCTCACGTACGGCCCGACCGGCGGGATCGTCGCGGCGCCCACCACATCCCTGCCGGAGGAGATCGGCGGCGTACGCAACTGGGACTACCGCTACTGCTGGCTGCGCGATTCCACCCTGGTGCTGGGGGCGCTGCTGTCCGCCGGCTATCTGGAGGAGGCGGCGGCCTGGCGCGACTGGCTGCTGCGCGCGGTCGCCGGGGACCCGGCGGACCTTCAGATCATGTACGGACTGGCCGGTGAGCGCCGGCTGCCGGAGAGTGAACTGCCCTGGCTGAGCGGGTACGCGGGCTCCTCGCCGGTCCGGGCCGGCAACAGCGCGGTCGACCAGCTCCAGCTCGATGTGTACGGCGAGGTCATCGACTCCCTGCATGTGGCCCGGACGGCGGGCCTCCCCTCGAAGGCGCACGCCTGGAGTCTCCAGCTCAGCCTGCTGGGCTTCCTGGAGTCGAAGTGGCGTGAACCGGACGAGGGCCTGTGGGAGGTGCGGGGTCCGCGCCGGCACTTCGTGCACTCCAAGGTGATGGCGTGGGTGGCCGCCGACCGGGCCGTACGGACGCTGGAGGACGACCCGACGCTCAGCGGCGACGCGAACCGGTGGCGGGCGATGCGGGACGAGGTGCACCGCGAGGTCTGCGAGAAGGGGTACGACCCGGAACGGAACACCTTCACCCAGTCGTACGGCTCCGCCGAACTGGACGCGGCGACGCTCCTGATCGCCCGGTCCGGCTTCCTGCCGCCGGACGATCCGCGCGTCATCGGCACGGTCGACGCGGTACGGGCGGAGCTGGGGCACGACGGCCTGCTACGTCGCTACAGCACGACGGGGTCGGTCGTGGACGGGCTGCCGGGCAGTGAGGGAACGTTTCTGGTCTGCTCGTTCTGGCTGGCCGACGCCCTTCATCTGACCGGACGCACGCTGGAGGCGAAGGAACTCTTCGAGCGGCTGCTCGCGCTGCGCAACGATGTCGGGTTGCTCGCCGAGGAGTACGACCCGGTGGCGCGGCGGCTGCTGGGCAACTACCCGCAGGCGTTCAGTCATATCGGACTGGTGGGGACCGCGTTGACCCTCGCCGGAACCCACACGGCAGGATAGGAGCATGGATCTTGGACTGAAGGACCGCGTTTATGTCGTCACCGGTGCGTCGCGGGGACTGGGCAACGCGGCGGCACGGGCACTGGCCTCGGACGGCGCGAAGGTCGTCATCAGCGGCCGCGACGAGAAGAGCATCGGCGAGGCCGCCGAGGCCATCGGCCCCGGCGCACACGGACTGGCCGCCGACAACGCCGACCCGGCGGCCGCACAGCGCCTCATCGGCGAGGCCCGGGAGCGGTTCGGCCGCTTCGACGGCATCCTGATCAGCGTCGGCGGCCCGCCGCCGGGCTTCGCGGCGGACAACACGGACGAGCAGTGGCAGTCGGCGTTCGAGTCGGTCTTCCTGGGAGCGGTACGGCTGGCCCGCGAGGCGGCGGCGGAACTGGACGAGGGCGGTGTCATCGGCTTCGTCCTCTCCGGCTCGGCCCACGAACCCGTCCCGGCTCTGACCATCTCCAACGGCCTGCGCCCCGGCCTGGCGGGCTTCGCCAAGTCCCTGGCGAACGACCTGGGCCCGCGCGGTATCCGGGTGCTGGGGCTGCTGCCGGCCCGGATCGACACGGACCGGGTCCGCGAACTGGACGCGCTGTCGGGGGACGCGGACGCGTCGAAGGCGGCCAACGAGTCCCGTATCCCGCTACGGCGGTACGGCACTCCGGAGGAGTTCGGCAAGACGGCCGCGTTCCTGTTGTCCCCGGCGGCGTCGTATCTGACGGGCCTGATGATCCCGGTGGACGGCGGCGCGCGGCACGGCTTCTGAGGGCTGTCCCGGCGGTAAGCATGTTCGGTCGCCGGGCGCCTGGCATCGGGCGCCCGGCCCGCCGGGCGGGTCCGGACCCGCCCGGCTCAGCTCACCCGTTCCGCCCTGTGCTTCGCCGCCCGCAACCGCACCTCCGCCGGCAGCTCCCCCAGTCCCGCCGACTCGCGCGCGTGCGCCAGCGCCTCGCCCGTCAGCCGGTTGAGCGTCTCGGTCGGCACCGCGTGGGGTTCCAGGAGGAGACGCAGGCGCGCCGCCGGGTTCGTACGGCGGCCCGTCAGGCGGGCCTGGGCGCGGGCCACCCCGTCCAGCGACTCGGCGTCGTCCACCAGCGCGCCTTCCAGCGCCCGGCCGCGCAGCACCGCGCCCTCGCCGTCACGGCTGTCGACCAGCACCTCGGCCGTCCGGGCCCGGCGCAGCTGGGAGAACAGCCACCACAGGGCCAGCACGACCACAATCGCGAGGACCGCGATGACGACCGGCCACCACCACCCCTCACCGCGCCAGCGCTGGCGGTTCGCGCGGCTCAGCAGCACGTCGTGCGATCCGCTGTACGGCCACCAGGACGGCACCGGCCACTCGAGGCCGACGGCCAACGCCACACCGCCCGCGCAGAGCAGCACCAGACCGATGAGTGCCAGGAGCACTCGGTTGATCAGCCGGACCATCCCGTCATCCCTTCTTCACGGGCCTGCGGACGTGCACCGTCAGCCTGGGCGGCTTCGCGAGGCCCAGCTCCCGGATGCCGGTGCCGAGCGCCGCGTCCAAGTCGTCCCGTACGTCGTCGAGCGCGCGGAAGTGGGAGTCGGCCCGCACCTTCGCCCTGGAGCGGCTCACCTTGACGCGCGCGGTCTGTACGCCGGAGACCTCCATGGCCCGGTCGCGCAGCGCCAGCGCGGCGGCCTGCCGGTCGAGCCCGGCCCGTACCCGCGTCGAGTCCCGCCGCATGGGCAGCACTCCGCGCAGTCCGGGCGTGAGGGCCAGTACGAGGAGCCACAGGCCGAGAGCCATCGCGATGCCCGCGGCCACCAGCACCCAGGTCTGGTCGAGGGGCTGTTGGGACAGCTGGGTGGCCAGCTCGCGGCGCCAGTACATCGCGGGGCGGCCCGCCCGTACCGCCGCGACGTCGTACAGCAGCAGACCGGCGGCGCCGAGAACGACCAGGGCCGCCAGCGCCGCGGGGATCCGGCGCGTCGACCAGAAACGGCCCGCCCTGCCGCCGTGTTCGTTCGCTTCCGCCGCTTCGCCCGGTTCATCAGCGGGCGTCGGCCGGGGTTCGTACCGCGTGGCGGAGTCCGACCGGCCGACCTCCGGATACGCGCCCTGCCGCGTCCCCTCGGCCTCCTCGGCTCCCTCGGTCCCTTCCGGCCTCTCGGTCCCTTCCGGTCCTTCGGCCCAGGGGTCGCTCACCGGGCCCTCCCTCCGGCCTTGACGCGGGAGTGGACGGAGTGCAGCCGTTCCACCTGCACCAGCACCTCGGGCACCTCCATAGCCGCCAACGCCCTTACTCGCTGGGCGACTTGGCGACGCACCTCGCCGCACTGCGTACCGATGTCCGAGGGGTAGTCCAGTTCGACACCGACCCGTACGTGTGCGATGTCGCGGTGCACCGTGACGGTGGCGTGGGGTGGGGCGCCGCCCTCCGGTACTCCGTCGAGCGCTTCCCATGCCGCCCGTGCGGCGATCTTCGCGACGACCCGGTCGGCGATCGTGGTCGCCCCGCGCTCACCGGCGGCCACCCGCGCCCCTCTGCCCATACGTTCACCTCCCACCGCACGCTCGTCTCCCGCCCCCCACGGACTTTCCGCCCCGTGCTCACCGCGCGTCTCCCGCTCACCGGCTGCCAGCCGGTCACCGGCCACGCGAGGTCACCGCCGCCGGTCGTCGCGGTCGCGACTACGGAAGAGGTCACCGGGTTCCAGGTCTCCGTCGAGGAACCGCCCGGCCACAAAGCCGATCACTCCCAGCGCGGCCACCAGCACAAAGGCACCGAAGCCGCCGAAATATCCGGCGAATCCGAGCGCCATGCCGGCCACCAGGCCGACCACCGCCATGTTCATCGTGCGCTCCTCTTCCGCTCCTCCGGCCGGTCGTGGCCGCTACTGGAGCCGCGACTCGGGCTCTTCGTCGTCTTCCTCGTCGGGCAGCTTCACGTCACTGACCGCGATATTGACCTCGACGACCTCCAGCCCCGTCATCCGCTCGACGGCGGCGATGACGTTCTCCCGGACGGCCGCGGCCACGTCCATGATCGAGACGCCGTAATCGACGACGATCTCCAGGTCGAGAGCCGTCTGGACCTCGCCCACCTCGGCCTTCACACCCTGGCTGACGGACTTGGTACCACCGGGAACCCGGTCCCGTACGGCGCCGAAGGTGCGGGAGATCCCGCTGCCCATGTCGTGTACGCCGAGCACATCCCGGGCCGCGAGGCCGGCGATCTTCTCCACCACGCCGTCGGCGATGGTGGTACGGCCACGGGAGGCGGGGGCGCCACCGCCACGCTTGGTGACGGAGGTCCTTCTCCCGTCATCGCTCGACAGGTCCCTGTTCGAAGAGACTGACTGATTGCGGGGTCCGGTCTCCGTCATGGCCATTCATCCCTTTCCGGGCGGCGATGGGCTCCTTTGCCCACATTAGGTGCGCTTGCCCCGTCTCGCGCCGTGGATGCGGCAGGCTGGACCAATGACGACTGTGTACGGCACCGACGGTTGGACGGCGGCGGTACGGGAACGGCTCGGCCTGGGCCGGCTGCTCCCGCTGGGCGGATCGACGGACGGCGCGTGGCTGGCGGAACGGGCGGCGGTCACGGAACTGCGGCGGGACACGGCGGCGATGCCGGGAGCCGTGCTCGGCACCCTGCGGATCTCCCCGGCCGACTCGACCGGTCCGGATGACCCGAACGGTCCGAACAGTCCGAACGGTCGGGCAGATTCGGGCAGTCCGGCTCACCCGGCCGCGCACGGGAAGCCGCCCACGCCAGCACCACCACCGCCGCCGCCCGGCGCGCTGCCGCCCGGCCCGCTCCGTATCGACGGCGAGTTCACGGCCGTACCGGGAGAACCATTGCCCGTCGTGGCGGAACTGCTGCGCGCGGCGCTGTTCACCTGCGCGACGGACCGGCTGGGGCTATGGGTGGAGGAGATCGACCTGCATGTAACGGGCCTGCTGGACACACCGGATGAATCACCGGCGCCCGCTGGGCCGGCCGGGGTAGGAACCATCACCTCTGAGCCCGATACCCCGAAGTCCACTGCCGGGGAAGAGGAATCGGCGCACCTGGCGGCCGCGGTCCCCGGCGTGGCCCGCCTGACGCGGCCCCTGGGCAGCACGGCGGCGTGCGCCCAGGAACATGTCCGGGTGGAACTGGCGACGGCGGCCGGTCACCGCCCGCTGGATGTCGCGCGGGCGGTGCGGAGGAAACTCATGGCGGAGCTGCCGGGCGCGCCTTCGGTGACCGTACTGGTCACGGCGGTGGACGACGCGCCCTGAGGAGGCGGGGCGGGGGGAGCCGCGCGTATCCGCCGGTGTCAGTCGGCGAGGCCCGCCAGGTCGCGCAGGCGGCGTGCCTGCGCCGCGCGCTCCGCCGCGCGCTGGTCCTCGAAGGAGCGGCCGTGCGCACCCTGGAGCAGCGCCTTGGTCTCGATCACCGCATCCCTCGGCGCGGTCAGCAGTGCGCCGGCGAGGTCCAGGACCGCGGCGTCGAGTTCCTCCGCGGGCACCACCAGGTTGGCGAGCCCGGTGCGCTCCGCCTCACCGGCCAGTACGAAGCGTCCCGTGGCGCAGATCTCCAGCGCACGGGCGTAACCCAGCAGCCCCACCAGCGGGTGCGTGCCGGTGAGGTCGGGGACCAGGCCGAGACTCGTCTCGCGCATGGCGAACTGGACGTCGGACGCGACGACCCGGAGGTCGCACGCGAGGGCGAGCTGGAATCCGGCCCCGATCGCATGCCCCTGGACGGCCGCGATCGACACGATGTCGCTACGGCGCAGCCAGGCGAATCCGTCCTGGTACTCGGCGATGGCCGCGTCGAGTTCGGCGTCCGAGCCCCGCGCGAGATCCAGGAACGACGGCTCACCTTCGAAGCCCTCGGGAGCGAACGCCTGCCGGTCGAGCCCCGCGGAGAAGGACTTGCCTTCAGCGCGCAGCAACACGACCCGCACGCTGCCCGGCAGCGACCTTCCGGCTTCCGTCAACGCCCGCCACAGAGCGGGAGACTGGACGTTGAGCTTGTCCGGGTTGGTCAGGGTCACCGTGGCAACCGCGTCCTCGACGGTGAGCCGTACGCCGTCCTTGTCGAGCACTGGAGCGATCGAAGTCATGGGGCGCCTCCGGTTCGGGCAGTCAGCCGTTACGAGCTAAGTGACTGCACAGTAACCACCTGGGCGGTCGTACGACGACCCGGGTGGCACCGGCCGAACCGGCGGCCGGGCGGAGAAGTGCTCAGCAGTCAGGCCGATGCGGCCTTCTTGCCTCGCGTCGCTCCGCCACGTCCCCGCAGCGTCACTCCGGACTCACTGAGCATGCGGTGAACGAATCCATAGGAGCGGCCGGTTTCCTCGGCCAGCGCCCGGATACTCGCACCGTTGTCGTACTTCTTCTTCAGGTCTGCCGCGAGCTTGTCACGCGCGGCGCCGGTTACCCGGCTGCCCTTCTTCAGAGTCTCGGCCACCCGTGCCTCCTCTATGGGAAGTGCGCTCTGGAATTCCCATGATCACCCCTCGCGGGCGTCCTGGCCACCCATTCGGCAAGGTCGATACGACGAGCTTTGGCAGACTTCAAGATTTCGGCACTACCGGAATCCCTGATTCCAGAGCCGGTCATATGCGCCGCTTCCTGAAGCCCCGAGCGAAGTGCCAGGTCAGCGGCGTGCCGAAGTGGGCGGGGCGGATGATGGCCAGGACGAAACGAACCGTCGCGAGGCACGCCGACAGTACGAGACACCCTCACTCAGATGATGGATCACTCGTGAGCCGAATGATCCATACGCAGTGGATCATGTGAGTGATCACGTGAGTCGATCACGACACCGGCGTCCACACCGGACCGCCGCCCTCCGCGGCCCCCCCCTCCGGGCAGCGCGCGGGCCCACACGACCGACAGCCCACCGCCCGGCCGTTTCGGCGGGCGGTGGGCTGTCGGCGGACGGGCATCGGGCCCCGGGCGGATGCCGGGCGAGGGCGGGGCAGGCAGGTACCGGCCCCGGGCGGGCGCCGGGGTCAGGCGAGCGTGACCAGGTCCGCGTAATCCGCACCCCACAGGTCCTCGACCCCGTCGGGCAGCAGAATGATCCGCTCCGGCTCCAGCGCGTGGACCGCGCCCTCGTCGTGGGTGACGAGGATGACCGCGCCCTTGTAGGTGCGCAGCGCGCCGAGGATCTCCTCGCGGCTGGCCGGGTCCAGGTTGTTCGTGGGCTCGTCGAGCAGCAGGACGTTCGCGGAGGAGACGACCAGGGTGGCCAGCGCGAGCCGGGTCTTCTCACCACCGGAGAGCACCCCGGCCGGCTTGTCGACATCGTCCCCGGAGAAGAGGAAGGACCCCAGCGTCTTTCGGACCGAGACCAGATCCAGGTCGGGCGCCGAGGAGCGCATGTTCTCCAGGACGGAACGGTCCGGGTCGAGGGTCTCGTGCTCCTGCGCGTAGTAGCCGAGCTTGAGGCCGTGGCCGGGGGTCACCTGTCCGGTGTCCGGCTTCTCGACCCCGGCCAGCAGGCGCAGCAGGGTGGTCTTGCCGGCGCCGTTGAGGCCGAGGATGACGACCCTGGAGCCCTTGTCGACGGCGAGATCCACATCGGTGAAGATCTCCAGGGAGCCGTACGACTTCGACAGGCCCTCGGCGGTCAGCGGGGTCTTGCCGCAGGGCGCGGGCTCGGGGAAGCGGAGCTTGGCGACCTTGTCGGACTGGCGCACCTGCTCCAGACCGGACAGCAGCCGCTCGGCCCGGCGGGCCATGTTCTGCGCGGCGACGGTCTTGGTGGCCTTGGCCCGCATCTTGTCGGCCTGGGAGTTCAGCGTCGCGGCCTTCTTCTCAGCGTTGGCGCGCTCGCGCTTGCGGCGCTTCTCGTCCGACTCGCGCTGCTGCTGGTAGAGCTTCCAGCCCATGTTGTAGACGTCGATGTTCGAGCGGTTGGCGTCCAGGTAGAAGACCTTGTTGACGACGGTCTCGACCAGTTCGACATCGTGGGAGATGACGATGAAGCCGCCGCGGTACGTCTTGAGGTAGTCACGCAGCCAGACGATCGAGTCCGCGTCGAGGTGGTTGGTGGGCTCGTCGAGGAGCAGGGTGTCGGCGTCCGAGAAGAGGATGCGCGCCAGCTCGACCCGGCGGCGCTGACCGCCGGAGAGCGTATGGAGGGGCTGACCGAGCACCCGGTCGGGCAGGCCGAGCGCGGCGGCGATGGTGGCGGCCTCCGCCTCGGCGGCGTATCCGCCCTTGGTGAGGAACTCCGTCTCCAGGCGCTCGTACTTCTTCATCGCCTTCTCGCGGGTGGCGCCCTGGCCGTTCGCCATCCGGTCCTCGTTCTCCCGCATCTTCTTCAGTACGGAGTCGAGGTCGCGGGCCGAGAGGATGCGGTCGCGGGCGAGGACGTCGAGGTCGCCGGTGCGCGGGTCCTGCGGCAGATAACCGACTTCTCCGGAGCGGGTGATGGTGCCCGCCGCGGGGACGCCTTCGCCCGCGAGGCACTTGGTGAGGGTGGTCTTGCCCGCTCCGTTGCGGCCGACGAGGCCGATGCGGTCGCCCTTGGCGATACGGAACGAGGCGGACTCGATGAGGATGCGGGCGCCGGCACGCAGCTCGATGCCGGTTGCGGTGATCACGGAAAAACTCCAGGGCGGTATGGGCGGCGGAAGAGGGCAGGCGGAGGAGATTCTTCGACGCCGGCTAATGCACAAGGAGAAATGCCATGCGGCCCAGTCTAGCCGGGCCGCGCAACTGCTTTGGCTGCGCTGCCGCGAGGTCCGCCGGGCGACGGGCGGTGCGACGACCGGCGGCGCGAGGACCCGGCCACGCGGAGCCCCTGCCCGGGGAACGGAGGCCGATTGTCAGTGGCGGGTGCCAGACTGAGATCCAGATCACACAGATCGAAGCCGAGTCCGAGAAGATCCGCGAAGAGAAGATCCGCGAAGAGGTGATCAGCATGACCGGAAGGATCGGAGCTCCGGCCGTCTGCCGGGCCTTGGGCACGTACGCGGGGGCGCGGGCGGCTGAGGGGGCGACCGGGGCGTCGGCCGCCCCCGTCACAGCTTCCCCCGTCACAGCCGCTCCCGCCCCAGCCGCTCCGGCGCCCAGAGGTCAGGCGCCTCCGGTGTGCACCTGGAAGGCCGCCCGGCGTACGGCCTTGGCGAGGGCCGGATCCGGGTGCGCGGCGGCCAGGGCGACCAGGACCTGGACGGTGCGGGGGTGGCCGATGGCCCTGACCTCGTCGAGCAGGGCGGGCACATTGCCCTGCACGGCGGAGTCGAGATGGCGGACCAGCAGATCGCTCTCGCCGTGGTCGGCGACGGCCGCCGCGGTGTCCACCCAGAGCCAGGTCGACTCCTCCCGGGTGAGGACCTCGGACGCGTCCTCCGGGTCGGCGCCCTCGTACTCCGCCAGCCAGAGCAGCGCGTAGGGCCGCAGGGAGGTGTCGTCCGCCGCCGCCCTGACCTCGGCCTCGGCGGGGGCACCGACGACCCGCAGCGCCTCGAAGGCGAGTCCGCGCAGGAGCGCGTCCTCACCGCGGGCGACGGCGAGCAGTTCGGTGACGGCGCTGCCGACCGTGCGGGCGGCGAGCCAGGCGCGGTATTCGGCACGGGCCGGGCCGGGGGTGAGGCCGGCGCAGCCGCGCAGCATGTGCTGGGCGGACTGCTCGATGTTGCCGGCGGGGCTCTGGGCGGCGACGCAGATCTGCTCCAGCTTGACCCACACCGCCCAGTTGCCGAGCGGGGTGAGGGTCGCCTGGCCCTCCCCCAGGGTCAGGGCCCCGACGGCGGCCAGGCCCTCCAGGGCCCAGTCGAGGAGCGGAGGGAGGAGAGCGTCGGCCACGGGAGGTTCCGGGGCCACGGGCCCGGCGGGGGCCCGCTGAGGGCCGTAGGGGACCTCGCAGCGCTCCTCGTGGAGTTCGGCGACCCGCTGCTGGAGCAGGTCGAGCAGGGCCGGTACGAGCACGGGTCCGGCCGAGAGCTGAAGAAGGGAGAGCACCTGGGGGACGGCCTCGACGACCTCGGCGACCGTCGCCGCCGCGACATCGTCGGGGGCCGGGTGGACGAGCGACCAGGCGTCGAAGAGCGCGACCCAGCCGCGCTGGACGGCGCTGTCGTCGCGGTCCCAGGCCTGGAGCCGCCAGCCGGGGCGTACGGTGCCGCCGTGCAGCTCGACCAGGCCGGCCAGCCGGGCGCGGTCCCAGCCCGCGCGCACCTGGTCCGGGGTCAACTCCAGCGCGGCGGCGGCCCGTTCCTGGGCGGCCGCGGCGAGCGGACCCGCTCCGGGGTCCCGGTCGCCGGCCGCCCAGCGGGCGATCCGTACCGCATCCGCGAGGACCGCCCTCGCCTGGCGGGCCAGCTCCGCCGGAGGCGGAGTGCCCTCCGGCGGACGGGGTGCCGGCCGGCTGCGGCCATCGGTCACAGCCCGTCGGGCCGTGGTCAACGGTCGCGCCCGGACGAGGCGGAGTCTGGAGTTGCGCGCCAATTGCTCATCAGGCTTTCGGGACGTCACAGGGGCAGTCTTCCCGCTGACCGCCCGAAAGCCCAAACGGAACCCATTCCCTCGGTACCGGACCGGCGGACGGGAGCCCTGCTACGAACGGGACGCGGGGGTACGGAAGGGACAGGAAGTTGCCTGCTGGGCGGGGCCGCGCGGCATCCGGCGCGGGTGATCACGGGGCAGGGGATCACTCTCGTACCGGACGTACCGGACGCACCGGGCGACGTGGGCGTCTTCGCCGACGCGGCGAGTTCACCTGCCGGGCATCGCGCGGCAGACGGAGGTCCGAGTACGGCGGGCTGAGGGCTGAGGTCCGGCGACAGGTGCCGAGCGGGAAGACGGGCTACATGAGAGGGGTGAGGAAGCGGCGGAGCGTCTCTTCGTAACCGGTGGGATCCGCGTTCCACATGGCGGCGTGCGGGGCGTGCGGCACCGTGTGGAGGCTGATCAATCCCGGTCCCCGCGCGGCTAGTTCGCGGGAGGAGTTCCAGGACGCGAGGGTGTCGTCGGGACCATGGATGATCAGCGTCGGGACACGCAGGGCGCCCCGTCCGGCGGCCCTGCGCAGCCGGTCGCCGTCCAGACCGGCCCTGCCCCGCGCCGCCCGGACGGCGAGCGGGAGCAGGACTCCGGGGATACGGCGGGCGGTGGCCAGCGCCCGCAGGGTGGCCTCCCAGTCCAGCACCGGCGAGTCGAGGACCAGCCCGGAGATCCGCTCCCTGAGCGCCGAGTCGGCGGAGGCGAACAGGGCCATCGAGGCTCCGGTGGACCAGCCGTGGAGGATCACCCGCCGCGCGCCGTAGCGGACGGCGTACCGGATCGCCGCGTCCAGGTCGCGCCATTCCGAGTCGCCGAGGTGGCCGAGGCCGTCCGGCGACCGGAGGGCTCCGGGGTCGCCCCGGTAGGCGATGTCGAGCACGGGGATCTGCTGTTCCGCCAGGAACTCCATGATGTTCATGGGGTGTTCGCGGGTGGCGCCGAGGCCGTGCACGGTGATCACCCAGGTGTCGCGCGCTCCGGGCACGAACCAGGCGGGCAGGGAGCCGAGTTCGCCCGGGATCCACACGTCCTTGTGGGCGAGGCCGAGCGCGGTGGCGGGGTCGCCGCTGTGCACCTTCGGGGTGAGGCGTACGCGCGAGCCGGCGACGAGGCTGCCGTGACCGACCCGTACCAGCCGCCGTACGACGGTGTGGGCGGCGTGCTCGACGCCGCCCAGTACGGGGCCGACGACCGCGTGGACGCCGGGTCCTTCGAGGCCGTACGTGCCGGGGCGCAGGGACGCGAGGCTGCGGGTCAGGGTGACCTGTCCGGCGGCCGTGGCGTGCACGGTGAGACGGGGGTCGCTGGGCAGGGGCCGTCCGGGCGGTGCCTTGAGCGCGGCATCGCCGGCGTACCGGCCGGCCGCGACCGCAGCCGCGCCGACCCCGAGCACTGTGGAGACGGCCGCTGCCGTCGCTGTAGCCGGGCGCACTGTCACAGTGTCGCCACGCCCACTAGCGACGGCCAGCGGACGGGGGCCGTCGGGGTACGGCGGCGGGCCCGGCACGAAGCCACTGGTGCACGGGGTTGCGGGGGTACGGGACCGCTGGGGTACGGGACCGCTGGGGTACGGGACCGCTGGGGTACGGGACTACTGGGGTACGGGGCAGCCGGATGCCGGGGCCGCAGGGAGGGCCCCCGGCCGGGGGCGGCTCGCCTCCCGAGCCCGGCCGGGGGCGGCTCGCGTCCCCGGCCGGGCTCGTCCCGAGGACAGGCGGCCTCCGGCCGGGCACCGGCCGCTCAGCCGCGCTGGCCGTAGCCCTTCAGCTTCTCCCCGGTCTCCCGCACCTGGGCCTCGGACAGGAGCGTGGGTGTGTGGCCGGGGACGGCCCCGGCGGTGAGCCAGAGACGGCACATCCACTCCAGCTGGGCCGTACGGTCGTAGGCCTGGTCGAGGGTGTCGCCGTAGGTGACCGTGCCGTGGTTCTGGAGCAGGACTGCGGTGCGGTCGCGCAGGGCGTGGAGCATGTTGTCAGCGAGTTCGTCCGTGCCGTACAGGGCGTACGGAGCGACCCGGACGGCGCCGCCGAAGGCCGCCGACATGTAGTGGATCAGGGGCAGTTCGGGGACGAGGGTGGAGACGGCGGTGGCGTGGACCGCGTGGGTGTGGACCACGGCGGTCGCGGAGGTGGCGCGGTAGACGGCGAGGTGCATGGGCAGTTCGCTGGTGGGGGTGAGTTCGCCGAGGACCTGCCGCCCTTCGAGGTCGACGGCTATCGCGTCGTCGGGGCCGAGCCGCTCGTACGGCACCCCGCTCGGTGTGACCAGGACCAGGTCCCCGACCCGTACCGAGACATTGCCCGAGGTTCCGACGACGAGGCCTTCCGACGCCGTCCTGACGGCCGTGGCCACCAGGTCCCGCCAAGCCTGTCCGACTGCTTCCTGCCGCTGCTGATTCGTCATGGTGAAATCCTGTCAGGCTGCGCCGAACGAGCGCTCCCCCGGCGCCAGTCGGGCTCGATCCGGCGGCGGTCGCGGGTCTGCCGAGGACACTCCATTAGGGTCACCCCGAAGTCCCGCTCAGTTCATCTTCCGTTCACCCTGACTCCTTACGTTCACCAAGGCCACTGACGTCCAACGATTGCCTGGGTAAATGGAACACATCACCCTGCTGCTCGCGATTGTGATCGTGACAGCTCTCGTGTTCGATTTCACGAACGGTTTCCACGACACCGCCAACGCGATGGCGACGACCATCTCGACCGGCGCCCTGAAGCCCAAGACAGCGGTGGCCATGTCGGCCGTCCTGAATCTCGTCGGCGCGTTCCTGTCCGTGGAGGTCGCCAAGACGATCTCCGGCGGGCTCATCAACGAACAGGGCATACAGACGGAAGTCATCTTCGCGGCGCTCGTCGGCGCCATCCTCTGGAACCTCTTCACCTGGCTGCTCGGCCTGCCGTCGAGTTCCTCCCACGCACTCTTCGGCGGCCTCATCGGCGCCACCCTGATGTCCGTCGGCACCTCCGGGGTCAACGGCGGGGTCGTCATCACGAAGGTCCTGATCCCCGCGCTCGCCGCGCCGGTCGTCGCCGGTCTCGCCGCGCTCCTCGCCACCCGGCTGACCTACCGGATCGGCCGTCGTACGGACGACAAGGCGACCGCCAAGGGCTTCCGCGCCGGACAGATCGCCTCCGCCGGTCTCGTCTCGCTCGCCCACGGCACCAACGACGCGCAGAAGACCATGGGCGTCATCACCCTCGCGCTGGTCACCGGCGGCGTGCTCGCCCCCGGCTCCAACCCGCCGCTGTGGGTCATCGTCTCCGCCGGTATCGCGATCGCGCTCGGTACGTACCTGGGCGGCTGGCGCATCATCCGCACCATGGGCAGCGGGCTCACCGACCTCCGGCCGCAGCAGGGCTTCGCCGCCCAGACCAGCGCCGCGACGGTCATCCTGGCCTCTTCCCACCTGGGCTTCTCGCTCTCCACGACCCAGTCCTGCTCCGGCGCCGTGATGGGCGCGGGCCTGGGGCGCAAGGGCGGGGTGGTCCGCTGGTCCACCGCCACCCGGATGTTCGTCGCCTGGTGCCTGACGCTGCCCGCCGCCGGTCTGGTCGCCGCCGGTGCGGAGTTCCTGACCGGACAGGGCACCTGGGGCGTCGCGGTCGTCGCCGTACTGCTCGTCGCGTTCTCCGCCGCGATCTGGTTCGCGTCGCGCCGCCGCCCGGTCGACCACACCAACGTCACACCGGGCGGGACCGGGACGGACGGAACGGGACCGGACGCCGGGACCACGCCCGGTGCCGTGACCACCGCCGTCGCGGCCGTCTCCCCGCCGCCCAGCACGGCCGGCACGCCCGCCCAGGACCTCTCCACCACCATCCAGGCCCCCGCGGGCCCCGTCGGCGAGCCGACGCGAACCGCCTCGGTGTAAGGGAAGAACCGCATGAACATCGACTGGGCGGCCCTCGGTTCCGTCTTCGGCGTCAGCCTGCTGGCCACGGTCGGCCTCGTGGGCCTGTTCACCCTCGGCATCGTGGGCCTCGCCAAGGGGGAGACCGCGGGGACGGTGGCTCAGGGCGCGGACGGCTCCGTACGCACGGGCGGCTCCGTGGCTCTGGCGCGCGCGGGCGCGTACGCCTGCTTCGCGCTGTGCGCGGCGGCCGTGGCGTACGGCATCTACATGATCGTGGCCTGAGTTCCCCTCGGCCTGAGACAACACCAGCCGGTCCCGGCGCACTTCGGGTGCGTCGGGACCGGCTTATTCGACCGGCCCTCGCCGGAGCGCGGGCAACCGGTGGTGTCGTGCGTCATGTGGGGCTCGGCACACTGTCCCGTCGCAGGTCAGGGAGGAGTTGACGGGTGTCGCGCACCGTGGTGGACTGCCGAGGCCATACACGGCGGCATGGAAGAGGAAGCCGGTGCGAATCCGGCGCGGTCCCGCCACTGTCACTGCGAGCCACGTCTCCAGGAGCCAGGAACTCTTGCCGCCGCGTCACGTCGAGCCAGGGCGCGGACCCTGAGTGAGGACACAATTCGCCATGCCTGGCTGCGGTTCGGCCGCCGATCGGGTCTTCGCCTACGGCGCCGCCCTCGGCCTCCTGGGCGACCGGCTGTTCGGCGATCCGCGCCGGGGGCATCCGGTCGCCGCGTTCGGCAGGGCCGCGGGGGCTGTTGAGCGGACGCTGTGGCGCGACCACCGTGGGTGGGGCGCGCTGCACACCGCTGTGTGCGCCGGTGGCGCCGCCGGAATCGCGGCGCTCGCGGCCCGAGGGACCCGAGGGGTACGAGGGGTACGGGGTGGTCGCACCGGCTCCTCCGCCGTGTCCGTCCCTGCGGGCACGGCCGCCCCTTCCAGCACGGCTCCCCCTTCCTTCGCGTCCGCCTCTTCCCTCGCGTCCGTCGCGCTGACCGCCGCCGCCACCTGGACCGTCGTCGGCGGCACCACGCTGGGCCGGGAGGCCCGCGCCATCGGCGGGGCACTCGCCGCCGGGGACATCGATGTGGCCAGGGAACGACTGCCTCATCTGTGCGGGCGCGACCCGCAGGCGCTCGACGGACCGCAGATCGCGCGGGCCGTAGTGGAGTCCGTCGCCGAGAACACCTCCGACGCGGTCGTGGGCGCGCTGGTGTGGGGAGCGGTCGCGGGAGTGCCGGGGCTGGTCGGGTTCCGCGCGGTGAACACCCTGGACGCGATGGTGGGGCACCGGTCGCCCACGTACCTCCGGTTCGGCTGGGCCTCGGCCCGGCTGGACGATGTCGTCGGCTGGCCCGGGGCCCGGCTGACCGCCGCGCTGACCGTTGTGGCGGGCGGCGATCCGCGCGGCGCGCTGCGCGCGCTGCGGCGGGACGCCCGTACGCATCCGAGCCCCAACGCGGGCCCGGTGGAAGCCTCGTTCGCCGGGGCGCTGGGCGTACGGCTCGGGGGGACGCTGGCGTACGGCGGGCGGGTGGAGCACCGGCCCGTACTGAACGACGCGGGGCGGCCTGTCGAGGTCGCGGACATCGAGCGGGCCGTGCGCCTGTCGGGCCGGGTGAACGCCCTCGCGCTCGCGGTGTGCGTCGCTGGGCGGTTCGCGTACGGCGCCCTGCGGCACAGGACTTCGGGAAAGGTGCGGGGATGAGCCGGGGCGGGCGCGGCGGCGGGCTGCTGATAGCCGGGACCACCTCCGACGCGGGCAAGAGCGTGGTCACGGCGGGGATCTGCCGCTGGCTCGTACGCCGGGGCGTGAAGGTGGCGCCCTTCAAGGGGCAGAACATGTCCCTGAACTCGTTCGTGACGCGCGAGGGCGCGGAGATCGGGCGGGCGCAGGCGATGCAGGCCCAGGCGGCCCGGGTGGAGCCGACCGCGCTGATGAATCCCGTCCTGCTCAAGCCGGGCAGCGACCGCAGCAGCCAAGTGGTGCTGATGGGGCGGCCGGTGGGCGAGCTGAGTGCCAAGGGATACCACGGCGGCCGGCAGGAAGCCCTGCTCGGTCCTGTCCTGGAATGCCTGGAGGAGCTGCGGGGCACGTATGACGCGGTGATCTGTGAGGGGGCTGGCAGTCCGGCCGAGATCAATCTGCGCCGTACCGACATCGTGAACATGGGCATCGCACGGGCCGCGCGGCTGCCGGTGGTCGTGGTCGGGGACATCGACCGGGGTGGAGTCTTCGCCTCGTTCTTCGGGACGACCGCGCTGCTGAGCCCCGAGGACCAGGATCTGATCGCGGGTTATCTCGTCAACAAGTTCCGGGGCGATGTGTCGCTGCTGGAGCCGGGCCTGGAGATGCTCCGCGGGCTGACGGGACGGTCCACGCTGGGGGTGCTCCCGTGGCGGCACGGGCTGGGCATCGACGAGGAGGACGGGCTGCGGGTGTCGATGCGCGGCGCCGTACGCGAGTCCCTGGTGGCTCCCCCGTACGGCGAGGACGTGCTGCGGATCGCGGTCTGCGCCGTACCGCTGATGTCGAACTTCACCGATGTGGACGCGCTGGCGGCGGAGCCCGGGGTCGTGGTGCGGTTCGTGGACCGGGCCGAGGAGCTGGCCGACGCGGACCTGGTGATCGTGCCGGGCACGCGCGGCACGGTGAAGGCGCTGGCGTGGCTGCGGGAGCGCGGGCTCGCCGACGCGATCGCCCGGCGGGCCGCCGAGGGGCGTCCCGTCCTGGGGATCTGCGGCGGCTACCAGATCCTGGGCGAGCACATCGACGACGAGGTGGAGTCCCGCGCGGGGGCGGTGTGCGGGCTCGGGCTGCTGCCCGTACGGATCCGGTTCGAGCGGGAGAAGACCCTGGCCAGGCCGGTCGGCGTGGCGCTCGGGGCCCCCGTCGAGGGGTACGAGATCCATCATGGCGTCGCGGATGTGCGCGGCGGCGAGGCGTTCGTCTCCGACGGGCGCGGGCAGGCGCTCGACGGCTGCCGGGTGGGGGCCGTCCAGGGCACGCACTGGCACGGGGCGCTGGAGAGCGACGCGTTCCGGCGGCGGTTCCTGACGGAGGTGGCGCGGGCGTCCGGCCGGCGTTTCGTACCGGCGCCCGACACCAGTTTCGGCGTGCTGCGGGAGGAACAGCTCGATCTCCTCGGTGACCTCGTCGAGGAGCACGCGGACACCGGCGCGCTGCTGCGGCTGATCGAGGAGGGGGCGCCGGCCGGGATGCCCTTCATCCCGCCGGGAGCACCATGACCAGCGGCCTCAGCGCACGCACGAACACCGGCCGCCCCACCAGCCCCACACGCACGACCACCGGCTTCTGTATCCGCGCCGCCGTACGAGAGCCACGTGCCGCCGTACCGACGTCACCGTCACGTGCCGCCGCCGTACGAGAGCCACTCGAAGGAGCGATCAGCATATGAGCACCCCTTATCCGTTCACCGCCGTGGTGGGGATGGACGATCTGCGCCTCGGTCTGCTGCTCAACGCGGTCAGTCCGGCGGTCGGCGGCGTCCTCGTGCGGGGCGAGAAGGGCACGGCGAAGTCCACCGCCGTACGGGCTCTCTCGGCGCTGCTGCCCGAGCTGGCGGTCGTCGCGGGCTGCCGGTTCAGCTGTGATCCGGCCGCGCCCGATCCGCAGTGCCCGGACGGACCGCACGAGACCGCGCCCGGCATATCCCGGCCCGCCCGGATGGTCGAGCTGCCCGTCGGCGCGTCCGAGGACCGGCTCGTCGGGGCGCTGGACATCGAGCGCGCGCTCTCGGAGGGCGTGAAGGCCTTCGAGCCGGGTCTGCTCGCCGGCGCGCACCGGGGCGTGCTGTACGTCGACGAAGTCAACCTGCTGCACGACCACTTGATCGACCTGCTGCTGGACGCGGCCGCCATGGGCGCCTCGTACGTCGAGCGCGAGGGCGTCTCCGTACGGCATGCCGCGCGCTTCCTGCTCGTCGGGACGATGAACCCTGAAGAGGGCGAGCTGCGGCCCCAGTTGCTGGACCGTTTCGGGCTCACGGTAGAGGTCGCGGCCTCCCGGGAGCCCGATCAGCGGGTGGAGGTCGTACGGCGGCGGCTCGCGTACGACGACGACCCGGCGGGTTTCGCCGCGCGGTGGGCCGACGAGGAGACCGCGCTGCGCGAACGGATCGTCGCCGCGCGGGCGTTGCTGCCCCAGGTGCGGCTCGGGGACGCCGCCCTGCGGCAGATCGCCGCGACCTGCGCCGCGTTCGAGGTGGACGGGATGCGCGCGGACATCGTGATGGCGAGGACGGCGACGGCGCTGGCCGCGTGGGCGGGGCGCACGGACGTGCTCGCCGAGGACGTGCGGCAGGCCGCGCTGCTCGCGCTGCCGCACCGGCGGCGCCGCAATCCGTTCGACGCGCCGGGGCTGGACGAGGACAAGCTGGACGACACGCTGGAGGAGTTCGGCGGCGAGGACGAGAACGGCGGGGGCGACGACACCGATCCCGACGGGCCCGACGGAGGTGGCGGGGGCGGTCGGCCGCCGCACAACAGCCCCGACACACCCGACGACTCCAGCGGCTCCGACGGCTCCGACACACCGCAGGAGCCCTCGTCGGGGCAGGACGACACGCCCGCGGAACCGGAACCGAAACCTGAACCGGAACCGCGGCCCGAGGGCGAGCAGCCGCAGCGCCCCGGCGCCGGTGAGCAGTCCGCCGTACGGGCCTCCGAGCCGTTCCGTACGAAGACGCTGAGCGTGCCGGGGCTGGGCGAGGGCGCGGCCGGGCGCCGCTCCCGGGCCCGTACCGACCATGGCAGGACGACGGGATCCCGGCAGCCCATGGGTTCCCTCACCAAGCTGCATCTCGCGGCGACGGTGCAGGCCGCGGCGCCCCACCAGCGGGCACGCGGGCGCAGCGGTCCCGGGCTCATGATCCGTAAGGACGATCTGCGGCAGGCGACCCGGGAGGGGCGCGAGGGGAACCTCGTGCTGTTCGTGGTGGACGCGTCCGGCTCGATGGCCGCCCGGCGGCGGATGAGCGCCGTGAAGGGCGCGGTGCTCTCGCTGCTGCTGGACGCCTACCAGCGGCGCGACAAGGTCGGCCTGGTCACCTTCCGGCGGCAGGAGGCGGAGGTCGCGCTGCCGCCGACCTCGTCGGTGGACGCGGCGGCGACCCGGCTCGAATCGCTGCCGACGGGCGGGCGCACCCCGCTCGCCGCAGGGCTGCTCAAGGCCCATGACGTCCTGCGGGTGGAGCGGATGCGCGATCCCGCGCGCCGGCCGCTGCTGGTCGTGGTGACGGACGGGCGGGCGACGGGCGGCCCCGATCCGGTGGCGCTCGCCTCGCGGGCGGCGCGGCTGCATGCGGCGGACGGGACGGCCTCGGTGGTCGTGGACTGCGAGTCGGGGCCGGTACGGCTCGGCCTGGCCGGTTCCCTCGCCGCCGATCTGGAAGGCACCGCCATCACGCTCGACGAACTGCGCGCCGACAGCATCGCCGGTCTGGTCAGGGACGTACAGCAGGTCAGCAACTCGCACCCCAGGAGGGCCGCTTAATGCCACAGGGACAGCCGGAATCCGTACCGGACGACGGTCTCACCACCCGTCAGCGGCGTAACCGTCCGCTCGTGCTCGTCCATACGGGCACGGGCAAGGGCAAGTCGACGGCGGCGTTCGGGCTCGCGCTGCGCGCGTGGACGCAGGGGTGGCCGGTCGGCGTGTTCCAGTTCGTGAAGTCGGCGAAGTGGAAGGTCGGCGAGGAGCGGGCGCTGAAGGTCCTGGGAGCGAGCGGCGAGGGCGGTTCCGTCGCCTGGCACAAGATGGGCGAGGGCTGGTCGTGGGTCCAGCGCGACAGCCAGCTGTCCAACGAGGAGGCCGCGCGTGAGGGCTGGGAGCAGGTCAAGCGGGACCTCCTCGCCGAGACGCACCGGCTGTACGTCCTGGACGAGTTCGCCTACCCGCTGCACTGGGGCTGGGTGGACACCGACGAGGTGATCGAGGTGCTGCGGACGCGTCCCGGCACCCAGCATGTGGTGATCACCGGGCGCAACGCACCCGGGAAGCTGACGGACTTCGCGGACCTCGTCACGGAGATGACGAAGGTCAAGCACCCGATGGACGCGGGCCAGAAGGGCCAGAGGGGCATCGAGTGGTGAACGTCCCGCGCCTGGTCATCGCCGCGCCCTCGTCGGGCAGCGGCAAGACCACTGTCGCGACGGGTCTGATGGCGGCCTTCTCGGAGCGCGGTCTGCTCGTGTCTCCGCACAAGGTGGGGCCCGATTACATCGATCCCGGGTATCACGCGCTGGCGGTCTCGTCCGGGGCGTCCGCCGCCGGGGGCGGCCGGGGCACCTGGGTGCGCCCCGGCCGGAATCTCGACGCGTACATGTGCGGCCCCGGTCTGATCGGGCCGCTGTTCGCCCATGGCGCGGCGGGCTGCGACCTGGCGGTCGTCGAGGGCGTGATGGGGCTGTACGACGGCGCCTCGGACCAGGGTGAACTGGCCTCCACGGCCCAGGTGTCGAAGCTGCTGCGGGCACCGGTGGTGCTGGTGGTGGACGCCTCGTCGCAGTCCCGTTCGGTGGCGGCGCTGGTGCACGGCTTCGCGTCCTGGGACCCGGAGGTACGGATCGGCGGGGTGATCCTCAACAAGGTCGCCACCGACCGGCACGAGCGGCTGTTGCGGGACGCGCTGGACGGGTCGGGTGTGCCGGTTCTGGGGGTGCTGCGGCGTACGGATCAGGTCAGCGCCCCTTCGCGCCACCTGGGTCTGGTGCCGGTCGCCGAGCGGCATACGGACGCCCTCGAAGCGATGCGGGAACTGGCGGAACGGGTACGGGCGGGCTGCGACCTGGAGGCGCTGCTGGCGCTGGCGCGCAGTGCGCCCGCGCTGGACGCGGCGGCCTGGGAGCCGGGGATGGAACCGGTCGCGGCGAACGGCGGTGTGCGGCCGGTGGTGGCCGTCGCCGGCGGGTCCGCGTTCACCTTCTCGTACGCGGAACACACCGAGCTGCTGACGGCCGCCGGCGCGGACGTCGTCCCGTTCGATCCGCTGCGTGACGAGAAACTCCCGGACGGAACACGAGGCTTGGTGATCGGCGGCGGTTTCCCGGAGGTGTACGCGCCGGAGTTGTCGGCCAACGAGCCGCTGCGCGAGGCCGTGGCCGAACTGGCGCGCTCCGGCGCGCCGGTGGCCGCCGAATGCGCCGGGCTGCTGTATCTCGCGCGCTCCCTGGACGGGAAACCGATGTGCGGGGTGCTGGCCGCCGACGCCCGGATGTCGGGCCGGCTGACGCTGGGCTACCGGGAGGCGGTGGCGATCGGCGACAACGCGCTGGCGCGGGCGGGGACGCGGGTACGGGGACACGAGTTCCACCGGACGGTACTGGAGCCGGGTGCCGGGGCGGATCCGGCGTGGGGCGTCGTACACCCGGAGCGCCGGGTGGAGGGCTTCGTGCAGGGGGGCGTGCACGCGAGCTATCTGCATACGCACTGGGCGGCGACACCGCAGATGGCGCGGCGGTTCGTCGGGAGATGTGTTTCGTCGGGAGATGTGTGACGTGAGGCGCCGGACGCCGCTGCGCCCCGTCGGCGATTCGGCCTGTGCTTCAGCCGGCGGCACCGACCACCAGCCAGATGAAGCACACCCCCAGGATCGTGCACAGCACCGTGGAGCGCGCCGGATGCTCGTGATGCGCCTCGGGGAGGATCTCGGCGGCGGCGAGATAGAGCAGGGCGCCGCCGAAGAACCCGAGGTAGCTGCCGAGCACTTCCTCCGGCAGCGTGAACAGCAGGGTGGACGCGGCGCCGACGACCGGCGCGACGGCGTCCGCGACCAGCATCGTGAGCGCCTTGCGGCGGTCGTTCCCGTACAGGCTGGTGATCGTGTACGTGTTGAAGCCGTCGGCGAAGTCGTGGGCGATGACGGCGAGGGCGACGGCGGCGCCCATGCCGCCGCCGATCTGGAAGGCCGCGCCGAGCGCGATGCCGTCCATCACGCTGTGGCCCACCATGGCGGCAGCGGCGGTCAGTCCGACCTGGGGCACCCGGCCGCCGTTCGCCGCGACGGGCGCGGTGTCCGCTCCGTTCGCCCTGTCGGTGGCGTCCGCTGTGCGGGCCTCCGTCGTGGCGGCGGGGTCCCTGCCGTGCGGGACGCTCTCCTTCGGGTCGGCCCCGTGGGACGCCTGGCGGACGGCCAGCAGCCGTTCCACCAGATGGGCGACGAGGAATCCGCCGACGAACAGCAGCAGGGCCTGCGGCACACCGAAGATCTCCTCGCCCGCCGCGTGCATCGCCTCCGGCAGCAGGTCCAGGCCGACCACTCCAAGCATCAGCCCACCGGCCAGGCCCAGTACGAGATGGCGGCGGTCGGTGACGCGTTGCGCCGTCCAGCCGCCGAACAGCGTCATGAGGAACGCGCCGAGCGCGACGAAGACCGCCATGCGCCCCTGCATAGCCGATCGGGCCGGTACTTCGCACATCCGGGACGCGACCCCGGGCAGGCGCCGGAACGCGGACCGGAACTGATCGTCGGGATCGGCGCGAGCAGCGGTGCTCCCGTCGGGGAAGTGCTCGGGCTGATCGAGGACACCCTGCGGGACGCCGGGCTCTCGCCGCTCCGCGTCGTCGCTCTGGCGACCGTCGGCACCAAGACGGACGAGCCGGGGATCACGGGGGCCGCGGCCCGGCTCGGGGTCCCGGTACGGGGGTACGCGGCCGGCCTGCTGGCCCGGATCACCGTACCGACTCCGTCGGACGCGCCACTGGCGGCCGTGGGGACCGCGTCCGTCGCCGAGGCCGCCGCGCTCGCGGCCGGGGGTGAGCTCCTCGTACCGAAGAGGAAGTCGCGTCCCGAGGGCCGGCCGGCGGCGGTCACCTGCGCCGTGGCGTCCTGCCCCGGGCCGCCCCGCGGTGTGGCGCCCGGCATCGCGGCGCCCCGTGTCGCGGCGCCCGTGTTGTGGCGTACAGGGGCCACGCGGAGTGGAACCGGCGCTGACGGACATGATGTCGGTACCGACATCGGACAACAACGGCCACGCGAGGCATCGCGGGCCACATGGTGAGGCCCCGGGGCTACCGGCGGCACACGGAAGGAGCCCGGTGACCCTCGTCGTCCAGACCGTTCCCCTCGAGAGCGGAGAGAGAATGACGCGCCGAGATAAGGCATCGTGCCGTCGGCCGCTGCCGGCTCGGCCCGTCTCTCCGTACGCCTCGTCCGACGTGGCCGGCATAGTCGGCGACCGATCCCGTGACTGCCATGTCTACGCGCGCTGACATCCACGATCTGCGCCATCACGGCGACGCCGAGATGCGGGACGGCGCGACGGGACTCGTCGACCTCGCGGTCAACGTCCGTACCGGCACTCCCCCGGCCTGGCTGCGCGACCGTATCGCCGATTCGCTGGCCGGGCTCGCCGCCTACCCCGACGGCCGGGCGGCGCGCGCGGCGGTCGCGGAGCGGCACGGGCTGCCGGTGGAGCGGGTGCTGCTGACGGCGGGAGCGGCGGAGGCGTTCGTCCTGCTCGCCCGCGCCATGGCGGCCCGGCGGCCCGTCGTCGTGCATCCGCAGTTCACCGAGCCGGAGGCGGCGCTGCGGGACGCGGGGCACCAGGTGCGGCGGGTGCTGCTGCGCGCCGAGGACGGTTTCCGGCTGGATCCGGACGCGGTGCCCGACGACGCGGATCTGGTCGTGCTCGGGAATCCGACCAATCCGACGTCCGTCCTGCATCCGGCCGAGATGATCACGAAGCTCGCCCGCCCGGGGCGGACGCTGGTGGTGGACGAGGCCTTCATGGACGCGGTGCCGGGCGAGCCCGAGGCACTGGCCGCGCGTACGGATGTGCCGGGGCTCGTGGTGCTGCGCAGCCTCACCAAGACCTGGGGCCTCGCCGGGCTGCGGATCGGCTACGTACTGGCCGAGCCGGAGTCGGTGACCGCTCTGGAGCGCGCGCAGCCGCTGTGGCCGGTCTCGACGCCCGCGCTGGCCGCCGCCGAGGCGTGCGTCTCGGCGGCGGCGCTCGCGGAGGCGGAGCAGGCCGCGCGACGGACGGCGGTGGAGCGGGCTCATCTGCTGGCGGGACTGGCGGAGTTCGACGAGGTGCAGACGGTGGAGGCGGCGGAGGGTCCCTTCGTGCTCGTCCGCATGGAGCGGGCGGACGCGGTACGGGCCCGCCTGCGCACCCTCGGCTTCGCCGCCCGCCGCGGCGACACCTTCCCGGGCCTGGGCCGGGAGTGGCTGCGCCTCGCGGTCCGCGACCGGTCCACGACGAACCGCTTCCTCCAGGCCCTGGACCAGGCACTGACCTCGGTCGGCGGCTAGACCCTGTCCGGCCGGTCTTCGCCGGGCCCGGAACGCCGCGGCGACATCAACCGCCACCGCGGCGGGCGCCACCTCGCCGCGTTGCCGAAACGCCCGCAGGAAACCACCCAGCCGGTGCCGCCGGACAGGACCCAGGCCCTGTCCGGCGGCACCGGCTGGGGCAGGTGACGGACGGCGTACGCCTCGCGCAACGCGGCTGGTGGTGTTCCGCGTACGGGCCGGGCCGCGTTGCGTGAGGTGTCCCGTACGACGGCCTCCCCCGGGGCCCGTACGGCGGCCTCCCCGGGCCGTGGGACGCGCCCGGGGAGGCCGGGCGGTCGCGGCGGGCTGCCCCGGCCTCGTCAGCCCGTCAGCGCCGAGACCGGGCCCTCGCCAGGGCGAAGGCGCCGCCGCCCGCCGCGAGCAGGGCCACCGCGCCACCCGCCAGATACGGCGTCATCGAGCTGCCGCCGGTCTCCGCCAGGTTCGCCCCGGCCGGTTCGGCGGTGCTCTGGGGCTTGAGACCCGCCTTCACCGGTTCCTCCGGCTTCCGCGGCTCCTCCGACCGGGGCTCCGGCTCCTTCACCGCCGCCTCCGGGCCCTTCGGTGACTCGCACGTGGCCCCGGCGAGTGTGACGGAGCCCTCGACCTCGGCGACGTTGAGCTTGAGCGGATTCACCGCCACCTTCAGTTCGAGGGCGCTGGACGCGGCCGTACGGGACGTGGTGCGCGTCTTCGAGAGGTCGAGCGTCACTTCACCCACGCCGGGCACCTCGACCCGGGTCGGGCCGCCCGCCGAGAGCGTGACCTTCTTGCCGAGCACGGTGACCCGGCCGAGCAGATTCGATTCGGCGACCGGCCGCTTCCCGGCCTCGCAGACCGCCTTGGAGGTGACCTCCTGGACCTCGACGAGCGAGAGCAGGGGCAGTCCGGGCACATGCACCTTCGCGTGTACGAGATGGGTGCTGCCCTCGGCCTTGTGCCCGTCCGACGTGGCCTTCGCGGTGGCCACGTCGGCACGCAGCACAGTGACCGGCCTGCCCCGGTCGACCCCGTCCAGCTGGACGTCCAGCGTCGTCTTCTCGGCGCTCGCCGGCGCCGAGACCTCGTTGAGCGTGGCCCTGAGCGGCACATCGACGGTCTTGCCGAGCAGCGAGACGTCGAGGCCGGTACGGAGCACGACCGCGCTCGCCCGTCCTTCGCCCGCGCCCTCGGTGGCCCGCGCCGGAGCGGCGAGGAGCACGGGCACCGCCGTCAGCGCGGCGGCGGCCACGGCGCCGGCGCGGCGGCGTGCGGGCATGCGGAAGGTGTTGCTGTTCAAGATGGTGGAACCCCCACGGAGTAATGGCGTCGCCGACCCGCCGATACGGGGACACGTGGCGGCGGCGACCGAGACACCGGAATCTTTACGCACCAAGAGTGAACTGGCGGACACCTGGAGTGAGTTCACTCCAAAGTGGGGTTTCCGGGGACAGATTCGATTCTTCTGGTACGCACGTTCTGCCTGGCGCGACGATTCACCGGTGTTCGGGGCGTGCGCCGGTCGATCCCGGCCGTGGGAGATCAGGAGCGCATCACGAGCGCATAAGAACCTTCAACGACGCCGCACACCCCAGCGTCACGCTCCGTCAACGCGGCGCCCGGCCCCGCGCACCGCGCACCACTCGCTCACCGGATCGTCCGACCGCCGGACCACCGGACCGCCTCAGCCGACGATCCGCCCGTTCAGCACGATCCGCCGCGGCGCCGTCAGTACCCGTACATCCGCCCGCGGGTCCTCCTCGTACACCACCAGATCCGCCGGAGCGCCCTCCTCCAGCGCCGGGCGCCCCAGCCAGCTCCGCGCTCCCCACGTCGTCGCCGAGAGGGCCTCCACGGGCGGGATTCCGGCCTTCACCAGTTCCGCGACCTCCGCCCCCACCAGGCCGTGGGCCAGGCCGCCGCCCGCGTCCGTGCCCACGTAGACCGGGATGCCCGCGTCGTACGCCGCGCGCACGGTGTCGTAGCGGCGCTCGTACAGCCGGTTCATGTGGGACGACCAGCGCGGGAACTTCTCCGCGCCGCCCGCCGCCAGCTTGGGGAAGGTCGCGATGTTGACGAGCGTCGGGACGATCGCGACGCCGCGCTCGGCGAAGAGCGGAATGGTGTCCTCGGTGAGCCCGGTCGCGTGCTCGACACAGTCGATCCCCGCCTCCACGAGATCACGCAGCGCGACCTCCGCGAAGCAGTGCGCGGTGACCCGCGCGCCGAGCCGGTGCGCCTCCGCGATGGCCGCCTCGACCTCGCCGCGCGGCCAGCAGGAGGTCAGATCGCCCGCGTCGCGGTCGATCCAGTCGCCGACGAGCTTGACCCAGCCGTCGCCGCGCCGGGCCTCCTGGGCGACGTAGGCGACGAGGTCGTCCGGCTCGATCTCATGGGCGTAGTTCCGGATGTACCGGCGGGTACGGGCGATGTGCCGGCCGGCTCGGATGATCTTCGGCAGGTCCGCCCGGTCGTCGATCCAGCGGGTGTCGGCGGGCGATCCGGCGTCCCGGAGCAGCAGGGCGCCCGCCTCGCGGTCACCGATCGCCTGCTTCTCGCTGGTCACGGCGTCGACGGCGCCATGGCGGTCGAGGCCGACATGACAGTGCGCGTCGACCAGGCCGGGCAGCGCCCAGCCCTCGACCGTACGGATGTCACGGGCTCCGGCGGGCCGCTCGTAGGTGACCCGGCCGCCCACCACCCACAGCTCGTCCCTGGCGTCCTCGGGGCCGGTCAGCACCCGTCCCTTCACCCGCAGCACCGTGTGATCGCTCATGAACAGCACTGTACGAGGCCATGAGTACCCTCGATCGGGAAGATCCCGAACACCGGTCCGAACGCCCGGCCCGGACCCGATACGCCCCGCCCGGCCCCGGCTCGAACCGGTTCACCCTCGAAGAGAGCGCCCCTGTGACACATCCGCTGCTGGACCTGCCCCCGCTGACCGCCGAGCGCTTCGCCGCGATCGAGCGCCGCGTCGCCTCGCTCCTCGCCACCGGGAACGATGTCGTGATCATGCAGGGCGAGGCCCTGCTGCCCCTGGAGGGCTGCATCCGAGGCGGCGCCCGGCCCGGCTCGACCGCGCTGAACGTAGTCACCGGACCGTACGGACAGACCTTCGGGAACTGGCTGCGCGACTGCGGTGCGACGGTGGTCGACCTGGAGGTGCCGTTCCACACCGCCGTGACGGCCGCCCAGGTCGAGCACGCCCTGGCCGCGCACCCCGGGATCGACTTCGTCTCGCTGGTGCACGCCGAGGCGGCCACCGGCAACACCAACCCGGTCGCTGCGATCGGTGAGGTGGTACGGGCCCATGGCGCGCTGTTCATGCTGGACGCCGTCGCCTCGGTGGCCGCCGAGCCGCTGCTGACCGATGCCTGGGGTGTGGACCTGTGCGTGATCGGCGCGCAGAAGGCGATGGGCGGTCCCGCCGGTGTCTCGGCCGTGTCGGTGAGCGAGCGCGCCTGGGAGCGGTTCGCCGCCAATCCGCGCGCGCCCCGGCGTTCGTACCTCTCCCTGCTCGACTGGAAGGAGCGCTGGATCGAGGGTGGCCGCCGGGCGCTGCCGCACGCCCCCGCGCAGCTGGAGATGCTGGCGCTGGAGGCCTGCCTGGAGCGCATCGAGGCGGCGGGGCCGGACTCCGTGATGGCCCGGCACGCCTCGGCCGCCGCGGCCACGCGCGCGGGGGCACTGGCGCTGGGCGGCGGCCTGGAGCCGTTCGTCCACGAGGCGGCGGAAGCCGCCCCGGTCGCCACCACGCTCCGCGCTCCGGCCGGGATCGACGCCGCCGGCCTGGTCACGAAGGCGCTGACCGCCGATCCGTCGCTGCCGTTGATCGCGGGCGGCGGGGCCCTGGCCGCGGAGATGATCCGGGTCAACCACTACGGCGCCGACGCCACCCCCGACGTGGTGCGCACCTCGCTCCTGGCGCTGGGCGCCGCCCTCGACGCACTGCGCGGCGGATCCGGCACGCCGGTGGACCTGGAAGCCGCCGCGCGGGCGGCCGACGAAGCCTGGCGGTGACCGGCCGAGCGGAGCGGCGCCGGCCACGCACCGCGGGCCGCGCGCCGCGCGGGCCAAGGACCGTGGAGAGCACCGCAGTTATGGCCGTAGTATCCAGAAATTGAAGGCGACATTAATTCCCGAATACGGGAAGGTGCTTTATTGCGAGCAGCTTCCCGTATTCTTCTGCCCGCTTTTCATTACCCTAAACGCCAAGGTTTCGTCAGGACCGTCCGCGTGATTTCAGGGAGCCTCCCGAGCGTTACGGACATGTGACCGGGTCCACAAATCTGACCGTTTTGCCCCAAGATTTCACGATATACAACCCCACACCCCGGGGGTGCGCCTGCCCGCTCGTGCCCGCGCGATAACACATCTCCGCCAGTCTCCCAACCTGAGGCCGAGATGCATCTTTTGAAATTGCTGGGTAAATTCAATCCCTATGACCGCCGCACAAGCAGACCTTGCAGGCGCCCGAAGCGAATTCACCCGATCCTTCACGATCGACGCCCCACGAGTGGAGGACGGAGCTGCGATCTGGCGCATCGCCCGCGACTCCGAGGTCCTGGACCTCAACTCCTCGTACAGCTACTTGCTCTGGTGTCGGGACTTCGCCGCCACCTCTGTCGTCGCCCGCGACGACGGAGGCGCACCAGTCGCGTTCGTCACCGGATACATCCGGCCCGAGCGCCCCGAAGCGCTGGTCGTCTGGCAAGTCGCCGTCGACGAGAGCCAGCGGGGCAAGGGGCTCGCGGGCACATTGCTCGACGAGCTGACCGCTCGTGCGGTCAAGGAGCTGGGCGTCACGGCCATCGAGACGACCGTCACACCCGACAACACCGCCTCGGACCGCCTGTTCACCGCGTTTGCCGCGCGCCACGAGGCCACTCTGGAGCGCGAGGTCCTCTTCGACGGCGGGCTGTTCCCCGACGGGGTGCACCAGCCGGAGGTGCTGTACCGCATCGGTCCGCTCTCGCCCTGAGCACAACCGCTCACCCTGAGCAACAGCGGCCACCCTGGAACCGCACCGCTCCCCCGAGGCACCACGCGCGGGACCCGAGCGGCCGCCCAGGATCCGAGCCGCACCGTCCAGGGGTCCGAGCCGTCAGGCCCAGGGGCGCGAGCACCGAGCCCCGAGCACACTCCCGCATTCATCTCACACCCCCATCGGCAGGAGAACTCCCGTGACCATCACCCCGCCCGCCCTGAGTGTTTTCGAGACCCTCGAGTCCGAGGTACGCAGCTACTGCCGCAGCTGGCCCGCCGTGTTCGACCGCGCGCAGGGCGCCCGCCTCACCGACGAGGACGGCCATACGTACCTCGACTTCTTCGCCGGTGCCGGATCACTCAACTACGGCCACAACAACCCGGTGCTGAAACGCGCGCTGATCGACTACATCGAGCGTGACGGCATCACCCACGGCCTGGACATGGCGACGACCGCGAAGCGCGCCTTCCTGGAGTCCTTCCAGAACGTGGTGCTCCGGCCCCGTGACCTCCCGTACAAGGTGATGTTCCCCGGCCCGACGGGCACCAACGCCGTCGAGGCCGCCCTCAAGCTGGCCCGTAAGGTCAAGGGCCGCGAGTCGATCGTCTCGTTCACCAACGCCTTCCACGGCATGTCGCTGGGCTCGCTCGCCGTCACCGGCAACGCGTTCAAGCGCGCCGGGGCCGGTATCCCGCTGGTGCATGGCACCCCGATGCCGTTCGACAACTACCTCGACGGCCAGACTCCGGACTTCCTCTGGTTCGAGCGGCTGCTGGAGGACCAGGGCTCCGGCCTGAACAAGCCGGCCGCCGTCATCGTCGAGACGATCCAGGGCGAGGGCGGCATCAATGTCGCCAACCCCGAGTGGCTGCGGGCGCTGGCCGACCTCTGCCACCGCCAGGACATGCTGCTGATCGTCGACGACATCCAGATGGGCTGCGGCCGTACCGGCGCCTTCTTCTCGTTCGAGGAAGCGGGCATCACGCCGGACATCGTCACGCTGTCGAAGTCCATCAGCGGCTACGGCCTGCCGATGTCGCTCTGCCTGTTCAACCCGGAGCTGGACGTCTGGGAGCCGGGCGAGCACAACGGCACCTTCCGCGGCAACAACCCGGCCTTCGTCACCGCCGCCGCCGCGCTCAACACCTACTGGGCCGACGGCCAGATGGAGAAGCAGACCATCGCCCGCGGTGAGCAGGTGGAGCGCGCGCTGCGGGCGATCCAGTCCGAGAGCACCGGCACGCCTCCCGACGTCCGGGGCCGCGGCCTGGTCTGGGGCATGGAGTTCGAGGACAAGAACCGTGCGTCCGCCGTCACCGCCCGCGCCTTCGAGCTGGGGCTGCTGCTGGAGACCTCGGGTCCGCAGAGCGAGGTCGTGAAGCTGCTGCCGCCGCTGACCGTCACTCCCGAAGAGCTGGACGAGGGCCTGCGCACGCTGGCCCGCGCCGTCCGCGAGACCGCCTGACCCGCCCCGGCCGGGGGCGGGGCGGCCCCACCACCGCCCGCCCCCGGCCGGGCCCACGGCCCGACCGGCGCCGAACTCGTCTGACCGGCGCCGCCGCAACAGCCCGACGGGCAGACTTCCCCGCCCGGACGGCACCTTCGACACGTACGGGATACGGTGCATTCGTATCCCGTACGTCTTGGGGCATAAGACCACCCACAGGAAAGCGCACACATAGCGACCGCAGAAGAGAAAGGCACCACCCACCGTGATCGTCCGATCGTTCAAGGACATCGAGAACACCGACCGTCATGTGAAGTCGGCCTCGGGCACCTGGGAGAGCAAGCGCATCGTGCTCGCGAAGGAGAAGGTCGGCTTCTCCCTCCACGAGACCACGCTGTACGCCGGTACGGAGACGTCGATGTGGTACGCGAACCACATCGAGGCCGTGCTGTGTGTGGAGGGCGAGGCCGAGCTCACCAACGACGAGACCGGTGAGACCCACTGGATCGCCCCGGGCACGATGTATCTGCTCAACGAGCACGAGCGTCACACGCTCCGTCCGAAGACCGACTTCCGATGCGTCTGTGTCTTTAACCCGCCGGTGACAGGGCGGGAGGACCATGACGAGAACGGCGTCTACCCGCTGCTGACAGAGGAGGGCTGACTCATGACCACCGCACCTGCACGTACCGACCTGTACCCGACCCGTGGCGTCGGCGAGGTGACCACCCCCCGTCAGGACCCTGTCGTCTGGTCCAAGCCCGAAGCGGCGGGACCGATCGACCCGGTCGGCCTCGGCGGCTTCGAGCGGGACGGTTTCCTCTCCGTCGAGCAGCTGATCAGCCCGGACGAGGTGGCCCTCTACCGCGCCGAGCTGGAGCGGCTGATCACCGACCCGGTGATCCGGGCCGACGAGCGCTCGATCATAGAGCCCAAGTCACAGGACGTACGGTCGGTCTTCGAGATCCACCGCATCAGTGAGATCTTCGCGGGACTCGTGCGGGACGAGCGGGTGGTCGGCCGCGCCCGGCAGATCCTTGGCTCGGACGTATACGTCCACCAGTCACGGATCAACGTCAAGCCGGGCTTCGGAGCCTCGGGCTTCTACTGGCACTCGGACTTCGAGACCTGGCACGCCGAGGACGGCCTGCCGAACATGCGGACCGTGTCGGTCTCGATCGCGCTGACCGAGAACTTCGACACCAACGGTGGTCTGATGATCATCCCCGGGTCGCACAAGACGTTCCTCGGCTGCGCGGGCGAGACGCCCGCGGACAACTACAAGCAGTCGCTGAAGATGCAGGGAGCCGGCACCCCGTCGAACGAGGCGCTGTCGTCCATGGCCGACGCGGCCGGCATCAAGCTCTTCACGGGCAAGGCCGGTTCGGCGACCTGGTTCGACTGCAACTGCATGCACGGCTCGGGTGACAACATCACCCCGTACCCGCGCAGCAACGTCTTCATCGTGTTCAACAGCGTGGAGAACACGGCGGTCGACCCGTTCGCGGCGCCGTCTCCCCGGCCGAGCTTCATCGGCGCCCGGGACTTCACCCCGGTGCGCTGACCGTACGACGGCACGTACCGCGAAAGCGGGCAGAGGCGGAAGAAGAGACGTAGAGGTACAGCGGAAGCGCGGGGCCGGTCGGCATGACCGCCCCGCGCTTCCGCGTACGTCCGGCTCGTCCGGCGCCGACCCTCGCGGTTACGGCGTGGAAGCTGAACGGGACGGAGCGGGGCCGGACTTCGAGTCGGCCTTCTGGCCGGACTTCTGGCCGGGCTTCTGGCCGGACTTCGGTGCGGCCTCCGAGCGCGGTTTCGGGCCCGGTTTCGGGCCGTACGCCGTCAGGAAGCGGTCGCGGAAGCTGTCCATCTGCCAGACCGGGGCCTGGGGGCCGGGCTTCAGGCCGTCCTGCCAGCCCCAGTCGGAGATCCGGTCCAGCACGGCCGGGTCGTGGGCGACGATCGAGATCGGCACGTCCCGGCCGGCGCCGGTACCGGTGACGGTCGCGTTGGGCTGGTGATCGCCGAGGACGACGAGCACGGTGTTGTCGTCGCCGTAGTTCTCCACATAGGAGACGAGACTGTTCAGCGAGTACTCGATGGCACGCCGGTACTCGGTGCGCACGTTCTCGGGGTCCTTCCACACCTCTTTGGGGTCCTTGCCCGCCTTTTTGATGGCGTGGTAGACGGAGCCGTCACCGACCTCGTCCCAGCCGATCATCCTGGGGATGGGTGCCCAGGGGTTGTGACTGGAGGCCAGGACGATCTCCGTCATCAGCGGCTCATGACCGGGCTTGCCGTGCTCCAGGCGCTCGAAGGCCGCGAGACTGTACTGGTCGGGTACGGGCGACCAGCTGAACTTCGGGCCCTGGTAACCGATGTCCCGGGAATCGTAGATGTGGTCGAGGCCGAAGAACTTCCCCTCCGGCCAGGACCGGGTGACGCCCGGCATGATGCCGACCGTCCGCCAGTCGCCGGTGCTCCGGAAGGCGCTGGTGAGGGTCAGGCGGTCGCTGGACGTGACGCTGCGATAGCGCTGCTGGTTCTTGATCCACATGCCGGACAGGAAGGTCGAGTGCGCCAGCCAGCTGCCTGCCCCCGCCACCGGCGAGGTGAGGAAACCACTGCGGGAGGAGTACCCGGCCGCCTTGAGCCGACGGGTCCCGTCGTCGAGCACCGCGCCGACCTGCGGTGCCATCGCCGGATCCTCGACCGCGCTGCGGCCGTAGCTCTCGATGAAGGCGAAGATGACGTCCTTGCCGCGCAGAGCGGTCAGCAACTGGTCGGGCGGGGTGTCCCGGAAGGCGTCGACGGATGCCTCCTCGGCGAACACCCGCTCGTCCTTCAGGCCCGCGCTCACCAGGTTCACATGGCTGTTGACGAGTTCGGCCGCGCTCCTGGAGGCGACCGGTACGCCGGCGATCTGCACGCCGAGCGCCATGCAGGTGACCCAGACGGTCCCGAGTACCAGGGTGGTACGGGTCGTCGCGACGCTGTGCCGGACCATGAGACGGCTCAGCCGGACGACCGCAAGCGCCATGAGGACGAGCAGGGCGAAGACAAGGACCCCGACCCCGATCACGGCCGCGGTCGCGCCGACCGGGCCGAACAGATCCCTGAGGAACGACTCGGCGTCATCGAACAGGATCCAGTCGAGCACCAGGTCGAACGGCCGGTCGAGAACCGAGTAGAAGCCCAGGTCGAGGACGTTCAGGAGGGTCACCAGGCCGAGGGCCACCCCGGCGAGCACCGCCATCACCCGCCGCGCCACCGGCTGCCGGACGAGCAGCACGGCGGCGACGAGGATCCCCTCCACCGGGATGCGGACGAAGGCGCCGGGCGTGAGGCGGGTGAGCTGGTTCGGCAGGAGGAGGGCGAAGAGGACGAGCAGGGCGGCCAGGACGGTGGTCACCCGCGACGCGGCCCGCGCGACGGCCGGGCGCCTGTACCACCGGCCGGCGGCGACTGCGACGGCCGCGTCCGGGGCGATGTCGTCGGGGCCGACACCGTCCGGGGCGGCACGGTTCGGATCGGCGCCGTCCAGGCTGGAGCCGTCCGGGGTGGCACCGTCCGAAGCGGCACCGTCCAAGGCGGCACCGTCCGGAGCGGCACCGGACGAGGCCGCACCGGAGGTGTCACCGGCGGGGGTGCCCTCCTCCGCGGCTGTTTCTTCCTTCTGCGGCGGCTGGTCAGAGCCCTTGAAGCGCGACAACCCGAAGGTCCTTCCGTGCGAAGCCCGGTGGTGGCACGGCGGACCAGGCTCGGGAGGTCGGGGCCGCCGTTATCTGTACGGCTCGCCGACGGCTTCAGTTCAATCTCCGGGGTCGTACGCGCGCACGCGCGGGCCGGTCAGCCCGCGAGCACATCCAGCGCCCGGTCCACATCGGCGGTGGAGTTGTAGAGATGGAACGCGGCCCGCACATAGCCCGCGCGCACCGACACCGCCACCAGCGCCCGCTGAAGATCCGGATGCCGGTGTTCCAGTCCCGGGACGGACACGATCGCGGACTGGCCGGCCACCGGGACCGGTTCGTACCCGAGGCCTGCCAGTCCCGCCCTGAACCGGGCGGCGAGAGCGGTGTCATGAGCGTGGATGGTCTCGATACCGATCTCCTCCAGCAGCGCGAGGGACTGCTCGGCACCGTGGTACGCGAGGAAGGACGGCGGCTCGTCGAAACGGCGCGCGGAGGCTGCCAGCCGCTCGACGGGGCCATACGTGTTTCCGTAGAGGTCCTCGCCGGAGACCCAGCCCGCGTGCAGCGGCACCAGTGACTCCTGCGCCTCCTCGGTCACGGTGAGGAAGGACGTACCCCGCGGGCAGAGCAGGAACTTGAACCCGCCGGTGACGGTGTAGTCGTACGCTCCGGCGTCCAGCGGCAGCCAGCCGGCCGACTGACTGGCGTCCAGCAGCGTACGGGCGCCGTGCGCGGCCGCAGCGGCCCGTACCGCGTCCAGATCCGCGATCCTCCCGTCCGCCGACTGGACGGCGGAGAAGGCCACCAGCGCGGTGTCGGGCCGTACTTCCTCGGCCAGCTTCTCCAGGGGTACGTACCGCGGTTTGAGGTCGCCCCGTACGACGAAGGGGGTGATCACCGAGCTGAAATCGCCCTCGGCGAAGAGGACTTCGGCACCCGTCGGCATCGACGCCGCGATCAGCCCGACATGCACGGAGACCGATCCGCCCGCGGCGACCCGCTCGGCGGGGACCCCGGTGAGCCGCGCGAAGCTGTGGCGCGCCGCGTCCACCGACTCGAAACTCCCCGCGCCCTCGCCGCGCCGGCCGGTCGCGTTCGCCTCGGCCAGCTCCTGCACGGCGGTGACGGACCTGCGGGGCAGCAGACCGCAGCTGGACGTGTTCAGGTACGTCATATCCGGCGCGAATTCGGCGCCTCCCAGGGTGTCCATGAATCCACCCTGGGAGGCGGACACCTCACAGTCAATTACGCATTGTTGAAGGGCTCGGCCAACCGATCCTTATGCATGGGCCTTGACCTGCCCGGACACGGCTCACCGGGCAGTACGCCCGGACGGTGTTTTCCCGTCAGGAGAGTTCCTGGTGGGGGACCTGGTGAATGTAGGAGGCGCCGCACGCGTGGCAGAGAGGCATCCCCTCCGGAGTGCCCCAGGCGTCGGACGACTGCGTGGCGGCGGCCGGGTCGAGGGTGCGTCCGCACAGCGCGGTCGACTCGTTCAGTCGCGTCATGTGCCATACCTCGAAGCGGGAGTCCGGGTCACGGGGCGAGGCGCCGTTCACGTACTCCGCGCGCATTTCGTATTCCATGCTGTATCTCCTGACCGGTGTCATGGCCCCCGTTCCCCCGTTCCCCCGCTCCCCGCCCTCGGACGGGGAAACAGAACCACCAGGGGTCCACGCGGCAGCGCGACCGTACGTCCTCTGACACGGACGGGTGCCGCAGAAACGATTCCGCAATCAGCCGTTCGGGGCCACGGCACAGCCCCCTCCCACGGGGCGGACAGAGAAGAACCCCGCCCGGCTCGGTGAGCCGGACGGGGCAGAGCCTCAGGGGCCTCAGGAGTCTCGGGCGTCCCTCAGGAGAAGACGACGGACCGCAGCTCGAGACGGCTGGACGCCGACTTGCCGGGGTCGAGGGTGTAGTGCTTACCGTCGCAGCGCGCTCCCGTGAAGACCGTCGCGGTCGACTTGGTGAGATTGCGCGGCGAGTGCGCGGGCGGTACGTACTCGCCGGCGGCCTCGGGGATCGTGATGCACCGGCGGCTCGGCGGGTTCACCAGCTTGCCGGGCTGCGGGTGTCCGGCGATGTCGGTGTACACGTACTTGAATTCACCTACAGCGGCGGAGGAGGCCGAGGAGGAGCCGGGGACCGAGACGAGGAGGGCGACGGCGCCGATGGCGGCCGCCAGGGTGGAGCGAAGACGCATGAGGGTCCTTTGTCGTGGGTGGTGATCAGGCCCCTCAGAGTTGCCCAGCGGATACGGATAGCTGCGTGGACGGGCGTCACATCACTCGAAAGCGGTGCGCAGAATCGTTCCCGCGTCACCCTCCGGGATGACTCGGCCCAGAGGCACTCCGCAGGCCCGGCGAGCCTGCCATCAGCGCGCGAAGTGCGCGCATGCCGGGTGGCGGGGCGGGGTGTGAGCGGCGGAGAGGCCCGGGGGGCGCTCGGCCCGGGGCTCCTCGTGCTACGGCCGGTCACCCTCCGGCGCCTCCGCCACGTGCCGGGCGTGCGGGACCACCATCGGGGTGCGGGTCTGCGGGTCCGGCACGATGTCGCAGGGCAGTCCGAAGACCTCCTCGACGAGTTCGGACGTCATCACCTTCGACGGCGGGCCCTCGGCGAACACCTTTCCTCCGTGCATCACGACCAGGTGCGTGGCGAAGCGGGCGGCCTGGTTGAGGTCGTGGAGCACGGCGACGATCGTGCGGCCTTCCCTGTTCAACTCCGCGCACAGTTCGAGCAGTTCGTATTGGTGCGCGATGTCGAGGTAGGTGGTCGGCTCGTCCAGCAGGAGCAGTTCCGTCTCCTGTGCCAGCACCATCGCGATCCACGCGCGCTGGCGCTGTCCTCCGGAGAGTTCGCCGGCCTGTGCCTCCGCGAGTTCCGCCAGGCCGGTGCGGTCGAGTGCGAGTCCGATCGCGGTGTCGTCGTCGGGGGACCACTGGCGGAGGAGGGTGTGGTGGGGGTAACGGCCGCGCTGTACGAGGCCCCGCACCGTGATTCCCTCGGGGGCCTGCGGGCTCTGCGGCAGGAGTGCCACGTGGCGGGCCGCGTCCTTCCCCCGGTACGCGTAGATGTCCTTGCCGTGCAGGGTGATGTGTCCGCTGTCGGGTTTGAGCGCCCGCGCGAGCCCCTTCAGCAGCGTCGACTTGCCGCAGCCGTTCGGGCCGATGATCACGGTGAGCCCGCCGTGCGGAATGTCCAGGCTGACGTCGTGCACGATGGGGGCGCCACCGTACGAGATGGTCGCGTCGCGGGCGCTCAGGCCCTGTTCACTGGGCTTCGTTCCGGCTGCCGGCCCCGTCTCGGCCGGTTGCGCCCGGGTCTGTTCCACCCCGGTCCGTTCCGCTTCGGTCGTCACAGTATTCCCCTCCTCCATTCGCGGGTCAGCAGATATCCGAGGTACCCGCCCCCGATCGCCATCGTGTAGATACCGACGGGCAGGTCCTCGAAGAGGGGCAGCTGCTGCGCCGCGAGATCCGCGAGTACCAGCAGCAGCGCGCCGACCAGCGCCGAGAGCATCAGGTGCGGGCCACTGCCGCGGGTGAGCCGTTTGGCGATCTGCGGGGCGGTCAGCGCGATGAACGCGATGGGGCCCGAGACGCTGACCGCCCCCGCCGAGAGCACGATCGACAGGATGACGGCGATGCTCTTCGTACTCCTCGGTTCGGCGCCCAGCCCGCCCGCGAGTTCGTCGCCCATCTCTCCGACGTCCAGCCTGCGCGCGATCAGCGCGGTGAGCGGTGCCACGACGAGAAGGACCAGCCAGATCGTGGTGGCGTGCTCCCAGGACCGCGCCGCCAGGCTGCCGTTGACATAGGCGGTGAGTACGGTCGCCTTGTCCCGTTCGACCGCGTAGACGACGTACTGGGTGACCGCCGTGGCGATCGCCGCGACGCCGATGCCGGCGACGACCAGGCGCCCGGGGTTACGGAATCCGGTCCCGGTCGACACATACACCAGCGCCATGGCCAGCACGGCACCGGCGAGCGCGCCGACGGACACCGGCAGGGTGTCGGGCAGAAGCAGCGCGACGATCGCGGCGCCCGCTCCGGCTCCGGCTCCCAGGCCGATCACGTCCGGGCTTCCCAGCGGGTTACGGGTGACCGACTGGAACAGCGCCCCCGACAGTCCGAGCGCGGCGCCGGTGCCGATGCCGACGACGAGGCGCGGTCCACGCAGGCGCTCCATGACGAACGAGTCCGCGCCCTGCGCCCCGCCCGTCACGGCGGCGGGGAGGTCGGCGAGTGGGATGCCGAGCCGTCCGAGCGACAGCGTGGCGGTCGCCGCCGCCACGATCAGGATCACCAGGACGACGGCCATGACGACCGATACGCGGCGCACCGGCACCGCCACCGTACGACCGATGGTCAGGTACCCGCGTGGCGAGTTGGTAGCAGCGGGACCACCCGAGGCGGCGCCACCGGCCTCGGCCCTGTCCCCGGTCCGGTCCTCGGTCCGGGTGGTCCGGCTGGTCCGGGTCGACGTCACGCGTTCCCCTTCATCCTTCGTACGGCCATGAGCAGTGCCGGCGCTCCGACGAACGCGGTCACGACACCGACCATCAGTTCCTGCGGGCGCAGGACGATACGTCCCACGACATCCGCGAGCAGCAGCAACGCGGGTCCGGCGATGGCCGAGAACGCCACCTGGAGGCGGAAATCGACGCCGACCAGGGCCCGCACGATGTGCGGAACGGCCAGGCCCACGAAGGCGATGGGACCGACAGCCGCCGTCGCCGCCGCGCTCAGCAGCGTCGCCGAGAACAGTCCGCCCGCGCGTATCAGGAGCGGGTTCGCCCCGAGGGACGCGGCGGATTCGTCGCCGAGCGCGAGCGCGTTGAGGCCGGGGGCCAGCAGTACGGCGACGCAGAAGCCGGCCACGGCGAACGGCAGGACCGACAGGAACACCTCGAAGTCCCTGCCGCCGAGCGCGCCGACCACCCAGTAGCGGTAGCTGTCGAAGACCTTCGGCCTGCTCAGCGTCACGGCCTGGATGAACGCCATCAGCACGGCGGAGAGCACCGCGCCGGCGAGTACGAGTCTCACCAGGCTCGTGCTCGCCCCCGCCGATCCGATGGCGTGGACGAGAAGACCGGCGAGCAGGGCGCCGGGCAGCGCCCACCACATGGTGTCCGACCTGCCGGACGCGCCCAGAAAGGCCGTCGCGGCGACGATGCTCGCGGACGCGCCCGCGTTGATCCCGAGGAGACCGGGGTCGGCCAGGGGATTACGGGTGACCCCCTGCATCAGGGTTCCCGCGACGGCGAGGCAGAGGCCGGCGAGCAGGCCGAGCGCGGTCCTCGGGTAGCGGCTCTCGACCACAGTGGCGACATAGGGGTCGGCGGTGCCGGACAGCACGTCCATGACATCGCCGAACGAGGTGGTTCTGCTGCCGAACATCACGCTCGCGATCATGGCGAGCGCGAGGACGACAAGCCCGATGATCAGGGCGTACACCCAACGGGCGGTGCCGACACGTGAGGTGCCGGCGCCGCGCGGCCGGGGGCGCGACGTGGTGCTGGTGCTGCTGGAGGTCGTGGTCGGGGTCGGGGTCATGTAGGTCCTGACACGTCTCGGTCGCGCGTTCTCGGTCGCGCATATCGGTCGCGCATATCGGTCGCGCATATCGGTCGGTCACGTCTCGCTCACGCGGCCCGGACGGGGCCCGGTCGCGTGAACGTCACACGTCCGGGTCGCGTCTCGGTCGGCCGCGTCTCGGTCGGCCCGTCTCGGGTCGGCCATGTCTCGGGTCAGCCGGGTCTCGGGTCGGCCACAGCTCGGGGCGGCCACGGCTCACTTGTCGAGCTTGGCGACCGCCTTGTCGATCTGCGGCAGGTAGCGGTCGATGACCCAGGGGACGGTGAGCGGGTTGATGATCGAGGAAGCGGTGACGAAGGAAGCGTCGTCGCTGGCGACCACGGTGCCGCGCTTGACGGCGGGGATCGCCGCGTACAGCGGCTGCGCCTCGATCTCCTTGCGCGTCTTGTCATCGGTGTAGAACGTGAAGATCAGGTCGCTGTCGGAGAGCTTCTCGGCGTTCTCCAGCCCGATGAGCGCGGAGTCCGTGCCCTTGGTCTCCTTGAAGGTGTTCACCACCGGATCGACCTTGAGGCCGAGGGACGAGACCATCTTGACCCGCTGTTCCTCGCTCTGGAACACGCCGAGGGTGCCCGGACCCGAGGTGTAGATGTACGAGAACGAGACGTCCTTGTACTTCGGCCGGGTCGCGGCGGCGTCGGCGAGCTGCTTCTTGATCTTCGAGGTGAGCGTCTTCGCCTGGTCCGGCTGCCCGAGTGCCTTGGAGATGATCTCGATCTGCTCATCCCAGTTCGTGGACCACGCCAGACCGGGGTAGGCCACGGTGGGCGCGATGTCCGACAGGATGTCGAACTGCTCCTGGGTGATACCCGACCACGGAGCGAGGATCACATCCGGTTCGAGTTCGGTGATGGCCTCGAAGTCGATGTCCTCCCCACCCGTGAACTGGGTCGGCAGCTTGTCGCCGGACTTGGTCACCGCCTCGTGGATCCAGGGCAGGTAGCCGGTCTTGTCGCTGCCCCACTCGTACTTCTCGATGCCGACGGGCGTGTGGCCGAGCGCGATGGAGGTCTCCGCCGAACCCTGCCCCAATGTGACGACCCGCTCGGGCTGTTCGGGGATCTTCGCCTCGCCGAGCGAGCTCTTGATCGTGACCGGGAACGCCCCGTCACCCTTCGCCGACGTACCGGACTTGCCGGAGGACTCCGAGTCGGACGACGAACAACCGCTCAGAACGAGTACGAACGCGGCCGCGGCGGCGGTGGCCGAGACGGCCAGTCTCTGATGACGCACGCGGGTGAACCAGGATGGCATCGATGTTCCTCAAGTCTTCGTGAGCGGCAGGTCTTCGTGTGCGGCGCGGTCGCGTCCCGGCGCAACTCGGATCGCAGATTATTAGGCAAGCCTAAGCTAAGTACGATTTCGCTTTCAACCGGCCCCACGAAAGGGGCACCACTCGCCCGCCCGGCACTCTCCCAGGCTCACCCCGCCCCAGGCGCTCCCCGCCCGGTGTACCCCCGGCGCCACCGGCCAGCCTTCCCCGTCCGCCGGTCACTTAGACCGACCGGCCCCGGGCGGCGCCGGGTACGGCACGTCCAGCCGCAGGACGGGGTGGGTGTCGTGGCGGGGGTTGCCGGGGTCCAGATACCAGCGGTGCCGGGCGCAGAACGACCGGGCGCGGGGGTCGGGTTCGAAGACCTCCAGCCGGACCGTACGGATTCCGGCGCGCAGCCAGGCGTTGACGCAGGCGATGTGCAGTTCCGTACCGATGCCCCGGCGCCACATCGACGGGCGGACATGGAACTGCGTGAGAGTGGTGACGCCTTCGGCCGTGCGGTAGGCCGCGACTGCCACGAGTGCTTCCTCGTACGCGGCGCAGAGCACCCCCGAGTCGCGGCGGCGGCCCGCGGTCAGGGCGTGTCTCCATGCCTCGCGGGTACGGGCCCGCTCGGCCCGGCCGTCGAAGTCGGCCTCCGGCAGGTGGCCTTGGTAGTACGTGGCGCGCGCCTCGGCGTGGAGAGCCGCTATGGCGTCGAGGTCCGCGAATGTCGCGGCCCTGATGGCGGTCCTGATCATGGCAAGGAGGACGTGCGCGCGGCGTACGGCGGTTTCGGCGCGACGGTTTCGGCCCCACGCGGCACGGATACGACGCGGCAGGGCGCGGATCTGGCGGCCGGACACGGCGATGCCGAAGCGTCTGTCCCGTCCCGCCGGGGCGGCCGTGCCCCCCTTGTCGAGATCCCGTTGGTGGTTGTCAGTTTTCCCGATGTCGCCCGGTGATGCCCCGATTTAGCGTTCGGCACGACAGCCCGGGGCAACAGCTCCCCACGAGGAAGGCCACCGTCTCATCATGACCATCGTCGCGCCGATCCTGATCGGCGTCGCTTACGTCTGCCTGAACTCCCTGATCCACGAGCCGCACCGGCGCCGTCTGAACGCGGTGATGGTCGCGGGCGCCGGAGCCGCGTACCTGAGCGGCGGGGGCTTCGGCCTCTGGGAGTTCGCCTTCACCGCCGTCGCCACCTACTGCGCCTACCGGGGCCTGGATTCCTGGGCGTTCATCGGGATCGCCTGGCTGCTTCACACGGTGTGGGACGCGCTGCACCACTGGTACGGAAACCCCATCGTCCCGTTCGCGGAACACTCGTCGTTCGGCTGTGCCGTCTGCGATCCCGTGATCGCCGCGTGGTGCCTCGCCGGTGGCCCGTCGGTGGTGGAGGTGGTCCGTGCGCGTTTCGGGCGCCCGGGATCCGGCGACGCCGCAGCCCGGCCGGAGGAGCACCCCGCCCCACCGCGTCAGCGGAACGTGGGACAGTCCCCGGGGCCGGGCCCCGGGGACTGTCCCAGCTGGTCACGCCACCGGCCGCCCCGCGGACGCGCTCGGTCCTCCGGGGCGGCCCGCGTCCTCAGTTCTCCAGGCGGCTGTCGACCCGGCGCGGCAGACCCAGCGGGTTGTCGTCGCGCAGCTCCGGCGGGAGCAGTGCGGCCGGCGTCGACTGGTACGAGACCGGGCGCAGCCAGCGCTCGATCGCCGTGGCGCCGACCGATGTCGAGGTGGAGGTGGTCGCCGGGTACGGGCCGCCGTGGTGCTGCGCGGGGGCGACGGCGACGCCGGTCGGCCAGCCGTTGACCAGCACGCGTCCGGCGAGTGCGGTCAGTTCGGCGAGCAGTTCGGCGGTGCCGGGCTCGGTGCCCTCGGCCTCCTCCTCGGCGAGCTGGAGGGTGGCGGTGAGGTTGCCGGGGAGGCGGGAGAGGACCGAGCTGATCTCCTCGGTCGAGGTGTACCGCGCGACGACCGCCACCGGGCCGAAGCACTCCTCCAGCAGGAGGTCGTACGGTCCCGGCGTGGTGAGCAGCTCGGCCGGCAGGGCGAGGAAGCCCGCGCTGACGGTGTGCTCGCCGCCCGCGCCGGGAGTGATCGGGGTTTCCACGCCCGGGAGTTCGGCCCGTTCCCGTACACCCGCGACGAAGGCGTCCCGCATACGGTGGTCGAGCATCACGCCGGGCTCGGTCTCACTGACCGCCGTCGTCAGGGACTTGAGCAGCCGGTCCCCGGCCTCGCCGGCCGGGGCGAGGACGAAACCGGGCTTGGTGCAGAACTGCCCCACGCCCAGGGCCATCGAGCCCGCCAGTCCGGTACCGATCTGCTCGGCGCGCTCGGCGGCGGCGGCCTCGGTGATCACGACGGGGTTGAGGGAGCCCAGTTCGCCGTGGAAGGGGATGGGCGTGGGCCGCGCGGCGGCGGCGTCGAAGAGGGCGCGCCCGCCACGTACGGAACCGGTGAAGCCGGCCGCGGCCACCAGCGGATGCTTGACCAGCTCGATACCCGACTCGAAGCCGTGCACCAGGGTCACCACGTCCTCGGGCAGTCCGGCCTCGGCGGCGGCCCTGCGCAGCACGGAGGCGCACAGCTCGGAGGTCGCCGGGTGGTCGGGGTGCGACTTCACGACGACCGGGCAGCCGGCCGCGAGCGCGCTCGCGGTGTCGCCGCCGGGGACGGAGAAGGCGAGCGGAAAGTTGCTCGCCGCGTAGACGGCGACGACGCCGAGCGGCAGCTTCCAGCGGCGCAGATCGGGCCAGGGCGGGGTGCGGTCGCCGTCGGCGTGGTCGATCCGGATGTCGAGGAAGGCCCCCTCGTCCACCACCTCGGCGAAGGCCCTCAACTGAGCTGTGGTACGGGCGAGTTCACCGGTGAGCCGGACCGGACCGAGCGCCGTCTCGGCGTCCGCGGCCTCGATGACGTGCTCACTCGCCCCGTCGAGCAGGTCGGCGGCCGTGCGGAGCAGGGCGGCGCGCGCGGTGCGGTCGGCGAGCGCCGCCCGGGAGGCGTACGCGCCGCGCACGGCGCGGTCGACCTCCTCCGCCGTGGCCTCGTCCGCGACCTGCTCGCGCTGCTTCCCCGTTCGGGGGTCGACACTCCAGACTGGTACTGCTGCCACCGCTGTTTCCTTCCCGACTTCCCGGCTTACCGATCGGCCTGGCCTGCCCCCGGACCTCCGCCATCCGGCACATTCGGTGCGTCCACCAGCAGTCGTTCGGTATTCTGAACAGGATTCTTGATAGTGAATCTGTAAGGACTCTATTTCCGCGCGTTCTGTGTGGTCAAGAGTGGTCGAGCTGTGTGGTCAAGCAGGGAAGAAGGGCGAGGCGAGATGTCGGCTGCGGAAACCGGTGGAGCACAAGTCAAGTCCGCGGTACGGACGGTGGAACTGCTCGAATATTTCGCCGGCCGCCCCGGGATGCACTCCCTCGCGGCGGTCCAGGAAGCGGTCGGCTACCCCAAGTCGAGCCTCTACATGCTGCTGCGCACGCTGGTGGAGCTGGGCTGGGTGGAGACGGACGCGACGGGCACGCGGTACGGCATCGGCGTACGGGCGCTGCTGGTAGGCACCTCCTACATCGACGGCGACGAGGTCGTCGCGGCGGCCCGGCCCACCCTGGACCGGCTCTCCGACGACACCAGCGAGACCATCCACCTCGCGCGTCTCGACGGCACCAATGTCGTCTACCTCGCCACCCGCCAGTCGCAGCACTACCTGCGGCCCTTCACCCGCGTCGGCCGCCGGCTGCCCGCCCACTCCACCTCGCTCGGCAAGGCGCTGCTCGCGACCCACAGCGACGAGCAGGTACGCAAGATGCTGCCCGAGACGTTGCCGGCGCTGACCGAGCACACCCTCACGGACCGCGAGAAGCTCATCGAGGAACTGCGCTCCATCCGCGAGCAGGGCTTCGCCGTGGACCGCGAGGAGAACACGCTGGGGCTGCGCTGCTTCGGTATCGCGATCCCCTACCGGACACCGGCGCGTGACGCGATCAGCTGCTCGGTGCCGGTGGCCCGGCTGACCCCCGGGCACGAGCAGATGATCAAGGACGCCCTGTTCGACGCGCGCGACCGCCTCACGCTCGCCACCCGGAGGCTCTGAAGCCGCGCCCCGGAAGCCCACGCAACACCATGACGGACGTCGGCAAGGTGACCGTGCTGCCGCTGCTGCGCATATGGCCGGACCGCTACACGGCGATCGCCTGACGGAGTTGAGCAAGACCATTTACGGGCATGCCCGATTGCACGTCGGGCACTTGCCCCTGGCCGGCCCACAACTCGCGCACCGGGCGCGCGAAGTGATGCCCACCACGGCACGCACCAGCGCTCCGGACTTGTAGCCGCCGGCTGACAGCATCCCAAGCCCTCACCGGTCGCACGGTTTGTGCGGCAAGCGGTCAACAAAGTCGACCCCGAGCGGCTCCTGTGTCTCCGGGGGACCTGAGAATGCGGGCTACTCGGGTGCCCCGCCGAGCACAAGCAGCGGCTGTGACGACGCATTTACCTGTCGGCCGGACTACTTGCAGACTGTGCGATCGCTCGCACTCAATTACATCTGGTAGATATTGCGCCACCAATGTGTCACATGTGATCATCCTTGGCATGGACGCGGGTGGGGGCGGTGTCGGCCAGTCCGGCGGCCGGATGACGCTGGCCGATCTGGTGCGGCAAGAAGCAAGCTCACGTATGTCAGGGGCGGAGAAGCTTGCGGCCGCACGTGCGACACGCCTGTACTTCCAACGGCCAGAGCAGCCCGGTTTCCTGGTCTCCGAGACCGAGGCCGGACCGCTGGTGCCGCTGTTCACGTCGGTGGAGCGCCTCGCACTCTTCGGGGGCGCCTGCGCATGGGCATCAACCACCGTCGCGGACATCATTGAGCTACTGCCCGAGGGCGTCCAGGCCCTGGTCGACCCACTCGGCGAGCGGCCCTTCCTGCTGGATATGGAGGCGCTGCGCGATCCGGAGACCGCCGGCAGCCGGAACCAGCAGGACGACGGGGGAGAAGCAGGCGTTGACCAGTCATGACGCCATGTACGGCAGCCAGAGTGACAACAGCCCACGGCTCGGTGACGGCTACAAGATCGAGATCGCCTCGGTACGGAAGATGATCGACCCCCTGGAGGAATCGGTCGTCGCCGCACGCAAGGTCAAAGACCACAAGGACAGACTCGCCGCAGACCTTCAAGGCAACGCGACCTTCGAGATTCTGGACTCAGGAAAGAGCTTCTTGTCGGCCTGGGGCTTCGGCATGGGCCAGGTTGCCGACCACGCCGACGAGGTAGTGGCACGGCTTCACGAGGTGATCGCCGCCTACATCCTCGCCGAACTGCTGGGCGTCAAGAACTTTTCCCCGACCCCGGACAACATCTCCAAACTTCCCGTCGGCGACGCCGGTAAGTGGACCTGGGAGAACGTCGGAAAACCTACGTTCGACCCGCCGAAGAAACTCCTGCAGGAGGAGTGGCCCCCGGACCCCACCGAGGTGAGCGCGTAATGCTCGACGACAGGGCCGCACCGGAGCGAATACCGGCCGGCTGCACACCCAAGGACCTGATTTACGGCGTTCCGGACAAGGTCGACGACCTGGTCATCGAACTGCGTGCGTACGCCGGAGCCTTCGATGACGGCCGCGACCAACTCCAGATGCTGGAGTTCAAGGATTGGTCAGGGGAAGGCGCGAGCGCCTTTGAGCAGGCCACCGAGCGACTCCCCAAGGAGCTCAGCTCGGCCGGCAAGCACTTCCTGGACGCTGCTGACGCCCTTGACGCCTATGCAGACAAACTCCGCTCGGTACAGAAGCGCTGCAATCCGATCATCGAGGACGCCGACGAGGCGCGGGCGGCCTCCAAGCGCTACTGGAAGGAAGTCGAGGCGTATAACGACGCCGTGGAACGCGGCGACGATCCGTTGCCCGAGCGCCCGCCCGAGAGCGACCCGGGCGCGGAGGCTATGACCACGTGTATCGGACGGCTCGACAAACTCATCGAAGAGCTCCAGGTCGTCGTCGATGTCTCCCAGCGCAAACTCAGCGAGGGCGCCAAGGACGCCCCGGACAAGCCCAATGGATGGGCGGCGGCGAAGGAGAACGCGGGCGACCTCTGGGGTGGCTTCAAGGACGGCGTGGACAACCTCTTCGGCATCGCCGAACCGCTCACCGACGGCGACGTCAACGGCTTCGCCATGCAGCTCGCCGGGATGGTCGACGGGGTCGCCTACGCCACGCAGAATCCGACGGAGTTCGCCAAGGCAGTCGCCAATTGGGATGAGTGGTCGCGGAATCCATGGCGCGCCGCCGGACAGCTGACCCCCGACTTGTTGCTTGCCCTCGCCACAGGTGGTGGTGGCGCCCTGGTGCGCGGCGGCAGCGCTGCCAAGAGTGCCCTAAAGCGCCTGACGGACCGCCAGAAGACCCTCGGCCGCGACGGGAGCGCCGGTGACCGAGCGGACGGCGAGCCGGGCAAGCACGACAAGTGCGGAGAGGAGAAGTGCACCACAGGTGAGCCGATCGACATAGCCACCGGCGAGATGGTCATGTCCTCCACAGACGTATCGCTCGCCGGAACTCTGCCCCTCGTTCTCAAACGCAGCTACGTCTCCGGACACACCTGCGGAGGCTGGTTCGGCCGTACCTGGGCCGCCACCCTCGACCAGCGACTTGAAATGGATGCGGAGGGCATCGTCTTCGTCGCCGATGATGGCATGCTGCTGCGGTACCCCATCCCGCATCCCGGTATGGAGACCCTTCCCACCAGCGGCCCGCGCTGGCCACTGCACTGGGACGGGAAGCCCGGTGGCGCCATGACCGTCCAGGTGCCGGAGCGCGGTTGGACCCTCCGTTTCGCGCCTCTTCCTGTGGCTGGCACGACCGAACTCGCCCTCCGCGCCATCACTGACCGCAACGAACATCGCATCACCATCACCTACAGCCCCGAAGGGTGTCCGGCGGAGATCACCCACTCCGGCGGTTACCGCATCGCCGTCGACACCGACCCGGCCAAGCTGCGCGTCACCGCCCTGCGGCTCCTCGGCACCGGCACGAGCGAGCGCGGCGTGACCCTGGTCTCCTTCGGCTACAACGCGGCCGGTGACCTCACCGAGGCCGTCAACTCCACCGGGGAGGCGCTGCGCTACACGTACGACGCCGAACACCGCGTCACGGCGTGGACCGACCGCAACGGCACCAAGTTCGGCTACGTCTACGACCGGCACGGACGTGTCCTGCGGACCGTCGGCTCGGACGACATGATGACCGGCCGCCTCCACTACGACGACGCGGCCCGCACCACCGTCTACACCGACTCCCTCGGCAACCGGACCACCTACGTCTACAACGAGGCGTACAAGGTGGTCGCCGAAACCGACCCGCTCGGTAACACCACCCGCACCGAATGGGACGAGACCAACCGACTACGTCTCGCCGTGACCGACCCTCTCGGCCACGTCGTCCGCTACACGTACGACGATTCCGGTCATCTCCTGCGTGTGCAGCGGCCGGACCTGACGACGGGGTCAGCCGTGCACAATGAACTCGGTCTGCCGGTGGAGGTACAAGAGCCGGACGGCGCACTCTGGCAGTACACCTACGACACGCGCGGCAACCGCACATCGACCACCGACCCGGCGGGCGCGCAGACTCACTACGCGTACGACGCCCACGGCCATCTGAGCGCCGTCACAGATGCGCTGGGCCACACCACCAGCATCGTCGCCAACGGGGCCGGTCTCCCCACGGCGGTCACCGACCCCCTCGGCAACACCACATCCGTCCGCCGCGGCCCTCACGGACGCGTCACAGCCATGACCGACCCTCTCGGCAACACCACCAGGCAAGGTTGGACCATCGACGGCAAGCCCGCCTGGCGGGAACGCCCGGATGGCACCCGCGAGACCTGGCAATGGGACGGCGAGGGCAACCTCGTCGAACATACGGACTTCGCCGACAACACCACACGGCACACCCACACCCACTTCGACCTGCCGGCTACCCGCACCGACCCGGACGGCGGGCACTACGCCTTTACTTACGACACCGAACTACGGCTGAAGCAGGTCACCAACCCCCAGGGCCTGACATGGAGCTACGTCTATGACCCGGCCGGCCGTCTGACATCCGAAACCGACTTCAACGGCCGGTCACTGAGCTATACCTACGACGCGGCCGGACGGCTGACCTCTCGAACCAACGGGGCAGGCGAGACGCTCCGCTTCACCCGAGACGCCCTCGGCCGGACCACGGCCACAAGCGCCGACGACGGCACCGAAACGGTCCACGCCTACGACGCCGTGGGCCGCCTGATCAGGGCCGCCAACCCGAACGCCGAAATCCACCGCGAATACGACGCCGTCGGCCGCCTCGTGACCGAGTCGGTCGACGACCGCGCCAGCACCTACAGCTACGACCTACGGGGCCACCGCACCTCTCGCCGTACACCTGCCGGTGTGCTGTCCGAGTGGGTCTATGACGCCGAAGGCCGCCCCGCCAGCCTGAGTACTGCCGGTGACCGGCTGGACTTCACGTACGACGCTGCTGGCCGCGAGATTTCCCGTACTTTCGGCGACGACATCGCCCTCACCCAGACCTGGGATGCCGTAGACCGCCTCACAACTCAGTCCCTCACCAGCCATCCGAACGCCCCCCAGTCCCTTCTCCAACACCGGACTTACGCCTACCGCGCGGACGACCACGTCACCGAGATCCGCGAACTGACCAGCGGAACTCGGTGCTTCGGCGTCGACCCGATCGGCCGGGTCACCGCCGTCCACGCTCACGGCTGGACCGAGAAATACGCCTATGACAACCTCGGTAACCTCGCGCACGCCGAGGCCCCCGACCACCCCTCCAACGGCGACCGCGAATTCAGCGGAACTCTGATCCGCCACGCCGGTCGGACGGTGTACGAGCACGACGCCCAAGGTCGCCTCGTCCGCCGCACCCGCAAGCTGCTGAATGGGCAGCAACATACGTGGACCTTTACGTGGAACGCCGAGGACCGTCTCACCGACGCGAGCACACCCGACGGCGACCACTGGCAGTACACCTACGATCCACTTGGCCGCCGAACCGCCAAACAGCGCTTGGGCACCGATGGCGCGATCGCGGAACGCTTCACCTTCACCTGGGACGGCACCCGCCTCGTCGAGCAGGCCACGATGGAAGGTCAGACGACCACCTGGGACTATGTTCCCGGCACGCATCGCCCCTTGGCCCAAGCCGACCGCCGCACCCAGGCGGAGTACGACACCCGCTTCCACGCGATCATCACGGATGCCGTCGGTACCCCAACCGAGCTGGTGACACCCGACGGCCGCATAGCCTGGCAGAACCGCACCACCGTATGGGGTACCGGCCTCCCGACCCCGCCCAGATCAACATCGGTCGGTTGCCCTCTCCGGTTTCCGGGCCAGTACCACGACCCGGAAACCGGCCTCAACTACAACTGCTTCCGCTACTACGACGATGAAGTCGCCGGCTATATCTCAGCCGACCCGCTTGGTTTGAGTGCCGGGCCCAACCACCATGCCTTTGTACCCAACCCCTTCGGCTGGTTGGACCCGCTCGGACTGAAATGCCTGGACCCCGACGACCAGGCCAGGCATGATTCCGCACGTGAGACGGCCGTCGACAGCGACGGCAAGAAGATCGGAGAGGAAGACAGCCCCGGCGTCAGAATGATCGATGAGGTGCAGTTGGAGAGAGTCCGCCTCGACTTGCATGCCAAGCTCGGTGAGCCCGACGTCAAGGGCACACCGAAGGGCAATATCGAGGTGTGGCAGTTGTCGGACGACCCGAAGGCGACCGTCACCTATCGCCCGTTCAGTAAATCCGGTGGAGCGACCATTGACTACAACGGCGTGGACGGCCTGGATATGAAGCGATTCCATATTCCGCAGCATGGAGACTGACTCATGGTGAACCAGGACGCATACCGCCGCGAACTGGAGTACCTGATCCAGTACGCGCACGACGACTGGCTCGGGCTCTCGGTGATCAGCGGGTCCGTCGGCAGCCTCCTCGGACGCGGCGCCTCGTTCCAGGAGCAGTTGACGTTGCTCCTGGGGATCGTCGGCGATCTGTATGACGCCGGAGCGCGAGCGGGCGATCTGACAGAGTCGACACGGGAGCCTTTTCTGCCGTGGCGAATGGAGAAAGCCGACGTCCTGGCGCGGATGGCGGCAGAGGTTCAACGGCATTCCCGGTTGCCCGACTCCGGTGACGTCTGCTGGTTCACTGTGCCGTGATGACGCCACGGCCAGGCTCTTGCGGATGACCGGGCTTCGGCATCGGCGGGTAGGGCACAGCGCGACGTCGGCCGCTCTGGCCCCGCTCGTACCCAACCGCCCTTCGATCGGTTCGGCAGGCCGCGCGTGCGGGACGTCTCCTCGCTCGACACGGACATCGATAGCTGGAAGCCGGCGTTCTCGGAGTTCCCGAGCATGAAGAGTTCCTGAGAAGGGGGCCGGGCGGGAACGCCGCTCCCGCCCCCGCTCGTCCCTCATACGGGATGAACAAGACGATCAGACACACAGCGGTCATCTGCCTGCTGCTGGTGCTCGCCCTGCTGGTGCGGGCGACCTGGGTGCAGGCGTACGAATCGAAGGCCCTCGCCGACGACCAGTACAACCGGCGGAAGATCATCGCGCAGTACGCGCAGCCGCTCGGTGACATCGTCGTGGCCGGCTCGCCGGTGACGGGCTCACGGAAGACGGGGAGCGGCGACCTCGCGTACGAACGGACCTACACGGACGGCGGCCTCTACGCCCCCGTCACCGGGTACAGCTCGCAGGCCTACGGCTCCACGCAGTTGGAGGGCATCTACGCGGATGTGCTCGACGGCACGGACACCCGGCTGAAGAACCCGCTCGACGCGCTCATGGGCAAGGCGACCGAGCCGGGCGACGTACTGACGACGATCGATCCCGCCGTGCAGAAGGCCGGGTACGACGCGCTGGGCGGCAAGAAGGGCGCGGCCGTCGCGATCGACCCGAAGACCGGGCGCGTCCTCGGGGTGATCAGCACCCCCTCGTACGACCCCACGAAGATCAGCGGGACCACGGACGGCGACGCCTGGCGGAAGCTTTCCGAGGACGCGGACAAGCCGCTGGTCAACCGGGCGCTGCGGCAGCCGCTGCCGCCCGGGTCGACCTTCAAACTGGTCGTCGCCGCGGCTGCCCTGGAGGATGGCCTGTACGGCTCGGTGGACGACCGGACCGCCAGCCCGGATCCGTACACCCTGCCCGGCACGTCCACGGTGCTGCGGAACGAGAACAGCTCCGCGCCGTGCGAGAACGCCACGATCCGGACCGCGCTCGAATACTCCTGCAACACCGTCTTCGCGAAGATGGCCGACGACCTCGGCCAGGAGAAGGTCCGGGCGATGGCGGAGAAGTTCGGATTCAACGACTCCGAGCAGGAGATGCCGGTACGGGCCTCGGCGAGCGTCTATCCGTCGGGCATGGACAAGGCGCAGACGGCACTGACGGGGATCGGCCAGTTCGATGTGACGGCGACGCCGCTCCAGATGGCCATGGTCTCGTCGGCCCTGGCCAACGACGGGCTCCTGGCCTCGCCGCACATGGTGTCGGAGATCGTGGACTCGAAGGGTGACACCTTGAGTTCGTACCCGGACGGGGACACCGAGCGGATCGTTTCCTCGACGACGGCCGAGCAGCTGCGCAGCGCGATGGTGACGGTCGTCGAGGACGGCACGGGCACGAACGCCAGGATCGACGGCGCAGAGGTGGGCGGCAAGACGGGCACGGCGCAGCACGGCGTGGACAACAGCAACACGCCGTACGCCTGGTTCACGTCGTACGCGAAGGACTCCTCCACCGGCAAGGAGGTCGCCGTCGCGGTGGTCGTGGAGGACTCGGACGCGGCGCGCTCGGAGGTCAGCGGCAACGGTCTGGCGGCCCCGATCGCCGAGAAGATGATGCGGGCCGCGCTGAAGTGACGGTGATGGGCAGCTCTGTCCCGTCGCTCACGTGTCGTGGATCAGTGGGCCGTGCCGGTCTGCCAGACGTCCTGGCCGTCCTTGGTGATGACGGCGTTTCCGTCGGCGCGCAGTTCGAGGACGGCGCCGTTGCTGCCGACCGTCTGGCTGGCCCACACCGGGGCCGAGTCCGCGTTGTAGACGACCAGGTTGCCGTCCGGCTGGAAGACGGCGCTGTGGTCATGGCCGAACATGTTGTTCGCCCAGAGCGCCTTGTCGTTCTTGTCGTAGAGGACCAGGTTGCCGTCCGGCTGAAGGACCAGTTTCACGCGCGCGGTCCGGAGCGACTCGCCGGCCCGCAGTACGCGCGGGGCCTTGACGGTCAGCGATGGGGGCAGTGCGCCGTCCTGCTCGGGTACGGCGCCGGCCTGCTCGGCGTCCTGTTCCGGCTCGCCCGCGGCGCCCGCCGCCGTGGCCTTGGCCCCGCTGCGGACCGGGGACGGTTCGTCGGCCCTGGCTTCCGAGCCCCCGCCGGAACTCTGGAACATGAGCAGCGCCACCACCGCGGCCCCCGCCACGGCCATGGCGCCCACCGCGCCGAGCACCAGCGGCGACCGACGACGGCCGCGCCTCGCGGATCCCGCCGCCGCGAGGGTGTCCGGCGGCGCCGTGTCGAACGCGGTGACCGGTGGCGGTGCCTGATGCGTACCGGGCATCGTCATGGCATCCGCGGCGACCGGTGCGGCGACGAGCGCGGCGGGCGGCTGAGGCGCGTCGGACCGAGGTGCGGCGGGCTGAGGCGTAGCGGGCCGGGGCGTAGCGGGCTGGACGGGCGCGGGGTCGTCGGGCAGGGACGAGAACGCCGCGGCCGCGGCCTGCCGGTAGGCGGGGTGCCGCACGAGATCGGTCCGGGCCTGGCAGAGTTCCACGATCCGCCCGGGTGCCGGGCGGCGCTCCGGGTCACGGTGGGTGCACCGGGTGATCAGCTCGACCATGTCGGCGGGGACGCCCGCCAGGTCGATCTCCTCGTGGACCGTGCGGTACGACACCGTGATCATGGAACCCTCGCCGTACGGCGGACGCCCGGTGAGGGCGTACGCGAGGGTGGCGCCGAGGGAGAAGACGTCCGCCGCCGGGCCGGTCTCGCTCTGCGTGATCGTCTCGGGGGCGATGAAGCCGGGCGTCCCTATGGCGGCTCCGACCTGGGTGAGGTCGGAGGGTTCCGCCCCTCTGGCGATCCCGAAGTCGATGAGCTGGGGTCCGGTGGCGGAGAGAATGACGTTCTGCGGTTTGATGTCGCGGTGCAGCACCCCGTGGACGTGGATGTCGGCCAGCCCCTCGGCGAGCGCGGCCAGCACCGCCCGGCCCAGCTCCGACGGCAGGGGCCCGGTCTTCTTGATCGCCTGATGGAGGGTCGGCCCCGGGATGTATTCCGTGGCCATCCAGTACGGCGCTGCCGTCACCTCCGCGTCGATGAGGGACGCGGTATACGCGCTGTGGACCGTGCGGAGCGTCTCCACCTCACGGCGGAAACGGCTCAGTGCGTGGAGGTCGGCGTGGAGGTGGTCGTTGATCACCTTGACGGCGGCCGGCCGGCCTCCCGGTGTACGGCCGAGATAGACGCTTCCCATACCGCCGGAACCGAGCCGGCCGACCAAGCGGTAGCGGCCCATCTCCGTCGGATCGGTCTCATGCAGCGGGTACACCGAAAACGCCCTCCCAGAACAGCGACAAGAGATGTACGACCCGCGGCTCGACAGGGCGCGCCCCTGCTGCCTCGCGGCAGAGTCACGCCAGGCTCCCCGTAGCCCCACCGAGGTCCCGTCCGGCCGGTACGTACCGGGCCCGGAAGGCCTGGCTGATCCGGCAGGACCGACCTGACAGGACCTGAACTTCGCGCCCGGACCAGAGATCACATAGTAGGCGCGAGCACTGACAACCCCGCACGCGTGTACGCCTCTTGAGCGTCTTCCGGGGGCTTACGTCTGCGCCCTCGGCCCCGTCCCCGGGCCATGCGCCGGCCACCCGGATCCCGCCCGGATTCCCCTTGCCTCGCGCCCGAAGTCCGCCTGGAAATAAGGCGATTGCCCGATGTCCCCGCCCGGTCCTCAGCTGCCACGCTGACGCCCGTACGAACGCCCGGGGGCGGCAAGGGCGGCAGGGGTGGCAAGGGCGGATGTGGGGGCGTGATCCCGGACGGTGTGCGTGTCCTGCGGGACCGCGACGCGGCGCTGTATCTGTCCGGTGTGGTGGTGTCCGGCTTCGGTACGTCCGCGATGTGGCTCGCGGCCGGGATCTGGACCAAGTCGCTGACCGGTTCGGACAGTCTGGCCGCGCTGAGCGTCTTCGCGATGTGGGCACCGGCACTGGCCGGACCGCTGCTGGGGACGGTCGCCGACCGGCTGCGCGGACGGCCGCTGCTGATCGACTGCCATCTGGTCATGGCGGTTCTGCTGACGGCACTGCTCGCCGTCGGCTCGGCGGACCGGATCTGGATCCTTTTCTGCGTGCTGTTCGTCCACGGCGCGAGTGGTGTCGTACAGGCCGCGGCGGAGGCGGCCCTCGTCGCCACGGCCGTCGGCAGACACCTGCTGGGCGACTTCAACGGGCTGCGGACGACCGTCGACGAGGGCATGAAGCTTCTCGCGCCGCTCGCGGGCACCGGGCTCTGCGCCCGGTTCGGCGGCGGCCCCGTCGCGTTGCTCGACGCGGTGACCTTCGTCCTGGCGGCCGGGCTGTTCACGCTGATGCGTGTACGGGAGGAGAAGCCGGTCCCTGAGCCCGCGATCCGCGCGCTGTCCGCGACCGCCGAGGGCGTCCGCCGACTGCGGGACTCCCCCGCCGTACGCCCGCTCGTGCTCGCCGCGTCGGCCACGATGCTGCTCGCCGGCCTCAACGGCGCGGCGATCTACGCGGTCGTGGACCGGAGCCTCGGCCACTCCCCCACGTACGTGGGGGTGCTGTACGCGGTCCAGGGCGCCGGGTCCGTACTGACGGGGCTGTTCGCGGGACCGTTGCTGCGTCGGCTGCCGGAGCGGGTGTTCGCCGCTGTGGGATCTGTTCGCGCTGTCGGTCGGGGCGCGGGCATTGCCTTACGACGCGGTGGCGGCGAGCGCAGCCGGTGTGGGGCTCGGGCTGCCGTGTGTGCTGATCGCCGCGCTGACGGCGGTGCAGCGCTATGTCCCGGAGGCCGTGCTCGGCCGGACGGCCGCCACAGCCAACACGGTGATCTACGCGCCGAACGCGGTGGCACTGGCCCTCGGCGCGGGCCTGGTCGCGGTCGTGGACCTGACCGTACTGCTGCCGGTGGCCGGGGCGGCCGGGCTGCTGACGGCGTTCGCCCTGGCCGCCCGTCACCTCAACCGCCGGTCCGGCTGTTCCTGAGTCCTTCCGCGACGGCCGCGAGGTCCGCGTCCGAGGCCAGCCCCGCGTGGTACAGGCGCAGTTCGGTCGCCCCGAGCGACCGCGCCCGCTCCGCGTCCTCGGCGAGGCCCGCCGGATTGCCGCCCATGCCGCTCACCACGTTGAAGTTGGCGGCCAGTACGGAGGATTCGGTGCCGTGGCCCGCGAACGGGCTGAGCATCGCCTGCGCCGCGCCTCCGGTGCACGGCAGGACGACCCCGTCCGCGACCCTCAGGATGTGCGCCGGTTCCACGCCCACGTTGGCTCCCGCGCGGTACGGCTCCGGGTCGGCGTGCAGCAGCACCTGGAAGCCGGGGCGGGCCGCCGCCCGTACGGCCGCGACCGCCGTTTCCTGGAGCGTACGGGCGACCCCGGAACGCCAGTCGAAGGTGACGGCGGCGAGGTCCTCGCCGAGCAGCCTCTCGACGGCGGCCCGTCCCGCCTCGGCCGAGCCGCCCGTGGCCCAGGCGGGCTCCAGCGCGCGCCGTACGGCGGCGGCGAGTTCGTCCGGGGACGCCCCGAGGCCGGCGTATCCCTCCCGGCAGGCGGTGCAGAAGCAGAGCGACATCAGATACTGCGCCGCGTCACCGAGGCCGATACCGGCGGTCTTGTCATGGGCGTGCAGATGCCCGAATCCGTACCAGCCGCAGGACTCCAGCTCGACGCCGTACGCCCCGGGGCGTACGGCGGCCTCCGCCGCCAGCTCCACCAGGTACGCGGATACGACGGGCCGTGCGATACAGGGCGCCCAGGGGTAGCGGTCGCCGTAGGCGTTCACCACGGAGGTCGCCGGATGCTCGGCGCCGAGGCGGGAGCTGTGCGCGAGGATCACCCAGCTGTGCACCTCCAGCCCGGCGGCGGCCAGTGCCCTCGCGGCCTCTCCGTACGCGTCGCCGGGCGCCCAGTCGCCCGCCGGGTACGGCCGCAGCTCGTGCCCCGCCCAGCGGGCACTGTCCGGCGGGTAGAGGACGGCGGCGTGCTCGGCGGTGACGACGCGGCGGCGCGGATGTCGCGGGGTCAGGGCGCGCGTGGAGTGGTAGGCGGAGGCGAGGGTGACCTGCTGGACTCCGAGGTCCGCGACGCGGGCGGGGGCGTCGGGGTCGCCCACGACGTCCCAGGGATAGAGGAAGACGGAGGTCTTCACGCGCTCCCCTCCTTGTCGGTCCGCGCGTTGTCCGCGAGCAGGGCGTGGCCCCGTTCGATGATCCCGGTGAGTTCCTTGATATGCGCGGGCGCCGGTTCGCTCAGCGGGGGCCGCACCTCCCCGACGTCGAGACCGCGCAGTCTGACGCCTGCCTTCACGAGCGAGACGGCGTATCCGCGGCCCTTCCCGCGCAGTTCGACCAGCGGGCGGTAGAAGCCGTCCAGGAGGCGGTTCACGGTCGTGTCGTCGCCGGTGGCCAGGGCCCGGTGGAAGGCCAGGGCGATCTCGGGGGCGAAGCAGAAGACGGCGGAGGAGTAGAGCGTGACGCCGATGCCCCGGTAGGCGAGGCCGGTGAGTTCGGCGGTGGGCAGGCCGTTGAAGTAGAGGAAGTCCCTGCCGGGCAGTTCGGTGCGTACGGCGCTGACGGTACGTTGCATCAGTTCGAGGTCGCCGTACCCGTCCTTGAGGCCGACGACGCCGTCCACCTTGGCGAGTTCGACGACGGTCTCCGGTGTGAAGACGGCGTTGTCGCGCTGGTAGACGATGGTCTCCAGGCCGGTGGCACCGGCCAGCGCGGTGTAGTGGCGCAGCAGCCCGGCCTGGTCGGCGGCGACCAGATAGGGCGGCATGGCGAGCAGTCCGTCCGCGCCCGCCTCCTCGGCGGTCCGCGCGTAGTGGACGGCGAGCGCGGTGCCGTAACCGGCCCCCGCCACGACCGGCACCCGGCCCGCGCTCTCCTCGACGGCCGCGGCGACGCAGACGCGGAACTCCTCCGGGGCGAGGGCGTGGAACTCACCCGTGCCGCAGCACGCGAAGACCGCGGCGGCTCCCGCGTCGATGCCCGCACGGACATGCGCGCGGAAGACGTCGAGGTCGACGGCGCCGTCGGGACCGTACGCGGTGACGGGGAAGAACAGCGGCCCGGACCCTCCGGTGAGGCGGACGGTGAGCGGGGCTGAGGTCACGGGCGCTCCCTTGGCCGAGCATCGAGCGCTGACCGCTCGTGCACAATTATGATTGATGTCCATATTTCTGAACTCCGTCACGCTAAGGCAGCCGCTCGGGGCGGGTCAAGACGGGATACCGCAACCCTGAAGCGGATTCACCCCGTTCGGGCGACACTTGACGGTGTTCCGCCGCATCCCCCAGCACGTCCAAGCATGTGAACCATGTCTACAGGTCTGAGCCGTCTGCGTCGTCAAGGAGATCCCGCCCATGCCCGCACCCCGTACCGTCCTGCTCACCGGCGCCGCCGGCGGCCTCGGAACCCTGATGCGCGGCCTGCTGCCCGCGTACGGCTACGAGCTGCGGCTCTTCGACGCCACACCCATCAAGGGCGAGCCGGACGCCATCACCGCCGATCTCGCGGACAAGGAAGCGCTGCGCGAGGCGGTGCGGGGGGTCGACGCGGTCATCCACCTCGCGGGCATCTCGCTGGAGGCCTCCTTCGACAAGATCCTGCGCGCCAACGTCGAGGGGACGTACAACCTGTACGAGGCGGCCCGCGCGGAAGGCGTCCGGCGCACGGTCTTCGCCTCCAGCAACCACGCGGTCGGCTTCACCCCGCGCCCCCAGGGCGACGACCCGCTGATCCCGATCGACACTCCGCGCCGCCCCGACACGTACTACGGGCTCTCCAAGTGCTTCGGCGAGGATCTCGCCCAGCTCTACTGGGACCTGCACGGCGTGGAGACCGTCTCCGTACGGATCGGCTCGTGCTTCATGGAGCCCACCTCCGTACGGATGCTCTCCATCTGGCTGAGCCCGGGGGACTGCGCCCGGCTCCTGCACGCCGCGCTCACCGCCGAGAGCGTCGGCCACAGCGTCGTCTACGGCTCGTCCGCGAACACCCGGCTGTGGTGGGACCTGACGTCCGCGCGGGCGCTGGGGTACGAGCCCCAGGACGACTCGGAGCAGTACGCGGAGAAGCTCGTCGCGGACCAGGGCGAGCTGGATCCGGACAGGCCGGACCACGCGTACCTCGGCGGCAGCTTCGCCACCGACCCGCCGCGGTGGCCCCACTGAGCCGGGCGGAGCAGGGGGACGAGCTGTCGGGGTGAACGGCGGAAGGTAAGGGAACGGCAAAGCCAGGTCGTTCGTTACGCCTGGCATGACAGCTATGACCCCCGGCTCGAACATCCCTCTTCCCACCGCCCATGTAGCGGTGGACGTCGCCGCTCCCGTGCGGCTCGACGTATCGGGCCTGCTGCTCACCGCCGATGGCAAGGTGCGCTCAGACGACGACTTCATCTTCTACAACCAGCCGACCGGCCCCGGTGTCAGCTACCGCTCGGGCGGGGGCACGACGCCGGACGCGATCGTCATCGACACCTCCGCCGTTCCGGCCGGCATCGAGAAGATCGTCGTCACCGCGAGCCCGGACGCGGCGGGACAGAGCTTCCAGGGCATCGAGCCCACGGCCACGGTCCGTGACGCGGCCAACGGCACCGCGCTCGCCTCCTTCACCCCTCCGCAGCTGGGCTCGGAGACCGCCCTGGTGATCGTCGAGGTCTACCTGCGCAACGGAGCGTGGAAGGTCCGCGCGGTCGGTCAGGGGTACGCGAACGGGCTGGCCGGCATCGCCACCGACTTCGGCGTCTCGGTCGAGGAGCCCACGCCCGCCCCGGCGGCAGCCCCGGCTCCCGTCGCGCCCGCCCCGGCCGCCGCCATCGCCGACCCGCGTGTCGCCGCTCCTCCGGCCCCGGCGGCCCCACCCGCCCCCGCGGCGGCGCCCGGCGGCGGAAAGATCAATCTGGACAAGGGCCGGGTCAACCTCCAGAAGAACCAGACGGTGTCGCTGGTCAAGGGCGGCAGCCCGCTGCTCTCCAAGGTCAAGATGGGCCTCGGCTGGGAGCCCGCGTACCGGGGCAAGGACATCGACCTCGACGCCTCCGTGATCGCCTACGGCCCGAACCGCAACCACCTGGACAGCTGCTACTTCGGCAAGCTGTCCATCCTCAACGGGGCCGTCAAGCACTCCGGCGACAACCTCACGGGGGAGGGCGGGGGCGACGACGAGGTGATCGTCGTCGATCTCGGCCGACTGCCCGCCGACGCGACCGGCCTCGTCTTCACGGTCAATTCCTTCACGGGACAGAAGTTCACCGAGGTCGCCAAGGCCTACTGCCGGCTGATCGACGCGGCCACCGGCGAGGAGCTGGTGCGCTTCGACCTGACCAGCGCCGAAGCGCAGACCGGCGTGATGATGGCCAAGCTGATCAAGCAGTTCTCCGGCGAGTGGGAGATGACCGCCGTGGGGGAGTTCGTCAAGTCACGTACGGTCCGCGGCATGGTCAAGCCCGCCGCGAAGGCGCTCTGAGGGACGCGCCACGAGCAGCGGTTTCCGGGTAGAGCCGGTAGCGGTGGCGAACCACGGGTCACGCGCCGCCCACCAGCCGGCCCGCCGGTCCGTCGCGGGTCCTGAACGGTCCGCGGCGGCCCGGGGGCTCGGCCTCCAGGCTCCACCAGGCTGCGGGCCCGGCTCTAGAGCTTGGTGAGCTTGACGAAGGGGCTCAGGATCCTCCCCTGACGGCCCGAGAAATCGATGAGCACGGCATGTTCGCCCTCGACTCCGACGACTCTGCCCAGACCGAACTGGTCGTGGGAGACACGGTCCCCCACATCGAACTGCTCGGGCGGGGGTGAGGCCGGGGCCTGGCGGTTGAAGGGACTGGACGGCAGGTGGCGCCGGGATCCGGCTGACTTTGTCATTACTGGGAGTATGCGCCCAAGAAGCCCCGCCGCGCCATGCCCGGCAACCGACAGGCAGCCGGATCACCCCTTCCAGGGCCTGTTCACGTCACGTCCAGGGCTGGTTCACGTCGCGCTCAGCCTCGGCGAGGAGACCGTCCGGAACGCCGTCCCGGTCAGCCCGCCGAACGCGCGCCGGTTGACGCCACCCCGGGGCGGTGCCCGTCAGGGGTGTCCCGCGACCGGCCCTTCGGTACGTGAGCACCACGCGCGGCACGGCGCCCTTCTCGGCGGGTACTGAGCCGCCACGGATCAGAGCCGCCCAGGGTCTTTCGTTTGGATCAGGCCGGATCAGGGAGCGGGGTCTGGTGCCGTGGATCGCAAGGCGGAGGAGCGAGGCGACGCGGCGGGAGCACCTCCCACGCCCTTGAGGCAGTGGGGGAGTCGTGGAGTGACGACAACGCGGCGAGGCGCGGTGCCGGGGCACGCGAGCCCGGCAAGATCCAAACGAAAGACCCTAGGCCCTGTCCGGCCGGTCTTCGCCGGGCCCGGAACGCCTGGCCGATCCGACAAGACCGACCGGACAGGACCTAAGGGCTCGCAGGACGGCGTCGCGCATCGTGACCTCGCGGCCACCGGGGAAGGTGACCGTACGGGTTCTGGCCTCCGCGACGCGGATGTCCCACCGGTCGGGGTCGAGGTCGGCGGCGACCTCGTCGGCGGTGAAGTGCACCTGTGGTGCGCAATCGTGCGAGGCGGCGGCGTGTGGATCCGACGGGTGGTGGCCGACGACGAGGAGTGTGCCGCCCGGCGCGACGGACGCGGCCAGCCGACGGAACAGCGCCTGACGCGACGCCGCCGGGTGCACGTAGTGGGTGGAGACCAGGTCGAAGTGGTCCTCGGGGGGCGTCCAGTCGGTCAGATCGGCCACTTGGAAGTCGATACGGCCCGCGACATCGGCGCCCAGAGCCTCCGCGCACGCCTGGCCGTGGCGCAGCGCGGCGGCGGCGATGTCCACGGCCGTGACCCGCCAGCCGCGCGAGGCGAGCCAGATGGCGTCGGCTCCCTCGCCGCAGCCCGCGTCCAGCGCCGTACCGGGTGCGAGATCCCCGGCCTCCGTCACCAGCTGCGGATTGGGCCGCCTGTCGTGGCGCGTGCCGTGTCCGCTGTAGCGCTCTTCCCAGAAGGCCCTGGTGAATTCTTCCGGCACGACGGTTCCCTTTCTTGGGTTCACAGGTCACAGCGTTCCTGGTGCACGGGTCAGTTCGCTTTCCGGTGCACGGGGCGGGGCGCCGGTCATTCGTCGCGTTCGCGCGCGGTCGCGACGAATGACTCAGCCGAGAACGGGGGCCTGGTAGGCGGCGACCGCCTGTCGGGTCTCCTCCGCGATCAGGTCCGCGTTGATGGCCGCCGCCGCGGCGGCGGCCCCGGCCGCGGCGGCACCGACCTGGGCGACCAGGTCGGTGACGTTGCCCGCGACCCACACCTCGGGCACGTCCGTACGGCCGCTCGCATCGGCGGGGATGTACTCGCCCGCTCCGCTCGGATGCGCCTGCGGCCGCAGCCCGAGCCCCGCGAGGAAGTCGGCGCGCGGCACCATCCGCGACGCGACCGCCACCGCCTCGCGGGCGACGAGGGTGCCGTCGCCGAGCCGTACTCCCACGAGACGGTCGTCGGCGATCTCCACAGACGCCACCTCGCCGTCCACCACGCGGATGCCGCGGGCAGCCAGCTGCCGTGCCTCCTCGGCGGCCGGTGGCGCCATGGTGTGGGAGAAGAGCGTGATGTCGTCGCTCCACTGCCGGAACAGCATCGCCTGGTGCACCGACATGGGCCCGGCGGCCAGCACACCGATGGCCCGGTCGCGGATCTCCCAGCCGTGGCAGTACGGGCAGTGCACCACGTCCCGGCCCCACCGCTCCCGCAATCCCGGCACCTCCGGCAGCTCGTCGACCAGCCCCGTCGCCACCAGCAGCCGGCGCGCGCCGGCCGTGCGGCCGTCGGACAGCACCACCTGGAGCCCGTTGTCGTCCCGGGCCACCGCGGCGACCTCGCCGGACACCACGTGCCCGCCGTGGCCACGGACCTCGGCCCGGCCGCGCTCCAGCAACTCGGCCGGCTTCATCCCTTCGCGGGCCAGCAGCCCGTGCACGCCCGTGGCCGGGGCGTTGCGTGGGGCACCGGCGTCGATCACCACCACCGAGCGCCGCGCCCTGGCCAGTATCAGCGCCCCGCTCAGCCCCGCGGCGCCACCCCCGACCACGACCACGTCATAGCTGTTCGCCAACTGGTTGGTCATTCCGACCACCTCCTTGACGACGACCATGCGACCACTGCCCCACAAAGCGCAAACCTTGTTGCCGTTATGGCAATCTCCTCCCCGCTCCTGAGTGAGGAATCATCGAGTGCGAGATCATGGTCCCGACGACATGGTTCCCCCGAAACCGAGAGGCCCACTTCCCCATGAACCTCCCCGCCACCGGCCGCCGCGTCCTCATCAGCGGCGCCTCCCGCGGCCTCGGCCGCGCCGTCGCCCGAGCCTTCGCGGCCAACGGCGACCGCGTCGCCGTCCACTACGGCAGCCGCGCCTCCGACGCCCAGCAGACCCTGGAGTCACTGTCCGGTACGGGCCACATCCTGGTGGGCGGCGATCTGTCGGACCCGGCGGGCGCGGCCCAGGTCGCCGACGAGGCGGCCGACAAGCTCGGCGGGATCGACGTCCTGGTCAACAACGCGGCGGTGAACGAACCGCACCCGCCGGCCACCACGTCGTACGAGGAGTGGGCTGCGGCCTGGCAGCGTCACATGTCCGTCAACCTCCTGGCCACGGCGCTGCTCAGCCACCGCGCCGCCCACTCCATGATCGACCGCGCCGCACCGGGCCGGATCGTCAACATCGGCTCCCGGGGCGCCTTCCGGGGCGAGCCGGACCACCCGGCGTACGGCGCGACAAAGGCGGCCGTCCACGCGCTCGGCCAGTCCCTGGCCGTCTCCCTGGCCCCGTACGGCATCGGCGTGGCGTCCGTGGCGCCGGGCTTCTTCGCCACGGAACGCGTCGCGCACCGCCTGACCGGCGAGGCGGGCGAAGCGATACGCGCGCAGAGCCCGTTCGGACGGGTGGCCGAACCGGAGGAGATCGCGGAGGCGGTGCTGTGGATGGCGTCGCCGGGAGCCCAGTGGTCGTCGGGCTCGGTCCTGGACCTCAACGGAGCGTCCTACCTCCGGTGAGGGAGCTGAACCACCCCGCGCGACCTCCCCCGGGCGACCTCAGCTTCCCCCGCGCGACCTGGCCTTGAACGCCGCCTTCCTGGCGTCCTTCGACACCCCGCGGTCCCGGTGCAGCCGCCCCATCTCCTCCAGCACCTCCACCGTCGCCGGGTGGTCCACCCGCCACGCCGCCTCGAAGAATCCGCTGTGCTGCCCGACCAGGCCCTCGACCAGCTCCTGGAGTTCGTCCGCTTCGCCCTCCGCGTCCAGCTGCGCGGCGATCGTGTCGATGGCGAGCCAGAAGATCATCGACTCGGGTGGCGGCGGCACATCGCCCGCGCCCAGTTCGGCGAGCCAGACACGCGCCAGGCCGCCCAGTTCGGAGTCGTCCAGGACGTTGCGTACCGCCGGCTCGGCCTCCGCGCCGACCAGGGACAGCGCCTGCTGGCAGTGGAGCCGACGCAGCGGCGCGCCGGTGTCCGTGCCGCGCGCGGCGGCCAGCAGCTCGTGGGCCGCGTCGACCGGAGTGCGGCGGGCCAGCCACTGCTCCGTCTCGGCGCGGGCGGCCGTCTCGGGGAAGTGCGCGACGCCGCCGAGCAGCGCGTGCGCGTCCTTGTCCGCGAGATCGCCGACCAGGGGCGCTTCGACTCCCGCCTCCAGCATCCGGGCCCGGATTCCGTACAGTCCGAGGGTGGTCAGCCGGACCATTCCGTACCGCGAGACATCCTCCTCGTCCACGGGCTCCGCCGAACCGGCCGCGCCGCCCGCGTCCTCGGCCATCAGGGCCTCGTCCACGGGTACGTACGAGACGAGCCCGATCGGCTCCAGCAGGCGGAACTGGTCGTCCAGTCGCATCATCGCCTCGGACACCTGCTCAAGGATGTCGTCGGTGGGTTCGCCCATGTCGTCGGGCACGACCATCGACGCGGCGAGTACGGGCAGGGGGACGGCCCCTTCCGTGGCGCCTCCGTCCGCGACCGTGAGCAGATAGAGGTTGCCGAGGACGCCTTCCAGGAACTCCGCCTCCAGCTCCGGGTCCCAGTCGAGCGACTCGAAGTCGATCTCGCCGTCGTCGCCGATGGCCGCGGCGAGGTCGTCCAGGACCGGCGCGGTCGCGTCCGCGAACACGACGTCCAGGGCGTCGAGCCAGAGGGACAGGATGTCCTGGGGCGAGCCGGAGGTGACCAGCGCGAGCTGCTCGCCCGCCCTGACGCGCCCCTCGGCACCGTCGTGGTCCGCGCCATGGGAGCCGTCCGCTTCCTGGCCTTCCCGCCCGCCGACCGCGCCGGAGCGGGCGTCCGCGTCCGAGCGGCCGTGCGCGTCCTCGTCCGGGTCCTCGACCTCGACCAGCGCGGTGTCGACCGCGACCCGCCACGCCTCACTCGCGTACGCCTCGGCGTCGCCCTCCGACAGTTCGTCGCCCAGCCCCAGCAGTTCCGCCGCGGCCGGCAACTGCTCGTCGACGAGTTCACCCCCGGCCCGCACCCGTGTCTCCGGCCCGGCCCAGCGGGCGAGGGACACGGCCCGGACGAGCAGCGGTGCGGCGAGCGCGTCGCGGGCCAGCTCCGCGTCCGAGGGCAGTCGCACCGGCGGCAGGGTCGGGTGGTCTCCGGTCATACGGCGAATCTCCTTGCGGCGTACGGGTCGAGGCGGCCCCCAGCGTAGACGTATTTGACCCCATCCCACCTGGTTCATGTACCCGACAACCTGGCTACACCTGGAACCTCTTGACAAGTACCCCGTCCAGCCAAGAGATTGACGCGCGTAGACATACGGCAGTGCCGCCGCTCTCCCTCTCTCCTCCCTTACTTCCCCCCGGAGTTCTGTGATGCCTTCTTCCGTACCGAGAACGGCCGCCGTGCCTGCTCTCGTCGCCGTCGCCATGGCCGCCGGGCTGCTGGCCGGCGCCGGCCCCGTCTCCGCCGCCGAGATCCGGATCCATGGCATCCAGGGCACCGGCCGGATATCCCCCCTGGTGGGCACCCCCGTCGCGGACGTCCCCGGCATCGTCACCGGTGTACGGACCTCCGGCTCCCGGGGCTTCTGGATCCAGGACCAGGCCCCCGACAACGACCCCGCCACCAGCGAAGGCGTCTTCGTCTACACCAGCTCCGTACCGACCGTCGCCGTGGGCGACTCGGTCACGGTCTCCGGCACGGTCACGGAGTACATCCCCGGCGGCGCCGCCTCCGGCAACCAGTCGCTCACGCAGATCTCCTCGCCCAAGGTGACGGTCGTCTCCTCCGGCAACCGGGTGCCCGCGCCGGTCACCATCTCGGGGAAGTCGGTGCCCGCCGCGTACGCCCCGAAGGGGGACGCGGCGGCCGGCAACAGCATCAACGGCCTGCGTCTGAAGCCCCGCAGTTACGCCCTGGACCACTACGAGTCGCTGGAGGGCATGAACGTCCGCATCGGCAGCTCGCGCGTGGTCGGCGCCACCGACCCGTACGCGGAGCTGTGGGTGACGGTGAAGCCGCACGAGAACGACAGCCGCCGCGGCGGCACGGTCTACGGCTCGTACACCTCCCAGAACACCGGCCGGCTCCAGGTCCAGCAGCTCGCGCCCGCCGCCGAGCGGCCGTTCCCGGTGGCGAACGTCGGCGACGCCCTGACCGGCACCACCGAAGGCCCCCTGGACTTCAACCAGTTCGGCGGCTACACACTGGTCGCCCGTACGCTCGGCGAGATCACCGACCGGAAGCTCGCCCGCGAGACCACCCGCCCGCAGCGGGACGGCGAGCTGGCAGTCGCCACGTACAACGTCGAGAACCTCGATCCGTCCGACGCGCAGACCAAGTTCGACGCGCTCGCCTCGGGTGTCGTCCACAACCTCTCCTCGCCGGACATCGTGGCCCTGGAGGAGATCCAGGACAGCACGGGCGCCAAGGACGACGGCACGGTCTCCGCCGAGGAGACCGTCAAGAAGTTCACGGCGGCGATCAGCAAGGCCGGCGGCCCCTCGTACGCCTGGCGCACGATCGATCCGGAGAACAACAAGGACGGCGGCGAGCCCGGCGGAAACATCCGCCAGGTCTTCCTCTACAACCCCGCGCGCGTCTCCTTCACCGACCGGCCCGGCGGGGACGCGACGACCGCGACGGATGTCGTACGGACGAAGGGCCGCGCGGCGCTGACCCACTCCCCCGGCCGGGTTGACCCGGCGAACGACGCGTGGACCAACAGCCGCAAGCCGCTCGCCGCAGAGTTCTCCTTCCGCGGGCGCCCGGTCTTCGTGGTCGCGAACCACTTCGCCTCCAAGGGCGGTGACGAGAGCCTGACCTCGCACCACCAGCCGGTGAACCGCTCGTCCGAGATCCAGCGGCTCCAGCAGGCGCGGACGGTGAACACCTTCGTCAAGGACATCCTCGCGGTCCAGCGCGACGCGGATGTCCTCGTCCTGGGCGACATCAACGACTTCGAGTTCTCCGGTACGGCGAAGGCGCTGAGCGCCGACGGCGCGCTGTACCCGGCGGTGAAGTCCCTGCCGGCCGCCGAGCGTTACTCGTACGTCTACCAGGGCAACGCCCAGGTCCTGGACCAGATCCTGACCAGCCCGTCGATCACCTCCGGCTCCTTCGACTACGACAGCGTGCACATCAACGCGGAGTTCGCCCAGCAGAACAGCGACCACGACCCGCAGGTGCTGCGCTTCCGCCCCTGAGAAGCCGCGGTGGTCCGGCCGTACCCCACGGCGGCCGGGCCACCGCTCTCACGGCACTCGCCCGTGAGACCGGGCCAGCGCGCTCGCCCGGAGGGGGTCCACAACACCTCAGCGGCCTCTGCGCATCGGCCGCGCCTGCGGAACGCGTCCGCCGGATGCCCCTCTCACCCGGCGCCGAGGCTGATCGCCGGGGTGTACCGCTTCACCGTGCTGCCCTTCAGCCCCGGGTAGCCCTGCACCCGCTTCCAGTCGTCGGTGAGCGAACCGACCCCGTCCCCAGGCGCGTCGAGCGCGGCGACATGCGCCTGCTCGCTCGCCCACTCCGCGTAGTTGAGCACCCGCGTCGCGTCCGTGCTGATGTGGAAGTGCGCCGAGAGTCCGCCTTCGGGCGTGGCCGGGTCGCTGCCGAGGGCGGCGAAGACGGCGTCGACCCAGCGCTTCTGAAGCCCGGAGTCGGGGCCGTCGAACTCGACGTCCACGATCACGACACAGCCGGGCACCACACTCCCGCTCCCGGCCCCGCTGCGGTACAGCTCGTACGAGCGCGGTCCGGCGCGCTCGATCCCCGGTACGGCCGCGTCGATCTCCGCGTTGCGCTCGTCCCGGAAGGTGCGGACGAACTCCTGGTGCGCCTCCACGTCGCTCCACTGCGAGTAGTGGAGCAGAGTGTCCCCGTCATTGCCGGTGAGGACGCTGTACGAGAGCAGGCCGACGTCCGGCCACTCCCGGCTTCGCCAGGCCGCGGCGATGGCCTCGACGGCGGCGCGCTGCCGCTCGGGCGTGCCGACGCGCCAGGTACTGGCCATGACGACACCCACGCCGGGGCGGGTGATCTCGGGCAGGTCGGTGATCCGTACGGACATGGCGGTGCCTCCTCGCAGCGCACCCCCGCGGTGCGCCTCAGGACACCATCCTCAAAGATGAAGCGCGGTTGAGGTCAACAGGCCGTGGCGGCGGCCGTCGGCCCTCCCCGTCACCCCCTCATACGGTCACCCCGTCACTCCGTGGGCCCGTCACCCCGTGGGCCCGTCGTCGGTTCGGGCCGTCCCCCGGTCCCCCGTCACACGACGACGTCGAACCACGACCGCCGCGAGGCGGCCCAGTGCGCCACCCAGCCGGCGAATCCCTCGTCCGCGGTGGTGTGGCCGAAGGCCGCCCCGAACGGCGCCGCGCCCACATCGCTGATGTTCCATATGCGGCCCCGGTGCGGACCGGTGACCACCAGATGCCAGTACATTCCGCAGCCGTCCGTCCCCAGCACCACACTCCCGTAGTTGGAGACCGCGTCGATGAGCGGCTCTATCTCCTCGTACGGCCGGGGATCGTCCTCCCACACCCACGCCTCGGTGAGCGGGAACGGCTCGGACAGCACCCGCTGCGTCTGGTCGCAGCCCCAGTCGGCGGGCAGCGCGGCCACCGGTATCAGCCCGTCGATGTCGGCGGGCCCGTCACTGCATCCGTCACAGATCTCGGCGACCAGCGTGCGGTACGGCTCGGGCAGGACGATGCCCTGCGCGCGCTCGAAGGCGCGGACCGCGTCCCAGCCCAGCGGCGGCAGGCAGTGTTCCGCCGGAAAGGCGGCGCGCAGCGCCTCCAGCTCCGCCCGGTCGGGCTCACCCCTGTCAGGCTCACCCTGATCCGGCACACCTCGGTCGGCATCGCCCGTCCCGGCATCGCCCCGGTCGGCATTTTCGGTGTTCATGTTCGTCATGCCCTCCATGTCCTCAATTGGACCAGCCCCCACTGACAGTCCGGCCACGATTACCCCGAAACCCCCTCCAGCACGCCGTTGTTCGGGACTCCGACACCGAACGGGGGCAGATCTTTACGCTCCACCGGCGACGCCGGGGCCGTCCCTCTCTGCGGCGGTGCGCCGGCCGACACGCCTGCGAGCGGCGCGAGTTGCACCGGTGAAGCCGGGCGAAGACGGGACGTCATGGATGCATCCTGCCGCATTCCGAACGGGCAGCCGATCACTGTTCGATGCCGATATCCGGGCACCGCGCACACGTCCGGCGCGCGTCACCACGCCCCGGTGCGCAAAACGCGGCAGCCCGCCGGCCGGGAGGGCCGACGGGCTGCCGCGAACGTACGGCGAGTTCATGGCGGCCCCGGACGCGGATCGGCTACGGACCGGCCGCCGGTCGACCGCGGTTCGGGCGCGGGTCAGTTGTGGCTGTGGAGGACATCGTTGAGGCCGTCCCACACCGCGTTGTTCGGGCGGGCCTCGACCGTGCCGGTGACCGAGTTGCGGCGGAAGAGGATGTTGCTCGCCCCGGACAGCTCGCGCGCCTTGACGACCTGCCCGTCGGGCAGCGTGACGCGCGTACCGGCCGTGACGTACAGCCCCGCCTCGACCACGCACTCGTCGCCCAGCGCGATACCGATGCCCGCCTCGGCGCCGATCAGGCAGCGCTCGCCGATGACGATGCGCTCCTTGCCGCCGCCGGAGAGCGTGCCCATGGTGGACGCGCCGCCGCCGACGTCGGAACCGTCGCCGATGACGACGCCCGCGGAGATCCGGCCCTCGATCATGGAGGTGCCGAGCGTGCCCGCGTTGAAGTTGACGAAGCCCTCGTGCATCACGGTCGTACCGGCGGCGAGGTGCGCGCCGAGTCGTACGCGGTCGGCGTCGGCGATCCGTACCCCCTTGGGGGCGACGTAGTCGGTCATCCGCGGGAACTTGTCGACCGAGGTCACCTGAAGGTGCAGGCCCTCGGCGCGCGCGTTGAGCCGTACGGTCTCCAGCGCGTCCACGGCGACCGGCCCGAGCGAGGTCCAGGCGACATTGGCGAGCAGTCCGAACTGGCCGTCCAGGTTCTGGCCGTGGGGCGCGACCAGGCGGTGGCTGAGGAGGTGCAGACGCAGGTACACGTCGTGCGCGTCCAGCGGCTTGTCGTCGAGCGAGGCGATGACGGTACGGACGGCGACGACCTCGACCCCGCGACGCGCGTCGGGCCCGATGGCCTTGGCCGCGCCCTCCCCGAGCAGTTCCACGGCACGCTCGGCGGTCAGCCGCTCGGTGCCGGCCGGTCCGGGCTCGGCCGAGAGCTCGGGCGCGGGGAACCAGGTGTCGAGGACGGTGCCGTCCTCGGTGAGGGTGGCGAGGCCGGCGGCGACGGCGCCGGTGGTACGGGGGGAAGTCGTGTCGGTCATGCCCAAAACTTAACGGGCCGGACAGCGCCGGGGCGAACCGGTCTCAGGTGACGGGCGACGCGCCGGACACGCGCCCCACCGGCCGCGCGTCCGGCACCCACGCGCGTCCGGCCCTGACACGGGCCCATCACCGGCGCACGTCCATCACACTCCGGCCCGCCCCTCGCTCGTAGGCAACCGCCCGCGCTCAGCTCAGTCTGTTGCTCTCGGAGCCGCCCACCCCGTGATCGACGTCGTCCTCCGCGCGCGGCAACGGGCCGTGCCCCTCGGAGTGGTGGTTGACCCAGCCGCAGACGCCACAGCTGTAGCGGCCGTCCAGCCCGGCGATCAGCGTTCCGCACTGCCTGCACTCGGCGTAGGTGATCTCGGGCCCCAGGGGTGGGATGTTCATCGGCACAATCTACCGCCGCGCGCCGGGCGGCCGGGAAGCGGCCGACGAACAGCCGGCACCCGCGGAACCCTCACGGAATCAGCCGCGCCAGCATCACGCGCGCGTAGTCGACGTCGTACGGCGTATCGGTCAGGAGCACCTGGAGACATATCCCGTCCAGCAGCGCGAGCAGCGCCCGCGCGGTGACGGGGTCGGTGTGCGGCGCGAGGAGTTCGGCGATCCCCGCGCACCACTCCCCCGCGACCGGGCGCAGCGCGGGCCGCCGCAGGGCCGCCAGATACAGCTCGTATTCCAGCTCGACGCCCGTACGGTCCTTGGCGAGCCACTCCCCCGTGAGCCGGGCCAGCTCACCGGCCACATCGCACTCCGGATCGTCGAAGACCCCACTCGCCCGTACCGCCACCGCGAACCCCTCGTTGGCCTGCCGCAACGCGGCGACCAGCAGTTCGTCCAGGGAGGCGAAGTGGTACGTGGTCGAGCCGAGCGGCACATCGGCCTCGGCGGCGACCGTACGGTGACTCAGCCCCGCGATACCGCCCCGGCCCACCACCCGGATCGCGGCGTCGATGATCCGCTGGCGCCGTTCGGGGTCGTAACGACGGCTCATCAGTGGGCCCCTCCGAGGTTGAGTACGACGACGCCCGCGACCACCAGAGCGATTCCCGCCAGTTTGACCGTACTCGCCGACTCGTTCATGAACAGAATCCCGATGAGCGCGATGGCCACTGTCCCCGCACCGGCCCAGACCGCGTACGCGGTGCCTATGGAAACGGTCTTGAGGGTCTGTGCGAGCAGCACGAAGGCGAGCACATAGCCGGTCACGGTCAGCAGCGAGGGCCACAGGCGTGTGAAGCCCTCGCTGTATTTCATGGCCGTCGTCGCGGCCACCTCCGCCACGATCGCGGCGGCCAGCAGTCCATATCCCATGCGTACGAGTGTACGCATCGATACGTACGGCTGTCCGCATCGCGGACCGTCAGAGGTTCCGGCCGAACGCGGTCACCACCTCACCGGCCGGCCGCACCGCGAGGGCGCGGGCCAGCAGAACCGTCGAGGGTCCGTGGCCGCGCCGGGAGGGCGACCGGCTCACCCTCGGCGATATCGAGGCCGGAGCCGTGATCTTCAGGCGGGGCGAGCAGCCGTCGGAGATCCGCCCCGGGCACGATGGGAGCGCCCTGCTCCGGGAGCGGCCGCGATTCGACACGACGGCGGCCTGACCGCCCGCACAGCCGTCGGCGTGCGGCGCTCAGCAGGGGACCCACCACACCGGCGTGATCAGCGTCGGGGGACACCGCCGGACCGCACACGCGAAAGGCCCCACGACCGGTCGCCGGTCATGGGGCCTTCGGGAACGCCAGCGGGACGGCGCCAGTGCGATGGAACGCTCAGACGTTGAAGCCCAGCGCCCGCAGTTGCTCGCGGCCGTCGTCCGTGATCTTGTCCGGGCCCCACGGCGGCATCCAGACCCAGTTGATCTTCAGCTCGTTGACGATCCCGTCCGTCGCCGCCTTCGCCTGGTCCTCGATCACATCGGTCAGCGGACAGGCCGCCGACGTCAGGGTCATGTCCAAGGTGGCGATGTTCGAGTCGTCGATGTGGATGCCGTAGATCAGGCCCAGGTTCACGACATCGATACCCAGCTCAGGGTCGACGACGTCGTACAGAGCCTCACGGACCTCCTCCTCGGAGGCCGGCTTCATCGTCACGGTCTCGTTCTCGCTCATGCCGTCTCCTTCGTCGCGCTGTCGCCCCGCGCGTCGTCACCCAGGGCCTGGGCCGTCGCGTCCTTCCACGCCATCCAGCTGAGCAGGGCGCACTTGACCCGGGCGGGGTACTTCGAGACGCCGGCGAACGCGATCGCGTCCTCCAGCACCTCTTCCATCGTGTCATCCGGCTCGAGCTGGCCCTTGGACTGCATCAGCTCCAGGAAGGCGTCCTGGATCCGCCGGGCCTCGGCCAGCTCCTTGCCGACCAGGAGTTCGTTCAGCACGGACGCGCTGGCCTGGCTGATCGAGCAGCCCTGGCCCTCGTACGAGACATCCGCGATCCGCGAACCCTCGTACCGCACACGCAGTGTGATCTCGTCACCACACGTCGGATTGACGTGGTGCACCTCGGCGTCGCCGTCCCTCAGACCGCGCCCGTGCGGGTGCTTGTAGTGGTCCAGGATGACGTCCTGATACATCGAATCCAGCTTCACGGACAGCCCCTCACGTCAGCCTCTCAAGTCTCATCCGAAGAAGTTACGGACGTGCTCCAGCCCCTCGGCCAGTGCGTCGACCTCAGCCGGAGTGGAGTACAGATAGAAGGACGCTCGCGTGGTCGCGGGAATTCCGTACCGCAGGCAGACCGGCCGGGCGCAGTGGTGGCCCACCCGGACGGCGATGCCCTGCTCGTCCAGCACCTGACCCACGTCGTGCGGGTGGATGTCGCCCAGCGTGAAGGAGATCGTGGCGCCACGGTCCTCGGCCGTCTCCGGACCGATGATCCGCAGGTCGGGGACCTCCAGCAGGCGCTTCACCGCGTACTCGGTGATCACATGCTCATGCGCGGCGATCTTGTCCATGCCGATCGCGGAGAGGTAGTCCACGGCCGCGCCGAGGCCGACGGCCTGGGCGATCGGGGGCGTCCCCGCCTCGAACTTGTGCGGCGCCGGAGCGTACGTCGACGAGTGCATCGACACGGTCTCGATCATCTCGCCGCCGCCCAGGAACGGCGGAAGGTCCTCCAGCAGCTCCTGCCGGCCCCAGAGCACACCGATGCCCGTCGGGCCGACCATCTTGTGGCCGGTGAAGGCCACGAAGTCGGCCTGGAGCGCCTGTACGTCGAGCACCTGGTGCGGCGCGGCCTGCGAGGCGTCGATGCAGACCAGCGCACCGACCTCCTGCGCGCGGCGGACGATCGTCTCGACCGGGTTCTGCGTGCCCAGGATGTTGGAGACCAGCACAAAGGAGACGATCTTCGTCTTCTCGGTGATGATCTCGTCGATGTTGGACAGGTCGAGGCGGCCCTCGTCGGTGATGCCGAACCACTTCAGCTTCGCGCCCGTGCGCTGCGCGAGCAGCTGCCACGGCACGATGTTGGAGTGGTGCTCCATCTCCGTTATGACGATCTCGGTCTCGTGGTCCACCCGGTAGGGTTCGTCGGCCCAGCCGAGCATGTTGGCCACGAGGTTGAGCGACTCGGAGGCGTTCTTGGTGAAGATCACCTCGTCGCGGCTCGGCGCGTTGATGAAGGCGGCGACCTTGTCGCGGGCACCCTCGTACAGCGCCGTGGCCTCCTCGGCGATCGTGTACACGCCGCGGTGCACGTTCGCGTTGTGCCGCTCGTAGTACTCGTTGAGCGCGTCGAGCACCTGGCGCGGCTTCTGCGAGGTCGCGGCGGAATCCAGGTACACGAGCTTCTTGTCATGGATCACCCGGTCGAGGATGGGGAAATCCTTGCGGATCGCCTCGTCGAGCAGCTGATCCGACGGGGTGAGAAGGCCCGGCAGCTGTGTCACGCGACGTCCTCCTTTGAGTTCACTCCGCTCACGGGGCCACCCTTCACGTATGCCTCGTAGCCCTCGTTCTCCAGCTTGTCGGCCAGCTCCGCGCCGCCGGACTCGGCGATGCGGCCCTGCGCGAAGACGTGCACGAAGTCGGGCTTGATGTAGCGGAGGATCCGCGTGTAGTGCGTGATCAGCAGGGTGCCGACCTCGCCGGACTCGCGGACGCGGTTGACGCCCTCGGAGACGACCCGCAGCGCGTCCACGTCGAGACCGGAGTCGGTCTCGTCGAGCACCGCGATCCTGGGCTTGAGCAGTTCGAGCTGAAGGATCTCGTGGCGCTTCTTCTCGCCGCCGGAGAAGCCCTCGTTCAGGTTGCGCTCGGCGAAGGCGGGGTCCATCTGGAGACGCTCCATGGTCTCCCGGACCTCCTTCACCCAGGTGCGCAGCTTGGGGGCCTCACCGCGCACGGCGGTGGCCGAGGTGCGCAGGAAGTTGGAGACGGAGACGCCGGGGACCTCGACGGGGTACTGCATCGCGAGGAAGAGACCGGCGCGGGCGCGCTCGTCGACGGTCATCTCCAGGACGTCCTCGCCGTCCAGGGTCACGGTGCCACCGGTGATCGTGTACTTGGGGTGGCCCGCGAGGGAGTAGGCGAGGGTCGACTTGCCGGAGCCGTTGGGGCCCATGATGGCGTGCGTCTCGCCCTGCTTGACGGTCAGGTCGACGCCCTTGAGGATCTCGCGGGGGCCGTTCTCGGCCTCGACGGAGACGTGCAGGTCGTGGATTTCAAGCGTTGCCATGGGTGACTCAGGACTCCTGGGTGACGGAGACGAGCACATCGTCCCCTTCGATCTTGACGGGGTATACGGGGACGGGGCGCGTCGCGGGAAGGCCGGACGGCTTGCCGGTACGGAGGTCGAAGCTGGAGCCGTGCAACCAGCATTCGATCATGCAGTCCTCCACCTCGCCCTCCGACAGCGACACATTCGCGTGCGAGCAGATGTCGTTGATCGCGAACACCTCGCCCTCGGTACGGACGAGGGAGACCGGAATGCCGTCGAGCTCCACCCGTTTCGGGGTGTCGTCCTCCAGCTCTCCCAGTCCACAGGCGCGGACGAAGGTCGCCGGCCCACTCATGACACTGTCTCCAGCTCCGCCTCGATCTTGGCGAGCAGGCGCTGCTCGACGTCGGGCAGTCCGATCTGCTGGACCAGCTCGGCGAAGAAGCCGCGGACCACCAGACGGCGGGCCTCGGTCTCCGGGATACCGCGGGCCATCAGGTAGAAGAGCTGCTCGTCGTCGAAGCGGCCGGTGGCCGAGGCGTGACCGGCACCGGCGATCTCACCGGTCTCGATCTCCAGGTTCGGCACGGAGTCGACCCGCGCGCCGTCCGTGAGGACGAGGTTGCGGTTCATCTCGTAGGTGTCGGTGCCCTCGGCCGAAGCCCGGATCACGACGTCACCGATCCATACGGCGTGTGCGTCGTCGCCCTGGAGCGCGCCCTTGTACACGGCGTTGGACTTGCAGTGCGGGGCATTGTGGTCGACCAGGAGGCGGTGCTCCTGGTGCTGGCCCTTGTCGGTGAAGTAGAGGCCGAACAGCTCGGCCTCGCCACCGGGGCCCGCGTACCGCACGCGCGGGTGCAGCCGTACGACATCGCCGCCGAAGGTGACGACGACCGACTTGAACGAGGCGTCGCGGCCGACCAGCGCGTTGTGCTGGGCGACGTGGACGGCCTTGTCGTCCCAGTCCTGGACGGAGACGACGGTCAGCTTGGCGCCGTCCCCGATCAGGTAGTCGACATTGGCCGCGAGCACCGCGTCGCCGGCGTGGTCGATGACCACGACCGCCTCGGCGAAGGCCCCGAGCTCCACGATCTGGTGGCCGTAGGCGGTCCCGCCCTGGCCCTGGACGGTGATCCGGATCGGCTCGCTCAGCACGGTCTCCTTGGGCACCGAGACGACCGAGGCCTTCTCGAACGAGGAGAACGCCTGGGCGGCGACCCGGTCCACCGGCGTACCGGCCTTGCCGATCCGGGCGTCGTCGCGGCCGACGGTCTCGACGGTGACGCCCTCGGGGGCCGTCACCTCGACCGTGACGCCGCCGTCCGCCGCGACGGCGGTGCCGTCGTGCAGACCGCGCAGCCGCTCCAGCGGCGTGAACCTCCACTCCTCCTCACGACCGTGCGGGACGGGGAAGTCCGCGACGTCGAAGGAGGGGGGCGCGCTCATGCGCGTGGCGACGGTCGACTCGGCGGCCACCGCGATCGAACCGGCGGTGGTGGAACCCACCGGAATGTTCTGAGCCTCAGCCATGGCTGTCGTCGTGCTCTCTCTCTGCCTCTGCGTAAGAAATCGGTCGCTGCCCGGGGGAAGGCGCGTCGGGACGGGACGGGCCCGTGCTGGTGCCGGTCGCGGCACCGGCACTAGCCGACGGAGCCTTCCATCTGCAGCTCGATCAGCCGGTTGAGCTCCAGCGCGTACTCCATGGGCAGCTCCTTGGCGATCGGCTCGACGAAGCCGCGCACGATCATCGCCATCGCCTCGAACTCGGTCAGACCGCGGCTCATCAGGTAGAAGAGCTGGTCCTCGGAGACCTTGGAGACGGTCGCCTCGTGGCCCATGGACACGTCGTCCTCGCGGACGTCCACGTACGGGTAGGTGTCGGACCGCGAGATGGTGTCCACCAGCAGCGCGTCACAGAGCACATTGGACTTGGAGCCCTCGGCGCCCTCGCCGATCTCGATCAGACCGCGGTACGAGGTACGGCCGCCACCGCGCGCCACCGACTTGGAGACGATGTTCGACGAGGTGTGCGGGGCCATGTGGACCATCTTGGCGCCGGCGTCCTGGTGCTGGCCCTCGCCCGCGAAGGCGATGGACAGGGTCTCGCCCTTGGCGTGCTCGCCCATCAGGTAGACGGCCGGGTACTTCATGGTGACCTTGGAGCCGATGTTGCCGTCGACCCATTCCATGGTCGCGCCCTCGTAGGCCACGGCACGCTTGGTGACCAGGTTGTAGACGTTGTTCGACCAGTTCTGGATGGTCGTGTAGCGGCAGCGCCCGCCCTTCTTGACGATGATCTCGACCACGGCGCTGTGCAGCGAGTCCGAGGTGTAGATCGGGGCGGTGCAGCCCTCGACGTAGTGGACGTAGGCGTCCTCGTCGACGATGATCAGCGTCCGCTCGAACTGGCCCATGTTCTCCGTGTTGATACGGAAGTAGGCCTGGAGCGGGATGTCGACGTGCACGCCCTTCGGCACGTAGATGAACGATCCGCCGGACCACACGGCCGTGTTCAGCGACGCGAACTTGTTGTCGCCGACCGGGATGACGGTGCCGAAGTACTCCTGGAAGAGCTCCGGGTGCTCCTTGAGCGCGGTGTCGGTGTCCAGGAAGATGACGCCCTGCTCCTCCAGGTCCTCACGGATCTGGTGGTAGACGACCTCGGACTCGTACTGGGCGGCGACACCGGCGACCAGGCGCTGCTTCTCCGCCTCCGGGATACCGAGCTTGTCGTACGTGTTCTTGATGTCCTCCGGCAGGTCCTCCCAGGAAGCGGCCTGCTTCTCGGTGGACCGGACGAAGTACTTGATGTTGTCGAAGTCGATGCCCGACAGGTCCGAGCCCCAGCTCGGCATGGGCTTCTTGTCGAACAGCCGCAGGCCCTTGAGCCGCAGCTTCAGCATCCACTCCGGCTCGTTCTTCTTCTCCGAGATGTCACGGACGACAGCGTCGGAGAGGCCTCGCTTGGCAGCGGCGCCGGCGGCGTCGGAGTCGGCCCAGCCGAATTCGTACGTACCCAGGCCCTCGAGTTCGGGGTGGGCAGTCTCTGTGGGGAGCGTCATGCGGGGTTCCTCCCGGCTGTGCTTTCAGATGCGTGATGAGTGGTCTGTGAGGTGGCGCGGGGAATGAAGGTCGTGCAGACCCCGTCGCCGTGAGCGATGGTGGCCAGACGCTGCACATGCGTTCCGAGCAGCTGGGAGAAGACCTCGGTCTCCGCCTCGCACAGCTGGGGGAACTGTTCCGCCACGTGCGCGACCGGGCAGTGGTGCTGGCAGAGCTGCTCGCCCTGCCGGTTCGGCGCGCTACGAGCCGTAGCAGCGTACCCGTCGGTGCTCAGCGCCTTGGCGAGTGCCTGGGTACGGCCGCCGGGCTCCGCGGACTCGATCGCTTCGCGGTAGGCCCCGGCCTGGGCGGCGAGCCGCGCGCGGGCGAAGGCGGTCACGGCCGCCTCGCCCGGTTCACCGTCGCCGGCCGTCCGCGCGATCCAGCGCAGGGCGTCGGCGGCGAGCTGATCGTAGGACTGGTCGAAGGCGTCCCGGCCGCAGTCGGTCAGGGCGAACACCTTGGCGGGCCGGCCGCGTCCGCGCGAGCCGTACACCCGCTGCTCACGGGGCTCCACCACGGAGTCGGCGACCAGTGCGTCGAGATGGCGGCGGACGGCCGCCTGGGTGAGTCCGAGGCGGCCCGCCAGTTCGGAAACGGTGGACGGACCATGGTCCAGGACGGAGCGCGCGACCCGGTTGCGAGTGGAGTGCTCACCGGTCGCGAGTTCCTCCTGAGGAGCCTCGCCAACGTATTTCACAACGCCATTGTTGCGTAATTCCTTCGGCCGTGACAACCACGGTCCGCAGCCACCAGTGGTGCGCTTCATCACTTAGGGTTACCTAAGAAAGGGCGTTCGTGCAGCGTAGGAGCCCCGCGCGCGGCGCACGGGAGCCGCCCTTCCGGTGCTCGCGCGCCCCTTTTCCGGGCGTGCGGGTCGCACGCGGCAGGACACGCGCGGGACACGCGAGCGGCCCGCCCGGGGAGGCGAGCGGCCCGCCCGGCCCCGCGGCCCTGAGGGGCCTCGCCCGTGCCTAGACTTCCCGGCATGTACAGCGACATCGCGGGTGCCCCCCTGCCCGAAAGCGGGTCCGCCGCGGGCCGCAGCTCCGGAGAACCGGTCGTCGAGGTCCGCGGCCTGGTCAAACGGTACGGGACGAAGACCGCGGTGGACGGCCTGGACCTGGTGGTACGGGCCGGTACGGTCACCGCCGTCCTCGGCCCCAACGGGGCCGGCAAGACGACCACCGTCGAGACCTGCGAGGGCTACCGCACACCCGACGCCGGCACCGTGCGCGTGCTCGGCCTCGATCCCGTCGCCGACGCGGCCCGGCTCCGCCCGCGCATCGGCGTGATGCTCCAGTCCGGCGGCGTGTACTCCGGCGCGCGCGCCGGCGAGATGCTGCGCCACATGGCCCGGCTGCACGCGAACCCGCTCGACGTGGACGCGCTGACGGAACGGCTCGGCCTCGGCGGCTGCGGCCGTACGACCTACCGGCGGCTCTCCGGCGGGCAGCAGCAGCGGCTCGCGCTGGCCCTGGCCGTCGTCGGCCGCCCCGAGCTGGTCTTCCTGGACGAGCCCACCGCCGGGCTCGACCCGCAGGCCCGCCGCTCCACCTGGGAACTGGTCCGCGAACTGCGCGCCGACGGCGTCGGCGTGGTGCTGACCACGCACTTCATGGACGAGGCCGAGACGCTGGCCGACGATGTCGTGATCATCGACGCCGGCCGGGTCATCGCCCAGGGCAGCCCCGACGACCTGTGTCACGGGGGCGCGGAGAACACCCTGCGCTTCACCGGACGCCCCGGGCTCGACCTCGGCTCCCTGCTGAAGGCGCTGCCCGACGGCACGGAGGCGGCCGAACCGGCACCCGGGGTGTACCGGGTCACCGGCACGGTCGACCCGCAGCTGCTGGCCACGGTGGCCTCCTGGTGCGCCCAGCACGGAGTGATGCCGGACCGGATCGCCGTGGAGCGGCACACGCTGGAGGACGTCTTCCTCGAACTGACCGGCAAGGAGCTGCGTTCATGAGCACCGGTACGAGCACCGGCGGCACCCGTGACACCCCCTCGGGCGGCACGCGCGCCGGTACGTACGCCCCGGCGCCCGGCGGCGCCCCGCTGCTCCGGATGATCGGGGCGCAAACGGCGTTCGAGACGAAGCTGCTGTTGCGCAACGGCGAGCAGCTGCTGCTGACCGTGATCATCCCGTCCCTGCTGCTGGCGCTGTTCTCGACGGTCGACGTCGTCGGCACGGGCACGGACAAGGCGGTGGACTTCCTCGCCCCCGGCGTCCTCGCGCTGGCCGTGATGTCCACGGCGTTCACCGGCCAGGCCATCGCCACCGGCTTCGAGCGGCGGTACGGAGTGCTCAAGCGGCTCGCCGTCTCACCGCTGCCGCGCTGGGCCCTGATGACCGCGAAGACGCTCTCCGTCCTGGTCACCGAGGTGCTCCAGATCGTGCTGCTGACGGTGATCGCCTTCGCGCTGGGCTGGTCCCCCCAGGGCAACCCGCTCGCGGTACTGCCGCTGCTCGTGCTCGGCACCGCGGCCTTCTCCGGTCTCGGCCTGCTGATGGCGGGCACCCTGCGCGCCGAGGCCACCCTGGCCGCCGCCAACCTGGTCTTCCTGCTGCTCCTGGTGGGCGGCGGGGTGATCGTGCCGCTGGACAAGTTCCCCGACGCTGCCCGGTCGGTGCTCGGACTGCTGCCGATCTCGGCTCTCTCCGACGGGCTGCGGGAGATCCTCCAGCACGGCGCCTCGATGCCATGGGGCGACCTCGGAATCCTCGCCGTCTGGGCCGCGCTCGGACTCGGCGCCGCGGGCGCCCTCTTCCGCTGGGAGTAAGCCCGTTCCGCGAGGACGCGGCACACGCACCCCTCGTGAAAAGCTGCACAAGCTCCGTCCTACGATGGTTGCCGTGCAGACCCCCCTCGCATATATCGCCCAACGCTGGACACCGTCACCCCGCACGCTCCGGCGCGCCGCGCTCAGCGCCGTCCTGATGACCGTAGTGATCATCGTGACCGGCGGCGCGGTACGGCTGAGCAGTTCCGGCCTCGGCTGCGACACCTGGCCCAAGTGCACGGACGACAGCCTCTTCACCACACCCGAGCAGGGGATCCACGGGGCGATCGAGTTCGGCAACCGGATGCTGACGTACGTGCTGAGCGCGGCCGTCGGCTGGGCGATCATCGCGGCGCGCTCGAGCAAGCCATGGCGGCGCGGGCTGACCCGGCTCGCCTGGTCCCAGTTCTGGATCGTGATGGGCAATGCCGTGATCGGCGGCGTCACGGTGCTGGCGGGCCTCAACCCGTGGACCGTGGCAGGGCACTTCCTCCTCGCCAATGTGCTGCTCACCGTCACCACCCTGACCTGGCTGCGGGTCGGCGAGGGCGACGGCACCCCCCGGCCGCGCGTCCCGCGCCCGGTGCGGAAGCTGTCCTGGGCGCTGGTCGGCTCCTCCGCGGTACTGATCGCGGTGGGCACGACGGTGACGGGCTCCGGCAAGCACGCGGGCGACAGCAGCGACGTGCCCCGGATGCCGTTCGACTGGGTCGACGCCGCTCATGTGCATGCCGCGTTCGCCTGGCTCGTCTGCGCGCTGGCCGTGGCGATGTGGCTGGTGCTGCGTGTGGCGGACGCGCCGGCCGACACCCGGGCGCGCGCCCGGGACCTGCTGGTGGTGCTGCTCGCCCAGGGCGCCATCGGCTACGTACAGTTCTTCACCGATGTCCCCGAAGTCCTGGTCGGTGCCCATATGTTCGGCTCCAGCCTGATGTGGATCGCCGTCCTGCGGCTGGCGGTGAGCCTGCGCGAGCGCGCGGGGACCACGGCGGACATCCCCGCGCAGTCGGAGCCGCAGTCGGACCAGGCCATGTCAGGGGTTTGACGGTCCGTCGCCCGGCAGTCCGTAGAGGCGGCGGGCGTTGTCCGCCGCGATCATCCCGGCGACGCGCCGGGCGTCCCCGAGCGACCAGGCCCCGTCGGCGACCCAGCCGCCCAGGACCCGGGCCAGTGCCTGCCGGAAGACCCGGGCGCCGACCACGTGGAGTTCGGGCAGCCCGCGCGCGCCACTGGAGAACAGCAGCTTCCCGAACGGCGCCACTTCCAGCATCTGAGCGAGTACGGCCGAGGCTCCGGCCCCCGTGTGCGTGAGGGCGGACCCCAGATCCGCGTACACATGCGGGAAGACACTCGTCAGATGCGCGGTGCGCCGGTGGTACGGAGGGGACGCCGGCAGGACGAGGGCGGTGCCGAGCCCGGCCGTGGCCGTCGCGAAACCCGTGAGCGGCAGAGGATCGGCGCGACCGGCCGTCCGGTACGCGCCGGGGGTGCCGGTGTGCAGATGCAGCGGCAGCCCCGAGGCGACCGCCGTCCAGAGCAGGTGGCACAGCAGTACGGGATCGGTGGGCGGGCTCCCGGGCCGGCGCCCCGCCAGCCAGCGTCCCGCCGCGCCGCGCACCTCTCCGGGGCCCGGCGGCTCGGGCGCCGCCGCCAGGCCGTACCCGCTCCCGCTCCCGTCGGTCGGGATGAAGGCGACGGAGCTGAAGGCGACGGCCGAGCGGGCGGCGGTGTGTACGGCCTCGGCGAAGCCCGCCAGGAAGCCGCCGACGGATCCGGAGACATCGGCGATCCGTTCCGCGAGCGGTTCGAGCCGGACGATCTCATGGGCCGCGGCCCGCCCCGCCGCGGCCAGCTCGTCGGGCCGGGTCAGGTCGCCGGGGGCTCCGGTGTCCACCAGATAGGTGGAGATCCCGGTGGAGCGCAGCAGCCGTCCGGCGACTTCGAGTGCGCCGAGTTCGCGGCGGCGGGCGAGATAGCGGGCCGGCGAGCAGTGTGGATCGAGCCCGAGCAGCGGTGGGCACCAGCGCCGTACCGCGAACCCGGTCTGGGTGTCGAAGAAGGTGGTACCCGGGGCGGACGGTCCGGCCCCCCGGCCGAGCTGGGCCTCGAAGGTGCCGAGACCCAGTTCCGTACGGAGCACACCGTGGCAGCACTGGTCCACCAAGGACGCTGCTTCGATCATCGCCGATTCCCGTCGTGGACCGTATCGCTTGCTCCTACAGTCCTAACGGGTGAGTTCAGATCCGGTGGCGCTTTTCGGGCCTCGCGTCAGGGCCTCGTGTCAGGGGCCTCGTGTCAAGGCCTCGCATCGGACCTCGCGTCAGACCTCGCGCCCGCCGAGCTGGATCCCGGCCATACGGTTCCATTCGTACGGTCCGGTGCTCACCTTGGCGGCGAACTCCCCGTCGAAGGAGTCGTGCAGTGTGAGTCCGGCCTTCTCGGCGGCGGCGCGTGCGACGGCGTGCGTGGGGGCGACCAGATCGCCCCAGCTGCCGTCCTCGCCGACGAGCACGATGCGGGTGCCGGCCTGTCCGATGTACGCGAGCTGTCCCTCGGCTCCGCCGTGCCGTCCGGCGAAGGCGCCGATCTGCTTGGCCAGCCGGGCGGCCCTGCGTTCGGCGCGCGCCGCCTGCCGGGCCAGTGCCTTGTTCTCGTCCCGCTGCTCAACCTGCTGGGTCTCTGCCATGACTGGATGCTACCGACGGGTAGAGAAACGGGCGACGGGCGGGGGGGGGGGGGGGGGGGGCCGCCCCCCCCCCCCCCACCCCACCCAAACAACACACCCCCCGCAGGGTAAACCCCCCCCCCCCCCCAC
>NZ_JBIUTF010000002.1:1224376-1290216 GCF_044741745.1 Streptomyces sp. NPDC088116 | reverse complement strand
CGCCTCCCGGGTGGTGGAGGGGGCTGTGTTTTAACTGGGGGCGTTTTTACCGCTTCGGGGTTGGGGGGGGGGGGGGGGGGGGGGGGGGGGGGGTTTTTTGGGGGGGGGGGGGGGGGGGGGGGGGGGGGGGCCCCCCCCCCCCCCCCCGTCGAAGACTCCAGAACCTGCTACCGCAGGAAGGGATCCACCGCCACCGCCACGAAGAGCAGCGACACATAGGTGATGGACCAGTGGAAGAGCCGCATCTCCTTGAGCTTGCCGCCGACCTCACCGGCCTTGGCGCGCGAGTGGAGGCCGTGTGCCTCCCAGAGCCACAGGCCGCCGGCCAGCACCGCCACCGTCGTGTAGAACCAGCCGGTGTAACCCAGCGGAGTCAGCAGCAGCGAGACGCCGACCATCACCCAGCTGTAGAGGACGATCTGGCGGGCCACGACGCGGTTGGACGCCACGACCGGAAGCATCGGCACGCCCACGCGCGCGTAGTCCTCCTTGACCCTCATCGAGAGCGGCCAGTAGTGCGGCGGCGTCCAGAAGAACATCACGAGAAAGAGGATGACCGGGGCCCAGGCCATCGAATTCGTGACGGAGGACCAGCCGATCAGTACCGGCATGCAGCCCGCGATACCGCCCCAGACGATGTTCTGGGAGGTGCGGCGCTTGAGGATCATCGTGTAGACGACGACGTAGAAGAGGAGAGCGCCGAGCGCGAGGGCCGCGGACAGCCAGTTGACGAGGAAGCCGAACCAGAGTGTCGAGACCACGGCCAGCGTGAGACCGAAGATCAGCCCCTCGCGCGGCGAGACCATGCCGGTGACCAGGGGCCGCTGGGAGGTGCGGTCCATCAGGGCGTCGATGTCACGGTCGATGTACATGTTCAGCGCGTTGGCGCCGCCGGCGGACAGGTAGCCGCCGACGCAGGTGATCAGCACCAGCCACAGATCCGGCACGCTCTGCGCGGCCAGGAACATCACCGGAACGGTGGTGATGAGCAGCAGCTCGATGATCCGTGGCTTGGTCAGCATCACAAATGCTTTGACGCGCGCCCCGAACGGCCGATGGCCCCCCGAGTTCGGAGTCGGAACGACCCCTGCGGGTCGGGACTCGACGGCTGTCACGTACACCCCTGACAGAGAAATCCCAGCAAGCTCCAGGCGTGAAGGCCCGGTAAAGACTTGCGCGTACCACGCCACTCTAGACGCTGCCCAGACGCCGTTCTTCGCGGGGGTGTGCTCGTGCGAGGCCGCGTTGAACGCCCTTCCGACACGGTCCGTACACCTGCCGGGAGGCGAAGTCCACAAGGGCGTCGCACCCTGGAAACGCACTCGGAACGATGGCTGGTACTGCGGGTAGGCTCGACAGCGAACCGGTGCGACCTCAGACACCGGGATTCGACATGTGGAGAGGAGCCCTGACTCAGGGTGAGCACCAAGCCGACCACCACAGACCTCGAGTGGACCGAATTGGACCAGCGGGCTGTTGACACCGCCCGCGTCCTGGCCATGGATTCCGTACAGAAAGTCGGCAACGGCCATCCTGGTACGGCCATGAGCCTGGCCCCCGCCGCGTACACCCTCTTCCAGAAGGTGATGCGGCACGACCCCGCCGACGCGCAGTGGACCGGGCGTGACCGGTTCGTCCTCTCGGTGGGCCACTCGTCCCTGACCCTCTACATCCAGCTCTTCCTGGCCGGTTACGGCCTGGAGCTCGAAGACCTGGAGTCCTTCCGCACCTGGGGTTCGAAGACCCCGGGCCACCCGGAGTACGGACACACCGTCGGCGTGGAGACCACCACCGGCCCGCTCGGGCAGGGTGTCGCGAACGCCGTGGGCATGGCGATGGCCGCCCGCTACGAGCGGGGTCTGTACGACCCCGACGCCGCGCCCGGCACCTCGCCGTTCGACCACACCATCTGGGCCATCGCCGGTGACGGCTGCCTCCAGGAGGGCATCTCGGCCGAGGCGTCCTCGCTGGCCGGCCACCAGAAGCTCGGCAACCTGGTCCTTCTGTGGGACGACAACCACATCTCGATCGAGGGTGACACGGAGACCGCCGTCTCCGAGGACACCATCAAGCGGTACGAGGCCTACGGCTGGCATGTCCAGCGCGTCGAGCAGTCGCCCGACGGCGACCTCGACCCGCGGGCGCTGCACGAGGCGCTGCTGGCGGCGCGGGCCGAGACCGAGCGCCCCTCGTTCATCGCGGCCCGCTCGATCATCGCCTGGCCCGCCCCGCACGCGCAGAACACCGAGGCCGCGCACGGCTCGGCGCTCGGCGACGAAGAGGTCGCGGCCACCAAGAAGGTCCTCGGCTTCGACCCGGCCAAGTCCTTCGACGTCGCGGGCGAGGTCCTGTCGCACACGCGTGAGGCGCTCGACCGCGGCCGTGAGACGCGCGGCGAGTGGGAGAAGGCGTTCGCCGCGTGGCGTACGGCCAACCCGGAGCGCGCGGCCACCTTCGACCGGGTGCGCGTGGGTGAACTGCCCGTCGGCTGGGAGGACAAGCTCCCCGCCTTCGAGACCGGCAAGGCCGTGGCGACGCGTGCCGCGTCCGGCAAGGTGCTCCAGGCGCTCGGTGAGGTCATCCCCGAACTGTGGGGCGGCTCCGCCGACCTCGCCGGTTCGAACAACACCACCATCGACAAGACGTCGTCGTTCCTCCCGGCGGGCAACCCGCTGCCCGGGGCCGACCCGTACGGCCGCACGGTGCACTACGGCATCCGCGAGCACGCCATGGGCTCGACGATGAACGGCATCGCGCTGCACGGCAACACCCGTATCTACGGCGGCACCTTCCTGGTGTTCTCCGACTACATGCGCCCCGCCGTCCGGCTCGCCGCGCTCATGCGGGCGCCCGTCACGTACGTGTGGACGCACGACTCGATCGGTCTGGGCGAGGACGGTCCGACCCACCAGCCGGTCGAGCACCTCTCCGCGCTGCGCGCCATCCCGGGGCTGAACATCGTGCGCCCCGCCGACGCCAACGAGACGGCGATCGCCTGGCGCGAGATCCTCAAGCGCCACGACAAGGGCGCCCCGCACGGTCTGGCGCTGACCCGCCAGGGTGTGCCGACGTACGAGGCCAACGACGAGGCCGCCAAGGGCGGTTACGTCCTGTTCGAGGCCGACGGCGGTGCCCCCGAGGTCGTCCTGATCGGTACGGGCTCCGAGGTGCAGCTCGCCGTCGAGGCGCGCGAGCAGCTCCAGGCCGCGGGCATCCCGGCCCGGGTGGTCTCGATGCCGTCCGTCGAATGGTTCGAGGAGCAGGACCAGGCCTACAAGGACAGCGTCCTGCCGCCCTCCGTGAAGGCCCGTGTGGCGGTCGAGGCCGGCGTCGGGCTCACCTGGCACCGGTACGTCGGCGACGCCGGGCGCATCGTTTCCCTGGAGCACTTCGGCGCCTCCGCCGACGCCAAGGTCCTCTTCCGCGAGTTCGGCTTCACCGCCGACGCCGTGACCGCCGCCGCCCGGGAATCTCTCGCGGCCGTGGCGCGCTGACGCCGATATACGAACAGTAGGAGATGCAAACCCCATGACAGACGCACTCAAGCGCCTCTCCGACGAAGGCGTCGCGATCTGGCTCGACGACCTGTCGCGCACGCGCATCACGTCCGGCAATCTCGCCGAACTGATCGACCAGCAGCACGTGGTGGGCGTCACCACCAACCCGTCGATCTTCCAGAAGGCGATCTCCGACGGGCACGGCTACGACAGCCAGCTCGCGGACCTCGCGGCCCGCAAGGTCACCGTCGAAGAAGCCATCCGCATGATCACGACGGCGGACGTCCGTGACGCCGCCGACATCCTGCGCCCGGTCTTCGACGCGACACAGGGCCAGGACGGCCGGGTCTCCATCGAGGTCGACCCGCGCCTGGCGCACAACACCCGGGCGACCATCGCCGAGGCCAGGCAGCTCGCCTGGCTGGTGGACCGTCCGAACACGCTCATCAAGATCCCGGCGACCAAGGCCGGGCTGCCGGCGATCACCGAGACCATCGGCCGGGGCATCAGCGTCAACGTCACGCTGATCTTCTCGCTGGAGCGTTACCGCGAGGTCATGGACGCCTACATCGCGGGTCTGGAGAAGGCCAAGGCCCTGGGCCTGGACCTCTCCAAGATCCACTCGGTGGCGTCCTTCTTCGTGTCCCGTGTGGACACCGAGATCGACAAGCGGCTCGACGCGCAGGGCACGGCCGAGGCCAAGGAGGCCCGCGGCAAGGCGGCCCTGGCCAACGCCCGGCTGGCCTACGAGGCGTACGAGGAGGTCTTCTCCTCGGAGCGCTGGGAGGTCCTGGACCGCGCCCAGGCCAACAAGCAGCGTCCGCTGTGGGCCTCGACCGGCGTCAAGGACCCCGCGTACAAGGACACCCTGTACGTGGACGAGCTGGTCGCGCCCCACACGGTGAACACCATGCCGGAGGCCACCCTCGAAGCCACCGCGGACCACGGCCGGATCACCGGTGACACCGTGCGCGGTACGTACGACCAGGCGCGTGCCGACCTCGAGGCCGTCGCGAAGCTCGGCATCTCGTACGACGACGTCGTCCAGCAGCTGGAGGACGAAGGCGTCGAGAAGTTCGAGGCCGCCTGGACCGACCTGCTCAAGTCGACGGAGGCGGAGCTCAAGCGCCTCGCTCCTTCGGAAGGCTGAACCCTTGACCTCAACCCACGGAGCGAACCCGCTCCGTGACGCCGCGGACCGACGGCTCCCGCGTATCGCGGGGCCGTCGGGCCTGGTCATCTTTGGCGTCACGGGCGATTTGTCCCGCAAAAAGCTGATGCCTGCGGTTTACGACCTCGCCAATCGTGGGCTGCTGCCGCCGGGCTTCTCCCTCATCGGTTTCGCCCGCCGCGAGTGGCAGGACGAGGATTTCGCGCAGGAAGTGCACGACGCCGTCAAGGAGCACGCCCGTACGCCGTTCCGCGAGGAGGTCTGGCAGCAGCTCATCCAGGGGATGCGCTTCGTCCAGGGCACCTTCGACGACGACCAGGCGTTCGAGAACCTGAAGGCGACGATCGCCGACCTCGACAAGGTGCAGGGCACCGGCGGCAACTTCGCGTTCTACCTCTCCGTACCGCCGAAGTTCTTCCCGCAGGTCGTCCGGCAGCTCAAGAAGCACGGTCTCGCGGACCAGAAGGACGGCTCCTGGCGCCGCGCGGTGATCGAGAAGCCGTTCGGCCACGACCTGGTCTCCGCGAAGGAGCTCAACAAGGTCGTCCACGAGGTCTTCCCGTCCAACGAGGTCTTCCGGATCGACCACTACCTGGGCAAGGAGACCGTCCAGAACATCCTGGCGCTGCGGTTCGCCAACACCCTCTTCGAGCCGATCTGGAACCGGTCGTACGTCGATCATGTCCAGATCACCATGGCCGAGGACATCGGCATCGGCGGCCGGGCCGGGTACTACGACGGCATCGGCGCCGCCCGTGACGTCATCCAGAACCACCTCCTCCAGCTGCTCGCGCTGACCGCGATGGAGGAGCCCGCCTCCTTCGACGCCGACGCGCTGGCCTCGGAGAAGACCAAGGTCCTCGGCGCGGTGAAGCTGCCGAAGGATCTCGGGGAGGGCACGGTCCGCGGGCAGTACGCGGCGGGCTGGCAGGGCGGCGAGAAGGCCGTCGGCTATCTCCAGGAGGACGGTATCGACCCCAAGTCGAAGACCGACACCTACGCCGCGGTGAAGCTGCAGATCGACAACCGCCGCTGGGCGGGCGTCCCCTTCTACCTCCGTACCGGCAAGCGCCTGGGCCGCCGGGTCACCGAGATCGCGGTCGTCTTCCAGCGCGCCCCGCACTCCCCCTTCGACCACACGGCCACGGAAGAGCTGGGGCACAACGCCCTGGTCATCCGCGTCCAGCCGGACGAGGGCGTGACCATGCGGTTCGGTTCGAAGGTGCCCGGCACCTCGATGGAGGTCCGGGACGTCTCGATGGACTTCGCGTACGGCGAGTCCTTCACGGAGTCCAGCCCCGAGGCGTACGAGCGGCTCATCCTCGATGTGCTGCTCGGCGACTCGAACCTCTTCCCGCGAGTGGAGGAGGTCGAGCTGTCCTGGAAGATCCTCGACCCGATCGAGGAGTTCTGGGACAAGCACGGCAAGCCCGCGCAGTACGAGTCCGGGACCTGGGGTCCGGCCGAGGCGGACGAAATGCTCGCACGAGACGGACGGAGCTGGCGCCGGCCATGAAGATCGACCTTACGGACACCACGTCCAGCAAGATCAACAAGGCGTTGGTACAGGGGCGCCGGGCCATCGGCACCCCCGCCGTCGGCATGGTCCTCACGCTGGTCATCGTCACCGACGAGGAGAACGCGTACGACGCGCTCAAGGCCGCCAACGAGGCGTCCCGCGAGCACCCGTCGCGCAAGCTCGTCGTCGTCAAGCGGATCTCGCGCTCGCCCCGCGACCGGGCCAAGGCCCGCCTCGACGCCGAGGTGCGGGTGGGCGCGGACGCGGGCACCGGCGAGACGGTCGTCCTCAGGCTGTACGGCGAGGTCATGGACCACGCGCAGTCGGTGGTCCTTCCGCTGCTGCTGCCGGACGCCCCGGTGGTCGTGTGGTGGCCGGTCAACGCCCCGGTCAACCCGGCCAGGGACGCGCTGGGCAGGCTGGCGCAGCGCCGGGTCACCGACACGTACGCCGCCGAGCACCCCGTCGAGGAGCTGACGGCCCGCGCCGACGCGTACACCCCGGGCGACACGGACCTGTCCTGGACCCGGGTCACACCGTGGCGCTCGATGGTCGCGGCCGCCCTGGACCAGGTGGACTGCGAGGTCACCTCGGTCGAGGTGGAGGGCGAGGAGCACAACCCGAGCTGCGAGCTGCTCGCCATGTGGCTCGCGGACCGGCTGGAGGTGCCGGTGAAGCGCGCGGTCTCGTCCGGTCCCGGTCTCACGGCCGTACGGATGTCGACCACCTGCGGCCCGGTCAATCTGGACCGGGCCGACGGCTCGCTGGCGACGCTCTCCATCGAGGGACAGCCGGACCGGGCGGTGGCGCTGAAGCGCCGGGAGACCTCGGAGCTGATCGCGGAGGAGTTGCGCCGGCTGGACCCGGACGACACCTACGCGTCGGCGCTGCGGTTCGGTGTGCACCGGCTGGGTGACGCGTCGGACGCGAAGGAGGCCTTCGAGGGGACGTCCTCCACGGCCTCCGGCTCGGCTTCACGGTCCGCGTCGGGGTCCGCCTCCGGATCCGTTTCCGGGTCAGCCTCTGCCTCGGGGTCCGTGTCCGGATCGGCGTCCGCCTCGGGCAGGACCGACGCATCCGCACTGGAGCGGGTCACCCCGGCCACCGTGGCCAAGCGGACGGAGCAGAAGTGAGCGCTCCGCAGCTTGTCGTCCACCGCGACAAGGAGCTGATGGCGCAGGCCGCGGCGGCCCGGCTGATCACGAAGGTCGTGGACGCCCAGGCCGCCCGCGGCTCCGCCTCGGTCGTCCTGACCGGCGGACGCAACGGCAACGGCCTGCTGGCCGCGCTGGCCACGGCGCCCGCCCGGGACGCCGTCGACTGGTCGCGGCTGGATCTGTGGTGGGGCGACGAGCGTTTCCTGCCCGAGGGCGACCCGGAGCGCAACATCACCCAGGCGCGGGAAGCGCTGCTCGACTCGGTGCCGCTGGACCCGTCACGGGTGCATGCGATGCCGGCCTCGGACGGCCCGTACGGCAGTGATGTGGAGGCGGCGGCAGCCGCTTACGCCGCCGAACTCGCCGCGGCGTCACGCCCGGAGGACCACGCTCCGGTGCCGAGCTTCGACGTGCTGATGCTGGGCGTCGGACCGGACACCCATGTCGCGTCGCTCTTCCCCGAACTGCCGGGCGTACGGGAGACCGAGCGCTCGGTGGTCGCGGTGCACGGCGCCCCGAAGCCGCCGCCGCTGCGTATCTCCCTCACGCTGCCCGCGATCCGCGCGGCCCATGAGGTCTGGCTGCTGGCGGCGGGCGAGGACAAGGCGAAGGCCGCGGAGATCGCCCTGTCGGGCGCGGGTGAGATCCAGGCCCCGGCGGCGGGCGCGTACGGTCGCAGCCGCACGCTGTGGCTGCTGGACGCGGCGGCGGCATCGGCGCTGCCGCGCGATCTCTATCCTCCGGCGTCCGCCTGACGTCGTGTCGCTCCGGCCGGTCGTCGGAGAGGCCGAAGGCCCGGACCGCCCCGTTGCTTTGACGGGCGGTCCGGGCCTTCGGCCTCTCGGCCGGACCGGTAACCGGTCCCCTGCCAGAGGATCAGAGGATGATCTGACCGGCCTCGGCCTCCAGCCGCGCCACGGCCGAGCGGGCCGCCGCCACGAAGCGGTCGAAGACCTCGTTGGTGGAGACGGGACGCCCCGGCCGGGTGAACGTGCCGAACATGCTGCGGCGCAGCTCGGTGGTGATCTCCAGCTGGCCGCCCATGCCCAGCACCGTCCGGTTGGCGATGTTCTGGGGGTCGACTCCGGCGAGGTCGCGCAGGGCCGCGCCGTCGATCGTCTGGAAACCGGCCGCCGTGAACTCGCTGATCAGGTGCCGCTTGAACGTGTCGTTGCGGCCGCCCACGACAACGGCCTCGGGTCTCTGCGCGGGGGCGCCGGCCTGATCCGCCTTGCAGCCGTGCAGGGTCAGTACGTTGAGACTGCCGCCCGCCATGGACAGGGCGACCCGGTCGTCGCAGTGTGTCGCCGTGACATGCAGCTCGCCGTTGTCGATGGACCGCAGCCCCTCGAACATCCAGTAGTCGTACAGCGGGGCGTCCGCCGTACGAGGGGTCAGGGTGGCCGGGTGGTAGCCGGCGATCCCGAGGCACAGCTCCGAGGTCCCGGTCTCGATACCGCCCCCGTGCGGAGCCATGACGGTGGTGCGGTGGAACGGGTAGGCCGCCGTGATGCCGGCGTCGGCCTTCTCGTGTCTCTTGTAGCGGCGGGCAAAGTCGGTCCCCTCCCGCCCGGCGAGCTTGGTGTAGAGGTCCGTGTTGGACGCGTAGAGGTCATCGGCGGCGTGGGCGGGGGCGGCGCCGATACCCGTGAGGAGAGGACCGCTCACAGCGGTGGCGGCGAGGGCGGTGAGTACCGTACGACGGCTGGTGGTTGACATGCCGTCATACTCGTCCTGTTCCCGGTCCGCGACCAGGAGGTTCCTCCTCGTTCGTCAGGAACGGCTCCAGCAGACCGGGCACGGCCTGGGCCGCGAAGGCGAGCCCCTCGCCCTGGGCCGCGTCACGCACGTGGTACGCGCCCGAGCCCGCCGCGGTCGTCGCCGTCAGGGTCAGCAGGCCCGCGCGGCGCTGGAAGACGGACTGTTTGACCGTCCAGCCGATCACGCCGTCGCGCTGAAGGGCGGCCGTCGTGCGGCCCACGGAGCCCGAGCGGGTGACCAGGTACGCGCCGCTGAGACCATGGCCCAGGTTGCGGTAGGCGTCGAGCGCCAGCAGGACGGCCACCGGCAGCAGGACCAGGGCGCAGACCGCCGCGCACCACAGCAGAACCGTGCGCGCGGAGTCGGGCAGCAGCAGGCCGAGGACCGTGAGGACCAGGACCGGCGACAGGGCGCAGGCCACGGACCAGCGCAGTCGGCGTCCTCGGGCCGCGCGGGGATGCGGGGTCAGGGTGACCGCGTTCGTCGGCGACACGGACTCGCGCAGGACCTGGGCCGCCACTTCGTCCGCCACCGCGCGCGGCGCCACGGGCAGCAGGGTCTTGTTCTCGGTCCGCTCCTCGTCGTCGTGGGCGATGCCGGTGGCGATCGCGTCCACCCTGGCCGCGCCGGACAGCCGGACGCCGAGTGGCTCGACCACCTCCACGCCCCGCAGCCGGCGCTCCTCGACGGAGACCGAGCGGGAGGTGAACAGTCCGCGCCGGACCCGCAGGGTGCCGCCCGGCTCGCGCTCCAGCCGGTAGTTCCACCACATCTCGATCCACAGGCCGAGCGCGCCGACGACCCCGGCGAGCCCTGTCCCTCCCAGCAGGATCAGGACCGCCCAGAGGACCGAGGTGTCCCGGAAGAGGTCGGCCACCCAGCCGAACAGCCGTGCCTGCGCACCGAACCATTCGCTGACCTGTACCAGACCGCCGGCCGCCGCGCCGCCGAGCACCGGGGTGAGGAAGGAGACCGGCGCGTACCGGATCCAGCCGGGATCGAGAACGGCCAGTGTGCCTTCGCGGTACGCGCCCGGCGCCTCTGGGGCGCGGTCCAGCAGTTCCGTACGGAGGCGTTCCCCCTCGGCCCGGGTGACCGGGTCGAGTTCCAGTGTGGACTCGCCGCCGGACTGCTCTCCGGTTCCGATGCGCACCTTCACCAGGCCGAGGATCCGGAGCAGGAGGTGGGCTGTCAGGTCGACGCTGCGGATCCGCTCGCGGGCCAGCGACCGGCGTTTGACCAGGACCAGGCCCGTGTGCAGCTCGGCGCGCTCGGGCCCTATGCGGTAGCGGGTGCGGCGCCAGCGGACGTACTCCCCGCCCGTACCGCAGACGATCAGCAGCAGCGCCCCGGCCAGCACCCACGCGAGTGCCTGCCAGAGGGGCATGGCACCCGCCAGACCGAGGGTGGTCGGCACCCCGGCGCCCACGACGACCCCCGTCATGACCACCGCGGTGACCAGGAGGGTACGCCGGTCCAGCCGCCGCCACTCCCCCTCAGCTCCCGGCTCCTGGCGCCACTCCCGGGTCGAGGGGTCCGGGGCCACGGCGGGCTCGCTCATGTGGCGTCCCCCGGGGTGGCCTGGGTGATGTGCGTCAGCTGCCCGGCCAGCTCCGCCGCCAGCTCATGGTCGAGCCCCTTGATCCGTACCGCGCCCTTGGACGACGCGGTCGTGACGGTCACGGTGGAGAGCTTGAACATCTGCTCCAGCGGACCGCGCACGGTGTCCACGGTCTGGATGCGGGACATCGGCGCGATCCGCCACTCCTGCCAGAAGAAGCCGGTACGGACATAGACCGCCTCGTCCGTCACCTCCCAGCGGTGCACCCTGTACCACCACGCCGGTATCAGCGCCGTACAGGCCAGCCCGATGACCGCCAGCACGACGGCGGGGCCCAGCAGCCACAGCCGTGCCGGGGCTATGAGAGCCCCCAGCACGGCGAGCGGCACGACCGGAGCCGCCGTGAGCAGCAGCCATTGTGTGCGCCACCAGGTGGTGGCGCGTTCGTCCAGCGTGTTCTCCGGCGGCCGGAGCCGCCGTTCCCCCTGTGCCATCGGTTCAGCGTCCTCGCAGCGAGCGGTAGGCGGAGACCAGCGCCGCGGTCGATCCGTCCAGCTCGTCCCCCGCCTTGTCGCCGGTCAGGACGGGCTCGATCCTCTTGGCGAGGACCTTGCCGAGCTCGACGCCCCACTGGTCGAAGGAGTCGATGTTCCAGATGGCGCCCTGGACGAACACCTTGTGCTCGTACAGCGCGACCAGCTGACCCAGGACGGACGGGGTGAGCGTGGAGGCGAGGATCGTGGTGGTCGGGTGGTTGCCCTGGAACGTCTTGTGCGGCACCAGTTCTTCGGGCACGCCCTCGGCCCGTACCTCCTCCGGCGTCTTGCCGAAGGCGAGCGCCTGGGTCTGCGCGAAGAAGTTGGCCATGAGCAGGTCGTGCTGCGCGACGAGACCGGGCCGCAGGTCGTCGACCGGCCGGGCGAAGCCGATGAAGTCGGCCGGGATGACCTTGGTGCCCTGGTGGATCAGCTGATAGTAGGCGTGCTGGCCGTTGGTGCCCGGGGTGCCCCAGACCACGGGTCCGGTCTGCCAGTCCACCGGATTGCCGTCGCGGTCCACCGACTTGCCGTTGGACTCCATGTCCAGCTGCTGGAGGTACGCGGTGAACCTCGACAGGTAGTGGCTGTACGGCAGGACCGCGTGCGACTGGGCGTCGAAGAACGCCCCGTACCAGACCCCCAGCAGCCCGAGCAGCAGCGGCGCGTTGTCCTCCGGCGCCGCCGTGCGGAAGTGCTCGTCGACGAGGTGGAAACCGTCGAGCATCTCGCGGAACCGGCCGGGTCCGATCGCGATCATCAGCGAGAGGCCGATGGCCGAGTCGTACGAGTAGCGGCCGCCGACCCAGTCCCAGAACTCGAACATGTTGGCCGTGTCGATACCGAACTCGGAGACCTTCTCGCCATTCGTGGAGAGCGCCACGAAGTGCTTGGCGACAGCCTCCTGACCGGCCCCGAGCCCGGTCAGCAGCCAGTCGCGCGCGGACGTCGCATTGGTGACGGTCTCGATGGTGGTGAAGGTCTTGGACGCGATGACGAACAGCGTCTGGGCCGGGTCCAGGTCCCGTACGGCCTCGTGCAGATCGGCGCCGTCGACGTTGGAGACGAAACGGACCGTCAGCTCGCGGTCGGTGAAGGACCGGAGCGCCTCGTACGCCATCGCCGGGCCGAGGTCCGAGCCGCCGATGCCGATGTTGACCACGTTCTTGATGGGACGGCCGGTGTGGCCGGTCCACTCGCCGGACCTGACCTGGTCGGCGAAGGCGCTCATCTTGTCGAGGACGGCGTGCACCGCCGGTACGACGTTCTCCCCGTCGACCTCGATGACGGCGTCGCGCGGCGCGCGCAGCGCGGTGTGCAGTACCGCGCGGTCCTCGGTGGTGTTGATCTTCTCGCCGCGGAACATCGCGTCCCGCAGCTCCGCCACCCCGGCGGCGGCGGCCAGCTCGCGCAGCAGCGCCAGCGTCTCGTCGGTCACCAGGTGCTTGGAGTAGTCCAGGTAGAGGTCACCGACCTGGAGGGTGTAGCCGGTGCCGCGCGCCGGGTCGTCGGCGAACAGTTCCCGCAGACGCGTCTGCCCCAACTGCTCACGGTGCTTGCCCAGCGCGCTCCACTCAGGCATCCGGTTGAGCCTGGTACGGCTTGCTGCGTTCATTCGGAGATCAGCCCACTTCCACTCGTGCCTGCACGCATGCCCTGCTGCCTGTCCAACCTAATTGATCAGGGTGGCCGACGAGGCGGCGGCGAGCGCGAAGAGCCCGGCGGCCGGCGGGGCCGGGACGCTGAGCCCGGACACGGGAAATGGCGGAGACGCCACGGGCGGAAACGGTACGGCCGGACACCTGTCAGGTATCCGGCCGGAAGTTCTAGATCTCGCCGCGCAGCTTGGCGAGTGCTTCGGCGAGGATCGCCTCGCCGTCCGCGTCACTACGCCGCTCCCGCACATAGGCGAGATGGGTCTTGTACGGCTCGGTACGCGGCGGGTCCGGAGGGCTGTCCCGGTCCTGACCGGCCGGGAATCCGCAGCGTGGGCAGTCCCACGTGTCCGGAACCTGCGCGTCACTGGCGAAGCTCGGCACCGTCTCGTGCCCGTTCGAGCACCAGAAGGAAATGCGCAGGCGGGGCGCGGACTCGCCGCGCTCGGCCTCACCCATCGGCCCCGCTCCGACCCGGCTTCCCCGGATCGCGTTGCCACTTGCCACGGTCGTAACTCCCTGCGTGATGGTGCCGCAAAGCATCGATAGGCAGCTCCGCTGCCGGGCGCCCCAGTCTACGTAAGGCCCAACGCGCGTCCAGTGAAGGGAGTTACCCCCTGCCGCCCGGCGCGGACCCTCATGATAGGCCGCGCCCGCGGCGCCGTACCGTACGTACGATCAGCTGTCCAGCTTGAGCAGCAGACCCAGGACGACGATGCACGCGAACCACGACAGGCCGACAACCACGGTGATGCGGTCGAGGTTACGCTCGGCGACCGAGGAACCACCGACGGACGACTGCATTCCGCCACCGAACATGTCGGAGAGTCCGCCGCCCTTTCCCTTGTGCATCAGCACCAGCAGCATCAGCAGCAGGCTGAAGACGATAAGGGCGATCGAGAACCCCATAACCACGGCTGGACCAACTTCCTCGGACTGACAGAACCGACAGGACTGAAAACCGACAGGACTGAAACGGGACTGAGAACGGACAACGGGGGCCGGGCCACGTCCTCCGGAACACATGGTCACGCCATGCGTTCCCGGAACATGCTTCTCGGCCCCCGCCAGGGTACGACGGATCCGTGCTACCGCATACTCACTGGTCGCGGAACCGTACGATCTTGACGAACTCGTCGGCGTCCAGTGCCGCCCCGCCCACCAGTGCGCCGTCCACATCGGGCTGCGCCATGATCGCGGCGACGTTCCCGGACTTGACCGAGCCGCCGTACTGGATCCGGACCTTGTCGGCCAGTTCCTGGGAGTACAGCTCCGCCAGCCGTCCGCGGATCGCTCCGCAGACCTCCTGCGCGTCCTCCGGGGTGGCGACCTCGCCGGTGCCGATGGCCCACACCGGCTCGTAGGCGATCACGACGGATTCGGCCTGCTCGGCCGGGATGTCCGCGAGGCCGCCGTCGAGCTGGCTCAGCGTGTGGGAGACCTGCTCACCGGCCTTGCGGATGTCCAGGCCCTCGCCGATGCAGAGGATCGGGGTCAGACCGTGCCGGTAGGCGGCCTTCACCTTCGTGTTGCAGACCTCGTCGGTCTCGGCGTGGTACTGCCGGCGCTCGGAGTGTCCGATGGTCACGTACGTGCACTTGAGCTTGGCCAGCATGGGGCCGGAGATCTCACCGGTGTACGCGCCGGAGTCGTGCGCCGAGATGTCCTGGGCGCCGTACTTGATCTTGAGCTTGTCGCCGTCGACCAGGGTCTGGACGGACCGCAGGTCGGTGAAAGGCGCCAGCACGGCGACCTCGACGGCGTCGTAGTCCTTGTCGGCCAGGGCGAAGGCGAGCTTCTGGACGTGGGCGATGGCCTCGAGGTGGTTGAGGTTCATCTTCCAGTTGCCCGCCATCAGCGGGGTCCGGGCGGTGTTGTCGGATGAAGCGGTCATGGAAAGGTCAGTCCTCCAGTGCGGCGAGCCCGGGAAGCGTCTTGCCCTCGAGGTATTCGAGGCTCGCGCCGCCACCGGTCGAAATATGGCCGAATGCCTTCTCGTCGAAGCCCAGGATCCGGACGGCGGCGGCGGAGTCGCCACCGCCGACGACCGAGAAGCCCGAGGAGTCGACGAGCGCCTGGGCGACGGCCTTGGTGCCCTCGGCGTAGTCGGGGTGCTCGAAGACGCCCATGGGACCGTTCCAGAAGACGGTCTCGGCGTCGGCGAGCTTCGCGGCGTACAGGCGGCCGGTCTCGGGGCCGATGTCCAGGCCCATCTGTCCGGCCGGAATGGCGTTCGCGGCCACCGTGGTGGGGTGGGCCGGGGCCTTGGTCCTCAGGTCCGGGAACTCCGCCGCGACCAGCACGTCCACCGGCAGCACGAACTCCACGCCGATTTCCGTGGCGCGCTTCAGATACTCCTGGACGGCCGGGATCTGGTCCTCCTGGAGCAGCGAGGAGCCGATCTCGTGGCCCTGCGCCTTCAGGAAGGTGTAGACCATACCGCCGCCGATCAGGATGCGGTCGGCCTTGCCCAGCAGATGGTCGATGACACCGAGCTTGTCGGAGACCTTGGCGCCGCCGAGCACGACGGCGTACGGGCGCCGGACATCGTCCGTGAGCTTCTTCAGGACACCGACCTCGGTGGCGATCAGACCGCCTGCGGCGTGCGGCAGGCGGGCCGGCAGGTCGAAGACCGAGGCGTGCTTGCGGTGTACGGCGCCGAAGCCGTCGCCCACGTACACATCGGCCAACTCGGCGAGCCGGTCGGCGAACGCGCCGCGCTCGGCGTCGTCCTTCGAGGTCTCGCCGGCGTTGAAGCGGAGGTTCTCGATGACGGCGACCTGGCCATCGGCCAGGCCCGCGACCACGGACGTGGCGGAGTCGCCGACCGTGTCGGTCGCGAACGCCACGTCGGCACGGAGGAGTTCGCCGAGGCGGGCGGCGGCGGGCGCGAGCGAGAAGGCCGGGTCCGGGGCGCCCTTGGGGCGGCCCAGGTGGGAGGCGACGACCACGCGGGCGCCGGCCCCGGCGAGCCGGGCGACCGTCGGCTCGACGGCGCGGATGCGGCCGTCGTCGGTGATCGTGGTGCCGTCGAGCGGCACATTGAGGTCGGCGCGGACGAATACCCGCTTGCCGCCGACCCCTTCGGCGAGAAGTTCGTCGATCGTCTTCATCTGCTGCTGGACTCCTTGGGATGTCTGAACAGGCCAACAGGGCTCGAACAGCGCCACAGGTGCGCCGACCGAACCCTGTCACTCATATCGAGATGCCTACCGGCCCTGAATTCAGGGGCCTGGTCTCAGAGCCGGCCGCCGACGAAGACGGTCAGGTCGACCAGACGGTTGGAGTAGCCCCACTCGTTGTCGTACCAGCCGATGATCTTGACGCTCTTGCCCTGGACCATGGTCAGGGAGGAGTCGAAGGTGCAGGAGGCGGGCCAGTTGACGATGTCCGAGGAGACGATCGGGTCCTCGGTGTAGTCCAGGTAACCCTTGAGCTCGCCCTGTGCGGCCTTCTGGAACGCGGCGTTGACCTCTTCCTTGGTCACCACGCGCTCGGTCTCGACAACCAGGTCGGTGACGGACCCCGTCGGGACCGGGACGCGCATCGCCATGCCGTTGAGCTTGCCCGCCAGCTCCGGGATGACCAGGCCGAGGGCCTTGGCCGCACCGGTGCTCGCCGGAATGATGTTCTCGGCGGCGGCACGCGCGCGGCGCAGGTCCTTGTGCGGGAAGTCCTGAAGACGCTGGTCGCTGGTGTAGGCGTGGACCGTGGTCATCAGGCCCGAGACGACGCCGAAGTTCTCCAGGAGAACCTTGGCCATCGGCGCCACACAGTTGGTGGTGCAGGAGGCGTTGGAGATGATGTGGTGGTTGGCGGCGTCGTACTTGTCCTCGTTGACGCCCAGCACGATCGTGATGTCCTCGTCCGAGGCCGGAGCCGAGATGAGGACCTTCTTGGCGCCACCGGCGATGTGCTTCGCGGCGTCGGCCTTCTTGGTGAAGATGCCGGTCGACTCGATAACGATGTCGACGCCCAGCTCACCCCAGGGGATGTCGGCCGGGTCGCGCTCGGAGAGCACCTTGATGGTGTGGCCGTCGACCGTGATGGTGTCGGCGGTGTGTGACACCTCGGCCTTGAGGCGGCCGAGGATCGTGTCGTACTTCAGCAGATGCGCCGTGGTCGCAGTGTCACCCAGGTCGTTGACAGCCACGATCTCGATGTCTGCACCCTGCTCCAGCAGCGCGCGGAAGTAGTTACGACCGATGCGGCCAAAGCCGTTGATGCCTACGCGGATCGTCACGAACCGATCTCCTCGTTAGGTACGCCGGGTGTTCGACGCCGGCGAGTTGTATGGGATGTCCCCGACCGCTTATGACCCTACATCTCCACAGGCCACCCGGTGACATCGGCGGCAGTGCCCGCACAGGGCCGTCCGCACCGGCGGTCCGCACCCGCGGATACGGGTGCGGACCGCCGCGTCACCGGGGCGGGCGGGGCCCCTATACCAGACGTACGGGGTCAGCGCCGCAGGGCCCGCAGCGCCTTGCCGAGCAGCGCCGCGCGCTCCGCCGCGTCCGGCACATGTTCCAGGCCGAATCCGAGCAGCACGGTGTCGCGCGTGGCGACCGAGGCGTACGACGTGAACAGCTCCTGGGAGCGCGCCCAGTTCCCCGCCACGACGGGGCTTCCCTGCGGCGGTCCGGTGGTGGTCCAGGCTCCGAGCGAGGTCTCGAAGCCCTCGGACTCCTTGTCCGCGCCGCCCACCGCCAGCCGCGCGCTGTCCGCGAAGACACCGCGTCCGCCGGTGCCGGGATCGGTCATGTAGCTGAGCGACAGCTCCACCTTCGTGCCCGCGTAGTCGCTCAGGTCGAAGGCGAGCTGCTTCCAGCCGTCCGAGCTGCCGGTGAGGCTGTTCCAGGCGCCGCTGGTGCCGGTCGCGGCGCAGCCGTCGTTCCGGAGGGTCAGGTAGTGGCCGAGGAAGGGGTGGTCGTCGAGGAGGAACCCGGCCTCGCACTCGGTGGGGACGGTGGAAGCGCTCGCGCCACCGGCCTCGGGGAGCGTGGTCCAGTCCTCGGCCCCGGCTGTGTGGGCCTCCAGGACGGCGTGGTCGTAGCCCTGCTCGGTGTCCCAGTTCAGCGCGAGGCGGAGTTCGGGCCGTTCGGCCGCGCCGACACCCGTGAGGTCGACGGTGCGGGTGAGGCGGCGCCAGGCGTCGTCCTGGTGGACGGTGGCCGCCATCCACTGCCCCTCATAAGGGGAGTACGGATTGGCCGCGCCCGTGTAGGTGCCCGCCTCGGCGCTCTTGAACTGCGGATAGGTCGCCGGGTCCAGGGTGTCGGAGGTGACCGTGTAGGCACCCGCCGGGTTCAGCGGACTGCCGGGCGCCGCACCGAGCGCCCCGGCCGCGCCGGCGAGCGCTCCGGTGCCGGTGAAGCCGGTGGCGCCGGGGTGGGACGTACGCGTGTACGCACCCAGGTAGTACTGGCTGAAGTCATTGGTCAGCGCCCGGCCCACCTGGACGTTGCCGCCGGCCGGACGCCCCGCCTCGATCAGCTTGCCGCCCTCGTTGAGGAAGTCCCGCAGAGCGAGCTGGGTGGCGCCGCCCGGGGCCGTGGCGCCCGTGTAGTGGACCACGGTGGAGAAGTGGCCGAGGACCCCCAGCGGGTGCGGGGTGCCCCGGGTGGCGACGTCCCAGACTGCGGCGGTACGGCCCTGGGCGCGCAGGGCGTCGACGTACACCGCGGTCTGCCGGGCGGGTGCGCCTTCCTCGGCGATCACGAGGGTGTCGGCTCGGGGGCGCTGCGCCACGGTGTAGGTGAAGTGCTCGCTGGAGGTGGCCTTTTGGGACCTGGTCCGTGCGGTGAACCAGACCTCGACCGTGTCACCCGGACGAGTGTTCCCGATCTCCGCGCGGTACTGGTCGAAGTGCAGGTTGTCCTCGCCGCCGTAGGTCTCACCGCCCTTCCACGCCCGGAGGTCCTTCTTGTGCGGGCGCCCGCCGTTGACGCGGTAGTTGAGTTCCTTGTCGCGGAGCGCCTTACGGGCGGTTACGGAGACCTCCTGGTCCTCGCCGCGCGCGTACGAGGTGGTGAAGGGGTCGAGGGTGAAGTCGGGGGCGGTCAGACCGACCGAGGAGGACGGCCGGTCGGGGTGGGCGGCGGTCTCCGCGACGGACAGCGCGAAGGGGATGTTCTTGGCGAACTCGTCCTGGATGAGCTTCTCGTCGTCGGGGAAGTTGAAGCCGGACCGGCAGTCCCGGGCCTCCCACGCGTCGTCCGGGTCGAGGCCGGACGCGGTCTGGCAGGTGGTCATCTCCGGGGTGAACATCATCGTTCCGTTGACATTCGCCGCGTGCCCGTCGGCCTCACCGTTGGTGGTGTACAGCTCGGAGGAGACCTGCGGGTAGTAGCCGGGGATCGCGGATTTCCCGGGGGTGCCGGCGAGCGACTTGTAGAGCACGTCGTCGGGGGTCGGGGTGGCGACCTGCCAGCCCACTCCGTACAGCAGCAGCTCGGCGGCGGAGTGGTAGTTGATGCCGTAGTCGAAGCCGACGCGCTTCTGGAAACGGTCGATCGCCCGCGTCTCCGGCTCGGAGGCCGGGCCGGCGCCCCGGTAGGTCTCGCTGGTGGAACGAGGGGACGAACCCTCGTCGTCGTAGCCCCACTTGTAGCCGAAGTTGCGGTTGAGGTCCACGCCGTCGGCGGAGGTCAGCTTCCCGTCCCCGTCGACGTCCCGGACGTTCTTGCGCCAGAGCCGGGCGCTGTCCGCGCTGTGGGTGTAGTCGTAGCCGTCCGGGTTGGCGGACAGCACGAACCACAGTTCGGTGGAGTCGACGATCTTCGTGATCCGCCGGTCCTTGCCGTAGTTGTCCACGAAGTGGTGCATCAGCCGGCGGGTCATCTCGGGAGTGATCCACTCCCGGGCGTGCTGGTTGGACATGTACAGCACGGACGGCTTGGCCCCGTCCTCGGTCTTCCGCGCTCCCTTGCTGAGCTTGAGGGCCAGGATGTCCTGGCCCTTGACCGTCTTGCCGAGGGAGACGACCTTGGTGATACCGGGGTTGGCCTGCCCGGTGCTGACGATCTCCTCCTGGAGATTGCCCTTGCCGCTGTACGGGCGGAAGACGCCGTCGCCCGCCGCCCGCACCCGGGCCTGGGCCTGCGCGGAGATCTTCCGTTCGGTGACGTCGACGCCCTGCTTCGCCAGGGCGCGCGCCTGGGCGTCGGTGAGGAACAGCTCGACCTTGGCGGGCCTCTTCTCCGAGGCCCGTTCGGTCAGTTCATGGGCGTCCTGACCGGCCGCGAGGAGCAGCGGTACCTGCTCCTTGACGACCTCCGCGTCGAAGACCTTCACCGCGTCCGCGCCCGGTCCCGCCTCGGGCCGGGGCGCCTGGGTCCCGCTCTCCCGCGTCTGGGCGTCCAGCCCTCTCGCCTGGGCGGCGGGCGCCGCCGTCATCGCGCCCAGCAGTAACGCGCCCGCCGCGAGGATCGATCCCGTTCTTCGTCTCATGTGCGCCCCATGCTGTTGTCTGTCATGGCCGTGGACAGACGCCAGGCTCACCACCCTTCATGACCGTGTCAAGGGCGACTCAAGGCCACGCGAACTGCCTGCTGCCGACACCTTTCAGGGGTCGGCAGCAGGCAGTGGAGCGCGGGGCGCGGGGGTCCGGGAGGGAGCCGTGCGCGAAGGAGCGGTACGGGTCGGCCCAGCGGTACGGACCGGGGAAGCGGACGGGTGTCCGTGCGCGGTACGGGGCGGGGCGCCCGCTCAGCCGACGAGACCGTCCGCCAGCTCCTCGCTGAGATTGGACTCCGTACCCGGAATGCCGAGATCCTGCGCCCGCTTGTCGGCCATGGCCAGCAGCCGGCGGATGCGGCCCGCGACCGCGTCCTTGGTGAGCGGCGGGTCGGCGAGCGCGCCCAGCTCCTCCAGCGAGGCCTGCTTGTGCTCCATGCGCAGCCGTCCCGCGGCGGCGAGATGCTCGGGCACCTCCTCGCCGAGGATCTCCAGCGCGCGCTGCACCCGGGCACCGGCGGCGACCGCGGCGCGGGCGGAGCGGCGCAGGTTCGCGTCGTCGAAGTTGGCGAGGCGGTTGGCCGTGGCGCGGACCTCGCGGCGCATCCGCCGCTCCTCCCAGGCCAGCACCGAATCGTGCGCGCCGAGCCGGGTCAGCAGCGCGCCGATGGCGTCCCCGTCCCGTACGACCACGCGGTCCACCCCGCGCACCTCACGGGCCTTGGCGGCGATCTGGAGTCTGCGGGCCGCGCCGACCAGGGCGAGGGCCGCCTCGGGACCCGGGCAGGTCACCTCCAGCGAGGAGGACCGGCCGGGCTCGGTGAGCGAGCCGTGCGACAGGAACGCGCCGCGCCAGGCGGCCTCCGCGTCGCAGGTGGCACCGGAGACGACCTGCGGGGGCAGGCCGCGGATCGGGCGCCCCCGGCCGTCGACCAGACCGGTCTGCCGGGCCAGCTGATCGCCGCCGGTAATCACCCGTACGACGTAACGGCTGCCGCGGCGCAGCCCGCCGGGGGCCATCACCACCAGCTCCGAGTTGTGCCCGAAGATCTCCAGGATGTCCTTGCGAAGCCGGCGCGCGGCGACGCTGGTGTCCAGCTCCGCCTCGATCACGATGCGGCCGCTGACCAGGTGCAGCCCGCCCGCGAACCGGAGAATCGCCGAGACCTCGGCCTTCCTGCAGCACGTCCGGGTGACGGGGAGGCGGGCGATCTCGTCCTTCACCGCTGGCGTCATCGCCATGGGCCGATCCTTCCATGCATCCGAAAAATACGGTCGTACGCGGCTGCCAACAGCTCCGGATCATGGACCGGGGAACTGTCGGGCGCTGCCACCGGCGCCAGCTCGACCGCGGCACCGAACCGCTTGGCGGCATCGGCGAGTGACTCGCTGTCGGGCACGGCGGCCTCATCGGCCAGCACCACGTCCAGGGCGAGTTTAGGGGCGTGTCGCCTCAAAACCTCCAAATGACGCTGCGGTGAGAAGCCACTGGTTTCGCCGGGTTGCGGCGCGAGGTTCAGGGAGAGGACCCGGCGGGCCTTGGTCTGGAGGAGCGCGTCGAGCAGTTCGGGCACCAGCAGATGCGGGATCACGGAGGAGAACCAGGAGCCGGGGCCGAGCACCACCCAGTCGGCGTCCAGCACGGCGGCGACGGCTTCGGGGACCGCCGGCGGGTCGTTCGGCACGAGATGCACGGACCGCACCTCGCCCCGGGTGAGCGCGACCGTAGCCTGGCCGCGCACCGTCTCCACCTCGTCGGGGCGCGCCGGGTCATGGCCCCGTACGAGCGCCTGGAGCTCCAGCGGTACGGCGGACATGGGCAGCACCCGGCCGTGTGCGCCGAGGAGCTTGCCGACCAGGTCGAGGGCCTGGACGTGGTCGCCGAGCTGCTCCCACAGGGCGACGATCAGCAGATTGCCGACCGCGTGCTCGTGGAGCTCGCCCTGGGACTGGAACCGGTGCTGGATCACCCGGGCCCAGGTCTGCCCCCAGTCGTCGTCGCCGCAGAGCGCCGCCAGGGCCTTGCGCAGATCGCCGGGCGGCAGCACGCCGAGTTCGTCCCGGAGCCGGCCGCTGGAGCCGCCGTCGTCGGCGACGGTGACCACGGCGGTCAGATCCCCGGTGATCCGGCGCAGCGCCGTGAGGGAGGCGGACAGCCCCATGCCGCCGCCGAGGGCGACGACCTTCGGCTGGGCGCCGCGACCCCGCGCCGACAGTACGGGGCCGCCCCGGCGCAGCCGGCGCATACGGAAGGTGCGTCCGGTCACTCGCGCCCCATGTCCCGGTGGACGATGACGGTCTCGATGCCCGCGGCGGCGAGGCGCGCGGTGAGCTTCTCGGACATGGCGACCGAGCGGTGCTTGCCTCCCGTGCAGCCGACGGCGACCGTGACGTAGCGCTTGCCCTCGCGGCGGTATCCGGCGGCGATCAGCTGGAGCAGCTCGGTGTAGCGGTCGAGGAACTCCTTGGCGCCCGGCTGGTTGAAGACGTACGCCGACACCTCCTCGTTGAGCCCGGTGAAGGGGCGCAGCTCCGGGACCCAGTGCGGGTTGGGCAGGAAGCGGCAGTCCACGACCAGGTCGGCGTCGACCGGCAGGCCGTACTTGTAGCCGAAGGACATGACCGTGGCCCGCAGCTCCGGCTTCTCGTCGCCGGCGAACTGGGCGTCCATCTTGGCGCGCAGCTCATGGACGTTGAGGCTGGAGGTGTCGATCACCAGATCGGCGTCGCCGCGCAGCTCGCGCAGCAGATCGCGCTCGGCCTCGATGCCGTCGACGATGCGGCCGTCGCCCTGGAGCGGGTGCGGGCGCCGGACGGACTCGAACCGGCGGACCAGTGCCTCGTCGGAGGACTCCAGGAAGACGATCCGCCGGGTGACCTGCTTGGCGTCGAGGTCGGCGAGGGACTCGCGGAGGTTGTCGAAGAACCGCCGGCCTCGCACGTCGACCACGACGGCGATCCGCGCCACATTGCCCTGCGAGCGGGCGCCGAGCTCCACCATGGTGGGGATCAGCGCGGGCGGCAGGTTGTCCACGACGAACCAGCCGAGGTCCTCCAGGCACTTCGCCGCCGTACTGCGGCCCGCGCCCGACATGCCGGAGATGATCACCAGCTCGGGGATGGCCGCCTCGCCGGTCTCACCGGCCTCACCGGTCTCCTTGGTGGTGCCCGTACTGCCCGTACTCACGTGCCCTGCTCCGTCCCGGTCGTGCTCAGTCATGCCTGGTGCCCCCGTTGTCTTCCATGATCTCTCCTGTTGCCGTGTTCACGGCGGGTGCGGCCGGGGCCGCCTGGGTCAGGGCCACGACGACGGACTCGGCCGTCTTGCGGCCCAGGCCCGGAACCTCGCAGATCTGCTCGATTGTCGCCTGCCGCAGCCGCTTCACCGAGCCGAAATGCTTGATGAGTGCCTGTTTCCGGGTCTCGCCGAGCCCGGGGACCTCGTCCAGTGGGCTGCTCCTGACGCGCTTGGCCCGCTTGGAGCGCTGATAGGTGATGGCGAAGCGGTGCGCCTCGTCGCGTACGCGCTGGAGGAGGTAGAGGCCCTCGCTGGAGCGGGGCAGGACCACCGGGTCGTCGTCCTCGGGCAGCCAGACCTCTTCGAGGCGCTTGGCGAGACCGCAGACAGCGACATCGTCTATGCCCAGTTCGTCGAGAGCGCGCTTGGCGGCCGCGACCTGGGGCTGCCCGCCGTCCACGACGACCAGCTGGGGCGGGTAGGCGAAGCGCTTGGGCCGGCCGTCGTCCTCCTGGGGGGACTCGCCGGGGAGCGGCGGGGGTGGCTGTTCCGGATGTTCCGGTTGTCGCCGCGCCTCCCGCTGGTCCGGTCCTTCCCGCTGGTCCGCTCCTTGCGGCTGGTCCTGCTCCGACCACTCCCCGGTGTTCTCCTTCTCCTGGAGATAGCGCCGGAAGCGTCGGGTGATCACCTCGTGCATCGACCGTACGTCGTCCTGACCCTGGAAGGTCTTGATCTGGAAGCGGCGGTATTCGCTCTTGCGGGCGAGGCCGTCCTCGAAGACCACCATGGACGCCACGACGTCGTCGCCCTGGAGGTGCGAGATGTCGAAGCACTCGATCCGCAGCGGCGCGCTGTCCAGGCCGAGGGCCTGCGCGATCTCCTCCAGCGCGCGGGAGCGGGTGGTGAGATCGCTGGCGCGCCTGGTCTTGTGCAGGACCAGGGACTGCTGGGCGTTGCGCCCGACCGTCGCCATCAGGTCCTTCTTGTCGCCGCGCTGCGGAATCCGCAGGGAGACCTGGGAGCCGCGGCGCTCGCTCAGCCACTGCGTGACGGCGTCCGTGTCCTCCGGCAGGGCGGGGACGAGCACCTCTTTGGGGACGGCGTCGCCGCGCTCCTCCCCGTACAGCTGCTGGAGCGCGTGCTCGACCAGGCCCGCCGTCTCCACGGCCTCGACCTTGTCGGTGACCCAGCCGCGCTGGCCGCGGACCCGGCCGCCGCGGACATGGAAGATCTGTACGGCGGCCTCCAACTCGTCCTCGGCGACGGCGATCAGGTCGGCGTCGGTGGCGTCGGCGAGCACGACGGCGTTCTTCTCCATCGCGCGGCGCAACGCGCCTATGTCGTCACGCAGCCGGCCCGCCTTCTCGTACTCCATCTCCTCGGCCGCCGCCGTCATCTCCCGCTCCAGGCGCCGGATGTACGTGCCGGTGCGGCCGGCCATGAAGTCGCAGAATTCCTCGGCCAGTTCGCGGTGCTCCTCCGGGGTGACCCGGCCGACGCAGGGCGCCGAGCACTTGCCGATGTAACCGAGGAGGCAGGGACGGCCCGTCCGCACCGCGTTCTTGAACACCCCGGCGGAGCACGTCCGTACGGGAAACACACGGAGCATCAGATCGACGGTCTCGCGGATGGCCCAGGCGTGTCCGTACGGGCCGAAGTAGCGCACGCCCTTCTTCTTGGCGCCGCGCATGACCTGGACGCGCGGGAACTCCTCGTTCATCGTCACCGCGAGCGACGGATAGCTCTTGTCGTCGCGGTACTTGACGTTGAAGCGGGGGTCGAACTCCTTGATCCAGGAATACTCCAGCTGGAGCGCCTCGACCTCGGTGGAGACGACGGTCCACTCGACGGAGGCCGCCGTGGTGACCATGGAGCGGGTACGCGGATGCAGACCCGCGAGGTCCTGGAAGTAGTTGGCGAGCCGCTGGCGCAGGCTTTTCGCCTTTCCGACGTAGATCACCCGGCGGTGATCGTCGCGGAACTTGTAGACCCCCGGCGAGTCGGGGATCTGTCCCGGCTTGGGGCGGTAACTGGAGGGGTCGGCCATGCCGTCCACCCTACTGTCGGGGACCGACAGTGCGGCCCCGCGGATCCCGCCCCTCAGGCCCTCAGGCCTTGGGCCCCGCGACGAGCTTGCCGCCCTCGGCGGTGACCGGTACCTCGGGCAGCGGGACGGTGGCCGGGCCGTGGAGCGCCTTGCCGGTGGTGACGTCGAACGTGCTGCCGTGACACGGGCAGTCACCCACGGTGCCCTCCAGCTTCTCCAGGAGACAACCCGCGTGGGTGCACTGCGCGCTGAATGCCTTGTACTCCCCCTTCGCCGGGCAGCTCACCACCAGGCGCTGTTCCCGGTAAAGCTTGGCGCCGCCTACCGGGACGGCGTCCGCGGGACCGAGGTCGACCGGGGCGGTCGGTGTGGGGGTGTCGGCATGACCCAGCTTGGAGTCGGTGGAGCAGGCCGCCGCTCCCAGTCCTGCCGCACCGGCGAGCGCGGCACCCTTCAGCACGGTGCGGCGAGGGGCGGACGGACCGGGCATGGTGTCTCCACGGGTCAGAGGTGTCGCTGGAGCGTCGGTGACATACGTGACGATACCGGGGCCGTTCCGGCGACCGCTCGGCGGCCTCCCGCGGCCCGCCGAGAGCGCCGGAAGGCATTCGAGGCCCCCGCCGGAGGCTTCCGGGTGCTGCCACCGCAGGGGGCGCGGAGCCCTTGGCGGCCCACCGGACGGACCGCCCGGTCCACCGCCCGATCTACTGCCCGGTACACCGCACGGCCCTCCACCGGCATCAGCCCGCCGGACACCGGATCAGCCCACCGGATCAGTCCACCGGATCAGCCCTCCGAATCCCCGGCCTGCTTCCTTGACGATGGCCGGAGATCCGGCGCAGCACCTCGACCGCGTCGCCGATCTGATGCGCGGTCACCCCGGCGAGGCTCTCCGTGAGCATGGCCTGGGCAGCCCGGTCGAACCGCGCGAGGGTGTCGAGCCCCCGGACCGTCGGGGTGATCCGTTGCGCCCTCCGGTCCGCCGCCTCCTCTACGCGGACGACGAGGCCCTGCCGTTCGAGCTCCCTGACCTGTCGCGTGACGTGCGGGGTACGGACCCCCAGTCGCTCCGCGATCCGCCCGATACGCATCGGCTCGCCCTCTTCCACCAGCACGCGCAACAGGGCGAGCCCCGCGCGGTCGACGGGCACCCCGGCCATCGCGACGAGCAGTTCATGGGACCGGGGCCGGGTGAGGTCATAGGCGAGCGCGCTCAGCAGGGCCTGCAATGCGGCGATGCCGTCGGCTTCGCGCACAGGTGAATCGTCCACCGGCCCATCATGCCCGACCGCTCCCCCGGCCCCTCGGCCGCGGCGGCGAGATGGCCGAAGAAGTACTTGCTCCATACACCCACCCAGGGCTAGAAAGTACTTAAGGTAACTAACATCATCACACGGGGACCGATCCCGTTGGGAGAGCTCTATGCGTATCGCGATCGACGAGGACAAGTGCTGCGGAGCCGGACAGTGCGTGCTGGCGGCCGACGATCTTTTCGACCAGCGGGACGAGGACGGCGTCGTCGTCCTGCTCGACGCCACACCGCCCGCCGACGCCCTGGACCGCGCGCGAGAGGCCGCCGCCCTCTGCCCCGCGGCGGCGATCGACGTGCACGACGTCTGACCCGCGCGACCACACCCCACCCCCGCCGCTGCCTGGAGGACGCGTCATGACCGAGACGGCCATCCCCACCTTTCCCCTCAGCCGCGCATCCGGCTGTCCCTTCGACCCGCCACCGCAGTACGCGACGATGCGCGAGGAAGCACCGGTCTCGCCGGTCCGGCTGTGGAACGGGCAGATCGCCTGGATCCTCACCCGGTACGAGGACCAGCGCGCCGTGCTCGCCGACCCGCGGTTCAGCTCCGACGCCACCCGCCCCGGCCATCCCAGCCAGAGTCCGGGGATCAGCGCGCGGCGGCACACCGCCACTCCGCCCTTCATCGTGCAGGACGACCCCGATCACAACCGCAACCGCCGCATGTTCACCGCCCACTTCACGGTCAAACGCATCGCGGCGATGAAGCCCCGCATCCAGCACATCATCGACACCCTCCTCGACGGCATGGAAGCGGCCGGACCCCCGGCCGACCTGGTCCGGGCCTTCGCCCTGCCCATGCCCTCGCTCGTCATCAGCGAACTCCTCGGAGTCCCCCAGAAGGACCATGGCCTCTTCCAGCGCGCCGCCCGCGCGCTGGTCACCCTGGACAGCACCCCGGAGCAGAGCAGGAACGCCGCCGGAGAACTGGCCGACTACCTCAGCACCCTGATCACCGTCAAGGACAGCGATCCGGCCGACGACCTGCTCAGCGCGCTGGTCGTGGAACGTATGCGCACCGGCGAACTCAGCCGCGGGCAACTGGTGGAGAACGCGGTCCTACTGCTCGTCGCGGGACACGAGACCACCGCGAACATGACCACCCTGGGCACCCTCGCCCTGCTGCACCACCCTGAGCAGCTCGCCGTCGTCCGCGACAGCGACGACCCCGCGCGCATCGCCACCGCCGTGGAGGAGTTGCTGCGCTATCTCACCATCACCCACAGCGGGCGCCGCCGGGTGGCCGTCGAGGACGTCGAGATAGCGGGAACCGTCATCCACGCGGGTGAGGGGGTCATCCTGCCCAACGACTCGGCGAACCGCGACGAAAGCGTCTTCACCGACCCCGACCGTCTCGACATCGACCGGCCCGGGGTACGGCGCCATATGGCTTTCGGCCACGGAACCCACCAGTGCCTGGGCCAGAATCTGGCCCGCGCCGAGCTGCAACTCGCCTATCCGGCCCTGCTGCGCCGCTTCCCGAAGCTGCACACCACGGTCCCGGACGACCAACTGCGCTTCAAGGAGGACATGCTCGTCTACGGCGTCCACGAACTGCCCGTCGCCTGGTAGCCGCGGCACATCGCGGTCACGGCGCCGGATCCGGTGCGGTGGGAGACGGCCGGCACCCGTTTCCCGCCGCACCGCCCCCCTGAGGCGTGGAGCATCAGGACAGCAGAAAAGCGCGGGTCGCCGCACGGAAGCCTTCCGGATTCTCCGTCCACGGCATGTGCCCGGCGCCGGGCAGCGTCGTCCTGGTCACGTCGGGGAGCGCCCTCTCCAGCGAGTCCACCGCCCACCGGGGCCGGATGTCACGCTCCCCGTCCACGATCAGTACGGGTACGCGCAGTGCCGCGCACCGGTCGTGCAGCCCGTCGGCGGCGGGGCTCCGCCTCAGCTCCGCGCCGATGGTGGCGTTGCACTCGTGGTTGACGCCGAACCACGGGGTCGCCATGGCCTGCGCGTACTCCAGAGCCCGGTCCCGGTCGGCGAAATCCACCGACCACTGAAGGACAGCCAGCTCCCGGTCCTCCGCTTGCCGACGGTCGCCACCCCGGGCACGAAGTTCCTCCCAGCGCTCGCAGTGGCCGCCCAGTTGCCGCAGGAAGGCGTCCTTGTACGCCGGGTGCCAGGTGGAGTCCGCGTCGATTCCGGTGCCGGAGACATAGATCAGCCGGCTGACGCGGCCGGGATGGGCCAGGGCATAGCTCAGGGCCAGCCGCGCGCCCCAGGAGTGGCCGAGCAGCGCCATCCGCTCCACGCCGAAGTGATGCCGTACGGCGTCGAGGTCGGCCACCGAGCGCTCGGTGCGGTACGGCCCCGAGCGCTGGGAACGGCCGCAGCCGCGCTGGTCCCAGCGGAACACCTGACCGCCCGGCAGCAATGCGGCCGGCTCCTCCAGGGTGTCCCAGAGGCCCGGCCCGCCGTGGCAGAAGATCACGGGCTCGCCCGCGCCCACGGCCGTCCGGGCGGCCCAGAGCCGTATCCCGTCGTCCGTCAGCACCGTCTCGGCCGTCGCACCCGTCCTTCCCGCCTCGGCTGTCTCGTCCATCCCGGAATTGTGCCGGGTCCGGGACGGACGGGACAGCCCCCGACGGGGCGTCGGCTCAGGAGCGGCGCGCCGCTGTCTTCGCCGCTGTCTTCGCCACGGTCTTCTTCACGGCCGTCTTCGAAGCGGCCGTCGTGGCCGCCTTCTTGGCCGCCGTCTTCCGGGTCGTGGCCTTCTTCGCCGGCGTCGCGTCGCTGATCCGCTCGACGTCGAGAATGTCCCGCAGGAACTTCCCGGTGTGGCTGGCCGGGACCCCGGCGACCTGCTCCGGGGTGCCTTCCGCGATGACCAGACCGCCGCCGTTACCCCCCTCGGGACCCATGTCGATCACCCAGTCCGCCGTCTTGATGACGTCCAGGTTGTGCTCGATAACGATCACCGTGTTGCCCTTTTCGACCAGGCCCGACAGCACGTTGATCAGCTTGCTGATGTCCTCGAAGTGGAGACCGGTCGTGGGCTCGTCCAGGACGTAGACCGTACGGCCCGTGGAGCGCTTCTGGAGTTCGCTCGACAGCTTCACGCGCTGCGCCTCGCCGCCCGAGAGGGTCGGTGCCGACTGACCGAGCCGGACATACCCCAGGCCGACCTCGTTGAGGGTCTTGAGGTGGCGCGAGATCGTCGGGACGGCCTCGAAGAAGTCCAGGGCCTCCTCGATCGGCATGTCCAGCACCTCGGCGATGGACTTGCCCTTGTAGTGGACCTCCAGGGTCTCCCGGTTGTAGCGCGCTCCGTGGCAGACCTCGCACGGGACGTAGACGTCCGGCAGGAAGTTCATCTCGATCTTGATGGTGCCGTCGCCCGAGCAGTTCTCGCAGCGGCCGCCCTTGACGTTGAAGGAGAAGCGCCCGGGGAGGTAGCCGCGAACCTTGGCCTCCATCGTCTCGGCGAAGAGCCGGCGGACATGGTCGAAGACCCCGGTGTACGTGGCCGGGTTGGACCGGGGCGTACGGCCGATGGGCGACTGGTCGACATGGACCACCTTGTCGACCAGGTCGTCGCCGTCGACCCGGGTGTGCCGGCCGGGCACCGACTTCGCGCCGTTCAGCTCGCGCGCCAGGTGTGTGTAGAGGATGTCGTTGACCAGCGTCGACTTGCCGGAACCCGAGACGCCCGTGATCGCCGTGAACACACCCAGCGGGAACGACACGTCGATGTCGCGCAGGTTGTTCTCCCGGGCGCCGTGCACGGTGAGCTGCCGTCCCGGGTTGGCGGGCCGACGGATGTCCGGGGTCGGGATGTTCCTCTTGCCGGCGAGGTACTGGCCGGTCAGCGATTCCTTGTTGGCCAGCAGGCCCTTCAGGGGGCCGGAGTGCACGACCTTGCCGCCGTGCTCGCCCGCGCCGGGGCCGATGTCGACCACCCAGTCGGCCACCTTGATGGTGTCCTCGTCGTGCTCCACGACGATCAGGGTGTTGCCCATGTCCCGCAGCCGGACCAGGGTCTCGATGAGCCGGTGGTTGTCCCGCTGGTGCAGGCCGATGGACGGCTCGTCCAGGACGTACAGCACACCGACCAGGCCCGAGCCGATCTGGGTGGCGAGCCGGATGCGCTGCGCCTCACCGCCGGAGAGGGTGCCCGCCGCGCGGTTCAGCGACAGGTAGTCCAGGCCGACGTCGACCAGGAACTTCAGTCGCTCGTTGACCTCCTTGAGGACCCGCTCGGCGATCTTCTTGTCCCGGTCGTTCAGCCGGAGTTCGGCGAGGTAGTCCGCGCAGTCGCTGATGGACATCGCGGAGACCTCGGCGATGGACTTCTCCATGACCGTGACCGCGAGGACGATCGGCTTGAGGCGGGTGCCCTCACAGGTCGGGCAGGGCACCTCACGCATATAGCCCTCGAAGCGCTCCCTGCTGGCGTCGCTCTCGGCCTCCGTGTGCCGCCGCTTGACGAAGGAGACGGCTCCCTCGAAGGCGGGGGTGGTGTAGGCGCGCTCCCGCCCGTACCTGTTCCGGTAGCGGACCTCGACCTGGGTCTTGTGGCCGTGGAGCAGTGCCTTCTTGGCGCGCTGCGGCAGCCCGGCCCAGGGGATGTCGGTACGGAACCCGAGGGCCTGGGCGAGGCCGCCGATCAGCCGTCCGAAGTACTCCTTGGTGTGGCCGTGGGACCAGGGGTGGATCGCGCCTTCGTCCAGGGACTTCTCCTCGTCCGGAACGATCAGCTCCGGGTCGACCTCCATGCGCGTACCGATACCCGTGCAGTCGGGGCAGGCGCCGAAGGGTGAGTTGAAGGAGAAGGAACGGGGCTCCAGCTCCTCGAAGGAGAGGTCGTCGTACGGGCAGTACAGATGCTCCGAGTACATCCGCTCGCGCTCGGGGTCGTCCTCGGGGAGATCTACGAAGTCGAGCACCACCATGCCGCCGGAGAGACCCAGAGCCGTCTCGACCGAGTCGGTCAGCCGGCGCTTGGCGCTGTCCTTGACCGTGAGGCGGTCGACCACCACCTCGATGGTGTGCTTCTCCTGCTTCTTGAGCGTGGGCGGCTCGCTGAGCTGGATGGTCTGCCCGTCGACCCTCGCCCTGCTGTAGCCCTTGGTCTGAAGATCGGAGAAGAGGTCGACGAACTCCCCCTTGCGCTCGCGGACCAGCGGCGAGAGGACCTGGAAGCGGCTGCCCTCGGGCAGATCCAGCACCTTGTCGACGATGGCCTGCGGCGACTGCCGGGAGATCGGCCTGCCGCACTCGGGGCAGTGGGGCTTGCCGATCCGGGCGAAGAGCAGCCGGAGGTAGTCGTACACCTCGGTGATCGTGCCGACCGTCGAGCGCGGGTTGCGCGAGGTCGACTTCTGGTCGATGGAGACAGCCGGGGAGAGACCTTCGATGAAGTCGACGTCAGGCTTGTCCATCTGGCCGAGGAACTGCCGGGCGTACGAGGAGAGCGACTCCACGTACCGGCGCTGGCCCTCGGCGAAGATCGTGTCGAACGCGAGAGAGGACTTGCCCGACCCGGAAAGCCCGGTGAAGACGATGAGGGAGTCACGGGGGAGGTCGAGCGAGACGTTCTTGAGATTGTGCTCGCGCGCGCCACGGACGATGAGACGGTCGGCCACGCCGGTCCGCACCTTTCTGAAGAGAAGCAGGGGCGGAGCCCCCTTCACCAGACTAGGGGGGTCGCCAGAGCGATGGATTGCCAAGCGGTGGATTGCCCGGCTCGGTCTTGCCGGGCTGGTTCTGCCTACATGCCAGGATGCCTCTCCCGAGCCTATAGCACGCACATTCGATTTACGGGGGCCCTCGGCTTCCTTCACCCGAACGAGTGGCGGGGCTATCGTCGGCGTCATGATCGACCATGTGCACGACCTGGCATCCGTACGTGAGGCGACGGATCGGCTCCTCGGCGCGGCCACCCTGCTGGACAACGCGGCCGTCGCCGCGCCGTCACGGCTTCCGGGCTGGAGCAGGGGCCATGTGCTGGCCCATATCGCCCGGAACGCGGACGCTCTGGTCAATGTCCTCGAAGGCCGACCGATGTATCCGGACGCCAGGACCCGCGACGCCGACATCGAGCGGGACGCTCCCCGCGCCCTCGATGCCCACCTCGCCGATGTACGTAACACCGCCGACCGCTTCCAGCATTCCGCGGCCGTGCCCGCCGACTGGAACCGCGTCGTCACGATGCGCAACGGCGTCACGGATATGGCGGCACGGCTTCCGTTCCGGCGGCTGATCGAGGTCGAGCTGCACCATGTCGATCTGGGACTCGACCGTGATCTCGAGGATCTGTCCGAGGAGTTCACGCTCCGCGAGATCGCCTTCCTCGCGGAGCGCTTCTCCGGCAACCCCGACATCCCGCCGCTGGCCCTCGGCACACCGGGCGGAGGACCGGACGGACACGTGTGGCACACCGGTCGCACGGAAGGCGCGGAGGACGCCGAAGGCACACGGCTCTCCGTCACGGGCCCGGCGGCGGACCTGATGGGGTGGCTCGCGGGCCGCCGCGACGGGGCCGCCCTGGAGTGCTCCGGCGGCGGCCGGCTGCCCGTACTGCCCCCGCTCTAGCCGTACGCCGGCCCGTACCGCCCCGGCTATAGGCTGAGCCGCATGACGTACAGCGGAGCGGTGAAGGTCGACGGACCGGCGGATGTGCACGAGCTACCCGCCCTGATGATCTCCAAGGTCGCCGTCGGACCGATGGAGAACAACGCCTACTTGCTGCGCTGCCGGGTCACCGGCGAGCAGCTGCTGATCGACGCGGCGAACGACGCCGCGACCCTGCTGACCCTGGTCGGTGACGACGGCCTCGCATCCGTCGTCACCACCCACCGGCACGGCGACCACTGGCAGGCCCTGGCCGAGGTCGTGGCCGCCACCGGCGCCCGTACGTACGCGGGCCGGTACGACGCCGAGGGCATCCCCGTCCCGACCGATGTCCTGGTCGAGGACGGGGACGTCGTCCGGGTCGGCGAGATCGAGCTCACCGCCCTGCACCTGGTGGGCCACACCCCGGGCTCGATCGCCCTGGTCTACGAGGACCCGCACGACCACGCGCATGTCTTCACCGGCGACTGCCTCTTCCCCGGCGGCCCCGGGAAGACGGCGGGCCCGGCGGACTTCGCCAGCCTGATGGACGGACTCGAAACCAAGATCTTCGGGGCTCTGCCGGACGAGACCTGGATCTATCCGGGCCACGGCAACGACTCCACCATCGGCGCCGAGCGCCCGCACCTCGCGGAGTGGCGCGCCCGAGGCTGGTGACCGTACGCCCCTCTCGCCTCGTACAGACGGCCGAAGCGGGCGCTCGGGGGCCGGACACACGTACGGGGCGGGTGGCCACGCTGCCACTCGCCCCGCACGCGGGTACCGCTCGGATCAGGCTTCGATGCTGCTCTTGTCGTCCTTCTCGGCCGCCTCGCGCTCCGCCTGCTTCTTGGACGCGATCAGGCTGGTGATCGTGGTGACGATCAGGACGCCGCAGATGACCGCGAGCGAGACCGGAATCGAGATCACGGGCACGTGCACTCCGGTCTCGTGCAGCGCGTGGAGCACCAGCTTCACTCCGATGAAGCCCAGGATGACCGACAGGCCATAGCTGAGGTGCACCAGCTTCTTCAGCAGTCCGCCGATGAGGAAGTAGAGCTGCCGCAGACCCATCAGGGCGAAGGCGTTGGCGGTGAAGACGATGTACGGGTCCTGGGTCAGGCCGAAGATCGCGGGGATGGAGTCCAGCGCGAACAGCACATCGGTCGTGCCGATGGCGATCATGACCACCATGAGCGGGGTCAGGATCCGCTTGCCGTTCTCACGGATGAAGAGCTTGGTGCCGTGGTACTTGTCGGCGACGCCGAAGCGCTCCTCGACGGACTTGAGCAGACGGTCCTTCTCCCACTCCTCCTCGTCGCCCGCGCGCGCCTCCTGGATGAGCTTCCAGGCGGTGTAGATCAGGAACGCGCCGAAGATGAAGAAGACCCACGAGAAGCTGGAGATGATCGCGGCGCCGGCCGCGATGAAGGCCGCGCGGAGCACCAGGGCTATCAGCACACCGATGAGCAGCACGCGCTGCTGGAGGTGCGAGGGCACCGAGAACTTCGCCATGATCAGGATGAAGACGAAGAGATTGTCGACACTGAGCGACTTCTCGGTGACGAAGCCGGCGAAGAACTCGCCGGACGCCTGGCCCGACCCGAACAGCATCAGGCCGAGGCCGAACAGCGCGGCGAGGGCGATCCAGACGACCGTCCAGATGCCGGCTTCTTTCGTCGACACATCATGGGGCTTGCGCCCTATGAAGAAGTCGACGGCGATGAGGGCGCTGAGACCAAGAATGGTCAGCACCCACAGGTTCAAGGAGACGTCCACTGTTCCTCCGGCTTCGTACGGCTACTGATCAGCGTCGTCGCTGCCGGAGGTCTCCTCCACCCGGGCGGCTGCGCCGCTCACGGGCCGACGCCCCGGGACCGATGGCGGTCCGTATTGACGGGCACGTCGCGATGTGGGAGTACTCCCCTCCGCTAAAAGGAACAGTACAGGAAACACCAAAGGAAGGTAAAGAACGAGGTAAAGCGCTGCCGAGTGTGCGGGTCAGCGTCGCCAGGAGCGGCGGGCGGACGCCGCCCGCTCCAGGACCTGGCGCAGCACCCGGCTGCCCGGCGGCACCCTCGGGGGCTCGTACGTCCAGAGATGGCCGACCCAGGGATCGGCCAGATGATCGTCCGGGACCGGAGTGATACGCAGCAGGGACCGCCAGAGCGGGTCCAGCACCGGTCCGTACGCGCGCGCGTCCTCGCGGTCGGCGACCATCAGCAGGTGCACGCCGACCGCCGGGCCCTCGTCGGCGAGGTAGCGCAGCTGTGTCACCGCGCGGTCGTCGAAGCCGTGCGGGAAGTCGTTGACGATCAGCAGCTGCTCGGCGATGTCCAGATCCGGCGGAAGCGATTCGGGTGCGCCGCCGCGCACCGCCATCTGCACCAGATCCACCCGCCGGGTGAGCTTCGCGAGGACGGCCGCCACTCCCCCGGCGCCGGACGCGGGCGGTTCGTCGAGCATTCCGGACGCGGTCAGCGGCGCCAGTGCGGCGGCCGCGGAACCGGCCGGGTCGATCACCTGGACGGTGAACTCCCCGGGCGGATGGACGGCGAGGAGGCGCCCGGCGTGAGCCACGGCGGTGTCCATGGCCAGTGCGCGCAGCTGATCGTCGTCCGTCATCAGGGCGTCCTCGGAGCCTGACCGGCCGCTGTCGACCCACAACCCGCGCTCCAGCGGCAGCCGTACCAGCATCGGGATCCGCAGATCCGGGCGCTCGGGGAGATGGACGTCACCGAGGCGCAGCGCCATCGGGGCCTCCCCGGGGACACGGTAGTCGTGCCAGACGGGGTGGTCCCAGCGGGCGAAGGCGGGCGGCAGAGCGGGCTCGACGACCTCGGACTCGGCCAGGAGCTGCGCGAGGTCACGGTCGAGGACCTCGCGGGCCCGGCCGAGGAGTTGGTCGTGCTTGGCGCGGGCCGCCTCACGGGCGGCGTCGCCCGCCCCGCCGAGGCGGTTACGGGGATCGGAGAGGACCTGGTCCAGCTCCTGATCCATCCGGGACTCGGCGAAGTCCTTCGCGCTGCGGTACGCCGCGACGCTGCGGGCCAGGTCCTCGAACATGCCCCAGACCTGGTTGTAGAGGCGCTCCTCCATGGACCAGCCCGTGGCGTCGCCGGCTACCGGACGGGTCGGCTCGCCCGGCAGGCCGGGTGGTGTGGCCGGGGGCGGTGTCGGAGGTGCGGAGGTCCGCCGGCCCGGGTGCGTGTAGTCGACCGCGCCTCGGGGCCCGTCGGCCGGCCGCGCTACGGATACGGCGTCGGCGGGTTCCGGTTCGGGAGACCGTGACTGCGGGACGGGGCCGACGGTGGCGGCGGTGGCCGGTGTGGGGGCGGTGGCGGCGGACGGCGGGAGTCCGTCGGGCCTGCCGGGCGCGCTGTCCGGCAGGCCCGGCAGGGGCGTCTGCGCCGTACCGGCCGGGTGACGGATCACCGCCTCGTGGACAGCGGCGGCCAGAGCGCGGGCCTGCGGCAGGCCCTGGTCGCCGAACAGCTCCGCGAGACCGCCCGCGTAGCCCTGGCCGACGGCCCTGACCTTCCAGCCGCCCCGGCGGCGGTACAGCTCCAGCGCGATGACGGCGGACTCGGCGTCCAGACCGGTGAGGGTGAAGCCGGCGACCTCCGTGCCGTCGGTGGAGGTGACGGCCGCGAAGGGGGCCGCGGTGGTGCCGAAGCGCTCGGGCCCGCCGCCCCCCTCCGGGAGGGCGAGCAGCACGTGCACCAGATGCACCTGGTCGGGCAGGGCGTCCAGATCGACATGGAAGCGCAGACCGACCGCGGCCCGGCGGGACACCTCGATGCCCGGGAGGGTGGGAGCGCCGGGGTGGGCGATCCACTCGGTGCCGCGCACGATGCCCTGCTCGTCGCCGAGCGTGGCACAGGCCATGACCGGCGTCCCGGCCGTCACCCGGATCTCCAGTCGGGTCCGGGGCAAGGGGTGGTTCTGCCCCCGGACCAGCTCGGCCGTCATCGCCTCTGTCCCCCTCGTCGGTCAAGCGTGTGTCGGTGTGCGGATGCCGGTGGAGCCTCGGGCCGGGAGCCAAGGCCGGGATGCGGTGACGTCATGGCCCGGACGGGCGACGACGCGGCGGTACGGCTCCCGGCGGGCCCGACCGGCCCTGGCCGGGCCCAGAAGGCCAGAGGGTCCGGAAGCCCGGCCAAGGCCTGACACGGCCGTGTCAGGCCTCCGGGAGCCGCGGGCACCGCGAAAACACCGCGACGACGAAACGCCTTCTCTACAGCTGCGGCAGGATCGACGGCATCAGGTCCTGGAACGTACGGCCGTTGGCCGGGTTGCCCAGAGCCGTCATCTGCCAGCCCGCCCCCGCCCGGTGCACCTTCGCCATGATCTGCGCCGTGTACTGGCCGCCGCCGTCGAGCGTGTAGCGCGCCAGCTCCTGGCTGTTGGTCTCGTCCACGATGCGGCAGAAGGCGTTCTGCACCTCCTGGAACGTCTGGCCGGTGAACGAGTTCACCGTGAAGACGATCTGGTCGATATGGACCGGGACCCGCTGGAGATCGACGAGGATCGCCTCGTCGTCGCCGCCCTGCCCCACGCCGCCCACCAGGTTGTCGCCGGTGTGCCGCACCGAGCCGTCGTCGCTGACGAGGTGGCGGAAGAAGACGACGTCGACCGGCTGCTTGTCGGCGAACAGCACCGCCGAGGCGTCCAGGTCGATCTCACGGGTGCGGGAGCCGAACAGACCTCGACGCGGCGCGGCCTGCCAGCCGAGCCCCATGCGCACCGCGGTCAGAGTGCCGCCGTCCTTCTTCTCCAGGCTGATGGCCTGTCCCTTGGTCAGATTGACCCCAGGGCCCCCGGGCGTACTGCCCTTGGATACGTCCGCCACGCGCTGTCCCCTCTCGAATGGTTCCCCCGCAACCGTCCGTACGCGGTTGCGCAATGCGGTTGCGCAGTACCCTACGCAGTCGCGCCGACGGCGCAGGAGGGTACGCCCGTTTTTGTGTCGGTCCTGCAACACACCGGATGCCCCGGTGTGTCAGGCGAGTCCCGCCTCCCTCATCTGCCGCAATTCCTTCTTCAACTCGCTCACTTCGTCGCGCAGCCGCGCGGCCACCTCGAACTGGAGCTCCGCGGCGGCGGCCCGCATCCGGTCGGTCATCTCCTCGATGATTCCGGCCAGTTCGGCGGCGGGACGGTCGGTGAGGACCGCGCCCTTCGCGCCCGCCTTGCCGGCCTTCGGAGCCTTCCCCCCGAGCGCGGGCACCGGGGCCTTGGCCGACTTGCCGTCCTTCGTCTGCCGGTAGCCCGTACCGAGCAGGGCTTCGGTGTCGACCTCCTCGCGCGCGATGGTCGCGACGATGTCGTTGATCTTCTTACGGAGCGGCTGCGGATCGATTCCGCGCTCGGTGTTGTACGCGATCTGCTTCTCCCGGCGGCGGTTCGTCTCGTCGATGGCCTTCTCCATCGCCGGCGTGACCGTGTCCGCGTACATGTGGACCTGGCCCGACACGTTGCGCGCGGCCCGGCCGATGGTCTGGATCAGTGACGTCCCGGAACGCAGGAAGCCCTGCTTGTCCGCGTCGAGGATCGCCACCAGCGAGACCTCCGGGAGGTCCAGGCCCTCACGCAGCAGGTTGATGCCGACGAGAACGTCGTACTCCCCGGCGCGCAGTTCGCGCAGCAGCTCGACACGGCGCAGGGTGTCCACGTCGCTGTGCAGATAGCGCACCTGGATGCCCAGCTCCAGGAAGTAGTCGGTGAGGTCCTCGGCCATCTTCTTGGTGAGCGTGGTGACCAGGACGCGCTCGTCCTTCTCGGTGCGCTCGCGGATCTCGTGCACCAGGTCGTCGATCTGGCCCTCCGTGGGCTTGACGACGACCTCTGGGTCGATGAGGCCGGTGGGGCGGATGATCTGCTCCACGAAGCCGTCGGAGCGGGAGAGTTCGTAGTTGCCCGGGGTGGCGGAGAGGTAGACGGTCTGGCCGATACGTCCCTGGAACTCCTCCCATTTCAGCGGGCGGTTGTCGAGCGCGGACGGCAGCCGGAAGCCGTGGTCGACCAGAGTCCGCTTGCGGGACGCGTCGCCCTCGTACATCGCGCCGATCTGCGGCACCGTGACATGCGACTCGTCGATGACCAGCAGAAAGTCCTCGGGGAAGTAGTCCAGGAGGGTGTTGGGGGCGGAGCCGGGGTCACGGTCGTCGAAGTGCATCGAGTAGTTCTCGATACCGGAGCAGGAGCCGATCTGGCGCATCATCTCGATGTCGTACGTCGTGCGCATGCGCAGCCGCTGGGACTCCAGCAGCTTGCCCTGCTTGTCGAGTTCGGCCAGGCGGGCCTCCAGCTCCCGCTCGATGCCGTTGACCGCCTTCTCCATGCGCTCGGGGCCGGCCACGTAGTGGCTGGCCGGGAAGATGTAGAGCGCCTGGTCGTCGCTGATGACCTCGCCGGTGAGCGGGTGCAGTGTGGAGAGGGCCTCGATCTCGTCGCCGAACATCTCGATGCGGACGGCCAGCTCCTCGTAGACCGGGAAGATCTCGATGGTGTCGCCCCGGACGCGGAAGGTGCCCCGCGCGAACGCCACGTCGTTGCGCGTGTACTGGATGTCGACGAAACGGCGCAGCAGCTGGTCCCGGTCCATCTCCGCGCCGACCTTCAGCGGGACCATCCGGTCCACGTACTCCTGCGGCGTACCGAGACCGTAGATGCAGGACACCGAGGCGACCACGACCACGTCGCGGCGGGTCAGGAGCGAGTTCGTCGCGGAGTGCCGCAGCCGCTCGACCTCGTCGTTGACCGAGGAGTCCTTCTCGATGTAGGTGTCCGACTGAGGGACATACGCCTCGGGCTGGTAGTAGTCGTAGTACGAGACGAAGTACTCGACGGCGTTGTTGGGCAGCAGCTCGCGGAATTCGTTCGCCAGCTGGGCGGCGAGCGTCTTGTTCGGAGCCATGACCAGGGTGGGGCGCTGGAGCTTCTCGATCATCCAGGCGGTCGTCGCCGACTTTCCCGTGCCGGTGGCCCCCAGCAGGACGACGTCCTTCTCACCCGCGCGGACACGCCGCTCGAGGTCGGCGATGGCCGTCGGCTGGTCGCCGCTGGGCTGGTAGGAGCTGACGACCTCGAAAGGCGCCACCGTACGTTCGATCTTGGAAACGGGCCGCATGGATCCACCGTACGACCCCGCACTGACAACCGGGCCGTGAGCGGTGTCGGATCACCGGTCGCGGATCACCCTTGACGGATCACCGGCCACGGATCACCGGTCGTCACCAGTCGTGGAGATCGGTGGAACCCTGGCGCGAGGACCTGGCGGCCGTACGGTCCGCGGTCTGCCGGTCGGCCGGCCTCCGGAGCGAACGCGGCCGTATCCGCTGGGCGGGCACCCCGGAACGGCCGCACGGGACGGCCCCCGGCCCTACGGGCCGCCCGCCGTCCTTCACCAGCAGCGGATCGAAGAGCACGGCCGCGCCCGCCAGCAACAGGAAGACGGCCGGGCCGATCAGCATCGGGACGAGCAGCTCGGTGGCCGGTGCGCCGCCCGCGGCGCCGGCGGGGTCCTCCAGATGGACATGGACCGCGGCCATCCCCGTGTAGTGCATACCGGTCGCCGCGAAGCCCATCACCAGGCTCGCGCCCACGCTGGCCAGCAGACCGCGGTGCGAGACCACCGCCCACAGCGCGGTGGTCGCCGCGACGACGCCGATCACGACGGAGAGGATGACGGTCCCGGTCTCGTAGTCGACCCGCCCGTTCAGCCGCATGCCGGCCATCCCGAGGTAGTGCATGGTGGCGATGCCGAGGCCGGTGATGGTGCCCCCGTTGACCAGGGTGACCACCGGTGTCGTACGGCGGTACCCCACGATGAGGATGCCGACACCGACCATGACGATCGCCACCACGAGGCTGGCGAACGTCGTCAGCCTGTCGTAGCCGATCGGCACCTCGTTGACGGAGAACCCCATCATCGCGATGAAGTGCATGGTCCAGATGCCTGAGCCGATGGAGGCCGCGCCGAGCACCAGCCCGCCGGGCTTCCAGGAGCCCCGGGCGCGCAGGGATCTCGCGGTGCAGCGCAGGCCGAGCGCCCCGCCGAGGCAGGCCATGAGAAAGGCCGCCACGGGTGTGACCAGACCGTAGCTGAATCCGTCGATTGTGCCCTGCACGGCGATATGCCCTCACCCCTTGTGTTGCGTGTACGGAAGTGCCGGTTCGGGGCGAGGGTAGGACGGCCGGCCCTCGAAGCAAACAAGGGGGTGGCGATTTATCGACCTGGAAAGCCATAAATGCGTGCTCCGGCACGGCTTCCCCATCACCGCTTCACGTTATGCCTTCATATTGTTGCCTCTTGTTGCTTCATACCGCGGCTTCATGTTGTGGCCAACCTTCGCCTGTCCGTTGTTGGTCGGAGGCTGCCACCCTCGGGCCGACCGTCAACTCACGACGCGAGGAGTCCACGTGTACGCACGCACCTCAGTGACAACGGCCGCCGCACTGCTGGCAGTCACGGCGGTGGCGCTTCCGGGCACCGCCACCGCGACCACGCCGGCGGCCCCGATGGCCACGACGGCCGCGGGATCCGTCACCGGGAAGACCGCCGGGACGGGTAGCCCGCTCGTCATCGCGCACCGGGGCGCCTCGGCGTACGCACCTGAGAACACCCTGGCGGCCGTCGACGCGGCCGCCGACCTGGGCATCGACTGGGTCGAGAACGACGTCCAGCGCACCAAGGACGGCCGGCTGGTCGTGATCCACGACGACAGTCTCGAGCGGACCACGGACGTGGAGCAGGTCTTCCCGGACCGGGCGCCCTGGAAGGTCAAGGACTTCACCGCGGCGGAGATCGCCCGGCTGGACGCGGGCAGTTGGTTCGGCGAACGATGGGCGGGTGCCCGCGTACCGACGCTCGGGCAGTACCTGCACACCGTCGAGGCCAACCGGCAGAAGCTGCTGCTGGAGATCAAGGCGCCCGAGCTGTACCCGGGCATCGAGAAGGAGATCCTGCGGGTGCTGCGCGAGGAGGGCTGGCTGGACCGGGCGCACGTACGGCAGAAGCTGGTCCTCCAGAGCTTCGGCGCGGACAGTATCCGTACGGTGCACGAGCAGCGCCCCGACGTCACCACGGGCTTCCTCGGTACGCCCGCCGTGGCCGATCTGCCCTCGTACGCGGCGTTCACCGACCAGATCAACCCCGCGTACACCTCGCTCACCGGCGACTACGTGGCGGCGGTGCACGCGCTGAAGGGGCCGCACGGCAAGCCGCTCACGGTCAGCACGTGGACGGTCAACAACGCCGCGGACGCGGTGCGCGCCGATGCTCTCGGCGTGGACGGGATCATCACCAACAACCCCGACGTGGTGCGGGACGCGGTGGGCTGAGACCCGCTTCCGGCTCTCCGCGGGTCCGTTTCCGGTCCGTTGTCAGTGGCGGCCCGTACCGTGGACGGCATGAACGACTTCGGGCAGTCGCGGGTGGAGTGGGCCGTGGTGAGCAGCGACATCGGGCCGCTGCTGCTCGCCGCGACCGCCCACGGGCTGGTGAACGTCGTCTTCCACGCCGACGGTCCGGTGCGGGAGAAGGCGCTCGGGCAGCTCGGGGACCGGCTCGGCGCCGAGCTCGTCGAGTCCGCGTCGGGCCGGCTGGCCGAGCCGATACGGGCGCTGACGACGTATTTCGCGGGCGAGCTGCGGGAGTTCGGGCTGCCGCTGGACTGGTCGCTCTGCGCGGGCTTCAACCGCCAGGTGCTGCGCGAGCTGGCGACGGGGGTCCCGTACGGCACGGTGGCCGGTTACGGCGATCTGGCCGGGCGAGTGGGACAGCCGCGGGCGGCGCAGGCGGTCGGCGCTGCGATGGGCGCCAACCCGCTGCCGGTGATCGTGCCGTGCCACCGGGTGGTGGAGAGCGACGGCGGGCTCGGCGGCTTCGGCGGCGGGCTGGAGACGAAGCGCCGCCTGCTGGCCCTGGAGGGGGTGCTCCCGGAGCCGCTGTTCTGAGCGGCGGGCGCGACAGCGCGGGCAGGGGCCGGGTCCCGCTCCCCGGCTGACGTTTGCGCGGGCCCCGGGCGCGCCAGGGATGGGGACATGTCAGACACCACACTGCACCTGTCCCCCGAGGTACGAGAAGCGCTGGCCGCGCGCCGTCCCGTGGTCGCCCTGGAATCGACGATCATCGCGCACGGACTGCCACGCCCGCGCAATCTGGCGGTCGCGGAGGAGCTGGAGGCGCTCGTACGGTCCACCGGCGCCGTGCCCGCCACGGTGGCCGTGCTGGACGGCCGGCCCCATGTGGGGCTGGTCAAGGACCAGTTGGAGCGGGTGGCCCAGGACGAGTCCTTGGCGAAGCTGGGCCACCGTGACCTGGCGCCCGCGCTCGCGGCGGGTGCGAGCGGGGCGACGACCGTGTCCGGAACTGCGTTCCTGGCGGCGCGGGCCGGGATCCGGGTGTTCGCGACGGGCGGCCTGGGCGGCGTCCACCGCGGCTGGACCGAGACCCAGGACGAGTCGGCCGATCTGCGGCTGCTGGCCAGGACCCGGATCACGGTCGTCTGCGCGGGCGTCAAGTCGATCCTCGACGTACCGGCGACGCTCCAGCGGCTGGAGACGCTGGGCGTGGGCGTCCTCGGCTACGGGACGGAGCGTTTCCCCGGCTTCTACCTGTCCTCGTCCGGCGAGCGCGTCGACTGGACGGTCCGTACGCCCGAGGAGGTGGCGGCCGTGATGGGCGCCCAGGACGCGCTCGGCGGCCCGGAGGCGGCGCTGGTCGTCGCCCATCCCGTACCGGAGGCGGAGCAATTGGATCCGGTGCTGCACGACCGGGTCCTCGCGGAGGTGCTCGTCGAGTGCCGGGAGCGCGGGATCCACGGCCAGGCCGTGACTCCGTTCCTGCTGGACCAGTTGATGCGCCGGACCGGCGGCGCGTCGCTGGAGGCCAACCTCGCGGCGGTACGCGGCAATGTGCGGCTCGCCGCACGCATCGCGATCGCGGCGGCGCGGACCGATGCGGCACCGACCGCGGCGGATCTGTGAGTGGCGCAGCCGCCCCGGGCCGTGGCGCGCTGCTGGTGGTCGGGGACGTGGTCACCGATGTGGTGGCGCGGTACCGCACACCGCTGGCACACGGTACGGACACGGCCGCCGAGATCCGTACGCTGCCGGGCGGCGCCGGGGCCAACGCGGCCTGCTGGGCGGCCCACACCGGCTGTGCGGACGTACGGCTGCTGGCCCGGGTGGGAACGGACGCCCATGACTGGCACGGGGAACGGCTGCGGCAGGCAGGGGTACAGGCTCATCTCGTCGTCGACGAGAAGATGCCGACCGGCACGGTGATATGCCTGGTCGACGCCTCCGCCGAGCGCACCTTCCTCACCAACAGCAGCGCCAGTCTCTGCCTTTCGGCCGCCGACTGGTCTCCGTCCCTGCTGGACGGAGTCGGCCGAATGCACCTCTCCGGCTACCTCTTCGTCACCGACACGAGCCGCGGACTGGCTGTGGCGGCGATGAGGGCGGCGCGGGAAAGCGGGGTTCCGGTGAGTGTGGATCCCGCCTCCGCGGGCTTTCTCAGGGAACTGGGCGTGGACCGGTTCCTGGCGGCGGTCGCGAGCACGGAGACACTGCTTCCCAACGCGGACGAGGCGCGCTTCCTCACCGGTCTGACGGACCTGGCGAGCGCCGCCGCCGAGCTGAGCCGACGGGTGCCGGTGGCGGTGGTGACCGCCGGAGGCGAGGGGGCTCTGGTGGCGGAGGCGGGCGCCGTGACGGCTCGTGTCCCGGCGTTCCCGGCGCACGCGGTGGACTCGACGGGGGCGGGCGACGCCTTCACCGGCGCGTTCCTCGCGGCACGGCTGGCGGGGGCGGACCCGGTGGAGGCCGCGAGAGAGGGCTGCCGGGCGGGAGCGCGGGCGGTGACGACAGCGGGCGGGCGGCCGGAGCCGGGCTAGCGGGATGGGGGGGGGTAGATGTCGTGGAGGGGGAAGACCGCACGGGGCGCCGGCCAGCCGGCCAGTAGGGCGTGCGCGGCCCTGGCGTGCGCGGCCCTGGCGTGCGCGGCCCTGGCGTGCGCGGCCCTGGCGTGCGCGGCCCTGGCGTGCGCGGCCCTGGCGTGCGCCCTACTGCGCGGGGCCCTGGCGTGCGCCCGCACTGGGGCCCGCACCCCCTGGCGTACGCCACCCGTCGTGATCCGCACGCGCACTCGGGCCCGCACTCCCTTGGCGTGCGCGGCGCGTCGTGGCTCGTACGGCCCCTGGCGTACGCCACACGTCGTGATCCACACGCACACTCGGGCCCGCACTCCCTTGGCGTACGAGCCACGACGTGATCCGCACGACCCTCCGGCGTGTGCCACACGACCTGGCCCACGCGGTCCCTGGCATGTGCCCGCGCGACGTGGCCCGCACGTCTCCTGGCGCGCGGGCCACGTCGCGGCGCCCCTCGGCCAAGCCCCTCGGCCAAGCCTGTCAGGCAAGCCGTCAGGCAAATCCGCTCCAGGCCGGATGGCGCGGGTCGTCGGCGCGTACGACCACGTCGGCGGCCTCGGACGGGGCGACCTCGTCCTCGTACCGCTCGAAGGCGGGGAGCGTCCAGCGTTCGCTCTCCTCGGTACGGCGCCGGAGCGCCCCCGGCGACAGCCTCAGATGCACCGTGAGGTCGAACGGGAACCAGTGCCCGAGCAACAGCGGCCCGTGCAGCACCAGCACACCGCCGGGCGGGAGTCGGCCACGCGGGCTGCGCGTCGCCCGGTCGGTGGCGGGGTCCCAGAGATCGGGCAGCACCCGACCCGTACCGCCGGGCTCCAGCGGCCCGAAGACCTCCCGCCACAGCGCCCCTGTGTCGAACCAGCCGCTGTAGTACGTCTCGGGGTCCTCGCGCCCGTACTCGTACCGCAGCGAGGCCGGCCGCAGAAACCCCTCGGTGCCGACGACCAGCGCTGACCGGCCGCGTACCCGCAGCTCCTCGGCGAGCGCGGCGGCCCGCTCTCCCGGCCGGGCGGCACCCGCTCCGTCGAAGGCGACGCGCAGCCAGGGTCCGCCGTCCGCCGCGCCGGTCTCCAGCACCCGGTCGGCGAGGGCCTCGGTCAGCCGGTCCCAGGTGATCGCTTCGAGTCGCACCCGTCCATCTCGCACCCGTCCATCATCGTCCAGCCGCTCAGCCGCAAAGGGGACAGGCCCCGGCCCGGACTCACAGACCCGCCACCGGAAGGGTCTGCTCCGCCCAGATGGTCTTGCCGCCCGTGCCCTGACGGGTGCCCCAGCTCTGGGTGAGCTGAGCCACCAGCAGGAGGCCGCGCCCCCCTTCGTCGAATACGCGGGCCCGGCGCAGATGCGGTGCGGTGTTGCTGCCGTCGGAGACCTCGCAGATCAGGCTGCGGTCATGGATGAGGCGCAGCTGGATGGGCGCCTGGGCGTACCGGATGGCGTTGGTGACCAGTTCGCTGACCACCAGTTCCGTGGTGAATACGGCGTCCTCCAGCCCCCACGCAGTCAGCTGGGCGGAGGCGTCCTTGCGGGCCTGGCCCACGACCGCCGGGTCGCAGGGCAGGTCCCAGGTGACCACCTGGCTCGTGTCGAGCGCCCGGGTACGGGCGAGGAGCAGGGCGACATCGTCGGCGGGGTGGGCGGGGAGCAGCGTCTTGAGCACGGTGTCGCAGGTGTCTTCGAGAGGCGCGGCGGGCTGGGCGAGGGCCGTACGGAGCGCGGTCAGCGTGTCGTCGATGCCGCGCTCGCGGGACTCGATGAGTCCGTTGGTGTAGAGGGCGAGCAGGCTGCCCTCCGGCAGCTCCACCTCGACGGCCTCGAAGGGCAGATTGCCGAGGCCGAGCGGCGGGCCGGCGGGCAGGTCGAGGAATTCGACGCCCCCGTCCGGGCCGACCAGTACAGGCTGGGGGTGTCCGGCGCGGGCGAGGGAACAGCGGCGCGAGACCGGGTCGTAGACCGCGTACAGGCAGGTGGCGCCGACGTCCCCGGTGGTTTCGGCCGCCGTGCCGGGACTCTGCCCGCTCGCGGCCTCGGCGGCCAGGTGGTTGACGAGGTCGTCGAGGTGGGTGAGCAGTTCGTCGGGGGGCAGGTCGACATCGGCCAGGGTGCGCACCGCCGTACGGAGCCGGCCCATCGTGGCCGACGCCTGGACTCCGTGGCCGACCACGTCGCCCACGACCAGGGCGACCCGGGAGCTGGACAGCGGGATCACATCGAACCAGTCGCCTCCCACCCCGGCTCCCGTATCGGCGGGGAGGTAGCGGAAGGCGAACTCGATCGCCGCGTGCTCGGGCAGCTTCTTCGGCAGCAGGCTGCGCTGAAGCGTCAGGGCCGTATCGCGCTCGCGGGTGAAACGGCGTGCGTTGTCGACGCAGACGGCCGCCCTGGCCGTGATCTCCTCGGCCAGCAGCAGATCGTCCCGCTCGAACGGCTCGGGGCGCCGGTGACGGGAGAAGGTGGCCACACCGAGGATGGTGCCGCGAGCGCGCATGGGAATGGCCATCGTCGAGTGGAACCCGAATTCGCGAATCTTCGAGGCCCGGTCCGGGGCCTGTGTCGCCCAGCGGGCCACGCTGGGGTCCGAGACGTTGTTCAGGATCCCCCGCTCGGTGAGCAGAGACTCGGCGGCGGGGGAGAAGTCGGGGTAGAAGGCGGTGTCACCGATGTCGATCACGGCCTCGGGAGCCCCCTCCAGGACCGACCGGCAGGCGACGCGCCGCAGCATGACGTGGCCGGTCAGCGGGCCGGCCGGTGGCTCGCCGCCGGAGCTGACGGAGGGGAGCAGATCGACCGTGACGAAGTCGGCGAGAGTCGGGACGGACACGTCGGCCAGTTCCTGCGCCGTACGCACGATGTCGAGGGTGCTGCCGATCCGGTTGCTGGCCTCGTTGACCAGAAGCAGCCGCTGCTGGGCGGTGAACTGCGTCGTCACATTGTGCGCGGCCGAGATCACGCCGCGTATCCTGCCGTCGCGGTCCCGCAGCGGAGCGGCGGAGAGCGACCAGACGAACTCGTGCTCGTGGCCCACCAGATGGATGGCGAACTCGATGTGCTGCGGCTCGCCGGTCTCCAGCACCATCCGCAGCCGCTGCTCCGTCCTGTCGCTCTCAGGGCCGGGCACGACCTCCGGAACGCGCAGGCCTCGTACGTCGTCCTCCGTGAGGTCCAGCAGGCGCTCGAAATTCTGGCTGACGCGCCGCAGCCGCAGGTGTGTGTCGTAGATCGCCGTCGTGCACGGGGAATGAAGGAAGGACTGCTCGATCAGCTCCTCGTCCTTCCGGTACCGCGAGGCCCGGGGCAGAGGGGAGACGACGAGCCAGTCGGTGGATCCGTCCTCCGCCCTGCGGGGATGTGCCAGGAGGGGTACCTCCCGGTGGCTACCGTCCCGGTGCAGGAGCGTTACCGTGCCGTTCCACCTGCCGACTCGCTCCCCGGAGCGGACGGACTCCGCGAGTGGGGCGTTCGGGGCGAGGGGCTCCCGGGGCGGGTCGCCCGGCTCGCTCGGCGCGGAGGTTTCCGGGGACGGCTCGCTCGGCGCGGAGGTTTCCGGGGACGGCTCGCTCGGCGCGGGGGTGTCCGGGGACGGCTCGCTCGGCGCGGAGGTTTCCGGGGACGGCTCGCTCGGCGCGGGGGTGTCCAGGGACGGCTCGCTCGGCGCGGAGGTTTCCAGGGACGGCTCGCTCGGCTCGGGGGTGTCCGGGGACGGCTCGCTCGGCGCGGGGGTGTCCGGGGGCGGGGATTTCCGAGCCGCCAGGGGTGAGGCGAGCAGTTCCACGGCTGGGCGCCCCACGATCTCGGCGGGCGGGTGACCGAGGAGCCTGCGGGCCCCCTCACTCCACTCCGTCACGATGCCCCGGGAATCGATGGTGGCCCTGGCCGTGGACGCCTCGTCAAAGGGGTCGTTCGCCTCGTCGGAGACGTCGTCCGACTCGCCGGAGAGGTCGTTCGACCGGACGGACTGATCGTCCCGCGCGGTGTCCGGTCGCCTCATCGTCGCTCATCTCACCCTGCCTGGACTCGACCGCCCACCCACGAGGCCGTGGCATCGTGGGACCGCCAGTGGATACTGACGCCTTCAAGTATGGCATCAGTGATGAATGGGGCCATTTCTGGCATACGGCAACCAGGCACCGCATGCGGCAGCCGGGCACCAGGGACGGCGGTACGCACAGGGGCGCGCGAGCCGGCCGGTCTCCGGCGCCCCCTCACTCCCCCCGCAGCACCTTTGCCAGCACCCCCTCGCCCGATACCTCGATACGCCCCTTCCGCACGCCCTCCCCGACCGTCAGCGCGCCCTCGCTCAGCGCGCGGCAGGTGTCGGCGTCGAGGACGAGGCGCGCGTCGGGGCTCTGCGCCGGCCCGTCCCCGTAGACCGGCCCGTCGGCACCGAGCCGTACATGAAACGCCCCCTCGTCCAGCCGGACCTCCACCACACCGCGCTCCTGGACATCACCCGCGGGACCGGACAGCAGCCCGTCCAGCACGGGCAGCAGCGGTACGGCGAACCAGTGCGCCCGTACGGCATCGGTCGGCCGGCGCTCGTCCAGCGCCGGGGCGCCCCACCGCGCCAGGGCCGTGAGGACGGGGAGCAGTCCCCGCCCCCGCTCGGTGAGTTCGTACACGTACGCGGCGGCCGGCGGGGGGAGCCTGCGGCGTGTGGCCAGTTCGTCGCGCTCCATGTCCTTGAGCCGGGACGCGAGCACATCCGTGCTCACGCCGGGCAGATCGGCGTGCAGGTCGGTGTAGCGGCGGGGACCCGCGAGCAACTCCCGGACGATCAGCAGTGTCCAGCGGTCGCCCACGGCGTCCAGGGCACGGGCGGCGGCGCAGTACTGGTCGTAGCTTCGGCGGCGTGGCATGCGACGCAGTCTAGACATGTTGTTGGACTTTCCAAGCTCACACTTGGTAAAACCAAGTATCGCAACAAGGTCTGGGAGGCCACCGAATGGAATTCCGGCAGTCGAGCAAGCTCAGCGAGGTCTGCTACGAGATCCGCGGCCCGGTGATCGAGCAAGCCAACGCGTTGGAGGAGGCGGGCCACAGCGTCCTGCGCCTCAACACCGGCAACCCCGCGCTCTTCGGGTTCGAGGCACCGGAGGAGATCCTCCAGGACATGATCCGGATGCTGCCGCAGGCACACGGGTACTCGGACTCGCGCGGCATCCTCTCCGCGCGCCGCGCCGTCGCCCAGCGCTACCAGACCATGGGGCTGCCCGACGTCACCGTCGATGACGTCTATCTCGGCAACGGCGTCTCCGAGCTGATCTCGATGGCCGTACAGGCACTGCTGGAGAACGGCGACGAAGTCCTGATCCCGGCGCCCGACTTCCCGCTCTGGACCGCCGTCACCACACTGGCGGGCGGCCGTCCCGTGCACTACCTGTGCGACGAGTCCGCCAACTGGTATCCGGACCTGGACGACATGGCGTCGAAGATCACCGACCGTACGAAGGCCGTCGTGATCATCAACCCCAACAACCCCACGGGAGCGGTATATCCACGCGAGATCGTCGAAGGCATCCTCGATCTCGCCCGCCGCCACCAGCTCATGGTGTTCGCCGACGAGATCTACGACCAGATCGTCTACGACGACGCGGTCCACCACACCGCCGCGGCCCTCGCTCCCGACCTGGTCGTTCTCACCTTCAGCGGGCTCTCGAAGACGTACCGGGTCGCCGGTTTCCGGTCCGGCTGGCTCGTCGTCACCGGCCCCCGGCAGCACGCGCGCAGCTATCTGGAGGGCCTGACGATGCTCGCCTCGATGCGCCTGTGCCCCAACGCGCCCGCGCAGTACGCCATTCAGGCCGCACTCGGTGGCCGTCAGTCCATCCGGGAACTCACCGCGCCCGGCGGCAGGCTGTACGAACAGCGCGACCGCGCCTGGGAGAAGCTCAACGAGATCCCCGGCGTGTCCTGTGTGAAACCGAAGGGCGCGCTGTACGCCTTCCCCCGGATCGACCCGAAGGTGCACAAGATCCACGACGATGAGCGGTTCGTACTGGACCTGCTGCTCCGGGAGAAGATCCAGGTCGTCCAGGGAACGGGCTTCAACTGGCCGCGCCCGGACCACTTCCGGATCCTGACCCTGCCGTACGCGGACGATCTCGACGCGGCCATCAGCCGTATCGGCCGCTTCCTCAGCGGCTACCGCCAGTAGGGCCGCGGGAGCCTCTGTCGGCAAACGGAGCTTCTACCGACAAGGGACAAGGAGGCAGGCGGGACCAGGCGGGACGGAGGGGGAGGAGGCGGGACGGAGAAGGGACGGAGGAGGAGCGGACCCGAGGGCGTAGCCGGCCCCCGGGCCCTTTGATGCCACCCATGTCGCACGCCGGCACACTTGAGGACCCAGGTCAGTCTTTATGTCGCCGCGTCCTGCCTTTGGACCACCGCGCATCGAGCTGCGCAGGCCGGACTTGAACCGGCATTTCGACGTACGGGGCCTGGGCCCGTTCGATCCGGCGATCGGCGGCGAATGCTGAGTCTGGAGCAATAGTCTGAGATTGATCGCGGTCTGCCTCTGCCCGTTGGGCTACCGCGGCCCGTCCACCCTCCCGGACGCCTCCGGATCTCCCGGATGCCTCCGATACACCCGGACCTCCCGGATGCTTCCTGGTGTGCCGCGAGGAGGACTCGAACCTCCACTGGAACCGCGCCGTTTCACGACAAGCCTCAGTTTCAGCTTGCGCTCCTCGCGCACCCCGGCCACACGAAACGGCGGTCGGGGAATCATTGAGGCTACCCGAACAGGTAGCCGAACACCGCGTCACCCACCCGCTGGTCGGTGACCTCGGCGCCGTTGGCCTCCTCACGGGCGAACTTCACGGCCTGCTGGAGCTTCTCGACCCGGTCGAGCAGCTCGTTCACTCGCCGGGCCGGCAGCGCGCCACTGAACTTCACCGTCGTCCAGTAACCGACGGGGATGTCCTCGTAGTACACCTCGACCTGCGCCGGGTGCTTCTCCGTGGCCTCGGCCTTCACGTGGTTGCGGGGCACCTTCTTCGTACGGAGCGTCCGTACCGCCTCCGTCTTCCACGCGTCCGTCGACGGGTCCTGGCTCCAGGACTCCGACGCGTCCAGCACCGGAAGCTTGCGCACAAAGGTGTTGAGGTCCGTCAACTGCTTCTCCAGGAAAAGCAGATACGCCACCGGCACGTCGCTCACCAGCACCCGCCCGTCGACGGTGACATCGGCGCGCGCGGCGCAGTTCGCCCAGTCCTTGGTGGCGGTCACATCGAACAGCCTCGTCAGGGTCTTCGCGGTCTCGCGCAGTACGTCCTCGGCCTTGACCTGCACCCGGGTCGACTCGGGCGGGAGCTGCTCGCCCTCCTCGTCCTTCGTCTGGTACGTACGGGAGATTCCGGCCAGCAACGCCGGCTTCTGCAGGCCGTGATGGGCCACCGTCAGGTCCTGGTGCGCCTTGGACTTGACGCCTTTCTCGACTGCGATGATCTGATTGAGTTTCGCCACGTCACCGACGCTATCAAGGCCGCACAGCGGTAATCGAACGAATTCCTGGACGCGCGACGGCGGCAGGACCGCGGCGGCAGGACCGAGGGCGCGGGACTCGTGGGGTGCACAAAGGGTCCGACGGCCCCTCATGTTCAGCTCCCATGTCCAGCTCCCATGTCCGGCCCTCATGTCCGGACCGCGCGTCCGCTGGATCCCGGCCGGATCGACGAGAGTTGATTGTTGGTATGGACCTGCCAATAACCCTCCGCTACGCTCCGGCTGGCAGCGTCTGAGAGCGCTCTCACCCCTTGCACGTTCCCCCCCCCGTCGCTGGAACACAGAAGGGCCACCCCCTTGAGACGTACGACCGTGATACGTACCGGCCTGTCCGCACTCCTCCTCCTCGGCACCTGGGCAACCGCAGGCATCGCCCCGGCGACCGCGGCCGCTCCCGCCGCCGAAGCACCGGCCTCCGCCGGACTGCTCTCCGCGATGCAGAAGGACCTCGGCCTGACGGAGAGCGAGGCCACGGCGCGACTGGCCGCCGAGAAGACGGCGACAGCCGTCGAAGGAAAGGCGCGCAAGGCGGCGGGCTCGACGTACGGCGGCTCCTGGTTCACCCCGGACACCGGCAAGCTGACCGTCGCCGTCACCAGCGACCGGAACGCCGACGCCGTACGGGCGACCGGCGCGACCGTACGCCTGGTGAAGAACAGCGCCCGGCAGCTGGACACGGTCAAGGAGCGTCTCGACGCGCTCGACGCGCCCACCGGCGTCAGCGGCTGGCGCGTCGACCCCAAGAGCAACCAGGTCGTGGTGAGCGTCGTCGCCGCGCAGAAGAAGGACAACGATGTCCGCGACTTCGTGACCCGCGCCCTGAAGACCGGCCCGGTCACGGTCGAGGAGATCGCCGAGGCACCGCGGACGACCGCCGCCGGAACCGTCGGTGGCGACCCGTACTACACGGGCAACGTCCGCTGTTCCATCGGCTTCTCCGTGCACGGCGGCTTCGTCACCGCCGGCCACTGCGGCCAGACCGGAGCGGCCGTACGCGGCTGGGACAACTCGGCCATCGGCAACTTCCAGGGATCGTCCTTCCCCGGCAATGACTACGCATGGGTCAACGTCGCCAACGGCTGGTGGACCGTCCCGGTGGTCATCGGCTGGGGCACCGTCTCCGACCAGCTGGTCCGCGGCTCCAACGAGGCCCCGGTCGGCGCCTCCATCTGCCGCTCCGGCTCCACCACGCACTGGCACTGCGGCAACGTCCAGGCCAAGAACGTCACAGTCAATTACGCCCAGGGCACCGTCTACTCGCTGACCCAGACGAGCGCCTGCGTCGAGGGCGGCGACTCCGGCGGCGCCTACATCAGCGGCGACCAGGCCCAGGGAGTGACCTCGGGCGGCTCGGGCAACTGCACCGCCGGAGGCCAGTCCATCTACCAGCCGATCAAGCCGATCCTGAGCCGGTACGGCTTGACGCTCCACACGGCCTGACCCTCCGAACGGTCTGACCGGCCAGGCGGCCGCCCGACCTGGGCGACGGCCTGACCGGACGGCCGGAAGCCGCTATCGGCCCGACGCGGCAAGCGGCGCCCACCGAAGCCGGGAGTACGGCACGACTACGCGAGCAGTACGGCGTAGTCCCCGTGCTCCCGGCTTCGGCCGTCCGCGCACCATCCGCGTACGATCTCCGACATGTCGCCGGAACCACCCCACGAGACCTGTGCTGCCGCAGCGGTTGAGGGAAACGGCACACCCAGCCGGACGGAACAAAGTAGAATCAACCATCAAAAAGCGGGCAGCGGGCAGCGGGCAGCGGGCAGCGGGCAGCGGGCAGCGGGCAGCGGGCAGCGGGCAGCGGGCTGACGGCTCGGGCCCGGCGGACCGTGCTGTATGCCGTACGGTCCGCCACCGCACTGAACCGGCTGCTCGACACCCTCCCCGTCTTCGCCGGTGATCATCGTGTCCGGCCCGTCTTCACCCTCGTTCCCGGGTCCGACTTCAGTACGGACGCGCTCGCCGCGCTCGACGGAGCGGGTGCCCGTACGATCCCCTGGCCCGACGCCGTGCGCGGCGGGCACGATCTCGTGGTGGCGGCCAGTCCGAACGGGCCGCTGCATGAGCTGACCGGGCCGCTCGTGCTCCTGCCGCACGGGGCCGGTTTCAACAAGCGGCTCCCCCAGGCGTCCACCGACGACTCCGCGTCCGGGCTGCATCCGCGGCAGCTCCTGCGTGACGGGGTCCCGCTGGCGGCGCTGCACGCGCTCGCGCATCCCGATCAACTGGTCCGGCTCGCCGCGCGGTCGCCGGCCGTGGCGGAGCGCGCCGCGGTCGTGGGGGATCCGACGCTGGACCGGATGCTGGCGTCCCGTACGCGGCGGGAGCGGTACCGGGACGCGCTGGGAACCGGTGGGCGGCGGCTGGTGGCCGTCGTGTCCACGTGGGGGCCCGAATCGCTGCTGGAGCGCAGGCCGGAGCTGCCCCGGCGGCTGATCGCCGAACTGCCCTACGACGCCTATCAGGTGGCGCTCGTACTGCACCCCAACGTCCACAGCGAACTCGGCGCCTTCACGCTGCGGCAGCACCTGGAGCCCGCGTTCGCCGCCGGGCTGCTGCTGGCGCGACCGTACGAGGAGTGGGCGGCGGTCCTCGGCGCGGCCGATTGTGTGCTGACCGACCATGGGTCCACCGCGCTGTATCCGGCGGCCCTGGACCGGCCCCTGATCGGCTGCCACGAGGGCGGTACGGAACTGATTCCGGGCAGCCCGATGGCCGAACTCCTCTCGCGCGTACCGCGCTTGACGGCCGACGACCCTCTGGCCACGCAGTTGGACGCCGCCGTCGCGGGCCATCGGCCGGGCGCCACCAGCGCCCTCGCCGCCGCGGCCTTCGCCGAGCAGGGGCGCTCGCTGGAGCATCTGCGTACTCGCTGCTACCGGCTGCTCGGGCTCGAACCGTATCCCGGTCCGGTCGCCGTCCGGCCGTTGCCCGTCCCCCGGATCTCGGGGCAGCGGCCGACCGCGCTCGCGGCACGCGTCGAGGTACGCGGGGGGACGGTCACGGTGGCGCGGTATCCGCTGGACGGGGGCCCGCACGGCGGCCACGTGGTCGCGGAGGACGGGTTCTCGACGCTGGACGAGATGCGAAGCGCCGGGCTCATCCACCGGCGCTCGCGGTCCGCATCACGCGAGTCCGACACGGTGTGGCCGCATGCGACGTGGACCGCGGGCGACTGGACGGATCACATCCTGGACACCTATCCCGGCTGCCGGACGGCGGTCGCCGTTCTCGGGCACGACCACTGCGTGTTCCGACGTCGTGAGCCGGGACCGTACGGGCGTCCGCTCCTCTCCGCGCGCATCATGACCGAGGTCTCCCGGGGCGAACCCTGGACACGGCCCGACCCGGCGGCGGTGCTCTCCGGCGTCCACGGCCGGCTGGAGGAGAGCGGATGCCCCCCGCTGCCCGCGACCATCGACTGTGTGGTGGGCGGCCGACGGTCAACGGTCCGGCTGGCGTACGTGACGGACGGGGAGGCGGACGGCGACGCCTACGCCGAGTTGTGACCGTCGTCGCCCCCGGCTCAAGTCCCGATCTCCACCCCTGGCCCCACGCCGGCCTCAATGCGCAGCTCGCGGGCGCGCGCACGGTGGCTCTCCGCGGATTCCGTGTCGCCGGTCGCTTCGATCAACGCGGCGAGTTCTTCGTGGAGTTGTGTCTGGTCGTACGTGGACCCCCGCGCCTGCTCCTGGGCCAGCGCCTCCTCGTACACGGCAATGGCCTGTTCCGGCCGGGCCAGTTCGCGGTGCGTACGGCCCAGCTCGGCCGCCGACCGGCCGATCATGCGCTCGTGCTCCTGTTCCCGGGCCAGTCCGAGGGCGGTCGTCAGCTCGGTCTCCGCCTCGGGCAAGCGGCCAGCCGCTCGGAGTGTGCGGCCGAGCAGGAAGCTCTGCAGCAGGATGCCGTAGGCGTTCTCGATCGTGCGGTGAATCGCACGCGACCGCTCGAAGTACTCGACGGCCCGGTCCGGTTCGCCGTTCCACGCGAAGTACTTTCCCCGGAACTCCAGGGCCGAGGCATGCAGTCTCTCCCCGGGCACGACCGACTCGGCCGATCGCACCGCCTGCTGTGTCTCCGTGTCCGCGTCACCCGCCCGGCCGGCCTTCCACTGGGCCTGGGCAAGCTGACAGCGCATCCGGATCAGGGCCCGGACGGCCCCGGCGCGCTGTGCGGCGTCCTTGCCGACCTGGAAAGCGCGGATCGCGTCCGTGTGGTTGTGGTGGTCCTCGTAGTGCTTCCACAGTGGCTCGCAGAGGGACCAGGCATGCGTGTCCTCACCCAGATCGCTCGCGGTCCGCACCAGTCCGTAGAGCGCCTTGCGCTCGGTGTCGAGCCATGTCCGGGCCTCCGCCGCGCTCGCGAACGGAACGTCGGGGGCGTCCGGAAGCCCGGGAGCCGCCGACCGCTCGGGAGCGTCTGACGGCTCGGGGACCGGTTCGGCCACACGCGGCCGGCGGGGATCGATCGCCCGGTCGGCCCGCTCCGCCTGCCTGCGGTACCAGACCAGGAGCCTGCGCAGGCCTTCTTCCGTCTCGGCCGGGTCGGTGTGCCGGTTCGCGCAGCGTGTGGCATGGGCGCGCAGCAGGTCGTGCAGCTGGTTCCGGCCGGGGCGTGGGGAGAGCGCCAGCAGGCCCGCGTCCGTCAGGGCGTCGAGCGCGTCCTCCGCGTCGTCGAGACCGGTGCCGAGCAGGGCCGTGGCCGCTTCGAGCGCGATGTCGTAACCGGGGTGCTGGGGCAGCAAACGGTAGAGCCGCTGGGCGGCAGGGACCGAGAGCGCGTCGTAGGCGGCGTTCCAGACTGCCTCCACCACGGACAGCCCCTTCTCGTAGAGGTCCTTGGTGAGGTCCGCGACGATCCGTTCCGTTCGCCTGCTGGGGTGCTCGCACAGCAGCCTGCCGGCTGCGTGCAGGGCGATGGGGAAACCCGCGCAGAGCCGCGCGAGTTGCTCCAGAACCCGCGGCGGCACATCGCGCTCCGCCCCCGCGACGATCTTGTGGAGCACGGCCGAGGCGTGCTCCTCCGCCAGCGGGTCCAGTGCGATGCTGATCGCCCCGCGCGCTTCCAGCGGGCGCAGCCGCTCCTGGCTCACGACCAGGACCACCGACTCGGCCGAGACCGGCAACAGCGTGGAGATTTCGTCGGCGGACCAGACGTTGTCGATGACGAGCGCCACGCGCGCCCCGTGGGTCTTCCTCTCGTACAGTCGTACTTGTTCGCGGTAATCCGCCGTCAACCAGCTCTCCTCCGCGCCGAGCCAGCGGAGCAGGTGCTTCAACAGGGCCTGGAGGTCGATCGAGCCGGCCGTGCGCCATTCGTCCAGATCGACATACGCCGCTGTGAAACGGCTCTTCAGTTCATGGCTCAGGCGGACGGCCAGCGCGGTCTTGCCGATGCCGCCCACCCCGCTGATGACCGCTGTCAGCGGGCGTACGGGACGAGGCGACCGCTGCCGCTCGTCGAGCGCCTCCCATACCTTGCCGCGGTCGAGGTCCCTGTTCTCGAACACGTCATTGTCCAAGGGGAGTTGATGCCCCATGGGCGAGGGGGACGAGTGGGAGGGAGGAGAGCCGGGCGAGCCAGGTGGGCCGGAAGCGTCACCCGCTCCGTGACCGTGGAAGTGCAGATGCTGCGTGTAGGTGCCGATCTCGCCCGCCTGGACCAGGCCGTGCTGGCTACCGCCGTTGACGCTGTTTCCTCCGGCGCCTCGTCCGGCGCCTCGCCGGACGTCCGGCCCGTCGCTTCCCCCGTCGCCCGTCACGGCGCTCATTCCCCTCCGCCGGTGCCGAAACGCAGGCTGCCGATCGTGCCGGTCTGGACGACCGGGCCGTGCTGGGTGCCGCCGCTGATCGTGTTGTGGACTTCACCGACCTGCTGGGCCGGGATCCCGGGGTTCAACTCGTCCAGCAGCACGCGCAGTTCGGAGGCCGCTTCCGGGTCATCGCGGAGCGAGCGGCGCACGCGGTTGCGCCATTCCGCGCGGACGTCGGCGGCGGCCTCCTCGTCGTCCTCCTGCTGGGCGGTGGTCAGTTCGGCCTGTGACCTGTCCAGGTCGGACGCGATGTCCTCCGGGGAGGGGGACGCCGCGCCCCGGTTCGCGAAGAAACTCACCACCCGGTCGCGTGCGCGAATCCAGCCGTCTGTCGCCATCTGCTGGACGATCGCTGTCGCGCTCGCTGTCGCGAGTGCCACCAACTCGGCTTCCACCAGGCCCCCTTAGACCGCTGATTGAACCGCTGATCCGTACGCGGGACACGAGCCTACCGGCCGCCCCGTCACCTGCCGAGCAGGGCAGTCAGCGCGCCCACCGGATCGGTGTCGGGCGTGCCGCGCGGCCACCAGTCCTCGCGGTCGCGGTCCGATTCATAGCCGTACCAGACACCGTCCCGGCCGAACCGGAGCTGGAGGGAGGACGTGGACAGCCGGTTGCGCCAGGGACGGAACGACGGGAAGTCGGCGGCGGCGAGACCGGGGCGCGCCCGGTCGAAGGGGCCCGCGGGCGGGTCCCAGGGCTCTTCCAGCACGGCGAGTCCGGCGAGTCCGCCCTGCCGCCAGGCGGCGACGGCGCGGGCCAGGTCGGTGGGGGTGCGGCCGAGGGCGGACGCGAGGGCGCGGTAGAGGGCACGGGTGGAGGCTGTCAGCCCGGATCCGGGGTGGGCGGCGGCCAGGCGTACGGCGTCCTGCCAGGGAGTGAGAGCGCCGATGGGGTCGAGTCCGGTGGTGAGGAACATGTGCGCGCGGGCCGCCGCCTCGGTGGCGAGGAGGTCGAGCGCGAGCGGGTCGGGTGCGCCGGGGGCCTGTGGATAGACGGGGGGCCGGCCGGGCTGCGCCGGTACGGGGAACGGCGGTGGAAGCTCCGGGAGCGTACGCGGCGCCAGAGCGGCGAGGGCCGCCACGGAGGGCATGAGCGGTGGCGCCGTGGCCCGTTCGGCCGCCGAGCGGGTGGCGTTGCGCCGGGTCAGGTCGGCGAGGATCTCGTTCTCACCGCGTCCGCGCATCAGGAACAGGACGAACGGATCCTCGTCGAGAAGTCTGGCCGTCTGGTAGCAGAGCGCGGCGGCGTGCTTGCAGGGGTAACCGTCGTCCGGGCAGGAGCAGTCGGGGGTGAGGTCTCCCACGGTGGGCAGGAGGTCGGCCGATGCCGCGAGCGCGTGCGGCATGTCCTTGTCCAGGAGCGCCGCGATGTGGTCGGGACGGGCCGCCGCGGTGTCGAGCAGCTCTTCCCAGTCGGTCTCGGCGAGGGTGCGGAGGCGGATTTCCGTGCGGTACGGGCGAGGCCTGGAGCCGTGGACGTACGCCATGACCCGGCCCGGGGTGATGGTGATCGCGTCCACCTGGCCGCGGCCCGCGTAGGCGCGGCCGCGCTGGAGGCGGGCCACGTCGAGGGCGGTGTCCTCCATGGACTCCACCCAGGCGTTCCCCCACCAGGTGGCGGCGAAGTCACCTTCCCCGCTCTGTGCCCCCGGTCTGGGGGACAGAGCGGGGAAGGTGCGGCGTCGGTCGTCGTGCCGGGGAGCGCGCGCAGTCGTCATGAGAGCCTCCGCAGGGAGACCAGATCGGCCAGTTCGCGGTCGGTCAGCTCGGTCAGCGCCGCCTCGCCCGAGCCGAGGACGGCATCGGCCAGCGCTCGCTTGGACGCGAGCATCTCCGCGATCCGGTCCTCGACCGTGCCTTCCGCGATCAGCCGGTGGACCTGTACGGGCTGGGTCTGGCCGATGCGGTAGGCGCGGTCCGTCGCCTGCTCCTCCACGGCCGGATTCCACCATCGGTCGAAGTGGACGACATGGCCGGCCCTGGTCAGGTTGAGGCCGGTGCCCGCGGCCTTCAGCGAGAGGACGAAGACCGGTGTCTCGCCGGACTGGAACCGGTCCACCATGCGCTCGCGCTCCGCGACCGGTGTACCGCCGTGCAGCAACTGGGACGGAATCGCACGGGTCGTGAGGTGGGCGGAGAGCAGCCGCGCCATCGAGACGTACTGGGTGAAGATCAGGACCGAGCCGTCCTCCGCGAGGATCGTGTCGAGAAGCTCTTCGAGGAGGGCGAGCTTGCCGGAACGGCCGGTGAGCCGGGCCCCGTCCTCCTTCAGATACTGCGCCGGGTGGTTGCAGATCTGCTTGAGGGAGGTGAGCAGCTTCATGACGAGGCCGCGGCGCGCGATGCCTTCGGCGTCCTCGATGGCGGCCATCGTCTCGCGGACAACCGCCTCGTAGAGGGAGGCCTGTTCACGGGTGAGAGCGACGGGATGATCGCTCTCGGTCTTGGGCGGCAGCTCGGGCACGATGCCCGGGTCGGACTTCTTCCTGCGCAGCAGGAACGGCCGGACCAGCCGGGACAGCCGCTCCACCGCCTGCGCGTTTTCCGCGTCCTTGACGTCGGCGCTCTTGGCGTTCTCCACGTTCTCCACGATCCGGGCGTGGCGGGAGCGGAACGCCTTGAGCGGGCCGAGCAGACCGGGGGTGGTCCAGTCGAGCAGGGCCCACAGCTCGGAGAGGTTGTTCTCCACGGGGGTGCCGGTCAGCGCGATCCTGGCGGGCGCCGGGATCGTTCGGAGCGCCTTGGCGGTCGACGAGAAGGGGTTTTTGACGTGCTGGGCCTCGTCGGCCACCACCATGCCCCACCTGTACGCGGCCAGGGTGTCGGCGCTGCCGCGCATCGTGCCGTAGGTGGTGAGGACGAAGCCGTCCGTCACATCGTCCAGGCTGCGCCCGGCGCCATGGAAGCGGTGGACGGGTACTCCGGGCGCGAAGCGGGTGATCTCGCGCTGCCAGTTGCCGAGGAGGGAGGCGGGGCAGATGACGAGCGTCGGTTCCGTACGGGCCCGGTGCAGGTGGAGGGCGATGACCGTGATCGTCTTGCCGAGGCCCATGTCATCCGCGAGGCAGCCGCCCAGACCGAGTGAGGTCATCATGTCCAGCCAGGCGAGACCGCGCAGTTGGTAGTCGCGCAGCGTGGCGGCCAGGGCCGGTGGCTGGGGGACCGTGTCCTGGCCGGAGGTCAGGCGGTCACGCAGCGACGCCAGCGCGCCGGTCGGGACCGCTTCGACCGTCTCACCGTCGATCTCGGCGGTCCCGGTGAGGGCGACGGCCAGCGCGTCAGCCGGCTCCAGCAGGCCCAACTCCCTTTTGCGCGCCTTGCGGACGAGAGCAGGGTCGACCACCACCCACTGGTCGCGCAGCCGAACGATCGGGCGGTGCGACTCGGCGAGCGCGTCCATCTCCTGCTCGGTGAGGGGTTCGCCGTTGAGCGCCAACTGCCAGTTGAACTTGAGCAGTTCCTCGCTGTCGAAGAAGGGTGTGCCGTCCGTGGCCGAACCGGGCGCGGGACGGACGACCGCGGCGGCGGTGAGCGTACGGGCCAGCTCCCTGGGCCAGTGGACGGCGACGCCCGCCGCCGAGAGGCGGGCCGCCCCCGGGCCGAGCAGTTCGTACAGTTCGTCCTCGGAGAGGGGCAGCGCGTCGGGGACATCGCGCTCCAGCAGCCGGGCGAGCGGGGTCCACACGCGCGCCGCGCGGCGCAGGGCGAGCATCGCATCGATTCGGGCGCGCGGACCGAAGCTCTCGTCGCCGTGGCCCGCCCAGAGCCCGGCCGCGTCGATGACCAGGGTGGGGTCCGCCAGGCTGTGGATCTGGACGAGAGCGGCGCCGGCCCGGCGCGGGACATCCGCCTCGCCGGAGCGGGCGTGGGAGGCGGTGCCCGAGAGCGCGTCGGAGCCCGCGTCCTCGCCCCCGTCCGCCTCGGCCGCCTGGTCGAACAGGTCGTACGCGGACAGGTCCAGGCGCAGTGAGACCCGCACCCCCGCGTCCATACCGGCAGCCGCCTCCGCCGCCCAGTCCCTGGCACCCGGCAGATGCTGCGGGGCACGTGCGGCGAATGGCGCCCCCGCCGCGTACGCTGCCGCCGGGGTACGGGGCAGGGAGTCGGCCACGGCGTCGAGGAACGCCCTCACCAGGGCTTCGGGCTCGGGCAGTTGGAGCGGGCGCAGGTCCGGGAGCGGCACGGCATGTGCCTCGGGTGGCATGGCCGCGGCGATGGCCCGCAACTGCGCGATGTCGTCGGCGTCGAGCGGCCCTGCCCGCCAGGCGTCGTGGTCGGACGCGGTGAGGCCGGGAAGCAGCCTGCCACGCGCGGTCAACTGGAGGGCATGCAGCGCGGCGGCGCCCCAGCAGGCCGCCGAGGGATGCGCCGCTTCGTCCCGCCTGGCACGAACCAGCAGCGGGACGGCATCGGCGACGGGCAGCAGCACAGCGGGCACCGCGCGCGTACGGACTCCGGCGCCGTGGCGCCGTACGACCGTCAGCTCCCCCCGGCCCGGACCTGCGGCGTCCGGCTCGCCCGGCCCAGCCGGGTCGGCGGACCCGTATTCCTCCGTCGCGAGGGGCAGCTTTCCTTCCGGGGCCCAGAAGGCGATCCGCCCCTCGCGCGGCAGAGCGGCGGGCAGAAAAACGGCGGCGCAGCGCGCGAGCCCCGCGCTCAGGGACGCGGACAGGGCCACCGAAGCGGACTCGGACACGGACACGGACGGATCCACGCGTGAAGCAGGGGATGCGGGTGCGGAGACGGACGCGGGCGATGCGGAGGTGCGTCCTGGCGCGGATCCTGGTGTGGGTTCCGGTGCGGATCCCGCTGTGGTTGCTGACGTGGGTGTGAGTGCTGATGCCGGTGCTGCGAGCTGGTCGGTCGCCGGGACACGCGCGGTCGGCTGTGCGCGGGTATGCGCCAATCGCGCCATGGCCACCGACTCCCTCCCACCTCGAGATCTGATTACCTCTGCGAGTCTAGGCGGGGGGTCTGACAGTCGGTCCCTGAACCGCGTTTGCGCAGCTCAGCGCCGCCCTACCAGCAAAAAGCACCCCTCGCTCCAGAACGCACGCCCCGCTTCCCGCGGCCCTGCGCCACAAGGTCGGGGAGGCGGGGCAGCACCGGGGAAGCGGGGCGAGTGTGCGGGCAGCTGGCAGATGGACGGGACGCCGGGTGGATCAGGGTGGATCAGACACGGGGGCGGGGCGGCTCGGATGTCTGACGCGGTGCGGACGGACGCGGCGCGGACGGCGCGGCCGCCCCGCCGGATCCGGCCGTAGTTCCGAAGGACCGGACAGGATCGGGGTCGGGCTCAAGCTCGGACCCCGACCCCGACCCGGACTCGGACTCGGACTCGGACTCGGGCCGCGATACGGGGTCGGCGGAGGCAGCGGGCGCGGCCCCGGCCGGTGTCCCCGGTACAGCAGTCGACGTCTCCGGTGTCTCCTGCGTCTCCTGTACGGACGACGGGGAGGGCGTGAACGGCTCGGAGGCCCCGGTCTGCGCTCCCGGAACCGCCGCCGCGGCACCCGAGACGCTCCGTACCGCCTGGACGGCCTCGGCCGGCGTCGCCCGTTCGAGGAAGCGGAGCAGTTCGACGGGGAAGGGCAGGACGAGTGTGGAGTTCTTCTCCGCGGCCACGGCCACCACGGTCTGGAGCAGCCGCAACTGGAGCGCGGCGGGCTGCCCGGACATCTGCTCTGCCGCCTCGGCGAGCTTCTTCGACGCCTGCAACTCCGCGTCGGCGTTGATCACCCGCGCGCGCCGCTCCCGGTCCGCCTCCGCCTGGCGAGCCATCGAACGCTTCATCGTCTCCGGCAACGACACGTCCTTGATCTCGACACGGTCGATCTGGACGCCCCAGCCGATCGACGGACTGTCGATCATCAACTCCAGGCCCTGATTCAGCTTCTCGCGGTTCGAGAGCAGATCATCCAGATCGCTCTTTCCGATGATCGACCGCAGTGAGGTCTGCGCCATCTGCGACACCGCGAACCGGTAGTCCTCGACCCGGATCACCGCGTCCGCCGGGTCCACCACCTTGAAATAGATCACGGCGTCCACGCGCACAGTGACGTTGTCACGCGTGATGCCGTCCTGCGCGGGCACGGGCATCGTCACGATCTGCATGTTGACTTTGCGCAGCTTGTCCACGAACGGAATGATCGTCGTGAATCCGGGCCCTCTGATGCCGTCGCGCAGCCGCCCGAGGCGCAGCACCACGCCCCGCTCGTACTGCTTGACGACCCGGGCGGCGGCCAGTGCGTACAGCCCGCACGCGCATATCGCCGCTATAACAGCTACAACCAGTTCCTCGACCATCATGGGCTCCCTAGACGCCGGACCGAGGTGCTAATCACCACGGTATGCCCTGTATGACCCATGGGTCGAGATGTGCGAACGAGATGCGCGAAGAGGGAAACGAGGAGAGAACCTACGGGCCCGTAGCCCGGCCGGACGCGCATCTGGTGCCGCCGCACCCGTGATCCTGCAATGTGACCAGCAGCGGCCTGTCCGTACAGCACAAGCGGCCTGTCCGTACAGCACAGACGAGGAGCGCCCATGTCCGTGACCGATCACCGGCGCCTCGGCGTCGCCGCCGCGGCAGTGCTCCTGACCCTCGCCACCGCGGGCTGTTCCGGTCTCGGCCGGACCGCGGTCGGCACCATCACGTACGACACCGAGCAGAAGCAGCACGTCAAAGTATCCAGCCCCTTGGTCACGGGCTGTCACCGGCTCGGACCGGGCGCCGTCGAGGTCACGAACCGCACGCTGGTCGACCTCGTGATGTACCGGACGCCCGACTGCACCGGCGAGAAGACGGCGTACATCGCCACCACGCTCTCCGACGTGATCACGCCCGGCAAGGGCCCCTGGCGCAGCTACACCATCGTGCACTGAACCCGGCGGCGCCACGCGACGGCTGGATCAACACAGGGCTGCCGTCGGCGACATGCTCACGGCAGGTGTGCGCAACATGCCGTCGCACACTGTGTTCGCCCCCATGCACCGGGTACGACGCGAGCATCACCGCATCGAACGTCCCGTCCGGCTCGCGCGACTCGACCGGGCTCCGTACCGTACGGGCGCCACGGATCCGCTCCGACGAGTCGGACCCCGCCTC